>MVQL01000001.1 GCA_002067205.1 Pelotomaculum sp. PtaB.Bin104
CCAAAACATCCAAAGACGCGGCAAAGATCTCAGAAAAGCTGCCTTCGTGCGTTCTCTGCCATGCTATTCGTGACATCAAATCGAAGGGAAAAGTGAAACAATTCAAGCGTTTCTGGCCTTCGTTCAGCTACCAGAATTTTCGCGTAGAGAAAGAACTTTCCCAAGATGGCGGAGCCGTCTGGAAAGCATCTTTTCCCACGCTGGAGAAAAGGGTCGGAGTGCCCATCGTGGTTCAGTCCTACCAGGAAAAATACCTGGAAACGCTTCTCTCTGGCCGGGCCAAACAGGGCAGCACGAAGCTGGTCAAATCCGGCAAGGATTGGTACGTTCATCTTTCTCTAACTATTTCGGTAGAAGAAAAACAGGGCGAAAAAGTCATGGGGGTAGACCTGGGGCTGATCGACCTTTTGGTTGCTTCCGTAAGCGGTCAAACCCTCTTCTTCTCCGGAAAAGAGCTGGCCTATACCCGGAGGCACTATGCAGAGTTGCGGCACAAGCTTCAAAAAGCCGGGGCGCACCGTGCTCTGGTCAAGCTTGGTGACAAGGAGCACCACTGGGTGACCGATGTAAACCACAAGATCAGCAGGGCGCTTGTAAATTTCGCAATTGCTCACGGAGTAACGAAGATCCGGTTGGAGGACCTGACCGGTGCCCGGTGGACTAAACAACAACGAAAAGAGCAGCGCAGGGACCACGGCAGGGGCCTGCACTACTGGCCTTATTACCAGCTTCGGAAATTCATCGAATATAAGGTAGCCTTAGCTGGCATCGAGGTAGAGTTGGTCAATTCCGACTTAACCACTCTGACCTGCTCCCGTTGTGGTGAGGTAGTAAAAAGCAGGCCGAAAGGCCGCTGGTTCAAGTGCCCGCGGTGCAAAAAGATGAAGCACATCGACGTAAACGGGGCAGACAACATTGCCCAGGCAATCAGCGGTCTTGCCGCGTAATCCCTTGGTTATCCGGTAACAGGATAACTGCCCGGAAGGGTGGAGGGCAAGGGGTCCTTTGAACCTTCTGGGGTGGGCCGGTTGGCACGGCCCAATGGGTGAGTCTATGAAGCTTGGCAGAAATGTACGGGCAGAGACGAATCCTGACCGGAACCGGGCGTGAACCTGCAAGGGTGCGTAATTCCCGGGGAACCTTGGATGAGTTTAGAGAATTTCTTTCCAGGGAATCCTCCGAATTCATTCGGGGGAGGATGTCAAATGAAAGTCCACTGCTATCATCCAGTGGGCTTTTTGTATTTCAAAAACGAAAGGACGATCGAAATGTCATTAAATATTCAACCAATCCCACCGTCACAAGTCGCTGACGCTATTAATAAGACAGGCGAGAGTGCAATTAAAATAGGTCAGAATATTTCTCATCCATTTGCAGTTTATCTTATCATGGCTGCGGGCATTTCTGTGGCGGTTGGGTTGATCCTGCACGCTGTAGGAATCACAAAGAGGGTATTGGTAATGGGGCTTTCGATGGCACTTGGGACCATATTGATGCTTATTTTAACGGGACACCCGCTGGAAATTGTCGGTGTTGCTTTAGGCGGCATTGAGAGTTTCTTTTCTTATCTTAAAAACTAAATGGTACGCGCGTACTTAATTTTCACAGGGGGTGGCAATTTTGAAGCTATACATAGTGTTCGGGAACCACTCCGAGCAGATCGCAAATTACTTAGCGTCCGATTTTGAAATAATCGGCTACGACAGAACCCTGGACGCCGCGGTAACTATTGCTGAAAGTATGACAGAAAAGCCAGACACTTTTGTAGTGCTTGGCACGGCATTGGTCACAGGCATAACAGAAGGCAGCCTAAATTACGAGAAAGCTTTATTGAAGAACCTCAAAAGGTTAAGAAATTCCTGCCCTGACAGTAGAATAAAACTAATCCTTTCTGAAAAGACCAGCGATTCGCTTGTGGAAAGCGTAGTCAAGCTCGGGATATACGATATCCACCGGGTCGATAACCTTTCAGTTGAAGAACTGCCGAAGCTAATCGAGACAAAAAAAAATTTTTCAAATTACTCGGAAAGGATCACAGTAACTGAATCTGATGTTGAAGTAAAAAAAAACGAGGTCAATATTATTTCCGACGAAGATGACCAGCCACAAAAAAGGTCAATATTAAATGCTGCAAAGACATTAAGCAGCAAGTTGGTGAAGAAGAATATAGGAGGCGTGCTGGAGAGGGTCAGGAAGAGGGGTGAGGTTCAGAACGACACCATCTTAGGCGAGGCAGGAGATAGAGATCGGCCACAGGGGAATTCCGGACCACCCCAGTGGTTCAAGAACCACGGGACTGGGGACGAGTCCTGTGTGGTCGTGGAAAACGGTCATGTCAGGGAGGTTGCCTCGGGAGAGATGCTGGACAACCTTGGCCCGGAAACGAAGATACAGCAAACCGCCGAAACACAAGAATTGAGCGTACCGACGAACGGCGACGAAATTTACCGGGATACCCTTACTGAATGCTACACCAGACGCTATTTAACAGAACAGTTTTCTTGCAGCGGACATTATGCGGTGGTTTTTATCGACCTGGACAATTTCAAGCCGGTTAACGACATCCTGGGCCACGAGGCTGGCGACCGGGTTTTGGCCGCCTTCGGGAAAATGCTGGTGGAAAACTTAAAAGGGTGCGATGTAGCTGTCCGCTGGGGCGGCGACGAGTTCGTCTTGGTTCTCCCTGAAACTACGCCCGCTGAGGCGGAGAGAGTAGTCGAAAACCTGCGCGCGGCGTGGGGAAAGGCGGCACCCGACACTGGCAACCTGAAAGTGGGTTTTTCGGCGGTTATCAGCGCTGGAGAAGAGGTTGTAGGAAATGAGGTCGATAGCAAAAAAATCACCGATAAGATTGAAAGCGCCTTTAACGATGCTGACAGTCAAAAACCCGGCAAAACTTTGATCGGTAAAAAGAGAAGTGTTTTGAAATCTAATCAAAAACCTACGGTCTTGCTCGGATTAGGTAATGAAGAAATTAATAATTGGTTTAGCAACACCTTTTGTGAAGACTTAAACATTGTCGGTAAGGTGAGCACGTTGGATGAATTCCAGAGCAGCGTGGTTGAAAAACGCCCGTGGATTGTGGTGCTATCCAGGCTAGGCTCAATGGGAGGAATACCGGAAGCCGATAAGATGGCCGAATGGGCGGCAGAAAATGTGCCGTATGTAATTTACATACTTGGCGAGCTTGATGAAGAGGGGATAGAAATAAGCGACCGTCTCAAAGCGAACGGTGTCGCCCATATTATTTCCTGCCCTGTTGGTGGCTTTATTTCCACGGATGAGTTGGTTTTTCTTATATACAACATCATCCGCGAGGTTCGTCAAGGCGGGGAGGTAAACGACCAGCAAGAAAAAGATACAACTTCCGAAAAAACAGCAGATACAATACGCATTCTAAAGAACGGTGCCGGCAAGCTCTCTCAAATTCTCAAGCAAACAGCCGGGAAGGCGGTAAAAGAGAAAGAAAAAAAGAAAATTCGACCGAGAGTAAAAAATTACGATGAGGGAGTAGCCCTTGAGGAAAAAGAAACCGTAGAAGTATTCAACGAAAATATCAAGAACCCCACCGCAATCGTACCGGGAGGGGTTTTTGCAATAGTGTCGCCATGGCGGCCGGGGCTGGCCGGGAGGCTTGCCGCCCAAGCGGTTAAGTTACTTAGCGAGGTGGAAGGAAGTGAAGTAACCTATATCGGCGCGTCAAAACAAAGCACCGGGGCCATGTGGCTGAATATACCCGAAGACGAATTGATGATGTCGGACTGGCGGGTGCCCGGCTCCCAGTGCCCGATAAAAAAAGATAACCTCACAATATACGCCGTTGATCCGGCCAAGGACTTAGAACCGGAGAGTAAAAACGAGACCTGGGCCATCCTAAAAGAAGCACGTAAAACCGCCGGCTATACGGTTATGGATTTGGGCGGGGAGATGGACATGGCCATGAAAGCCGCCCACCAGGGCAGGGTAGTGATCCTGGTGATTTTACCGGGCGCTGATCCGGTAGAGCTTAAGGCATCACAATTATGGCTGCGAAACCTGCAGGACGGGAAAAAGAACATTGTCACAGGCATAGACCTGCGCGGCTGCCCTCCGGTCATGCCGGAGGGGATAAAGCCGAAGGTGGTGGTGCGGAACAATCCGGCCGACGCGCTAAGTACAGCTATAAGAAGAAATCAGGACGATGAATTTGTCTGGAACTGAAAAAGAGGTGGTTAAAATTAAATGTCACTTAAGACACGGTTAAAAAAGTATGCCCACATATTTGTTGCTCTTACTCTGGCGATAGCCGCCGGCATGTTGGTCAACTACTACGTAAGAGTAAACACGCCGAGCGAAAAGGTAGTAGTCGCCGCCACAAAACTGCCCGTAGGGACGACAATAACAGCGGACGCGGTTAAGTATGACGTGTACCCGAAAGCCAAACTTCCCAAGGACGCCTTAATCAAGCCGGAAGATATACTCGGCAAGACTGTTATCGTGGGAATACTCGAAGACTCTGTTATTAGAAGCGCGAATTTGACGGAAGGCAAGGGCGGCTTAAGCGTGAGGCTGGCGACCATGGCGCCGGGCCGGGTAGCGGTGGACCTACCGGCCGACACCGC
>MVQL01000002.1 GCA_002067205.1 Pelotomaculum sp. PtaB.Bin104
AATAAATGTTAATAGTGTAGCAATTGACCGCTGGAATACAGTGGTCGTTGTTGTTTTTATGAGATTCGACATAATTAGACAAATTGTTCAATATGCTTGTCATGGAGGAGCCAATGTTTACTCAAACACCTAAAGCCAATAATAATCATGACATCTTAGAACGACAGGATAAAACAAAAACGGCTACGCATAACTCTGAGCAAAGGGGCTTACTCCCGGGCTTATCACTAACTCAAGAAAATATACTACAACTCCAAAGAACAATAGGCAACAGTGCAGTTATACAGTTGCTAAAATATCATTTACAGCAACCGCCCGCCTGTCCACCACTTCAAAGAGTGGAATCCGAAGAAGATGAGATTGATATGCTGCCGGATGATGCGATTCAAATGAAGCAGGATAACATCATGATTCAACGCGCAGAAATTGAAGATGAAGATGAGATTCAGATGAAACATGATCATACCATCGAAAACAATACAGGTATGCCGGATAATCTTAAAGCAGGTCTTGAAACACTCTCCGGACTCAACCTCTCGGATGTCCATGTGCACAGCAACTCTGATAAACCAGCACAAGTAGGCGCCCTGGCCTACACACAGGGCACCGATATCTATGTTGCCCCCGGGCAGGAAAAACATCTTCCACACGAAGGTTGGCATGTAGTACAGCAAAAACAGGGACGAGTGCAGACCACCACACAGGTAGCAGGAATGCCGGTAAACGATGATTTGCAGCTCGAAAACGAGGCTGATACTATGGGTAATAGGGCATTTACTACTGCATCTTCCAACCCGTCTGCAATACAGCAAAAAAAATCTGTCCAAACAAGTAAAACTGTACAATTTCAAAAGTATACATCTCAACAAAATGAGATTTCTTTGGGGGTTTTTGAGGCGGATTTAAATCCGGGTATGTATGGGCTTACCTCTGATAATATGTTTGGGATGAAAGCTAAAATTACTTTTACTCCTAACCAAAGTGCACCTGATATGAAAATAAAACTAGTTCAGGCAGTTAGATCACAAGAACCTACTGGTAAAGATACTGTTTGGACGGGTAATGAAGCAAGGAGAGAAAAAACAAAAACAGGTATAGGCACCGGTGTTACACCTGGATATTTTATTGATCAAAAAGCTTCAAAGTTCTCTCCGAGAGAAGATAAAATAAAGGGAGCACTCGATCCTATAGTTCCAACCGCTTACATGGAACATTTTACAGATAATGGGGCAAATTATCACGGTTATAAAAACAGCACTGGTATTAAACCGGCGGAAATGGAGGATCACCCATCCTCAAATGCCCCGCACATTTTTCATGCTGAAACAATAGCCCAAGCTGAGATGACAGGAGGAACCAATACTATTGGAAGATGCGATTGGGGTTATGAAACAGAATT
>MVQL01000003.1 GCA_002067205.1 Pelotomaculum sp. PtaB.Bin104
CGGTGATCTGTTTAAGGTAGCCAGTTGGACAATGGGGTTTATTCTAGTGGCCCAGGGACGCAGCCAACTTTTTTTGCTTACGGAAATTTCTTGGAATTTAATATATTTGGGGCTGATTTGGGTTGGTCTGCCGGTATGGAACCTAAAGGCTATTGGAATTGCTTATTTGCTGACTCACGTTTTTTATTTCATTTTACTATGGGTAATCGTTTTTCGCGTAAACAGTTTTTTTTGGAGCAAAACAAATCTGGCCCTCCTGATTGCCTTGCTGGTATGCGCCGCAGTCATTTCATGGGCCAGAATTTTCCCGGGTATTATGCCATTGGTGCTGGGGCTTCTGTTAACCGCGGCAATGAGCGGCTACTCTTTCGCAAGGATCTATCGTTCACTGGGCGGACTGCCGTGGAAAAGGAACAGAAAGGCATAAAGATCCCGTGCCGCACTTTTCCATCCATATGAATACCGGTGGTAGCGCAACGTTGCTAATTCTTTGATTATGGCTATCAGCCCGTGCCGCATTTTTTGCTTAGAGATACTGCCGCGAACTAATAAATGCCTCATCTTCGCTTCGAGTTTTGATAAAACTTCTTTTTTACAGGGAGCAGAATAGTTTTCTGTCAATAGACGTTGGGCCGCCATAAACCTGTCGATTTGGGCAAAATAAGTATTCGGGCCGGTTTGCTGCGACATGGCTATTTGTTGAAAAAATCCTTTTTTATTTGCGCCAAGTTGTTGATTTAAATGCTGACGGTATTTAATCAGAGGTTTGCGGATAATGGCCAATTCCGCATAAGCGGCAATGATCAGGGCTATCCAGGCGTCATGCAGCCAGCTGGCAGGAATAGGCAGGAACAACTCCCTGTACTTTGCCCTGAAGGCCATCGTTGCGCCTGTCACAACATTATGCTTGAGCAATACTTCGAAAGCCCTTCCCTGAGATACCTTTTTTTGCTCCGCAGGGCTAAACCTCTTCGCTTCCCAGAGCCGGTAACCCATTGGACGCAAACATTCATCAACAACATCAGCATCTGTGAAAACAACGCCGGCATATGGCAAACTTGACATTTTTGCCTCGATAAGCATTAGCTTTTCCGGATGCCAAACATCATCCTGGTCGGACAAAACAATAATATCCCCTGTACACAAGCTGACGGCTTTCTCAAAATTCTTCGTCGTTCCCAGGTTTTGTTCATTAATAGTAAAACGAACGGGAAAAGCAGCCTTGGCTTTAAAGAATTTAATTATCTCCACCGTGGCATCAAATGAGCGGTCGTCACAAATAACCAATTCATCCGGCGGGCGAGTCTGCAAAGCAATGCTGTCAAGCTGTTCCTTTAAGTAGTCGACGCAATTATACGTGCACATGGCAACGGACAGGCGCTGTTTGCCCATTATTTCTCTCCTACCATCACGATGTCCTCACCGAGACCCGGCTTAAGCTTTAAAATGGCCCATTCTGCAAGCTGCATGCCCCGTGCCCAAATACGAACAGGATACGTTATGGAACTGCCCCATAAATATTTACCTGTGCTATGAATTGCTCTGCTGGCCACAAAGAGCCCGTTCGCTTCCCGAATTGTGGTTGAGCTCTTGAATTTTTGGAAACCTGCTTTTTTCGTGAGCGAATTTAGTGACATTAGCGAAAAAATATGCAAATGACGCGGCGGATCCAACGCAAGCCAACTAGTTTTATATATTTTATGTCCCCAGCTTTCATTATTCGGAGTAACCACCACCAAACGCCCCCCAGGCTTAAGGATGCGGTGGCATTCTTGAAAAACTGCCAGGGGATCATAAACATGCTCAATGAGGTGACTCATGGTAACGGCATCAAAATAATTATCCGGATAACTCTGGGCCTCAAGGCTTCCTGAGCGCACTTGCAGACCTTTTGCCCTGGCTTGATCAACTGAAACAGGATCTATATCCACCCCTTCTGCGAGCCAGCCCTGCTTTTCCATAAACATTAGCTTTTG
>MVQL01000004.1 GCA_002067205.1 Pelotomaculum sp. PtaB.Bin104
TCCAGGATTATCCTCACCGGATCACGTCCTTCCCCGGCGGCAAGCCGCGTGGTGAGGAAGGGGTTGTCGGCCCGGACCGTGCCGATGCCAACCATAATAGCGTCATGCCAGTCTCTCAGACGGTGGCCGTAAGCCCGCGCCTCCGGCCCGGTAATCCATTTCGATTTCCCCGTATGTGTGGCAATCTTCCCGTCCAGGCTCATGGCCGCCTTGGCCACCACTAAAGGAAGTCCGGTAGTGATATATTTGATAAAAACTTCGTTCAGTTCTAGGGCTTCTTCTTCCATTATACCGGTAACAACTTCCACCCCGGCTTCTTTGAGTCGCCGGATTCCGCCACCCGACACCAGAGGATTCGGATCAAGCATGGCAATGAAAACTCTTGCCACTCCGGCGGCAATCACCGCCTCTGTGCAGGGGCCGGTGCGCCCGTGGTGGCAACATGGTTCCAGCGTCACATACAGGGTCGCGCCGCAGGCTTTATTTCCCGCCTCCGCCAGGGCCAGCAACTCGGCGTGCGGTGTACCCGCCCGGGCATGGTAGCCCTGCCCGACTATCCGGTTGTCTTTGACAACCACCGCCCCCACCATCGGGTTGGGGCTGGTGCGGCCACGCGCCCGTGCAGCAAGTTCCAGAGCCATTTTCATATAGTGCCTGTCCATAAACCCCACCAGTATTAAGCAAAGTAATTAAAAAACCCCGAGCGATAAACCTCAGGGTTTTGATCAAGCAAAGGTAAGCAACCTTCTGAAATAACATATCTCATAAAGGTCTATAAACCTTCTCCCATCCAGACTTTTACTGTCGGCCCCGGCTTCTCACCGGATCAACCCTGTTAGGGTTCGCGGGCTCGGCGCATCACGCCACACCGCCGGTACGGAATCGCACCCGTCCCTGAAGGCATTGCCTTATTAACTTCAATCATTATTATATGGCCGTATTTATTAGATGTCAACCTCTATGAACTGGGATAAATACTACATCTGTACCACATCAGCGTTAAATCTCAAGACTCAACACCTCTTTCAGGTAACGCTTCATATAATTAAAGCTGTCTCTCTAGCGATAATACCATATTTTATACAGGAGTGGTAGATTGAAGTGTAAGAACCTTCCTCATGGACTGCTGATGCTGGTTCAAGTCCACATGCCCACTGGATTCGTGTTTTGTAGACAAAATGTAAAAAACTACTGACATTCTCAGTTGTTGCGTTATGATAATAATGTAAAATATATTTTACATTATTAGAGAGTGATCTTATTGAAAGGATTTCGTAAAATGGATGAAATGGAAATGAGCATCAACCTAAAAGCGATAAGATTAGCATGGGTTTATTCCGTTCTTTTCCTGCTAGTGTGGATAGGTTATGACTGGATAAAAATGGGCGCATTTAATGGGATAGCATTTATTTTAATGACATCTCAAGAAGTCATATATTGGACGGTTCAGCTATTCTTGAAATGGAAACTTGGCAAAGATGAAGAATAACATCAGAGAATTAAGAAAAAGGCTTGGCTTTAGACAAGAGGATCTTGCAACCATCCTTGGCGTTACGAGACAGACGATAAACGCTATTGAAAACCAAAAATATAATCCAACCCTGGAGTTAGCAATGAAACTGGCGAAATTATTAAACACTACCGTTGAGGAGCTATTTATATTGGATAAATAAAAACAACTGGCGGCACACTCTTCAGGAATCTCACAGGAGTCCCAGCCATTTCCAGAAAGGTATGGAAACATACAAAGCCGCCAGTCTAATGAGCACTGTAACAGCGTTAAACGTCAGAAACGCGGGTTTGCTAAAAGTTTGCTTCTTGTTGTTTACTACTTCCGAAAAAACAAGAAAATCGGGATCTTGCTGTGGAATAAGCCACCAGCCGGCAAAAATAAGAATAATAAATCCGATGACCCACTGGCTTATGGCATTAGTCTGCGCTATGGGAAAAAGTATTGCGGTAAACAAAATTATTATCGTGTATTCGTCAGCGACTATTCCAATCAGTGTGATCGAGCAGGCCAGTAAAAATATAAAAAGATAAAAGTTATCCGTCATGTAATGTTCTATCCACGCAAAATGGCTGATTAACCACTGGTCAAGCTCCAGGTAAGACATAGCGTCTATGATTCCC
>MVQL01000005.1 GCA_002067205.1 Pelotomaculum sp. PtaB.Bin104
AAGTTCCGTCCGGATAACCTGACATGACACCCGCATTTACAACAGTTGTGACAAGAGCTTGTTCGGCCGGTTTCAGCTTGTCTAGATCGGAAAAAGCCTTAATGGAAGTTGAACTGCTATCCGCCGATAATTTATTTTCAGTCTTCGCTGATTCAGTTCCCTGGGAGGGCGGCACAAGATACATGGCCCGCGCCAAAAGTTCCGCCACCTCAAGCCTGGTGGCTGGCCCGTCATAATCATAGCCCTCCGGATTGTTATCCAGTGTAAGAAACCCTTTTTCCACTGCGAGGTCGATATAGGACTGTCCCCAGGGCACCTTAGGCGTTTGTTTTGTTTCCACACTACCCGTGGAGCGTGAATTTTTCTTCCAATTATTGTCATTAGTCGATTTCTCGGCCTCCGCGGTAAAACCGCCTGACCGGATGATTAACACTACAGTTTCCAGCCGGTTAACCAGTTGATCGGGTTTATAAGTACGATCCGGATACCCTTTAACCAACTCCAGGACAGATAAACGTGAGATATTGCTCTGTGCCCAGTGGTTATGTAAATCTTCGAATAAAATAACATCCTGAACCTGCGCTGCCCAGGCCGGGTAATAGCAACACCACGCAAATATTATTAATAATAAATACAAGAAGGAATAAAAAGTCTTTCGTTTTCTTTTTAAACTCATCTTTAGCCTCCGTCTGACAAAGGCGGTTCATCTTTAATCTTGTAGAGGATCCCCGCGTCCGTCACCACATAAAGATATCCGCCGGGTACAACCAGGGGCTGCATGGATACCTTGCCGTCAAGGGTAAGTTCCCAGTCCAGCCGGCCTAGCGAACTCACCGCCAGTAAGCGATTATCTTCCGTTCCCAGATAAACACGCCGGCTGCTTTCATCCACTGACGGGCGGGAAATAGCCTTAGTTAATATTTGATACCACGCTTCTGTACCGTCATCTTGGTTCAAAGCGTACAGTCTTTCACCTGCGCAGAAGTATAGCAGGCCATGTTCGGAAAGAGTAGGTGCCGTCAGGTCGTCGCACTCCAAGCGATGGCTCCAAAGAGGACTGCCGTCACCTTCACTGTCGAACGCGTAAACCGCTCCTTTATTTGACCGGTCGATTTTTTTGGGATTAACAGTGGCATATATCCTGCCGTCCTTGCCAGTGACCAGATTGGCCCCCTTTATTTCACCCAAAGAGCAGCGCCAGTAGATCTTTCCCTCTCCACTCAGCGCCATCAAGGAATAGCCTTCCTTTTTCTTACCCAGAATAACAAAAACAGCATGATCGTTACCCGCACTGGCCATGATATTCAAACCTTCCTCAATCTGAGTGCTGTCGGTATCTCCTCTACCCCACTGCAAAACCATCCATTTGTAATGTCCAGCAGTGTCAACAGCATATAACGCTGACGGCAGGTGGAGGTATAACAGGTCATCTGGGCCGGTTGTTAGCTGTGTCGTTGATTTGCTGTTATCCTGACAAACTGTGAAGTTCCATCCATTGCTTCCGTTTAATTTTATCTCCTGGATCAAGGAATTACCCGGGATAAAAATAGATCCGCGCGAGTCAAACACCGGACGCCCCGATTTATTGCCTCCCGAACCGGCAGTCTCCCATAGTTTGTTGCCATTCTCATCCACTACTGCCATCTTATCTCCTGAAAGCGCATAAAACAGGCCGTTAGGACCAATCTGGAGTTCGGACGATAGTTTACCTAAACCAGGCGCCTGCCAGATCACACGGGGTGACCACTCGCCTAAGCATTCCGCGGGCGGCGCAGAAACAGCAAAAAACAAAAGTAACGAGAGAAACGAGATAATTATACGGCACATTCTTACCTAACACATCCTTACACTAATTACACGCATTGCAATTAAACAACAATAATACTCCCATTGTAAATATTCATTGGATTAGGCTCCGACAGGCATCCAGAAGCCTTTCCAACAGGATGATCATCTCCCCGGCTGTGACCGGATCGTCCGGCGCAAAGGCTCCATCCGTACGGCCGCGAAAAAGGCCGAAAGCGGTGGTTTCGGCAACAGCCTTGGCGGCCCAGGCGGGTATATTACCTGCATCAGCGTAAGTCAATTCAGAAGACTTTTTTATTGCAATACCGGCGTCTTGCAGGACATTTGCAAGGACAACCGCGGCAGCGGCGCGAGTCAAGTTGCTCATTGGAAGAAAACTGCCATCCGGATAACCCTTGATAATACCACGCGCTCGCGCTTCAGCCACGGCAGGACGAAACGGTATCGGAATATCTTCAATGTCTGTAAATAGCAGAGACCATTCGCTGGCCTCCGGCCAGTTTAAAAGTCGCGCCAAGGCTACAGTAGTCTCCACCCGTGTCAAGGGCACATTGGATAAACTGCTTACTTTAGTTGCCGGTGATTGGTCAGACGTAACCTGCTCCAGTACCCCGGAGACAACCTTTTGAACAACGCCGATTCCACTGCTGCCTCCGCTGTCAGGAAGGTCTATCTTCTTACCGGAGACACCTCCAGTTCGCCGGTCCACGGCCACGATGGTTAAATTATATGCTTCTTTATTATCCTGCTTAAGGAAGTAGTTGAACCTGCCCGATTCGTCCGGGATAATCGTTTGTTTAAAGCCTCCTTGCCCCCATATGTAAACTACGGTATTGGCACCGGTCCTGCCGGTCACCGCCAAACAGCCCTGAAGCGGGATGGCTGAAGCGAATAAAAGTGGCGGCGAAACGGTTGAGTGGGCATTAACTGAAACCAGCACGCTTCCGGTCGGCGAAGGGGCGGTGGCATATTCCAATTCAACCTGTTCACCCGGAAAGAGATCTTCCGGTAACACCTGGTAACCGTTTTTATAATAGCGCGTTAAACCGGAAGAACGGTACTCTCGGCCTCCCCCGGTGGTGATAATGCCTTCAGATTCGTTATATTCTGTAAATGTACTCTTATCATAAAAATTTTCTCCGATATCCAGCCGCCATACTTCCTTCCCGGCCGGGTCGGTTGTGACCCTGACCAAGCGCCCCGCGGCTATAGCGTCATCTGGCGTCCTGACCCCCCAGCGATAGATAACGGCATCCGGAGTCAGGAAAAATGAATGATAGCAGCCGTTGTTATCCAGAAGATAGAGTTCCCTGTCTTTTTTGGTAAAATCAATTATCTTTCCGTAAAGAACGCTGCTGTATGCCACCAGGCCGATGGCCTTGCCGGTATCCGGCAGGAGAACGGCTGTTACATGGTCTCCCGGCTTGATCACATTGAAGTCTGAGATTTCCCTGTCCTTCTTTACCGGTGCCCCCGGAATGATCTGTATGGAAGTTCCGTTCTCCATCCGGATCTCGCCGCTGGAAGCGACAGTTTCACGCACCGTGCCGAGTGCTACCCACCGTTTAACGGCCAGGTATTGCACCTCACCGCTGGATGGCGCCAGGTGCAGGCGCACGGGCATGCCAGGCAGGGCTTCTTCCAGTTCATCCAGGGCACCGGTCCCGAAGGGCATATCCGCCGTCTCGACGCCGCTATATGTGTCCTCAAAAGAACAAACAGCATCACCGGTGAGCCGGTATGATCCCCCGTTTCCCACCAGAATAATTTCTCTTTGCCCGGCCTCATTGCGTAGTGCCAAAACAATGCCTACACGATCGCTATAGGCTGCGTAAACCTGCCGAATTTTCTGGTCCACCGGGTTGACTACCGCGCTGATCTCCACTCCCGGCGGTAGATCACCCGGCGCGACAGACCGGTTGTTCAACATGATCCCCCCGGCGTCACTGGGCAGACTATAGCCTCCTAACCTGGTAGACGGGTTTATTTCTGTAAAAACAGTCCCTTCCGCCGTCTTGAGCGCCTTTACTCCTTTGGCGCGCCACAAGCGGGCTACCAGGTAAACTCGGTAAGGAGTCCGGTAAACTTCCGCCCCGGGGAAAAGGTGGCTAACATCTGCCGGGGCAATGTTGTTGTTAACAAGGTTTGTCACCGGCAGATTATTTAAGCTGAACTTGGAACCGTCCACCATTTTAATTAACCGGCCGTCAGTGTTCTCTACCATACCCTCGGCCGGGGCTTGGCCCAAGGCCAGGGCGTAATCCTGTAAGGCGATGGCGCTGCCGCTTACAGTATTCCGGCGCACACCCGCACCTATTACCCATATTGTATAATCTCCCGGCACGGGTGAAGGCAGGCAAACC
>MVQL01000006.1 GCA_002067205.1 Pelotomaculum sp. PtaB.Bin104
CGAAGTAGGCTTTGTTCCCTACACACCTGAAGGAGCACAATTATTCTTCCGATTTATTGCGGCCAGGTATGAGCGCGGCAGCTGCATAGTCACTTCAAATTTGGAATTTGCCCAATGGTCTACGATTTTCGGGGAAGAGCGGCTCACTGATGCGCTGCTTGACCGGTTAACCCACCGTTGCCACATATTGCTTATGAATGGTGAGAGCTACCGCTTTCGCCAGTCCATGAAACGGCAGGAAGAGGGGGTGACAAACTAAATTAAAAACTATACGTAAGTGGTTTAAATCCTCCAGCCTAAATTCGCTCATTATTTACAACTAAAGCGACATGGCTGGCAAGCCTTGACTCGCCGTGATTTATCGACTGCAGGGGGCGGGCGAGGGTGACGGTAGACGGTATCATAGATTATCTCGCCCGCCCCGGTTCAGTATTTTACCACGGCGGTCAAGGCCAAGCCGCTAACGCGGTTGCCAACCATGCTTGAACTAAGTGGTAGGCGAAACCTCTAAAAAAGGGGAACAAGCTCAGGCTCCGGCATCCGGTATCTTAATGAAGTAGATTTAAACCAGGTCGAAATCCATCTCTACTATCTGTTTGCAAAAGCGCAGGAGTAAATAATGTCCTTGTCAGATGGACAAATTTTTTACCCATGGTGGTAAACTTTTTGATGATCACAGTGGTAAACTTTTCGGTTGACAAAAACAGGATATTTGATTTTGTAGGTAAAGGTCAGTTTGGAACTGTATATAAGTGTGAAAAAGAAGGCAACATATACGCCATCAAAATTTTTAACCTTGATTATGTTTATAACGAATTTAAAACTCATGGAGAAGATAATCGAGTTACAAGAGAAATACAAGCATTAAAAATCGTCGATCACGAAAATGTGATAAAAATGATTGATGAAGGAATCTTCGAAGATAACAGCCAATCTTATGTATATGTTGTTATGGAGTATCTTGACGGTGTTGATTTAAAAGAATATTTGTTTTCTAATGAGCTAAAGCTCGAAGATATAGATAGCCTTTTTAGACAAATAATTGAAGGATTAGATGCTGTTCACAAGAGAAATATTGTTCATAGAGATTTGAAGCCTCAGAATATTTTTATTACAAATGACGGAAAGATTAAATTATTGGATTTTGGCCTGTCGAAACTTATTGATTTCACATCTATTACAAGCACAGGCGATACAATAGGAAGCCCTGTTTACATGTCTCCAGAGCAAGTAATGGATAGTAAGAATGTTGACTATAGGTCTGATTACTACGCTTTAGGGGTTATCCTTTTTGAATTGATCGCAAAAGAATTCCCTTATGGAGAAGTGACTTCCAGAGAACATTTATATTATAAAATAATCCATGAACCTCCCCTATCAATACTGCAATTTAAGCCATTAACGCCAAACTGCATAGATAATCTTATTATGAACTTATTGAGCAAGAAAAATTATCAAAGACCAAATAACAAAAAAGAAATATTCAGTAGTTATGCACTTGCAGTAAATTAGTACCAAAAAAAATCAGAAAAATACTCAAAACCACTTGACATTTTCAAAATCGCCCAATAATCAAAATGGATGGTATTTATTACCATTACATTATCGATATGGGTGATAATAAATGAACCTGCAAAAACCGATCTTTGAAAACAAACAATATGGACCTGGTGGCGGTAT
>MVQL01000007.1 GCA_002067205.1 Pelotomaculum sp. PtaB.Bin104
TCACCCGTCAGCCCCAGACAATGGCCTGCGTCCTGGCAGGCGGGGCGCATCCGGTGCAATGGGATCACGTTGCCGCAAACAGTAGCAGCCGAAGGAATTAATTGTTCTTCTTCTTTAGTATCTAGTACAGGTTGTGCTTGCTCACTGTATTTTTTAGATTCTTCCTGGAAACGGGCCAACAGTTTTAGCATATGTGTCGCCCTCCCGCTTAAAAACTCTTCCTCTTATATAAAAAACTTGCGGCCTTTGCGGCCAATAACCCTTTATTCTTACAGTCGCAAGGGTTCTAGCTGGCCGTATAATATTTTTTTTGAGGCCAATTCCGTATTTTTGCGGCCACAACTTGCGGCCACTAAATACAATTTAAAAAACTAATTTTCTACTGGCCGCAAACTGGCCTCATAATTGGCCTCATAATTGGCAAATTGGCCGCATCTTTTTTGTTTTGAGGCCACCCCTCCGCCTTACAGCCGCAAGACTTGGCGGACTTGTGGCCTCATTGGCCTCAAAATTTTCACATATAAGCTCAGTTTTGCAGCGACGCTTTCTGGAGTTTTAAGACTCGTCGACGCTGGCCTCCGATCGTCTCTCTGACTGTACGCTGCACGCGCCCACCTTCACTTGAGACAAAGATCAGTCCTTCGGATTCCAGGTGCTTCCAGAGAGTTTTGGGCGTGACAGGAAAAATGCTGCCCTGACCCGCGCAAAACTGCACAACTGCTTTATACACGCTGTCGGGCAGAAGATAAAGCCAATCATTATCTTTCCAGCCGATAAAGCCGATCTCGCTCTTTAGCACTGGGTCGCGCACATCCTGAACATAAGCGCTGCCCGAAGTCAACAGTTCCGACAAAATGTTTAAGAATTTTATCGTGGGTCGTTCCTCGGCGATCCGCGCCCCTTGCCTATCTGCGAGCTCCATCAACACTCTCCATCCGCCATCAAGCAGCGTTTTCCACGTATCCCGATCAATCGCTCCTACGCTTTTAGCATAATTCAAACCCCCTAGCAGCCCTATATGCAACCAGGCGACTACTTCCGGCATTCGTGCATGCTGCTCTCCTGCTGTAGCTTTTAAGCGATATTTGTTGAAGCGCTCCCGTAAATCCCCTGATACCTTATCTAATTCAGGAGCCAGCCACTGCAAATAGCCATACATGGCTTGCGCCAATTTTCCGGCATTGGCTTGCAAATCGTTTAACAAACCGACATTCACGTCACCTTTTTTTAACTCAACCCCCAGGAAACGCGCTGCCGTTGATTGCCCGGAAGTTGGCGTATCTTCGCCCGTGATTAGCGCTAATCCCCGTGGGATCAAAGAAGCCCTCAACTTCGTGTTTGCCTGCATTCGACCTCTACCGACACGATCACCATACTGCCTTAGAATTTGTTGTGCCGTCTGCTGCATCTTTCGAGCCTCTAACTGATTCGATGTTGGGTGGTAATCATCGATACACAGCAAACTATCCTTTACAAGAAAACCCTTTCGCTCTATGGCGTTGCCAGTATCCCTAAAACTCGCAGGCAGATTTTTACCGGTAAATTCCCCGAAGTGACACATAAATAATCCCGCTAAAGTGCTCTTCATAGCACCCGTTGCCCCAACTAACCAAACGACAAAGGCCGGCTCACATCCGGCCTTTCGGAGCGGTTCACATAAAGGTGCTAAAAACGTCAAGGCAAATATCGGTACAGCAACTTCGGCGGGTGCCACGTCTAAAAGCTTGAGACTGTATTTTATTGCCTCTGGGTCAGCTATCTCCGGCAGCGTGTACCGCTCCAATTTATCTGCTGACAGATCCACGATTATACCTTCGCCACCAATACTTCCACCTCCGTGAAGGTACACCCACTCACCTTTAATACGTCGCCAGCCTATGTGAGCATAAACGGTCTCTCTTACCACATTGTTACTTAGGCATTGTATCGCATGACGGAGCCTGTCCTTTGCACCCGCACCTGGTTCTAAGTTGGGTCCCAAACCCCATGAGGGCACAACCCACCCCATACCGGCAAATTCCTTTGCCGGTATGGAACATGCAGGAAGTGGAACGCCGGGACTTAATAAACCTTCAACCATAAAAAACTTTTCTATCTCTGCACCATCGTCCCGTGTGGTTTCTTTTACGGGTCGCGCAAGAAAATTTGCAACACGTACAAGATCGACATCGCCATCTTGCTGGTGTTTTTCATAGCATAAGAACCCGCCACCGTCTATGCAATAGCGAGTCTCCGCTAACAATTTTTTCCACTCGTCATAAACAACAGGGAGACGAGCGTCTCCCTGTTCAAATTTCCTCGTTGACTGTTCGTCTTTTGGTATTCGGGCCGACACTTCTTTTTTTATATTATCCTTGGACACGCCTACCGGCTTTAACAAACGCCATACTTCGTGTATAACGCTATCGCGTTCAAGCGGCTCCAGTATTGCAACTTCCGGCAGTATCAAATCTTTAAAGAAGGCTAGACGTTTTTTGGTGTCCAACGCCTCCATCTGTTCCAACAGCGCAGGCATACTCGCTGCTAACCTCGCCGCGAATCCCTGTTCCTGCTCCTGCCCTAATTCATCCGCAAGCACCTCTCGCAATTCCTCAAGAGAGGGAAGGGCTGTGTCTACTGCCATTTGCACCACCGCCTTACCGACTCCGACTTCAGGAC
>MVQL01000008.1 GCA_002067205.1 Pelotomaculum sp. PtaB.Bin104
GGCGTTTGACCGTTCACTACGTAATATTGAACGCCAATCTTAAATACTACAGACTTCACCAACTGGTTATCCTGGTAAACATTTACCTGATCCGCCTTTGCAGCAGGGTGGAGCCATGGGATAAAAATAACGGCCGCAGCTAGTAATATTACAAGCACGAAAAATTTCCTCATTGAAATGCGCCTCCTTAAAATACTATTTCCTATTTCTTGACAATACCATTGTCGGGATATATTATTTATTTAAAGAGTTATCACCCCTTTTTTAAATGGGAATACTTACTGAGGAACGGCGCTAGTGCCTCATCTGACCGAGGGGCTTGAAGGATAGCCGGGTTGTAGTCAGCAACCCGGCTATCACCATCTTACCGCGCTAGGTTGACTATTGACACTATCAGGGTTAATCCAAGAAGTAAGGCGATTATTAGTTGAATTACATCAGATGTTTTCAACCACCTCACCTCCTTTGGAAAAACTCCCCCGGCAGGTGAGGCCCGTCCTCAGCTCGTATTCTCGTTGAATATTTTACCACATTTAGACCCAATAAGGATTAAAATGTGGTATTTTTGTTAATTTTAATTACCTTTACCAATTCCCAATCTTTTATAAATTGAACTGCTTCCTCAAACATACATTCTGGTATCTCCTGGTAACTTTCCAGTTCGAAATGTTTCCGCAAATCACCATAAACCATGCGGTAGCATTTCTGTCGCGAAAAACCGCTCCCTTGACAGATGATATTGACCTTGTTAGCCACCGCCTGCCTGATGACTCTTTGCTGAATGCGGTCGATCCAAATACGTTGGGTAATTTTCCACTCAACGTCAAACAATCTGCACTCATGGTCAGTTAACATTCTGTCGTGGTTTAAGTGCTTTTCTTGAAGTTCCTGATATACTCTATAAGAGATTATTTTACCCTTTCGATACTGTTCCAAGATTTCAGTTATTGCTATTTGAAACTGGATAGCTTTCTTAGTGTGGGCACACATCAAGAACATGTAAAGGCCGCGCTCGTTGATGATATTTATTTTTTTGTTTCCTGCCTCAGTCGCCAAATTGGCGACCGAACAAAAACACACAAATCTTTCTTTGTTTCTGGTGAGTATATGTGAAGCATCTTTTTTAGGATTTTGATACCCAATGGCTTCAGCGACATCTGTTGCTACAAACCACGGCTCTTCTTCACCATTCCATAAGCTGCCGTTTTTGTTTAACACCCGTACTTTGCAACCCCCAAAAACCACAGGCATTAAACCAGCCTGCTGCTCGTCACCCGGCCTTGACTGCTCCGCAGCGTTTTCGGAACTATCTTTTTGGTGCGTTTCGGGTTCAACTAACTCCGGCCCGTTTTCCGTCATCTTCACCATAATCCTGTAAGTGGACGGGCTTTTCCCGTGGCCACTTCTCTCCACCGCCAGGGCACCGGAAGTGATAACGTCTTGCAGGCGCTTCCAGGCCACGGTGAGGCTACAGCCCAGCTTTTCTGCAAGTTCCCTAGCGCTAACGGTGACGAGCCCATTTTCATCCGACATACCATGAATCTCCTTGAATGCAGTGGCCCTTGTTACCGTTTTCATGGAATCTATCACCTTCTCCTTTTTAATGAAATTATGATAAGAACCGGGGCTATTCCCCCGGCTCTTCATATTTCATAAATGCGCGTTAAAAAGGCAAGCAACTTTTGGGCAAAACGATCGGCTTCCGACTCTCTTTCGTCTCGAAAATTAATATCTGAGTAATAAGCTACTGCCCAGTACGTAGTGTTTAAAATAGCTCTATGAAGCACATAATGTCCCAATTCATGTGCCAAAATAAAGACTTTTTTACTCAACGAAACGTTCTGTTCAATAAGTATCAAGTTTTCGCTGCAACAATAAAGCCCTGTAATTTTATCTTTACCTCTAGTAAAATAAGAAAATTTTATTTCAAAGACCGCAATGTTTCGTTTCTCAGCTAACGTTAATAAAGCACGATACAAACGTTTCACCGAATATTTTAGTGTCATTGGACAATCCCACCTCATTTTTGGTAAAATGGTGGGGCAGAGGTTCTATGAACCCTTGCCACGGGAGAGGAATTGTACACTTGTGCTGTCCAGGCGTTAGGTACAATCCCTCTCTTTTTGTATAAACCCATGCTCCCTCCTTTTGCTTTTTTAATTGTATATTTAGTATGTATTGTATCATTGTTATCATGTTATTACAATGATTAATTTGCATTACTTACAATACCTGTGATACAATACCATTAACATAATAAGAGAAAGGATATTCAACAATGGTTGAAAAAAATACAAAACGCATAGGACCGGATGTTAAACAGATTGTACTATATCTAAAGAAAGATTTTCTGGACCGAATTGAAACATACTGGCACAATGAAAAACTTCAAAATCGAAGCGAAGCTATTAAATCGCTTCTCGAATATGCTTTAAATGATTATGAAAAAAAAATCTCAAAATAAAGTAGTCCGTACATTACTTTGAGCCATAAAAAAAAAACCAGTTCACCCTGGTTTTTTACTTTCTTTGTTGTTTTAACCATACTATCAACTTCACGGCGGGACAGTTAAATTTCACTCTTCGTAAACGGTCTTCCCTTTCTGAATGATCTCGTCATACAAAAAGTCACCCTGTCGAGCCTTTTTATATTGTTTAACAGAATAAGGCCGCGGTGATATATCTAAGTCAACCCCAAAGGTAAGTTTTTTAAGCATCAGGGACTCTTTAAACCGGTCCCGCCCGAGATCCGGAGAGACGATG
>MVQL01000009.1 GCA_002067205.1 Pelotomaculum sp. PtaB.Bin104
GACACCAACGGCTGCATCAGGGCGCTTGCCGACTGCAAACCCGCGCTCACAAGGAGTCCCCAGGTGGCTCAGGCTGTCGGGAAACTGGCATCCGCATTAAGAATCTTAGGATGATTGGGAGGTTAAACGATGGTGAGTGGAACAAATTACAGCTTATTCAAGAATTACAAGTTAATCATCGGGCTTGCCGTGATATTCGGCCTGTTAGCTGTTTACTCCGTCCATTCCTATACCAGTAAAAAAGTTGGCTTAAGACCGGCGGTGCTGGTAAAAGAAGATATTGAGGCAGGCCGCCAAATAACCGAGGACGAGCTGGTTCTGGAGATGAAGCCGCAGGGCGGAATAAACAGCGATGTTTACAGTAATCCAAAGGATGCTGCCGGGCTGGTCGCCAAAGGATTTATCCCGAAAAACACGCCCTTGCGCGCCTCAATGATCGGCAGCGGCGTCAGTGGAAACCCTGTTGAAGATCTGGTCAGGTTCCCCGGCAGGGTGCTACTGGGATTTGACTACAAGGTTGACACTACGGCAGGCTATGTTGCCAAGGCTGGAGTGCTGGTCGACGTGGACAGTGTAAGGAAAAAAGAATCAGGCGGGCAGCAGAACTCCATAATCAGAGAAGCTCCCGTTCTGTATGTGTCCGGCCAGGGTAACAGCCAGGGTGGTAAACAGTCCGTGGTTATCGGTGTTCTTCCGGAAGAGAAGAAGAATTATCTGGACGCGCGCTCGGAAGGAGCCGATTTTATTGTGACAGTGAAAGGGGTGGCTAAGTGAAACTCGTACTCTACGGCATGGAAACTACCAACATAACAAACGCCGGCATGGAAGAGATCGTGGCCCAGTCACCCGCCCGGGTCCTTTCCGAGTTGGCTGGAGAGGGTGTGGCAGGCGGGCTTTTCGGGTACCGGGATGTTAAAGATCTTGAGCTGGCGGCAAACGCCGCCGACCTGTACCGCGACCTGTTAATCTTGCTGGTGGTGAGCCAGGACCATTATTCCCCCAGCCTTTACCGCCAGGCCATCGCCTCCGGGGTTGAGGTCGTAACGACATCAGAACTGGCTTCCCGCCTGTCCGCAATGAATACGGGTGTCAAGAAAGCCGAAAGAGTGGAAGGGGCGGAGATCGTCCGGACGTTGGAGGATATCGCCTCACGGGAGAGACACACGCTGCCGAAGTTGGTGGCAGCGGCTTACAGCCGTGACGGTGGGGTTGGGAAAAGCACCTTTGTAGCAACGGCAGGAGTTTATATGGCAAGAACAGCCGAAAATTTTTCTTCTGTATATAAAGTAGTGGTGGTTGACCTGGACCTTGAAAAGGAACAGGGCTCAATTGCGGAAATGCTCTGCGTTCCGGCCAGGACAACCGTTTCCGCCTGGGTGGATGTTGACCC
>MVQL01000010.1 GCA_002067205.1 Pelotomaculum sp. PtaB.Bin104
TGGTCGTATGAGTTCCCAATTGAAATTGAAGGATCGAAAAACTACTCGGTAATACCTTTTTCAAATCTTGAATGGCAGGAATATCCTGAGAAGAACTTCGCGCTCTATGAAGGCGGTGGAAAGCTTATTAACGATGAGACTGGCGAACAGGTGGGGGTATCAGTCAATGAATCGGCTGATGTCCGCCTCATGGAGAATGGTCCTTATGGAAAAAACCAGCGTTAATCCTGGGATGTGTTGAAACTCTTTCCTTAGTTATTGCTTTGTATTGGAGGAATGAAAATGAGAAGGTAGGATCCGATCACGCCTGACCAGGATCCTGCAGGCAAACTAGCGGAGATTCTGTTGATTTATGTACTGACCTGGAAAATA
Source organism: Pelotomaculum sp. PtaB.Bin104 (assembly GCA_002067205.1). Lineage (GTDB taxonomy): Bacteria > Bacillota > Desulfotomaculia > Desulfotomaculales > Pelotomaculaceae > MVQL01. The sequence goes on from MVQL01000010.1 coordinate 373, forward strand.
TAAGCGACATGAATGAGTTGGTGAAGGCGCTCACTCCTAAGGAGTAAAAGAGCCATCCTCTTTTTGGGCATTAAGGGATGCCGGTACTGCTACTTGCAAAATATCTATCCCCAAAACAGTACCCGGTATAGTACCCGTGGGTTCATGTATAGTTCTTAACTTGATGATACAGTTGATAGTGTTCAACCGATTAAAAATACAAGGAGGAATTGGAATGGCAGATTGTGATGTATTGGTCTTGGGCGGAGGCAACAATGGATTAGGTGCGGCGGCATTAATGCAAAGAGACGGGCTTAAGACTATGGTACTCGAAAAGGCTGATAGGCTCGGAGGGCTTTGCAGCGCTTCGCATTTTTGGCCTGGGTTCACGCACAATACCGGAGCTTGGGCGATGTTCCATAGTCAACTTCAAGCAATGTGGAAGACCCTGGATCTGGATAGTTATGGGGTAAAGATGCTTACTCCTCCCGACGGCGCGGTGAATTTTGGGCAGACTCCCGAAGAGCCCGAGTATAGAATGTATGCCCGTTTAGAAGATCATCAAGCGTATATGAGAAAAGAGTGGGGGCAGGAGTCCCTGGATGCGGAAGAAGCTATTTATCAATGGTTTGCTCCCTTGATGGCTGGCATAGGCCCCGTTCTTAATAACCCTGCCATATCTATACATGAAATGATCAATATGATGCCCAGCCCGGAAGCTAAAGTTCGGATGGTCGATCTTTTCTATGGGATAGCTCAGGATACAATAGATAGATTCTATCCGGATAAAGAGAAGGCCAAAGCGATACGCGGGTATACTGCTAATCTATGTATAGACGGTCTTTGGGGAGGCCCCAAGACCCCTGGAAGCAACTTGGCCTTGGCTCAGCATATCATAGGACACGCTGCGAGTTATGATGAAGGCGTTGGCTACAAGCTCGTTAAAGGCACCTTTGGCAGTATGATGGACGCTATTGGCAAGTATGTTACTGATCACGGCGGGGTCATTAAGCTGAACTCTGAAATTGACAAAATCCTTACTGAAAAGGATAAAGCCGTCGGAGTTAAACTGAAAAGCGGCGAGGAAATCACCTGCAAGTATTTATTCAGCAGCCTAGATCCATATAATACGTTTATCAGGCTCATTGGTGAAGATAATCTGCCAGGCTGGGCTACGCTCGGAGCCAAGAGCATCAACTTTCGGTGTCATTTTATACAGGCTTTCCTTAAACTCAGCGCTCCGCTTAAGTTTAAAGGCAGATTGGAATATTTGAACGAAGGAGCAAAGGGCTGGTCGGTTCGTCGGTACTGCAATCCTGAGGTAATGGAAGACAACTGGGACCGTGTTAAGATGGGGCGTATGGTGCCCTCAGAATTTACTAACTGGGCTATTATGAATCCAAGTTTGTTCGACGACTCTCTAGCTCCCGAAGGCCAGTACAGTTCCACTGTCTACGCCCCGCTTATTTGGCCGCAATATGTTCCGGCCGATAAGGTCAATGAGGTTAAGGAACAAGTATTCCAGAATATCATTACGAACATTGAGACCTATGCTCCCAATGTTCGTGAAGTCATGGAAGATCATCGCATTTTCGCTCCGCCGGATTATGAAAAGACCTTCAATAACACAGGCGGGTCTTTCTGTCACGGAGAAATACAGCTAAACCAATTCTTCAATATGCGTCCGTTCATTGGGATGGCAAACTGGCAGGTGCCATTCCTTCCCAATATGTATCTATGCGGCTCTGGGAATCATCCTTCCCCAGGAGTTAACTTCCTGGCAGGAACTAATGCTGTAAAACGTTTCTATAAAGACCATAAAATTAAATAACTGCTGGTAAGCGAGTTCCTCTTCCAACTTAAAAAATCAATGAGACCGGCAGCTCAAGCAAGACTAATTGGGCAAGGGCTGCTGGTTTCATTATTCGTAAATATTTTGTTCTGTAATTCAGTATACGACATTTTGTCCCTTATCTCTAAATTTCTTGCTAATGATTCATTATCGGTCTATGGTTCAACTCCAGGCAAACGGGTTGGGCCGGTCTTTGATACTTTTAACAGGGAAAGGGTAGATTTTTTTATGAGCGATGAAGAAAAAAAATATGTACACATTATCAATGATGAAGGAGCCACCATGATGACCATGCAGAAAATGGGCAGAGAAGGGGATCAAATGACTGTCGAAGGGTCTTTGATGGGGGCTTGGGTTTGTACGATGTATATTAATCCAGAAGAGACGCTTCGCATGATTAGATTACTCTGTTCCTGGACGGTAATAAGCTATATGCTGTCTCTCCCATTCATTCTCTTAAAACGGCGCTTTAAGAAGAAGCCTAAGAAAGCTTGAACTATTTTAGAATAAGCAGATAGAAGCGGAGTGTGGGCGATGCAGATAATCAGAGAAGCGAAAAATTACATTTATAATGAAAAACCTCTCTTATTAGCCTTGGGCAACTTTGATGGCGTACACTACGGCCATAAAAAGCTTCTTTCAACCGTTGTAGAACGGGCACGCATGATCAACGGCACTGCGGCGGCTTTCATCTTTGATCCCCACCCTGCTTCGGTTCTAACACCGGATAAGGCTCCCCGGATGCTGGTGACTACAGAGCGGAAGGCGGAACTTCTTGAACAGCTGGGTCTTGACCTGCTGGTCTATCATTCCTTTACTCTGGAAATTGCTCGTTGGAGCGCTGAGGAATTTGTGCAGAGAATTCTCCTGGACTGCTTTAAAGTTAGCGAGGTTTATGTGGGCTTTAATTATTCATTTGGCCATCAGGGTGCGGGTACGCCGGAATTGCTGCGTACCCTGAGCGACAAATACGGATTTGAAACACAAGTTATCCCTCCAGTAACGGTTGCGGGTGAAGTGGTATCCAGCAGCCTGATACGCAACTATCTAAAACATGGGGCCATTGATAAAGCCTATTATATGCTGGGCTATTACCCGTTGGGTAGGCGAGTTGCCGAAGGTTGAAGAAATCTGCATGGCGGGGCAGTGTAAGCCTATGAAGCTTCGGGAGTTTTCTGCTGGCAGTACTGGTGTTAGCTCAAACTGTCCAGTTGGTAGCAGGGAAACTAATCGTGCTCCAAAGGGTAGCGAATCTGAAAAAATCTTAGAGAAAAAATTGATAAGGACTTTATTGAAATGGATATACATGTAAGTAAACATGCGATTAAGAGATATAGGGAACGGCTATTTGATTTTAGATCTTCAGATGAAATAATAGAAAAGTTGCTGCGGGATATAGCTTTCCGGGGGAGGCGGATTGAATCACGGCCTGCTGCTTCGGGCAAGTGCTATGAAGTCATCCGCAGAGGAATATCCATTGTTCTGGTTATTGATGACGAGAGTAACGCGACAATATTAACTTGTTTGGGAAATGAATATTACCGGAAATGGCTAAAACACCAGGACATGCTGAGAATCCCAGGGAGAATTCTTTTTAGCCAGGCAGATCAGCAGCATGCAGACTTAAAGCCATTACGAATTTTTAGGCGAAAGGCTGATTATTGCCAAGTTGCCAGACCCTCTATTTCCATGCGATAAGTTGTTTGTTCTTACCTGAAACGATTATTGAAATCCTCAGTCTTAATATGGAATCGGTCTATTTTTCTATATAATGTATTGCGAGTAATACCCAAATCCTTGGCAGCCTTGGTAATATTGCCGTTGTGCAATGTAAGTGTCTGAATAATCACTTCTTTCTCTGATCTATCCATTTTGTTTTCTACTATCTTTTTATCTATCTCATCTATTATTGAGTCAGGCAAAAGGGCAGGAGTAATCTTGTTATTATTCGTAAATATTAGTGCATTCTCAATAACGTTAGATAGTTCCCGTATATTGCCCGGCCAGTGGTATCGCTGAAAAATAGAAAGTACTTCAGGGGTAATTATAACTCTATCAATCCCCATTCTTTGAGATATGCTATTTACCAAATAGGTCGATAGCGGTGCAATATCTTCAATGCGCTCCCTTAATGGAGGTATTTTAATATTGATTACGTTTAAACGATAATATAAGTCTTTACGAAAAGTTCTGTTAGATATTGCTTCCCTGAGGGAAACATTAGTGGCAGCAATTATCCGAACATCATATTTTATTGATTTGCTTCCGCCCACCCGCGTGATAGTGTTATCCTGCAGCACACGAAGAAAATTAACTTGCATATTCAAAGGCATCTCCCCAAGTTCATCCAGGAATAGAGTGCCTCCTTCTGCAAGTTCAAATTTACCCGGTTTACCTCCTTTAATAGCACCTGTAAAAGAGCCCTCTTCGTACCCAAAGAGTTCGCTTTGCAGTAGACTCGGTTGAATCGCTCCACAATTTATGGCGATAAATTGGCCGGTGCGTTTACTTGCGTTGTGTATAGCATGAGCAAGCAGATCCTTGCCTGTGCCGCTTTCACCTTCAATAAGAACCGGTGCAGTAACTTCTGCAGCCTTATAAGCCAAACGTAAAACATTGCCAAATGAATCAGAAACACCAATAATATCGTTAAAGGTTAAGGTATTAATGTCAACTGGAACATTTATAGTCTTTTTCAATACTCTTTTATCAAGATCTTCACTAAATAATAACAAATAATGTTCAATTTTATTAAACCCCTTTACTTTTGAACAATTATCTAATACACAAGGAATAGGGTAACCATTTAGTCTAATTTCGAAGTTTTCAGGGGTGGGTTCCGTAGTAAGGAGATGATTGAGATCAATTTTAAGCTCCTTAAAATGTTTACCTACAATATTTCGGAATGGTATGTCAAAGATTTCAGCACACCGATCGTTAGCGTTGACAACATATCCTTCGCTGTTTATAAGCAGAGCATTATGGTAAGGTTGGTTTAGAAGTGATGTAAAAGCAGGGCTATTTTCATCTGTATGACACCGGCTGCTATCTTCAGATCTTAGAGAATCTTCAATTATAGATGCAGCAGTTATGATCATATCTAAGGGTTGTTCCGGAATTTTGCCAAAGGGGTTAAATAGCCCCAAAACACCCATAATCTCTCCACTAGAATTAAAAATAGGTGAACCTCCGCCGAAAAGGGTTTGGAAGTAATTCATATAGTTTTCATATCCGCCTACAGCATACGGCTTTTCCTCTTTTAAGATGACACTACCTGGGGTTGTACCAACATGTTCTTCATCTGTCCTCCTCCCAATAACGGAAAGGTAGGGATCATTGTTCTTTATTTTATTAATGATAATACCCGATTTTGAAATTAAACAGACTATATTATCTAAATAAAATTTACTGCTTGTAGCATAAATATAATGCATAATCGGTTGGGCTAATTTTAGTAAATCGCGATTCTCATTGAGAAGCCAGTCTATTGCTTCAAAAGATATAGGGGGTAACGGTGCGGTCCATGGGTTCAGCCCCATGGCTTTACTTCTTTTCCAGGAACGCTCTATTTCTGGCCTTAGAACTCCCTCCAGAACAACATTCTGTTCTGAGAACAAACGCCAAGCTTCAATGACTTTATAAGTGTGTATATCTTTTAAAGATTGCATCTGAAGACACCCCTTCTTCTGAAAAGTTCCAATACCCCACCCCTTATAAGTGAGCCAGAATGTCAAGACACAAATCGATAGTCTTTAAGCAACTAAACCTCCAATCACCTGGTAAATGGTGGTTGCTTAACATCTGTTTTTGGTGAGCCCCCGAGGGAAAGAACGGGCTAAGCTCTATCGAGGCCTTGACGGCCGGGGCTTCTGACGGTAATTAATGTTGCCTGACTGGTAGGCTTTCGTCACCTGTTTTCGGAGCCACTCACTCAGCATTACCGAACCATCACCTGGTAGTCAAGTCCGTAAGACTGGCCAGCATTTAAGTCGTTTAGTTTCGGCAGTAGTTTCAACATAATACAGGGGGCCGGGGGGGGGTTAATTCAAAGACTGGGGGCGTCGACGATAGTTGTAGAATTCAGTACCGGGCAAGCCCTATTTGCTTCCCTGGGCGTTTGATAATCTTTCAGGTACACCCCTTCGCATTTCAGAGAACGACACAGCCGTTCCACGAAAATAATGTCGGTGTCCCGGCCTTTGCTGTCTATTGGGAATACCGGTTTTTCTTCTCCAAGTAGTTTTAGGAGAACTTCGGCTGTAAGATGCATATTCTCCTTTTTATACCATTTAGTATTGCTTAAATACCCGATTTTTATATCTGAATTTTTAGGGTCATTATACTTTCTTAATTTAAGTATAACATCTTCATAAATAAAGTGTTGATCCTTAAATGAAAAGTTAACTTCCGGTGAGTTAGCAAAAGTGGCATTTAATATTGCACAAAGTTCCGATAGTATAGGTGTGGTTGCCTGCCCGCGCGGGAAGGAGGAACATATGGCAACGGCACCAAAAGGGAATCATCAACTTTAACGCTCTCGGATAGGATATACATCGAGCAGGGACTGGAACGACGGATAAGCTTTAAGGACATTGCAAAATTCATTGTCAAAGATCCGACCACCATATCGAAAGAGATCCGCCGACATCGTATTGAAAAGTCTCAACAACGGACTACCGCTTTGTGCATTCATCGAGATACCTGTACCAAAACCCGCATGTGCAACAATCGGTACTGTGGTAAACTCTGCGGAAAGTGTACGCAACGGAGTTGCCAGAGGCATTGTGGAGATTATCAAGCCGCTTCCTGCCATCGACTGGAACGTGCGCCCTATGTATGCAACGGCTGCGGTATACGTAGTTGCCGCCAGAACACGAAATATTATTATCGTGCCCAGTACGCAAACCAAAATTATCATGAAGTTTTGTCTTCATCACGTAGCGGGATCAATAAAACACCGCTGGAATTGGACGATATGGATCGCATCATTTCACCGCTGCTTAAGCAGGGACAACCCCTTGGGCATATCTTCGCCACCCATGGCCAGCAGCTTGGCTGTTCCAGAAGAACTTTGTATCACTACATCGAACAGGGGGCCTTTTCGGCGGGAAACCTTGACCTTCCCCGCAAGGTACGCTACAAGCCGCGTAAAGTACGTAAACCGCTGGAGCGTTCGATCCCTTCCTACCGAGCTGACAGGACATACAAGGACTTTGAGAAGTATATGGAGGCTCATCCGGAAACCAACGTGGTGGAAATGGATACCGTGGAGGGAACCAGAGGCGGCCCGGTACTGCTCACCCTGCTCTTTCGCAACTGCAACTTTATGCTGCTCTTCTTGCTGGAACGCAATACGCAGGAATCTGTCTGCCAGGTATTCAACGCCTTGGAGCAACGACTTGGAACAGGAGGCATGCTTGATACCTTTCCGGTTATTCTAACCGATAATGGTTCCGAGTTTAAGAATCCTGCTCTCCTTGAGAAGAACCTAGCTGGTAAGTCTCGAAGCAGATTGTTTTATTGCGATCCGATGGCTTCTTGGCAGAAGGGGCGTCTGGAGAAAAACCACGAGTTTATCCGCTACATCATCCCTAAAGGACGCTCTTTTGAATCCCTCACGCGTAGCGACGTCATTTTAATGATGAATCATATCAACAGTATAGCAAGAGCCAGCCTGAATGGTCGCACCCCATTCGAGCTGGCTTCTTTGCTTCTGCCCTGTTCATTGTTGCGGTTTGTCGGATCAAAGCGTATCCCTCACGATGACGTCCTCCTAAAGCCAAGGCTGCTTAAACATCTACCCGCAGGGAGGTAACGCATCATGATACTGACTAAAAAACTACTGGATCAGCTTAGGCGCACAAACTTCTTCTGTGCCAAACTGACGGACGAACAAGCCGACAAGTTGCTTTGCCTCTTTGCTGAAGAGCCTGCACCGGAGCCTCCGTATGTTTGGGATAAAGAGTACATCTGGCTTATTATTCGCAAAATGACCCGTTCTTAATGAACACCAAATCTAATTCTTGCGTCGGGCAGGTCTGATCTATGCTTTTTCAAGACGGACGGAATTTACTCTTGCACAACATCTTCCGCCCGGCGGCTGCCGCATGCTCTTTTTTTGATGAGCGCCACTGCACATACCTTATTTTACCATGTTTTTACCCAGTTGATTAATCAATCTTTGCCTATTTTTCAGTGCTGCCGGCTTTTCTTTTGCATCGCTGGCTTTTTCTTCTGCCGGAAGTTAACTTTTCATTCATAAAGTGTTGATACAGTGCTAATACATTTTGCTCAGATATTGAACTTTATCTCTAGTATGTGTATTTGTGAAAAGGCCCAATTATCTTCGATCTTATTGATGCTCATTCGTTGGCATAGTAATTGCACATTCTTAAACAGTACGTACGCCTAACATAACGAAAGGAGGTATAAATTCAGAATCCGGGGGTGTTTCTAATGGTCTATGCTATGCCATATTGCTAGTGAAAGGCGGTCTGAAAAATGGGCTATGTTAAACATTTTGAGCAGGTAGTAACTTTAGACAAGAAAGACAGAATTGCCACCATTAATTTTGTTTGCCCTCAAAATAAGAACATGATGAACGAACAGTTTGTGGATGAATTCGGCAGTGCTATGCAGGAAGCGGCTAACGATAAAGAGGTACGGGTTATCGTCATGAGAGCCGAAGGAGATGTATTTATTGGAACTGGTGATTTGGCTCTTATGATAGCCCCGGTTATGATGACCAGTGTCGCTACGGGACGTAAAATTATGCACAATATAGGAGATATTGTTCGCATGATGTATCGGTGTTCTAAGCCAATTATTGCAGCTGTAGACGGTCTTGCTATAGGTGGTGGATGTGGACTGACTCTTTCGGCTGATATTATTATTGCTTCTGATAAAGCTTCCTTTAATGAGGTATGCTTTGCGCAATCATCTCTGCCCTGTGACTCTGGTGGATTGTGGTCTCTACAACGCCTGGTCGGCACAATGAAGGCAAAATATATTGCTCTTCGACCAGACATCATAACCGCTCAAGAAGCATTTGAGCTAGGCATAGTCGCTAAAGTTGTTCCTTCGGAGAAGATTTATGATGAAGTATATGGATTAGCTGCCTATATTGCAGATTTGTCCCCTGTGGGAGTCAATGCCATTAAACAAATCTCCAACCGCATGCCTGAATATTCTTTAGACACTTATTTACAACTAGAGGCAGAGTATATAGCCCACGGGGCAGTTAGCCACGACTTTAAGGAATACGTTGCTTCAAAGAAAGAAGGGCGCAACCCCGAATTTATAGGGGAATAAATTAATTAGATATGGAGGTTTAAGCATGCCGCATTATATGAATGAAGATAGAGAATTAATCAGAAATATTGCTCGGGAATTTGCTGAAAAAGAAGTCAGGCCGTTAGCAGCAGAAATTGATAAAAATGAAACATTCCCCATAAATTTGTTTAAACGTTGTGGGAAGTTAGGTTTTACCAGTATCAATGTTCAGGAAGAATATGGCGGAAACGGTATTGATTTGACGACTTTTTCAATAGTAGTCGAAGAAATTTCCAAAGAATGTGCAACATTAGGTATGTGTCTCATTGCCCATGCCGCTTTGGCTCTACCGATTTTGGATGTGGGTGGAACTGTGGAACAAAAGAAAAAGTGGCTAACCCCGTTGGCCAGTGGAGAGAAAATTGTAGCTTATTGCATGACTGAGCCTTCAGGCAATGCCGACCCAAGTACATGGACATGTACAGCCACAAAAGACGGAAATGAATATGTAATTAATGGAACCAAAGTATTCTGCACAAATATTGGGGCGGCTGACTATTACATTGTAAAGGCCGTAACAGGGGAATTTGACCGCGCTACAGGAGCCGGCAATACACATTTTATGGTTGAAAAAGGGACCCCCGGTTTTACTGTTGGGAAGATTGAAGACAAAGTAGGTTGGCGTGGAAGTGCTACTGGAACACTCTATTTCAAGAATGTTAGAGTCCCCGCGGAAAACTTGATCGGGCCTTTTAATCAAGCCAATACAGCATGTCCGCAGGCTTTCTACTATGAAATGACATCAGCAGGTGCATGTGCATTAGGAATTGCCGAAAAAGCCTTTGATAAGACACTGGCCTACACTACTGCCCGAGTTGTAAAAACCGGAGTATCCTTTCTCATGAACTTCGAAACTATGCGTACTAGAATCGGTGAAATGAAAATGGATATTGAAGCAATGAAAGGCTTCGTTTACAACCAATCAACAATGATTGATAACGGGGAAATTGACATGCCGATAATTATGTTGCTTAAGCCATATTGTTTTAAGACATCAGAGCGGGTCTGCAGTGTAGCTATAGACTTGCATGGAGGAATTGGTGTTGTTAGAGAAACCGGAGTCGAAAAGCTATGGCGTGATGCCAAAGTAGGGATGATTGGCGGAGGACAGTATGACAGCCTAACTGATAGGGCGGCTTTTATGATGGGGATGGCGATGGCCAGATAGAATATTAAACATTTTGCTTAAAATATAGTGGTTAAACTGGTAATGCCAAATATATACTCTGGCATAGCAACTGAAAGGAGCGATCTTATGGACATCAAAGATAAAGTCGTATGGGTTACCGGCGGTGTTTCCGGATTAGGCAAAGCGATAGTCGAAGTTATGTTGCGGGAGGGCGCCAAAGTAATGGCTACCGACTTGCAGGCTGATAAAGGCTCACAGTTAGCCAAACAATATGGCGGGAATTTTATATTCGTGAAAGCATCCAATACTGTAACCTCAGAACTTCAGTCTGCAGTGGAAACAGTTATAAAAAAATGGGGAAGAATAGATGTTTTAGTCAATTCCGCCGGAAGGGGATGTATGTCCCCCCTTATTACGGAAAAGGGTCCTGGCCCCATAGATGAGTTTAAAGCAGTTATAGATCTTAATCTTTGTGCTGCCTATGACACCACTCGTTTAGCAGCCTGGGAAATGATTAAGAACGAACCCAACGAACATGGGGAAAAGGGCGTTGTCATCCAGATAAGCTCCGGAGCAGCGGCCAAAATCGCGGTTGGAATGAGCAATGCTTACTCCGCCTCCAAAGCCGGCATACTCGGCTTTGTCAAAGAAGCTGGCGTTGAATTGGGTCCACATGGCATCCGCATTGTTGCGATTCAACCCGGTATTTTTACAACCCCCTTGCTGGACACCCCTAAGATGCAACCGGTTAGAGATCTTTTTGTCAGCAGACAAACCTTCCCCAAAAAAGAGGGCGATCCCCAGCTTATTGGAGAATTTTGCCTTCATATTATCAATAATTGGTTCTTCAACAGAACGGGTCTGGTTTGCGATGCAGGTTATATAGGCTGATTGCAGGACATCTTCATCAGGGCGGTTAAGACTCCGCATAGGAGCGGTGTTCGGATGGACGTATTTTTGGAGGTTAACATTATGGATATTAAAAATAAAGTAGTATGGGTTACCGGCGCTGCTTCTGGAATAGGAAGGGCTACTGCAGAAATGTTTTTCCAAAAAGGCGCTAAACTTTTGGGCACTGACATTCAAGAAGAACTGGGGAAAGAAGTAGTTGCCCAATTTGGAGAAAGAGGATTGTTCATAAAGGCAGATGTTACTTCAACCGAAGAATCGCAGAAAGCGATCGCTGCCGCCAAAGGGAAATGGGGAAGCATAGATATTTTAATAAACTGTGCCGGTTACACTCGAACCTATCCGGTAGTCACGCAGGATGGACCTGGTCCCCTGGAACCCTTCGTTAAGGAAATAAATATTGATCTGATTGGCGCATACGATGTTGCCCGGCTGGCCGGATTCGAAATGACAAAAAATAAGCCCAATGACTTAGGCGAGAGGGGAGCTATTATTCAGATTGCGTCGATGGCCGCGATTACGTCTAATTCACTTATATCTGGATATGCCACTGCTAAAGCTGGTTTAGTACATTTAACCGATATACTCGCATGTGCTTACGCAGACTATGGTATTAGATGTAATTGTATTTTACCAGGGTATATTCGTACTGCAATAACAGAAAGTCCGGAACAAAATCCGTTTATTGACATAAGCAAGGATATCGATTTCAACCTTTTCCCCAAGAAAGTTGGCGAGCCTGATGTTATTGCATCAGCCTGTGTGTTTATGGTTGAGAATACCTACATTAACAAAACAGGGTTGAAGGTTGACGCCGGCTTTAAGTTAAGGTCGTAGATTTTATTAAATGAATCAGTGGCAGAAACAGTTTAATGACCGTTCCTGCCACAACTAAGAATAGATGGGTATCCTTCTTAAGAAGCCATCCAAAAACAATGTAGAGGAACTCTGGATTTGAAAAAAATAGGCCCAATTGCACTCAGCATAGGTATTGCAATAAAGGCGAAAAGGGGAAAAAAGAAGAGGAAAGCGGACAAAGGTAAGAGGGAACGATAGAGTCAAACAAATCGAAAGGGGTAAGGAATAATGGCAAAATTACATGGGTACAAAGCATTAGTTACCGGTGCGAGTTCTGGAATCGGATTGGGTATTGCGAAGGCATTCATTGAAGAAGGCGCTACTGTTATTAATCTCGACCGTCAGAGTACGCGCCAGGACAATCTAGGTGAAAATTTCATTTTTTGCAAATGCGATCTCTATAATCCGGAAGAAATCAAGAAAGCATATGAGTTTGTAAACGAAAAATTTAACGGTTCCCTGGATATTTTAGTTAATAGTGCAGGTTTGGGTAATTATCCAACCATTGAGACAGTTACACCTGAGCAGTTCGACGAGATTTTTCACATCTTACTTCGCGCCCCTATGCTTTTAACCCGTTACTGCTGCAATTTACTAAAGAAAAGTAAAAACCCTAGTATTGCCAACATTTCCTCCGCTTCCGGATTAAACTTGGATACTAAACAGTTTCTTTATAGCATCGCAAAGGAAGGGTTGATCAAATTCAGCAGAATCACCGCGAAATCACTGACCTACCTTCGCTGCAATTGCATCATGCCTGGTTTTATCGAAACACCTATTTTTGAAAAAGCCCCGGCAGGCATGTTTGATCTTGAAAAGGTTGCGCAAATGCTTCCGGTCAAGCGCATGGGCCAACCAGCAGATATAGCAAATCTTGTGGTATACCTATCCTCTGAGGATGGAACTTACATTGATGGAGCCTCTATTGTTGTGGATGGTGGACTGGTTGCCATGATGCAATAATCGTGCAGTGATCTTAATTATTTAAAAAATTTATCTAAACAAAGCCTATTTCAAAAAAGGAAGGTGGATGTTTAATGTCATTATTTCTGACCGAAGAACAAGAGCTGATTAGGCAGGGGGTCATTGAATTCACAAAAAATGAGGTTAAACCCCGCGCTATGGAGATTCACAGAGCGAATGACATTCCCATGGATCTTGTTAAGCGTGCTGGTGATCTGGGCTATTTAAGTATTCTGGTTCCGAAAGAACTTGGTGGGTTGGGCCTTGGATTAACCGAGGCATGCATAATAGGTGAAGAAGTGTCCAAGGAATCTCCGGGATTTGGTATGTGCCTGATCGTTTCGATGGCTACCTTAACGCAGTTGATATTAAATCCAATTATGAAGGAAAAATATTTGGAGAAAGCTCTTGATGGTGAAGTTTTAGTTGAATATGCCTCTGGAGATCCGCTTGGAGCTACCAACTTTAGTGAGTGGCCTGTATTTGCCAGGAAAGATGGTGACGACTGGATATTGAATGGAACCAGGCTATTTGCATCGAATAATGGTGTTGCAACTGTTTGCTGCGTAGTTGGTTATACTGAGGATCGACAACTCAAGTTATGGATGGTAGAAAAAGGGAATCCGGGTATGGACAACAGTTACGTGGAAAAGAAAATGGGATTATCAGGTCAAAATAGCGGCACAGTTACTTTTTCAAACTGCAGAGTTTCGAAAGATATGGTAGTAGATTTTGACCCTAATCCTGAGCATTTGGTTGCGTCTTTTCTAATGGAATCTGCTGTTGCCTTGGGTATTGCCGAAGGGGTACTGGAAAAGACTATTGAATTTACAAAACTAAGAACCAATCGTTTTAAACCCCTTGCTTCCATGCAGGCCATAGCCCACAAGTTAGCCAAAAACGCTACGTTGATAGAATTAGGTAGAGCAATAATCTATGACACATGCCGTTTAGCCGAGGAAAATAGACCGATTAGCAAAATGATTCATATGGCCAAAGCGTGGGTTTGCGAGATGGCTGTAGATGTAGCCAGAGATTGCATTCAGCTGCATGGCGGATTAGGGTATATGGAGGATACAGGCATTTGTCGATATATGGATGACGCAATGGGTACCACGATTGCCGATATGCCATCAGACACACATTATTCCTGGCTTGCCTACTTGATGGGGTTGCCAGATCCAACTGTCGAAGAATATTAATATCTCGAAAGACCTGTCTACTTGGATAATCCTGTAGGCAGATATTGCATATAATTTTAAGCCCGATTTAATCAAAGAACGGGAAAAGGTGAATATCATTGACACGATTATCTGAGGAAAATATAAGTTATTTCAACAAACACAAAGGAGTAGATAGTAATGCTCAGAGTAGTGGTGTGTTACAAATGGGTAGCAGATGAAGCAGACATCAAGATCAATGCAGATCTGACGGTGGATATCGGCAAAGCCAAAGGCAAGATCAGCGATTATGACCGCAACGCTATAGAAGCAGCCGTGCAAGCTGCTGCTGATTTGGGTGGACAAGCTGTGGCGCTGACGTTTGGCACAGCCAAGGCCAAGCAGTCGTTAAAAGACGCCTTATCCAGAGGCCCCGAAGAAGCTTACTATGTCAATGCCGAGGAGGCAGCCCGGGCGGACGGGGCGGTAACCGCCAAAGCGCTGGCAACTGCAATAAAAAGAATCGAAAACGTTAAGCTGGTTGTCTGCGCCGAAGGCGCCAGCGATACCTTTGCCCGCCAGACCGCCCCTCGAATCGGCGCGGCACTTGACTGGCCAGTGATTACATCAGTAAGCAAAATAGAAATCTCAGGCAATACCTTAACTGCAATCCGCAAACTAGAAGACTGCCAGCAGACTGTAAAAATTGAACTTCCCGCCGTGGTGGCGGTGCTGCCTGAAATCACTGATGCTCCTATACCGGGGCTTAAATCATGTTTAGCAGCGGGTAAGAAACCGGTCACTGAAATTAAAGCGGGGGAGCTGGGAATAGACTTCACTCCGAAAGCGATAGTAGATGGATTCCAGGGTTATATGATGAACCGCAAGAACATCATCTTCAGCACAGGTGAGGCGGCTGACCGGGTCAAAGAACTGGCAGCGGCTTTAAGGAAGGAAGGTGTTCTATAATGGCGGGGATCTATATCTACAGTGATAAGAAAGATCTAGCGGCGGAACTGGCCGGCTTTGCCAAGGGGACGGGAAAAGAAGCCATTGTCCTAACCTTTGATGAGAAAGCGGCGGAAGAGCTCAAGGATATTGGAGCCAGCAAGGTTTACGTCCTTAAAGGGGACAGCCCCCTGGCAGAAAACTATGGAAAAGCCATAGCGGACCTGCTCGTCAAAGAAGGCGCCGAGATGTTCATCGCGGGCGCTACCGTACGGGGGAGAGATCTGGCCGCCCGGGTGGCCGGTTATCTGGATTGCGCCATGGTCAGCGACGTATCCGCACTAAACTATATTGGCGGGAAGCTGTTGACCGAAAGGATGATGTACGGCGGCGCAGTGGTGCAGAGTGAAGTGCTGGAGGGATTATGCGTCGTGACCGTATCGGCGGGGAAATTTGAGGCCGTCAGCGGTTCGGCGGAGATCGAAGAAATCAGTATCCCGGCGGACAATCGCGTGAGCCTGATAGAGACTGCGCCCATAGTAAAGCAGGGAGCCGACCTGCAAACGGCTGAAAAAGTGGTGTGTGTGGGCATGGCCATGGATAAAGAAGGAGACCTGCAGATGGCCAGAGATCTGGCGGAAGCCATCGGAGCCGAAATCGGCTGCACCAGAGGCATAGCGGAAGAAAGGCACTGGCTGCCGGTGGAGAGCTACATTGGCATCTCGGGAGCCATTATAAAGCCTAAGCTCTATATATCCATGGGCGTATCAGGTCAGATACAGCATGTTTTCGGAATTCGGGATTCCCAGACGATTGTGGCGATAGACACCAATGAAAAAGCGCCCATCTTTAAGGCTGCGGATTATGGGGTCGTTGGAGATATGTACGAAGTGGTTCCCTTGTTGATCAAAGAACTCGCAAAGTAATGCATAGTACCCTGTGGATGAGGCGGTAGGCTGAGCCGCAATGAACTGCCTGTTGGGCACAGTTTTTTTTTAAAATGTTAAATCGTCAATCTCGCTATTTTTAATTTCCTTTCCGACAACTCCGTCTTTGCTTAATTCGTTGAAAAATGAATCTAAAGTTTCATCTACTTTCAAATACTTTCGTCTTATTGTGCTATAAAAATCGAACATTATATTATACTCTTCCTTATCTGTAACGCTACCAACATAGAAGCTTTCAATAACCTCGCCATTGTCATTAAATATTTTAAAACTTATAAATTCTTCATTTTCATGTTCATCATAGAAGTTATCAATACTTATAGAACCATTCTGAGTAATCAATTGGAAACCCGCTATCCCACTTGACTTATTCCATATAGCTTGATTGCTCTCAGTTTTACTTCTTAGCAATTCAATTATCTTTAGAACTTTAGTTGTTATCATAGCCATAGGACTTTAAATTGTTTTCAAACCTCAAAATAATTGTTGAAATATTTTCTAAATTTCTATTTATAACAGATAGATTTATTTTCCTTTTTGTTTTTATGAAATCACTAATATTTGCTAAGTCGTCTGAAAGTTTTTGAATTATTTCGTTATACTCAGAGGTTGTAGTGAATTTATGCAAATCTGAAGAGCACTTTGACTGAATAATAATTTCTTTCAAATCACGCATTCTAAGTAAACATAAGTCAAGTTTATCTGTGCTTATAAAATGTTGAATTTCTTGAATTATTTTATTTGCCTTTGACAATTCAGC
>MVQL01000011.1 GCA_002067205.1 Pelotomaculum sp. PtaB.Bin104
GATTGCAGGGCAACAGCCAGGCTCTGCTTGTCTATACCAAGCGCGCGCGCTTTATCCTGGTCGATATGCAGACGCATGGTTTTGGTTTTTTCGAACCAGTTAAAATTAATATTAAGCAAATTGGGGTTTTGAACCAGAACATCCCTGGCCTGTGAGGCTATTTCCCGGACCTTGTCCCGATCATAGCCCGAAACCCGGAGCATAACCGGATAAGCGGAACCTGGCCCCAGCGCAAGCACCTTGGTTTTCATCCGGACGTTTTCAAATTCCCGGTCAAACAGTTCATCCAAATCCTGGCGCAGTTCATCCCTTGCTTTAGTGTCTTTCGCCAATATTACGAACTGGGCGTAATTGGCATTATCCTGAGGCAGGCCTGCAACCGAGAGAACAAACCTCGGCGCGCTTGTACGGGTATAGCTTGAAAAGTTAACAATGCGCGGATCATCCTTCAGCTTTTCAGCTAATTTGGCCGCTTCCTGCTCAGTGGCTTTTAGAGAGGACCCTTCCGGCAAACGCATGTCAACAATCAATTCCGGGCGGGTGGAATTAGGGAAAAATTCTTTGGGGATATAATTCATCAACTGAATGGATAAAATGAAAGCCGCTACCGCCAGGGCGATTACCAGCCAGCGCGCCCGCAGCGCGCCTTCCAGGACCCGCCTGAACAGGCGGTAAAAGCGGGTGTTGTACAGGGTGAACTCATGCTGGCCGCCAGCCGTCTTCTTTAACTGAATCAAACGGCACCCCAGCAAGGGAGTGACCGTTCCCGCCACCACCCATGAAATCATCAGCGAGATCGTGACAACCCAGAAAATACTACCCACGAATTCCGACGCGGCGCCAACCGAAAAGCCGACCGGCATGAACCCCGCACAGGTAACTAAAGCGCCGACCAGTCGCGGCAAAGCGGTTTGGGCAAATGAAAAGCTGGCGGCTTTTGCTTTATCCCAACCCTGTTCCATCTTCACAAGCATCATCTCTATTGAAATGATGGCGTCGTCCACCAGCAAGCCCAGGGCAATAATTAGCGCCCCCAGGGAAACCCTGTGCAGGTATATTCCGGTGTAATTCATGCAAGCAAACAGGGCTGCCACGATCAAAGGTATGCA
>MVQL01000012.1 GCA_002067205.1 Pelotomaculum sp. PtaB.Bin104
TGCATAATCCGGCCACACTCGGCCGCCGATTCCGGCGACATTCGGCCAGTGAATCCGGTCACATCCGACCACCCGTTCCGGCCGGATTCGGCCAGACGATAGGCTGAGAATGGTTATTCTCCCACCTCATAAGGAACCCCGCTACAATGGTAATAGGCCATTGTAAGGGAGGAGAAATAGTGAGGTGTGAGGAACCCGTGAGAATACTGGAGATACTGCGTCTGACTGAACAAGGATATGGACAACGCGATATAGGTAAAAGCGCAGGCTGTTCAAAGTCGACAGTCGGTGAGGTACAACGGCGGTGTCGTGAGGCAGGTATAACCTACGCCGAGGCAATGTCAATGCTGCCCGAAGAGCTGCAAAAGCGGGTATATCCTGCCGCAACAGCCCGGAAAATCATTAAGCCGGAGCCAGACTATCAACATATCCACGGCGAACTGCAACGCCATCCTAACCTGAATCTGCGATTTTTATGGGAAGAATACAAGACACAGCAGCCGGGCGGCTTGGAGTACAGCCAATTCTGTGAACGGTACAATCGTTGGAAGAACAACACGGGCAAGAATGTAACCATGCACCAGGAACGCGCAGCAGGAAAGGAAATGTTTGTCGACTGGATGGGCGATACCCTTAAGATAGTCGTTAACCCTGAGACAGGCGAGGTCTTCAATGCTCACTTTTTCGTCTGTGTGCTGGGAAGCAGCGGCTATCCATATGTCGAAGCCTTTCCTGACGAAAAGATGGATAAATGGCTTTCGGCTCATGCCAACGCTTTCGAACATTACAGAGGACTGCCCCGTATCGTGGTGCCCGACAACTGTAAAACGGCGGTCAGCCGTCCCCAGTACTACGACCCTGTGCTAAACCCAGCCTACTGGGCTCTTGCCAGGCATTACGGGGTAGCCGTCATCCCGGCGAGGATACGCGAACCCCAGGACAAAGCCCCGGTTGAAGAAGGTGTACGTTGGCTGGGAACATGGCTTTTGGGTTGGCTCAGAAACCAAATCTTCTTCAGTTTTACTGAACTCAACCGCGCTATTAGAAAAAGACTGGAAGAGCTTGTGCGAAGACAATTTCAGAAAAGGCCTGGCACGCGATTGTCGGTCTTCGAGGAGATAGACCGCCCAGCCCTTCGCCCGCTGGACATGCCGCGTTTTGAGACCGCCGATATGAAATTCCGT
The DNA here is from genome assembly GCA_002067205.1 of Pelotomaculum sp. PtaB.Bin104. Classification (GTDB taxonomy): domain Bacteria; phylum Bacillota; class Desulfotomaculia; order Desulfotomaculales; family Pelotomaculaceae; genus MVQL01. The sequence goes on from MVQL01000012.1 coordinate 1,185, forward strand.
ACGGTCCCGGACAATTACCATGTTGAGTATGAGGGCTATTACTACTCAGTGCCGTATACATATTATCGCAAGAAAGTAACTGTCAGGGCCACAGCGGCAACCATAGAGGTTTTCGATGCGAACAGTGTAAGAATTGCCTCCCATATACGCAGATACTCGGGTTCAAGATACATAACCGATCCGGCCCATATGCCGGAACACCACCGTAAGTATTGGGATGCCAAGCAGTATAACGGAGTCAGATACCGGGCCTGGGCCAAAAATATCGGGGAAAACACATATTACGTAATTGACAAAATGCTGACTGCTCAGAAGATAGAGGAGCAAGCCTACAAATCCTGCATGGGGATTTTGCAGGCAGCCAAGAAATACAGTGCAGAACGTCTGGAGAACGCTTGTGCCAAGGCCCGCGAGATGAATTCCTGTTCGTATTCTACAGTGACTAATATCTTAAAAAACGGGCAGGACCTGCTAAAACCCTTCTCCCCATCCTTCAAGACCGTACCCATCCATCAAAATTTACGCGGCCGTGCTTATTACGCTTGAGGGAGGAGGTGATTTGAATGCTGAATAACCAAACTACTCAAAAACTCCATGACATGCGCTTATCAGCTCTGGCTAACGAATACCGCCGTCAGATGGCAAGCCCCGACTCAACTGCCCTGAGTTTTGAGGAACGTTTTGGGATGCTGGTCGATGCTGAGTGGATCTCCCGTCAGAACAGTCGTGTGAAAAAGCTTTTGCATGGCGCTGCCCTTCGCATACCTGAGGCTTGCATAGAAGATATTGATTATGACCCACAGCGTAAGCTTGATCGAGGCTATGTTGTTCGCTTGGCTGACTGCTCCTGGATATCGGAACACAGAAACCTTATCATTACTGGTGCGACCGGCACGGGTAAAACCTGGCTCGCCTGTGCCTTTGGCAACGCTGCCTGCCGTCAAGGCTTCAAGGTCAAATACTATCGTGTCAACCGCCTGCTGACCGACCTCGCTATTGGACGCGGTGATGGCTCCTACAACAAGCTCATGCTGGATATCAAAAAGACAGATCTGCTCATCCTGGATGACTGGGGCATGGCGGTTCTCGATCCTGTTCTGGGCCGAGATCTTCTTGAAGTTGTTGAAGACCGCTGCGGAATTAAGTCTACGATCATCGCAGGACAACTTCCAGTATCAGACTGGCATGCTGTATTTGAGGACAGTACAGTGGCCGATGCCGTCTTGGACAGGCTTGTCCACAACGCTCATCGCCTCGCACTCTGTGGTCCGTCCAAGCGTCGCCCCAATGAACATGATGAACAAAATTGTGCTGCGGGTATTGGAGATTTATGCTAATAGTGCTAAACTGAATACCATCCCATGAGGTGGCCGAATAACTCCGGATTTGCCGGCCGAATACGGCCGGATTCACTGGTCTGAATTGACCGGATTATGCATGGCTTCGCTGACAAAACCGGAAGTATATAACCCTCATATTCTCCCGAAAGTGGAAAAAGCTGCCTGTGACCCAAGGGCCAAGACTATAATTGTACATGATGATGTTAGACATGAAGCATATGAGAAATATGAAAAATTAGCCAAAGAAAATGGTTTGCAGTTTACGGTACGTTATAATCCTGATTATAAAGGAGATATTGGCTTGGTTGTCGTCAGCGACCAAGCTGTTGAGTAATTGATAATCAAAATATTTATCTGATTTGCAAAGGATTTTCAAATACCGCAGAAGTCCCAAGCTCCGCTTCGATGGGGATAGGCAGCACTCTTGCTCCAGGACCGCCCAGGTAAGTATAAAGCGGCAGATCTAACGAGGCTGCGGCGGCACGGGCCACGGCTAACGATACACCCAGTATGGCGTTAGCCCCCAGATTGCTTTTATTGGCAGTACTATCAAGATCAATCATAAGCCTGTCAATTTTTGTTTGTTCAGTTGGATTCATTCCGGCCAGCTTAGGCCCAATAACGTCATTGACATTGGATACGGCCTTGAGAGTGCCCTTGCCCGAATAACGTTTTTTACAGAGGGAACGGAAGCCGCGGCGCTGATGCCAATATCAAGGTTTACTTTTACCCGGATGGTTGGATTGCCCCGGGAATCAAGAATTTCCAGTGCCTTTACAGAGACAATTTTAGACTTCATATCATAACCACCTTTTTCATTTGGTTTAAATTGTATAGCCCTATTATTTTAAGTATTTTTTGGTTGTTTATTCTATTTATACACTCGATATAGGTAAGGAGGGTACCCCTTGCAAGGTAATACCGTTGCGGTCATGCAGAACGGAAAAATCATTATGGTTCCGGAGGAAAAACTACGCAAGGGCGATAAAGTTCTGTTGCAGGTGGGTGATATTGTGCCTGCCGATCTTAAACTTATTGAGGCTAATAACCTGGAGGTTGATGAGTTTGAATTGACGGGTGAACTTTTACCCGTCGCAAAGAAAACCAACGGGCTGTCCGAAGTGCGTTTATACAAGGGCAGCAAAGTGGTTAAGGGCAGTAGCCAAGGGGTTGTTGTGGCCGTGGGTGAGGACACCGAGTATGAAAAAATATTACAGCAGGTTTGGACCGGTACAAATAAAGAACGAAAAATCAGGATTTTTAAGGTAAAGTATCTGGCTTTGCTGTTAACGCTTTTACCAGCGATAACAGGTGCTTTACTGAGGCCGGACAGACATCTCGGCGATTTCCTGGCATATGCAATCGTAGCCATAATCTTACTTCTTTTACAAAGCGATGCCTTGTTTCGCAATATGATTATCCGTAAAGAACAAAAAGGCCTGATGGAAAAAAAGATCATCATTGATGATTTAAGCGCTATGTGGCATATCCATGAGATCAATTTGCTTTGTTTTGATAAGACGGGTGTGCTGACTTCCCGTGAAATCAGGGTTAAGAATGTATATGCTGAAAATGAAATGATTGATATGGAGAACTGGAAAGCCGAAGGGCCTTTACCTGAACTAATCAGGTTAAGCTGTGCGTTATGTAATGATGTGGCGATTGATGAAAAGATAAACCAGGCAAATTCCATAGACAAAGCTCTTATTAATTATGCTATCGGGAAAGGAGCCGACCTAAAAGGTCTGCGGAAAACGTATAAGAAAATCGGTGAAAAGCCGTTTAATTCTGATGACCGCTATATGAGCAGTACCTTTTTAAGCAATGGGCAAAACATTCATTTTGCCAAGGGAGACCCGGAGGTAATTGTAAATATGTGCGGCAGCTATTACACTCGTTCTGGTGATTACAGACCTGTAGATTTTGAATTCCTTTTGTTAATTCGTCAACAAACGGAGTATATCACAAAAAATGGGAATATATCACTGGCCTTAGCCTTTAAAAGAGAGCGGAATTCAGCGAATTCAGCGGGGAAACTTACCTTTTTATGCCTGCTTACATTAGAAAATCCTTTGAGGATGGAAGCAATAGAAGTATTGAATGAACTGGAAAAACTCGGCATAAGGAACACTGTCTTAACCGGAGACAGGACTGAAAATGCCGTGAAAATCAGTCAATTGGCGGGAATTAAGAATGGGAATTTTTATCTCACAGGGAAAAATATCAGCAAAATGGCCCTGTCGGAAATCGCCAGACAAAGTGAATATGTATCGGTTTATACCCGCCTCATGCCTTCACAAAAAGCAATTGTTGTTCGATGTTTTAAAGAAAGGGGTAATAAGGTAGCGATGGTGGGAGATGGCGTTAATGATGTGATAGCGCTGAAAGCGGCTGACATTGGTATTTCATTTATTGAAAATAGTTCTTCACTGGTGCGGAGAACAGCTAAAATCTTAATCAATGACTTGAGAGATTTATTAATGATGCCAACAATTG
>MVQL01000013.1 GCA_002067205.1 Pelotomaculum sp. PtaB.Bin104
TAAAGCTACGCCGCCGACCTTAAGAGCGAGTACGCCTTCCGGATAGGTCCGGTCCACGGTCAGCTTAATGCCCGATACCTTGACCGTGCTGGCCTTGGTGCTGTCGGAGTCAATCGGAATCGAGAACACTGTGTCATCGGTAGTTAGCTTGGAATCATCCTTAAGGGTTAGGTTACCTTCGGTTACTTCAGCCTTCGGCGGGGCTGCGAACTTCACACCCGCAGGAGCGGTAAGTGTGAGGTAGCCAGTACGGGTGCCTACAGTAATCGCTTCATGGGTAGCTTCAATTGCTCCCTTAATGTTTTCTGTAATGTAGATATCTGCTATCTCCTGGGACTGCACGCCCAGCTTAACTTCTTTAACCGCATCTACCTTGGCTGAAACCGGAGCCACAGCTTTGGCTATAACCAGCTTTGTCTCACTGACGCCCGCACCCTTGATCGTGGCTTCGATATCCCCGGTCTTGTTGGCTTCGATACTGAGGTCGAGTTTGAACTCTATTTTACCCTCGGAACCGGCACCGTTCGCGATCGTGATATCAAATTCGTTAGATGTTGCGTCAATCGCTCCGCCAGCTGCCACGGTCGGCGCCGCTGTAAGTGCCAGTTCGTTTGTAGCTGACCAGTTGCTACGGCCGGTTACTTTTACCCAATCCGGCAGAATAATAGTAAGGTCTCTACCGTTGATCAATGTGTCGGCAACATTCTCTTCAATCTTAATTACATCGGTGGTGGTATCGTCGAGCTTGCCGGATGTCAGTTCTTTGACTGACTTGACTGTGCAATTAACGCTCCAGTCGACGTACTCGGCTACTACCAGGTCAGCGTCGTCTACATCGGTAGTGCTGCTGATTGAAACTTCCACATCACCAAAAGCCGCGCCGGATTCCGCCTTGATTCTCGGGTTAATGTAAATTGTACCCCTAGAAGCACGGGGGCCAGTCGCAGGAGTAAACGTGAATGTCAAGCTCTGGAATCCAGCGCCTGTACCGGCAACGATAGCCGGAGCCACGGAACCTGCTCCTACAAAACCGCCTGCCAGGGTAATATCACCGGCCGCCATGGCGGCATCCCACTGGAAGTTGCTGGGGAGCTTCACGGTTACAGTTTCTGCACCGTTACCAATAGCATCCACAGCGGTCTCATCGATTCTTATTATACCACCTACACCGGTCTTGCCGATCTTCTCAACGCTTTCAGCCACAGCGGAGGTTTTTCCGCCCTTGACCACTGCGAAGGTGTAGGTTCCGCCAAAGACGGTGCTGTCGATCGGATCTACAGTGACATTAATGTCGCCGCTGGTGCCGTTTACATCAATACCAAGGTCAAATGTAATTATGTCAACAGCGGCTGTGCAACCCAAAGCGGGCATTGTAATTTCAACCGTATTGTCCGACCTGACAAAGTAATCAGTATTCAGGACTAAGGGAACCGCGTTCATTGTCTTTGTTGTAATGAAAGCGTTATCCCACTTGACGCCCGGGGTCAGTGTCAGCCTGAAAGTCTGTCCGGCTGTAAACTGAGTTGGGAAATCACTGTTTTCCCTAATTGTTAATTGCGATGCTGTGCCATTATAACTATCGGATACGCCCAGCACTCTGCTTACCGCGTTCACGCTCTGCGCGCTTGCCGGACCGACCATGGGCACCAGCAGCGTCACCAGCAGGGACAGGGTGAGCAGTATAGATACTAACTTCTTGTTTCTTTTCCTCACTTATTTCCCTCCTAAATAATTTTTTCTTGCCTAATTGATTCGGGCTTTAATGCTGACTGAAGCCCTTGCGTTTCCGAAAAACTCCGGCATCCCCCCTTGCGGAAATATTGTTAATGGAAGATTGCTACAGCGAATAGAGTGTAAATGCTGCTAATACTTCTGTTCACCGTCACGCAAACTAGTTGAACAACGGATTTAAGTCATATTCTACACAGTCAGGCAAAATCCTGCCGGGCAAGCTTCCTTTTCCTCCGTTGCTCCCTGATTAGTTAGACAGCCAGTTAACGCCAAAAGTTCCATGGCAGGGATAAAAATATTAAACAATAATCTAAAACATTTCTTTATTAATTAATTTTAATTTCATTTGAATAAAATGTATTTGAACAGCTTTTCTTCACTGACTACCCAGAACGCCTTTATTGACACTGCATCCTCGTCACCTTATAATAACTGCGAGAATTCTTATTTCATTATGAAAACATAAATCTAATAATATTATAAATATCTTTAATCTATTTATTTTTATAGACTCTCCGTGACTGGAACTTTCTCCGGCCTGAATGTGTCTAATACTTAAACGGGGAGTATTTCTGTATTATATAAGGATGGACTTCCCGTGAATGAAACATGGTTACTGGTAAAGAGAGCCAAAGAGAAAGACCTTTCCGCCTTCGAAGAGTTGGTGCGCATTCACCAGAACAGAGTATACGCGCTCTGCGTGCAACTTTCCGGCAGCAGCGACGACGCGCATGATCTCGCCCAGGAAGCTTTTATCAGAGCTTTTCGTGCAATTGAGAGCTTTCGCAATGAAGCGGATTTCGGCACCTGGCTGCATCGCATCACCGTGAACGTATGGCTGAATTACCGCCGCAAGAACGGTGGGAACAAATTGCTCTCCCTGGACGAACCGTACCAGGGTGAGGACGGCAGCGAAGTGCGGCATGAGGTGGCGGACTCAGACGGTGACCCGCAACAAGTGCTGGAGGATAAGGAGTTCCGTGGTTTGGTAAGGATGGCGTTAATGGAGCTTTCAGAAGAACACAGAGCTGTATTGGTACTGAGGGAAATAGAAGGATACAATTATGAAGAAATATCGCGCATGTTGGGCTGTTCGCTGGGAACGGTAAAGTCCCGCCTCAGCCGGGCGCGTGAGGTAATGCGGCGGAGGATGACAGAATTGGCTCGTAAGAGCTGGGATACCTAACCGCAAGTGAGGGGAGAAGGTGACGGCAGATGGATTGCCGTGAAGCATTGAATTTAATATCATCCCATCTGGACGGGGCACTATCGAAAGATGAGCAAACAGCGCTAACGGAACATATGGCAGTCTGCGCAACGTGCGCCCGGGAAATGGAGATGCAACAACGGCTATCCAGGGCACTGCGGGAGATGGGCCGGGAAGAAATCCAGGTGCCACCGGAATTGTGCGGGCTGGTGATAGGCAGGTTGCGTGCCGAGCGACGTACTATATTGCCGCGGTTGCCGGCGGCCTGGCAGAAGGCGGTTGCAGCTGCGGCAGCCATTTTGCTCATAGCCGGGAGTTCAGCCGGTATTAACAACGGGCTAAAAATAGCGGTTGTCGAGAAGATAACCGGCCACGACGAACCTGTAACGATAGTTGCGGATAACCATGACAGCGGGGAACAGGCGCTAAATGACGCTACCGGAAGTGGTTCGAATCAAAAGGACGATTCCGTTCAAAAGTCCGCCGATGTGAGTAGTCCGGTTGTTGCGGGGGCAGGTAATTTACCTGAAAGCGCGCCGGATGATAATAAAGCTGACGCCTTAAGTAAGACTAATAATGGAATATCAGTTTTAGCTGACATTGGGTCACGCGCACTGCTGAGCAGCGAGATGAAAGTGACCAGCACATTCTTAAAAATAGTTGCTGACAACGATTTGACCGGGGTCAGGACCAAAGCGGTGGCGCTGGCTGCCGGGTCCGGGGCGGTTACTCAGGTATTTCCTGAACAAAACAACGGTAAAAAAATCGTTATCCTCAGGTTGACGGTGGATTCTAATCTGGCTTCCGGGTTAATCACGGAACTGGCCGGATTGGGATCATTAATTGATAGAAAGGACGAGAGCAACGATATTACTTCTAGTTACAACGAAACGCAGGTCCAATACCGCGACCTGCAGGCGCGGATCGGTTCAGTAAGTGACCCCGAAGAGCGGCGGCAGATGGAGGCGCAGGCTGCTTCATATAAACAACGGCTTGACGCTTGGGATGCCGAGACAGGCAAGCGGATAATAACGTTGTGGCTGGAAAGCCGTTAGGGAGAAAAATAGAATGCAATAAAAACATCTGCGAAAAAGGCCGGGCTGTTTGCCCGGCTTATTATTTTTTATCTATTTCATAACTCTTATCTCAATCGCAACCTCATCATCAATTTCACCGGGGAAAGGGTCCAAATAAGTAATTTTTACCTGATTGCCTGCCATTACTTCCTCCAGTTGGACACCTTCTTTATCAAGTATCCGCGCAGAATCATAATGATTAAACCATGCCGGTTTATTTCCGGAAGAACTTCCTTTTAAGTACAGGCGCACACCATCAATCTTATCGACCTTACCAGATGTGGTCTTAACATCAAGAGGGGTAACCTCTTTAACCTGACCTTCGGCTAATTTAATGTCGACAAAATCACCCTGCTTAAGAGATTTAAAACCCTTATTACCTTTATCCCCTGTCAAAACCGCATCCCAAGCCAGAGGCAAAATCAAATCATTTACATTCATATCGCAAACCACCATTAAGTTGTCCTCACCTAACGCCACCATCTTAACCGATGCCCTGATTTTTTCCATTTCCGCAGCGTCATCTTTTTGATCCAGAAGGTCAATCCAGCTTACCTGCCGGCGTTGGTCCAAGATTACCTCGCAACGAAAATTAACTGCTTGTTCCAGGGTTTTCACCTCCCCCGTCCTGAAGCACTGGACGTTATTAGACACTTGAAGTTTGTTCACGCCAGACAGAGCGGTGAATGTTATTTCCGGGCGATCTTTCTTCTTCTCAACACCGGTAATCCAACCTGTAAGACGACGGCCGGCAGGTATCTTCACCCATCCCCGGTCCACCAAACGACTTAAAATCACCGCCATTTCAGCCCGGGTTAGTGATTCCTGCGGCCGGAAAGTTCCGTCCGGATAACCTGACATGACACCCGCATTTACAACAGTTGTGACAAGAGCTTGTTCGGCCGGTTTCA
>MVQL01000014.1 GCA_002067205.1 Pelotomaculum sp. PtaB.Bin104
TATCGGAAAGGTCAAAATAAATGCCATTGATGCTGTTGGCACCACTGGTGGCGATGAGGTCGAGGAGCGTGCCAATTGAATCGAGATTGCGAATGGTGACATAAACTGTGTTCTCAACGACGTAAAAGGTGGGTCCCACCTGGCCGGCAGCATTACCCGGTCATTTTTTATAACCGGCACAACATCCATGCTGGTCGTGGTATTATTTACACGCAATTCATTGTTATTAACCTGCAAGCTGACTTTAACACCGTCTTTAACCATTTCGATCTCGTTGTCGTCTTTATCCCAGTAAATATTTTCGTCACTTAGCCCCAGCGCATTGGCTAGAAACCGAACAGGAACATATAGCCTGTTACTTTCAATGAATGAGCCGATATCCATACTGTACTGCACACCGTTAATCTTGTAAAAAGCGTCGCCGTCTGAAAAGCTCGCCTCAAAACCGCTCCCTTTTACAGGCACGACGCCAGAGCTCAGTTTGAACAATCCTCTGTCCGTAGCTATCAGAAGTCCTCCGGGTATTTCAGCAACATTGTTTATATTCGCGTCGGGTTGAAGGCCTGTGAGGAGTTCTTCCCACGATGCCCCGTTATCGTTTGAAATCTTGATCCGGTCCTTAAACACGGTGTAAACCGCATTTCCATAACTATAAGCGAAACAATAATCAACAGCTTTACCTGAAGTGTAACCACCCGGCGTAAACCCGCTGAACGATTTCCCGCCATCCGAAGACCGGTAGAGTTCCCCGTTTGATAAGATGATTATGATTACTTTGTCGCTGTCATATCTGGGTGACGGAATGATCTTTGCAACAGTATCTTTAAACATATTTGAATAGGTCCAGGTCACCCCGTTATCCACGCTCACGGCCACTTTTTTTGACCCAGGGGCGGAAGTGAACAGTGTCCTTTCACCTCTTTGCGCAAGCGCGGCACCCCCGTTCACCTCGTTCAAAGACCAGGAAGAACACCGGTTAGTTGACCACATTAATTTCCACGTTCCGTATAAAACTCCCGAGAATATTGTGTTTCCGCCGGGGTTAAACGCGAACATTTCGCTGTGTTTGGGCAATTCTAGATACTTCTCCCACTTATATCCGTTGTACCGGTATACAAAGTTATCCATGTCCGACCTGTCTTTTAGAATATAAGGATTACCGTCAGACAGAACGGCAAAGTATCTAACCATGTTAAAACTACCAATTTTTGACCATAACTTCCCGCCGTCTTTCGAGAAATAAATATTTTCGCCATCATTCGCATATATCAGCGAAGTATCACCTCTGTTTACAGTATACACAGCAACATTCTTATTCATTATGCCATCCAACTGTTCAGCGTGGCATATTGCGCCGCCCGTTAAAACAACCAAAACAAAAATGACAGCGGTTAATAAAAATCTCAACCATTTCACCTCCAACTTTTTCGCATATGTAATCTTTGCAGGCTATAAATATTATACACTTTTATAATATAATAAAAAGGTGGATTATACCACCTTTTTATTATAAATACATCATTTTCATAAGTTCGGCACCACTTAACAACATTATCATTTTAGCCTGATTATGACGCTTAAGAAGAAGTTGAACTGCTGCTTTGGGCAGATGACGAACCTGAAGATGCCCAGGGTTTTTCAAACGCTAATTTCGAAATCGCATGCCTGCACACCAGATCGAAAAGCGCCTGTTTAGCCTGTGCCAGACTCGATTCCGCGGATATAACTTCTGCCTCTGTGGCCATACCTATCTGATATTTTACTTTTAAGACTCTTAGATCTTCTTCAGAGGTCTCTACAGTTGCGGACAAGTTATTATACTGGTCCTCCATTTGACTAATACTCAGGTAGAGGCTTCTAACCGTCTGCTTAGTTGTATCTCTTGTCTTCGTGGCGCTTAGCTCAGCCTTCTGTACATCTATTTTGCCGACATCGTAGGGGGTTTGGTAGTAGCGCGTTTGTTTTGCCACATCAACATTGCGGTCAGCCAGCCAGACACTTGGGCTCTCCGCCAGCACTCTGCCTACTTCGGCGTCAATGCTCTCTATTTCTATTGGTTTATAGGCAAATGTATCTGTCAATACAGGTCTAGCATCGACCTGGAGACCGATATATTGATTAAACTTTTGATATGAGTCATCCAATTGCTTTTGATATTCTTCCATGTTCGCCCGGGCTTTTTCCAGCGCAGCCTCAGACGCCACGAGAGCGCTTTTGCTGATTAACCCAAATTGGCAGCTTATTCTTGCCACCTTGACCTGTTGTTCGGCGTTCTTTAAAGCATATTGGCCAGCCTTCAATTTTTCCTGCGCTCTCAACAGATCGCTGTAATATTGATTCACCGTGTATTCCAACGTGTCTATCTGGGACTCATGAGTCTTCTTTGAGATCGACCAATTCAAGTCGGCGGATATTAAGTTTGAAAAAGCAGTCAGTACTGATGTTTCTGCATTTCCGGAACCTGTCGGAGTATATTGCAGCTTTTGCGAAGCATCATCCCTGACAATTTCTTTCCTCTCAATATCCAGCTTCGCGGACTGCAACGTGCTGCTATAATTTTTTGCCATTTCCACAGCCTTACTGATGCTTAGCTCAATTTTCTGCGGTTCGGTTGAATCCGGCTCTCCATCGGCTGCCAGAATCGGGTAAGCCTGAAATAAAACAGCAAGCATAACAGATAGAATAAACAATATTCGTCTCACAAGACATACCACCTCACTCACAGTTAATATAATTAATTGTTTAATAAATTAAGCATATCTTGACAAAGTTCTTTAGTCAAGTCATTTTTTAAAAATAGACCCGGGTGGTTAACCCGGGTCTATATCTGTATTTCTTTAGCGCTTAATCCTGATACTTTAGATAACGATGGTCACGGTCTGGGTAGCTTCGTCCCAGGTTACCTTCGCTCCCAATGCCTGGGCAATGAACCTGAAGGGCAGCATTGTCCGGTCATTTGTAATCTCAGGAGCAACGTCCATTGTAATGACAGCGCCGTTCACCAGCAGTTCTTTGCTGCCGATGGTCATTTGCACAACCTTGTCACCCTTGAGAATGGTGACTTTCTGGGTGTCATTATCCCACAGAACATTGTCTTCGTTCACGCCGAGAGCGTAAGCAACGTATCTGACGGGCACGAAGGTGCGATTGTCTTTAATGTACGGAGCTACATCCATGGTCTTTTCAACGCCATTGGCGGTATATTTATTCTCTCCAATCTTGAACTTCACATTGGCACCGGTTTCCTGCTTCGGAGAAGCAGTTATGCAGTTGGCCACGTTGGTCTTAGCCGCTGTGGTGGAGCCGGGGAACAGGCCGGCAATAGCAGTCTGGTCAACCGCTGTACCTTTTACTTTTACCGCAATCCCGCCTGTCGGCACGGTGCGGTCAGTAGTAACGGTGATGCCGCTGAACTTAACTTTCGACGGTGTGGAGCTGGTTGAAAGCACATTCACGTTGATTCTGAACTTGTCGTTGACATAGCCAATATTGGGGCTGGATTTGTCTAACTGCAGGTCGCCTTCGATTACTTCAACAGATTTCGGCAGGCCAGGTGTAACACCGGCGGGAAATTCTATCGCCAGAACGTTGTTTGCACCTGTCGCATCGATGGCTTCCTTCATGTTTTCAGTAACGATTACATCCGCCACAGCCTGGTTTTGCTCGCCGATGATCAAATCGGGCAGGGCTCCGTCAGCCGCAACAGTAACCGGCTTGACAACATTGGCGACAAGGCCTTCGCCGGAAGCGCCGGCGGTACCGGCCACGACCACCTTGATTTCGCCTGTGGCGTCAGCGGAAAGGTCGACATTACCTTTTTCCAGAACGATCTTGGCGGGCTTGCTGCCGGTGGAAGCAGTGGTGACAGTAGCCTTGATAGTCTCAAAGCTGTCGCCCACTACGGCCCAGGCGCCAAGCGTAAGGCCGCGCTGGTCTGAACTGGCAGTGTCAATCCGCAGGTTAGTATTTAATGTTCCGATTGGTGACTGGTGCCATTTGGCGCCGCCTGTCAGGGTCAGGGTAACTGTGCGAGTCGCGATCAGGCTGCCCGCAATAGCTTCGTCAATGATGATTTTGCCGATTTCTTCGTCCGTGCGGCCTGCCCTGACGTCCTTGGCGTCGGAAGTGCTGACCGAGCTGGAGAAATCACCGTAGCGGCCGATTACCAGGGTGGACGGGGTGGTGCTGCTGTCGCCGCTGACAATGGCTTCAATGTCGCCAGCTTTGGCTACAGACTCGTCCACAGTAATGCCGAGGCCGGTGATGGTGTAATACAATGCAGCGACAGAACCACCGGCAGAATTAATCTGCAGGGTACGGTTGTTGTCGGTTAAGGTATAACCAGTACCAGCAGCCGTTAAGGCAGCGGTAAGGTTAGCACCAGCCGGTTGAGCGCCGATGGTGCCCCACTTATTGGTGGTTGTAACAGCGCTAGCGGTGTTCCATTCAAAACCGCTCGGAAGCTTAACCTTGATGCTCTTGGTGGAGTTCCTAAGAGCGCCAGGGCGGTCTTCCTTGACATTAACGGTGCTGATGTTGCCGCCAGTGGACGTAATGGTGTTGACGTCGTCAATGGAAAGCTCGACAGAGCCGGAGCCAACCTTACCTACAACCACGCTGCCGGAAGCAAAACTAGTGCCCGGCTGGGCGTCGAAACTAATTGAAACGTCGCCGGAAGCGCTGGAAGGCACAAATACGTTGAGAAGCTTGACGTAAATATAGCCGTTCTCGCAGCCAGCGGTAAGAGCCGCGTTAGTTAAAGTAAGCTTGACTTCACGCTCGCTTACAAATGCTACGGTAAAGTTGTTAGCGGCTGCGCTAAAAAGCGAGTTGCTAACGTTCGGTGAATTAAATTCCACATAGTGGGTCGCGGGAGCCTGCGCATCAACGATAGCAGCCGTCGCGAAATCAGGGTAAGCTACGGTGACGCCCGCAGGGTATGTTTCGGTGTTGGGGAAGAATGAAAAATCTTGCGGTAACTTAATGTTTACCGAGTCGCCTGCAGTCATTTCAGCGGTCGGTATGGCTATTTTCGCGGTGCCCAGAGGCGCTGCGTTGCTGTTGCTGGTTGCGAAGTTGGCGCTTACCTGAGAATAGGTGGAAGAAGCGAACGCAGGCGCAGCCAGAACAAAAATCATAGCTATGGCTAAAATAATAGAAACTAACCTTCTGCTTTTCCTCAACTAATTTCCCTCCTGTTTTGAAATATCTTGACCATTTTCAACTTCCTGACCATTCATGCCGGACAGGAACATAACAACCTTTCGCACCTCCCCTCACTAAAATTATTTAATTCAGTTACTAGTCCGTCTTATCTGCAACAATTGCCATATCCTTTTATAGGTCAAGCTGACAGGTAAAGCAATGAGTACCAAGACATAAGCTTCCCCGGCAGGTAATTTCCTGCCGCGCAGAACATCTTTTCCTCATTTTCTACCTGACTAATTAGACAGCCAGTAGCCTCCAAAAGTTCCATCAAAAAAAATTTTTATTCTAATAAATAAATATTTAATATTTTTTACAGTAGTTATGCACTTGCAGTAAATTAGCACCAAAAAAAATCAGAAAAATACTCAAAACCATTTGACATTTTCAAAATCGCCCAATAATCGAAATAGATGGTATTTATTACCATTACATTATCGATATGGGTGATAATAAATGAACCTGCAAAAACCGATCTTTGAAAACAAACAATATGGACCTGGTGGCGGTAT
>MVQL01000015.1 GCA_002067205.1 Pelotomaculum sp. PtaB.Bin104
AATGGTGGCGTTAGGTGAGGACAATTTAATAGTGGTTAGTGATATGAATGTAAAAGATTTGATTTTACCCCTGGCCTGGGATGCGGTTTTAAGCGGGAAGAGGGCGTCAAAGGGGTTCAGTTCGCTTAAAGAGGGCGACTTTGTGGATGTGTTGGTGTCCCAAGGGCAGGTTAGAAAAGTAACCTTTTTAGATGTGAAGACAACTTCCGGTGAAGTGGAAAGAATTGAGAACGGGCGCATTTATTTTAAAGGAAGCTTTTCAGGGAATAAGCCGGCTTGGTTTAATCATTATGATTATGCGCGAATAGTAGATAAGGACGGCATTCGGCAGGATGAATTACAGGTTGGCAATAAAGTTAAAGTTACTTATATTGATCCATTTCCCGAAGAGATTGACGATGAGATAGCGATTGAGGTAAAAATCACAAAATAATAGGCAACATAAAGGAGCGCACCGTCCATGCGATGCGCTTTTAATAGCTTCCTGCGGCAATCCACTGGCGTCACCTGCTCCCATCGTTAACGGGTATAACCTCTCCGGCCTCACGCGCCAGTTCCGTCATCCTGCGCCGCATTACCTCTCGCGCCCGGCTAATCCGGGACTTTACCGTCCCCAGTGAGCAGCCCAGCATACGCGATATTTCTTCATAACTGTAACCTTCTATTTCTCGTAATACAAGCACTGTCCGGTGCTCCTCGGAAAGACCATCCAGCGCTGTCCGCACCAGGCCGCGAAGATCCTTTTCCTCCAGTGCCTGGAGCGGGTCACCGTCATTACTCGCCACCTCATAACGGACTTCACTGCCGTCTTCGCCACGATACGGTTCGTCCAGCGATACCAGTTGCTTTCCGCCGTTTTTACGGCGAGAATTCAGCCATACGTTCACGGTGATGCGGTGCAGCCAGGTGCTGAAATCTGCCTCGTTGCGAAAGCTCCCCAGTGCCTTAAATGCCCTGATAAAGGCTTCCTGGGCCAGGTCCTGGGCGTCGTCGCGGTTGCCCGAAAGCTGCAGGCTAAGGGCGTAAACCTTGTTTTGGTGGATACGCACCAGTTCCTCAAAAGCGGAAAGATCCTTTTCCTTTGCCCTTTTTACCAGCAAGCTGGTCTCACCCACAGGAAGCCCACCTCTTCTATGCGGAAAACCTCCCGTTTCTCCTGTTACACACAGGCAAGCCGGAGAAAGCTCCGGCCGCGGGAGGCTCACAAAATATATTTATAAATTTAGAAAAGGTTATGCAAGTTCATTCAGGCGAAAAACTTTATAGCCTCGCAGTTATTATAATGGGACGACTGTATGGTGTCAATTAAAATGTCTCACTAGATGTCTCACTAGATAAAAGAATAGTTAACATTGGCAAATTTTTTTTCGCCACCGATGGAACTTTTGGAGTTGGCTGGTTGTCTAACTAATCAGAGAGCAATGGAGGAAAAGACAGACTGTTAGGCAGGAATTTGTCTGGTCATGTAGAATGTGTCTTTAACTCGTTGCCTTAACTGATTCAACGGCGACGATCGGGTAAGCGGCAGAATAGGCAGCTTATATCCGGCAAAGCTCTTAATTATTTCAGGAGGGGGGATGAAATAGGCTTTAAAAGGGCTGGTTGAAGGGCGGCATTGCCCAGAAGCAACCCTCAACGATTTTAGAAAGGGATAATAAAATTTAGGAGGGAAATAAGTGAGAAACAAAAGAAACAGGAGATTAATGTCTGTTCTGCTTACCCTGTCTCTGCTGGTCACCCTGCTGGTGCCCATGGTCGGCCCGGCCTCGGCCAAGAGCTTGAACAGCGTTAACAAGGTGTTGAGCACATCGGACGATGCCACTATCTCCGCCGCGGCGGCACCTGTCTTAACAATTAGAGAAGATGATGATTTTCTAAACCACTTTGTAAACGGTGATACATTCAGGCTGGTTCTTCCCAGCACTGCAGAGTGGAACAATCCTACCGTAACCGGCGCAGCGTACACGGTAAGAACCGATCAGGTTCTTGAAATTACCTTTAATGCTGCGACTGCAGGCCCAAGCGCAGACTCAGTTGATATTGCTCTCGGTGTTATACTGGACGGCGCCGAAGGCGAAGTTGCAGTTAAAGTTGAGGCCATGGATGCTGCCGTGACCGAAGGAAGCTACACCTTCCTGGTTGTCGGTGAAGGCGACACCACCGCCGTTGCCGAAAGTGTCGAGACTATTGGCAAAACTGGTACAGGTGGAATAATCAGGATTGAGGAAACTTATATAGGCTCCGTTGCCGATGGTTCGCAGACACTAAGACTGAAATTGCCCAGCAACTTCACATGGAATGGCATGGATGCCGCTGACATAAGTTTTGCCGGCGGGTTCTCAGGTGCTGTTATTACCAACGTTGCCGGAGATTCTACCAGCACCCTGACCGTTACCTTTGATCCGCCTGACAACCGCACCCAGCGCGGCACGATTTACGTGACACCGCGAATCAAAGCCGATAACGACGCCAGCTACGGTGACGTGGAGGTCAGTATTGACGGCACAGAAATTAGCGATGCCGATGTAATCGTTGCCAAATATGCTGATTACGGCGTAGAAATTACAGTTGACGAAGTGAAAGATATCATCGCTGGTAAGTTTGACGACCAGAAGACTGGAAAGGTTACCATTGAAGAGAATGTAAGAAGCACATTCCTTGCCGGTCGTGACATTAATATTGAGTTCCCCGACTGGGTAAAAGTTACCCGCATCTTTGATACCACCGGTACCGATGCTGATGTTACTTTCCCGACCCTTGACGGAAAAGATAGCAATTTTGATATTACGGTTAACACTACATCTAACAGCACCGACAAAATTGAGTTCAAGCTTGAACTCAGCGTCGAAGGCAACATGTCCGGCGACATCGAAGCAGTCGTCAATGGTGCCGGAATTGAAGATTACAAGGTTGTTGTTGCCAAGGCTGTTGCGCCGGTAAGCGCGTCTTGTGACACCGCTCAAGACGTCAAGATCGGTGTTCAGGGTCAGGAAGTTCCCGATATCGTCATCACCGAAAATATCAAGGGAGCTATTGAAGAAAAAGCAGAAGTAGATAGCACCGGTGCAACCGGCGAAGTTGTCGTGGAACTGCCGACAGGTGTTAAGTTTGCTGCCACTCCCGAGGTGGAAGTAATCGAAGGCAACCTTGAACTTAAAGATGATGGTGCCAGGTTGACGGATAGCGACAGATCGTTAACTATTGCTGTGGATTCAGAGAGCACCAAGCCCTCCAAGATCAAGGTGAGCGGTATTAAGCTGACCCTTGACCGGACCGTTCCGGAGGGTGATCTGATGGTGAAGGTTAAAGGCAATGCAATCGTTGAGAACTATAGGTCTTCCGAAGGTTGGCTAAATGGCACTGTTGATCCTAATGGAGATAGCACCGATATCGATGCCGGTGAATTCGACACCGCCACCGCCGTCAAGTTCAAACTTGCCAACTGCGTAACCCCGGCTGACCAAGTCACTAAAACAAAGTCGGTCTTCAAGATTGGCGAAATGACGTATACTGTGAACGACAGGGAAATGACTATGGATGTTGCTCCGTACATCAAGAATGAAAGGACATATATGCCGCTCAGGTTCGTTGCCAACGCCTCTGGAGTGGCTGACTCCAACATCATGTGGAACGATGCGGATCAAAGCGTCGTCCTTATTAAAGGCGACCGCGTGGTTAAGCTGATAATCGGTGATACCACCATGTTGGTGAACGGCGTTCCCTTCATGATGGACGTTGCTCCTGAGATCGCAGATCCTGGCCGCACAATGATGCCCATCCGCTGGGTTGCCCAGGCTCTTGGTTGCACTGTGACTTGGGACGATACCACCCAGACTGTGACCGTTGAATAGCAAATGACTAACTACAGAACCGGGTTCCTCGGGAATCCGGTTCTTCTTTTTTATAATCTAATAAGTGTTGCTTTATGTGTATTTACCGCTTTTTGTTTTGAAATTAAACCCTTGACGACTTGTCTTCTAGTAAAGTATACTTCTATTAGTGGATTATTAACTAGCTTAACAAAATTGACCTGGAGGGAGTGTCGTCAGTGAAGAAGTTTTTAGCAACCATCTCGTTTTCCATTATTCTTTTCACTTCATCTGCCGCTATGGCCAGAGAACCGGCTACGCCTGAGTTTACCGTGCAAGAAGCTGTTGAGGAAGCACTGGCACACAGCGCAAATATTAAATCCGATAAGTACGATGTTGACCGTACCTATGAGATAAGGCAATTCGCGTCACAAAATCTGGAGTTTGTACCGGAAGGTCCCGCGTCTAGTGATGTGACCCGTCCATATTACGCTCTCCTACAGGCAGATACGAACTGGCAAATGTCGGAGAAAAGTCTTGAACTTCAGATTGATAAGGTGGAGATGGAAGCTCGCAAGGCTTATAATGCTGTATTGCAGGGAATAGAAAAAGAAAAAGCA
Organism: Pelotomaculum sp. PtaB.Bin104; assembly: GCA_002067205.1. Classification (GTDB taxonomy): domain Bacteria; phylum Bacillota; class Desulfotomaculia; order Desulfotomaculales; family Pelotomaculaceae; genus MVQL01. The sequence continues at coordinate 4,430 of MVQL01000015.1, forward strand.
AGTGAAGCAGCCCTTAGAAACGCTGAAAGACAGCGGACTGTTGCTTATGCGAAATTAAGGGTGGGAATAATAAATAAACAGGATATGCTACAAGCCGAAGCTTCTGTTACCGCTGCAAAAGCCGCCTACGAGGAGAACGTGAAAAATTTAAACGACTCTTACCAGAAGTTTAATTATTTAGTTGGATTATATCCGGAAGACAGACCTGTATTGACGGAACTACCAACTTTTGAAAAGATTAAGGTTGATAGTTTAGACTATTACATTGAAAAATCTTTAGCAGACAATCCAAGCTTGTGGCTGGCTGAAAAGAATGTAGAAATCGCTAAAACATCTTTAAAGACCTACGATTTTACAAGCTCTACCAGAACGGAGCCTTATAAAGCAAAAGAACTGGAGGTAAATCAGGCGGTAACATCTGCTGCGGACGGCAAGGAACAGGCTAGAAAAGCGTTGAGATCAATATATTATAGTTTAACTGGACTGGAAGAACAGTACGAACCGGCAGTGGAGCAGGTAAAATTAGATGAAGAAAACCTTAGGATAATTAAAGTAAAGTATGATGTGGGCATGGCTACAATAATGGACGTAACACAGGCGGAAACTGATCTAGCCCAGGCTAAGCAACAATTAATGGATCTCATATGTGAGCATGATAGTCTCAAGCAGACGTTCACAAAACCATGGGCTGATTCCGCAGGCTAAGGCAAGGGACCTGCCGTTAAAAGTTATAAGGGTTAATGATTCAAAAGAGATCCCGTATCACTGTCAAAGTGGTACGGGATTCTTTAAATCATTTTTGGGGACCCATTGCAGAGGTAAAAGGCTGATACAGTACGATACAGTATTTCTCATAATATTTTTATTCTTCGCTGTTTATAATTTTTTCACGATATTGAATAATAACCGAATTCTCTTCTGCGTTCCAATACACTTCCGCGCCAAAGGCTTCCGCTATCCAGCGTGCGGGAAGCATTATTCTGCCATCTACAATCTGAGGCATTACGTCCAGAACAACAGGTTTGCCATTTACTGTCATTATGCTTTTTGCAGTTGTTAATTTCACGGTGGTGTTGTCTTTCGTAATGGTTACTTCGTTCTTTGGGCTGTTCCATTGTATTCCCGAGTCGTTAATACCCAGGGCGTAAGCCAGATACCTTACCGGTACAAATGTCCTATCATTAAAAGTATATGGTGCGGCATCCATCAACCAGACATCTCCGCCAATTTTATAGTTAAGTTGACCAACTATAAACTTTGCTTTAACTGTCGTATAATTATCGACTGATGTGGAAGTGTATATTAATTGATATACGCCATCCGAAGCTGCCGCTAAGACCTTACCGGTTGAAGAAACGCAGATATCATTTAGTTTAACACTTTGGGGGAGTTCCACGTCAAGACTGGTCCAATCTTGCGATCCATCTTTAGACACAAAGGTACGGCCATTTTCATAAGCACAGTACATTGTTTTGTCTGAGCTATAATTATTAGAAAATGTAATACTGACCAGCTTCCCGTTGTCCTCGATTCCATTCATGGCGCTGGACCAGTAATCCCCTTTGTCTAGTG
>MVQL01000016.1 GCA_002067205.1 Pelotomaculum sp. PtaB.Bin104
CTCATTCCGGAGTTATCCCAACTTTGCCAGTTGTTGTTGAAATTTCGAAGCTATAGTGTTCATATCGTTAATATAAGACTCCATGTTGCTGAATTGTTTGTAAAGGTTGTCTTCATAATCGTCCAAACGGTCTTGCAGTTCGTCATAATCTTCATTCAACTGCTGCATCTGCTTGCCAATGGTGCTGTTGTCCGCCGCCGAAGTATCCCCGGCTTTAGAAGTGATCTGGCTAATGGAATTGGCAATAATGTCCCCTAACCGCTGAAACAAGCCTTGCTTCGGTACATTTGCTTCTTTCCACGCAACCTGCTGCGCAGTGGTCAGCCCGCTTGGCATGGTGAAATCCTGGGCAAATAATTTATATATATCATCAGCGTTAGAAGTCAAAGCAGCTTTTAATTTATTTTCATCTATATAAAGCTTGCCGTTCTCCAGGTAAGAGCCGGTAGTGATTCCGATTGAAGCAAGGTTCTTGTAAGTACTGTCGTTATATTTGTAACTGGCTGCAACTCCGTAGTAGTCCGCGGCAGTATAAGTATGCGAACCGTAAACCCCGGTAAAAAAGGTCAGGGCACCGGTTTCAGTGTCTAATTTCACCTCTCCGGGATTTACCGGGTCGCGGCCAGAAGTGATCACTGTAAACCTCTGGTAGGACCATTTACTCCCGTCGTAAACTTCGGCTGTTATTTTAGTATTGACTCCCGTAGTGAGATTTCCATGATCAAGGCTGGCAACAGCCGGAGCCCCGGCAACAGTCACACTTTCGTCAGCAACTGAGTAGTCGGCGATAACAGAACTTAAGTTTGTGCGCATCTTGTTTATTGTACTGCCCAAGATCGAATCAAATTCGAGGATGCCCTCTTTCGCCTTTTTTTCCCAGTTTGTTATCTCAGTTTCCGACATTTCCTTTTTCTCAGCATCGGTCAGGGGATAATAGTCGGAGTCTTTCTCCTCATTATATGCTGTGTTGAACGAAGCGATGGTCTCGTTATACTTATCGACAAAAGCCTTAATGGCATCGTAAGCCTTGTCGACGTCATTTGCCACTGTTACCGTCGCCTGGGTGCCGGTGAGTCCGGCCAGGGTAAAGGTTACATTATTGACGGTGAAAGTATTTGAAGTCTGGTTTATGGTGGCGCCGTTGATAGTGACAGTGGCGTTTGTGCCTGTCTGAACGGTGCTGTTAACATTCATGGTCCCGGTCAGGAAGTTCCCGGTTGTGTCCGCTAGCGTAACGGCGGCAGACGTACCGGTAGCCGTACTGGTTACCACCATTTTTTGATTGACTTCGTCAAAGACCATGTAAACACCCGCGTCCGAGGTGCTATTGACAGTATCCATGATCTCTTGCAAAGTGTTGCTTGTTGTGAAATTAAACGGCTTCCCGTTTATAGTAAATTTTATATCCGTACCGGTCGGCGCTGTGACGAATTTAGACGTCTGGCTGGCGATGGTGTCCGTGAGGCTGATCGGCTGGCCGGTAGGATCCGACGCGACAGCCGCCGTGCTTTGCTTTACTGTATGAGTAGCTAAATTAGTCACATTCACAGTGAACGTAGAATTGACCGCGTCCGCTGTCGCGGTGGCCGTTACTACACTGTTGTTGCTCGATGTGGTGGTTTTAGCGGCAATAGTTGACTCAAGCTTTAATGGAGTAACTGTGTCTTTAAGCGCCAGCAGCTTTGTATTTATGTCACGGTAAGCGTCTTTTTGCCAGACCAGGGTTTGATAATTTCTGTTGATACGATCCAGCGGAACCTTTTTTGCCTTCATAATATTAGCCACTATTGTGTCTATGTCCATGCCCGAAGCCAAGCCGGTGACGCGGTTTACATTGGTGGTCATGGTTTATTCCTCCTTATACCCGAACATCCAGGAGAACACCGATATACTCCCGGATTCGCGCCATGATGTCCAAAAACTCATGTGGCGGGAATTCCTTTATCACTTTCTTATCCTTTATGTCTACAACTTGAACCATTAATTTTTTTGTATCTTCATGCACGGAAAACTGGATTCCTGTATCTAGCAACTCCTGCAAAGCTTTATTAATCCTATTTACAGCTTCTTGCAGCGTGGGTTTTTGTACTGCTTTCTGGTCCACATTATCGGATACAGCTGACTGAGCGTCGGACAATGATGTCTGCGCGTTCACATTCCTTTCGGCAGCAGCGGTATCCTTCGGATCTGGAACGGTGCTAATAGAGGGGCTTATTGAAGATATCTCCATTACCACTAACCTCCTCGGTAGCCGGCTCCGCCGCCGGTTAAGCCAGCTGGGCCGAACTTATGTTTATGTAATAACTTATGTTTATGTATTGAAAGCCGGCCGGCTGAAGCCGGCCGGCTTTCGTTCTTCTGAATAGCAGGAGAAAATTAATTATCTGAGCAGCGTCAGGATATTCTGCGGCAGCTGGTTGGCCTGAGCCAGCATGGCGGTGCCTGCCTGGCTGAGGATATTCAGCTTGGCGTAATTCATCATTTCCTTGGCCATATCCACGTCGCGGATTCTGGATTCGGCGGCGGTCAGGTTCTCCGAGGACACGGTCAGGTTGTTGATGGTGTGCTCCAGCCTGTTCTGGATGGCGCCCAGGTTGGCCCGCTGGCTGGAGACCTTGGTGATGGCCGCGTCGATTGCTGTCATAGCCCTTGTTGCGGATTCGTTGTCCGTTACCAGAATGCTGTCAACACCCAGCGACAGTGAGTCCATCCTGCCGATGGAAGCGTTCACGTTTTGATTCGCGTTGGCCCCGATTTGGAATATCAAGGAATTGTCGGCAACGTGGACGGTGGTGGTTGTGGTATTAGTTCCGTCCGCTGTAATGTCAAAAGACTTGGTGGTGGCATTCCATGCCACCAGGGTATCGGCATTGGGATCAAATATAACGTCCACATTGTCGTCCACAATGCCCACCAGGCGGTTGCCCGAAATTTTTTCATCAGATGCCACCGCGACACCTGTGTGGGCGTTGGTTACATCAATAATGAACTGCGTTTCCGCGGAATCCTGGATGGTGGTTAGGCTCAAGGCATTGATAAACGCCTGGTCGCCGCTGAAGGTAAGCTCTCCCTTGGCCCCGGTGACGCCGGAGCGGATGACGAAGGTGCCTGCAACAGCTTCCTGGCCTGATGTCTGCGCGTTGGAGACATAGGTGACGAAATTCCTGGCCGCCGCCGCGTCAACAAGATCACGCTGCCCCAGGCCGTCGGCGATGGCGTCGTTCAGCTTCTGCCTCACATCTTCCAGGGTGTCGGTGCCGTAGAAAGTCACTTCGGTGGATTTGCCGTCACCCTCATAAATGGTAATTTTTTGCTGCGTGGCAAGCAGGAAGTTGCCGCTGGCATCGGTAAAACGGTCCACCTTGTCTAGAGTGGTCCCCACATTGGCGACTGCCAGTGAACCGCTGGCGCTTATATCGAAAGTAGCAGCTGTAGTGGGTGTAGCGCCGCTTGATATAATAGTGCCGATATTAAACTGTAACTTTCCTTCATAAACAGTACCGGTAGTTGTGTTCATGGAGATATCCCAGACATCATAAGTAGGTTTGTTGTCGAGAACAGTAGCCATTAGTGTAGCCATACCGCTTATGGAGGCGTTGAAATTCAATGTTCTTGTCGTGCTGATTGTCCCGTCACCGCTAATTTTCATTGTTACATAGGACGTAGAAGTAGCGGCAGCATATTGCAGCATGACTTTATCGCCGACTTTGAAGTTGCTGGCAGCCACAAGAGTGAAGCATGTTGCGTTCAGGCCCGCGCCGGCGGTGCCAAACGCCGCATTCCATGTTGCAGATTCATCGGCTGTGCCGGTAGCGGTAAAAGTAATCTGTTTATTGAGAATAGAGTACGCGTTTGTACCGTCGTTCAAGGCGCCGTAAACATTAATATTGAAGGTAACTTGCGTACCGGAAATAGATGCTACTTCCATCACGACGGTAGCGTTGCCGGAACCACCGCTACCTCCGCTAGTGCCAAATCCTGTTGCCACGAAAGCAGCGGTAACAGAAGTAGAGGATTGGAAATATCCTTTTAATTCAGTCATTGATTCGGCACCGGATATGAGCGTAACATTGGTGGAAACCTCATAGTTCCCTTCAGGCAGCCGGTTGCCGCTGGCCGAGGCAAGAGAAACATCGTTTACACCGCTGCCGACGTTATTTACCACCTTGTTGACCATCTGCAGGTCGGCGGACTTGAAAATATCGGTCTTTTGCACCTGGCCCACACCGATGGTGCTGACGTTGATACCCAGGTTGTAGTTGCCGAAATTCTGCACTTGGCCGTTGACGATAATCTGCGTGGATTCCACATCGGAAGAAACCAGCGCTGCTGCCGTGCCATCGAGCAGCTTCTTAGTGTTGAACTCGGTAGTGTTGGCAATCCGGTTGATTTCTAGTTTCAACTGGTCGACTTCTTTTTGGATTTCCTGGCGGTCGTTCAAGGTCAGTGTGTCGTTTGCCGCTTGCACGGAAAGCTCGCGCATCCGCTGCAGGATGGAGTGAGTCTCGTTCAACGCGCCCTCAGCGGTCTGGATTAGCGAGATGCCGTCCTGCGAGTTCCTGGTGGCCTGGTCCAAGCCGCGGATCTGCGCCCGCATCTTTTCCGAAATGGCCAGACCAGCGGCATCGTCCCCGGCCCGGTTGATGCGCAGCCCTGAGGATAGTTTCTCCAGTGACTTCGCTAACAAACCGTTAGTATAGCTGAGTTTGTTGTACGCGTCTAGCGCTGGTAGGTTGTGGTTGATAATCACGTTATTATTCCTCCTTGAATTTTACGGCTGACATCCTTTTCAGCCGTTCACGTATATTAGGGTGCAAAACACTTCTCCCATCCGGCCGGTACTGGAAAAACGCTTTTACCCCTTATTCCATATATCGACGCAACCCAAAAAAACTTTAGAGAATAACATGTGAAAATAATAGAGAACGGGCTTCAGGAAAAACCGCCCATTCTCAAATAAAGCCCTACTTATTGTCGTCCCGCATCAAGTTGTCCTTAACTATTTTTAGTACATCCTGTTTTGCTATGGCGTTCAGGTTTTCATTTTGAATCGCCTGGTATATTTCAGAGCGATAAATATCTATATCATCCGGTGCCTCAATACCTACTCGCACGTAATCTTTTTGTAGGTCGACGATAACAATCTTAATATTATGCCCCACATAGATTGCCTCGCCTTTTTTCCTTGACAGAACCAACACCGCTATCCCTCCCCGCGCTCTTTAATTTGGGGCAGCGGGTGGCGAACCGAATAGCGGCTGTCGTTAAGTACTACCTGCCTGGCAAGCTTATTCACCGTATTCACAATAACCGGGGCAAGCAGGTTAACAGTCGCATTTTTGAAACCTTCGCTGGCGTTTACTATGCAAAAAAACGCCAAATCTTCTGGAGACAAACCATCTACCTTTTTTATTTCTGCCTCAGGAAGGTCGAATTCATATTCGGGAAACAAATCAAACGGATTTATCAGTATAAAACAAGTATTATCATCTTCCACTGACTGCAGAAAATAAAAAAGGAAACTATCCTGTAAAGCAACAAGAGTAAATTTCCTTAACTCCGGAAGGCCGGGAAGGCCTTCTCTGAAAGTAATAATATTTTGTTCCTCCGGCAAACAAACCCCTCCGCTCTATTATATCAAATGCAACCACATTGAATATGTTTGTTCTATAAGCGAACATGAATTTCAATAACAAGCTGCTGTCAGACTTCTTCGTCATATAGCCCGCCAAACCTTTTCGACAACGTTTCAGCCATCTCAATGGCTTTTTCAGGGGTAATTTCCCACAAATGACTGCCATAGTTGCTGTAGCCTTTTTCCCGTATTTGAACCGTCATTTTTTTATCTTTTTCCTTCAACCGGAATTCAAGGGGACGGTTGTACAGCTCGGCCGCGTAATTCAGCTTCTCCACCGCCCGGATCACTTCCTGGCGCGAGGGTGCGTTAGGACTCAACCCGGTTTCGCCAGGCGGCTCGTTCGCCAGTCTCTGTATATTATCCGGCGGCCTGGGCTGTTTAACGGCGTCATTTGTTATCACCGCCTGTAGGCCTCCCGCCCCGATCCTCATTTACTACATCCCCTTGCCGTCAACTTAACTCAAATAATCCAGCAAGCTTGTCTTCATAATCTTCGACCCAGAGGACAACACGCTTTCATAGGCCGCCAGGGCTTCCTCATAGTTGATGTTGATCTTCGCAATATCAGAATCTTCAAGGTTTTGTAAAACATCCGAGAGTACTGTTTCCTGATCTCCGTACTGATCCCGCACCGCTTCGAAATGATTTACCCGCGCCCCGAACTCCGACCTTGCCTGAAGGATCATTTCGCTTTTTTGATCAATATATTTTAGCATGTTCGATGCTTCCTCGAAATTCGATGCTTCAAGTTTTTTACGCAGGTAGACTAACATATCAAACATATTGCCGAAGGTAAAACTGACCGCGTCGTTAAGATTGTCAATAGTACCGGCTTTAAAAGAAATGCTCCCGTTATAATTTTCTCCGTTGTCAGTATCGACAGAATAAAAATTCAACGTTGAATTCTTGTTGTCTAACACACCTGTGTTAAAGAACCACTGCAAATTATCACCGTTTTCATTCCGCACAGTAATCTGCTTGTAATTAGGTGGCGGCGCCGCGGGTACAGCAGCGTTTACATTGATTACCGCCTGGTCGCCTTTCATCACCGCATTAGTGAGATCAATGTCAAGATTGATATTTCCGATAACAAAAGGCCCGGGAGATTCAGGATCACCATCGCTATTCGTGTCATTAAAGGTTATTGTATTTGTTGCCTGCGTATAATTCCCAGTAGCGGAATCATACTGATGCGAGCTGAACGTAGCTGTAACACTCGTGATCTTGCCGTCCGTATCGTAAGTAATGCCGGTAACACTCATTAATATGGAAGCGTTATAGCTGTTGGCAACAGGCACCGATACGCTGGAAATAATCGTGTTCTCCGCCTGGGTATAAACCTGGCCCACAGTCGCCGCGGAATCAGCAGCGGCAGTAGCAACCGCCGTGTCAATGTAATAGCTGCCAAACTGCAGGTTGGCAGTGTCAAGTGATGTTAACGGTGTGGCAGGGTTATAAACCACGTTGTTCACCTGCTCATTGAAAATCGCTTCGGTGTCGGCGTTAACTCTAAATTGAGCACCTGGAGCTATCTCTCGCTTTAACGCGGTATAGTCCCCGGAAAAAGTCACTATGTCGCCGTTGCGCTCAAAAGGCGGGTACGCGTTATTCAACCCGGC
>MVQL01000017.1 GCA_002067205.1 Pelotomaculum sp. PtaB.Bin104
ACCAACAATCCCGCCTTTCAGGGCGACTTTGACAAAATAAAAGACTACTTTAAAGTCCTCTCCGAACCCAGGCCGGGCCTGGTTGGTTCCGTGAGGCACTGGCATAACCGTGACGGCGGCGTCTACTATGACACCATCACCGTCCGCTGGGATATCATTCCGGACTTCATCGTGGAGAGCATTGATCCCGGCACCCAAAAGGCAGAGACCGGCAAAACCTACACCGGTAAGTTAGTCTTGAAAACAAAACCCGACGCATCATTCCTATCCGACCCGTTAACTAGCGAACTCTTTAATGCTTTGGGCTATAAACAGGAACTTACCCAGGACTATACCGTTCCGTTTGGAGTTGCCGTAAACGGCCAACTTGTTCCGGTCAAAAACCTGCAGCCCATACCGGGGCTGAATAACATCTACCAATACAACGTCAAGGCCGGGAAAGCTGAGGATACCCTGGAAGTCGCCTTTGATTGGACGGCCGGCAGCGGCCCGATCACAATCGCTGCTGGTGTAAATACCACACTAAAGGTCCTCCCGGTGGACGCCTGGAACTCAATGGACTGGTCAGAACTTACAAACGTTAATAACATCAAAGAAGTAGAAGTGCTCACTGACGCGGTCAACCTCGTCGCTATATCCATCGACCCCGGTGTATCAGGCGAGGCCGAACCGGGCGGTGAATATACCGCCACTATTACTTTAAAAAATGATAGTGATAAAAACCTTACCAGTGTGCCAGTCGGCGGGTTCAACCGTCAGTATCGGGCCGTGTTGAGGGACGCCGGCGGCAACGAAGTCCAATACACTGACTTCGCACCCGGAGAAGTTAAGACTTTCTATTTCATTTACCACACTCCCGACGCCGGCACGACCAGGATCAGCGGTGTAATTGATACTCAGCCACTGGAAGACTTATATAAGGAAACAAGCGAAGAGGACAACAAGGTAAGCTTTAACGTGCATGTGCGGGAGACGGAGCCGATTTATCACGATCCCCGGCTTAACCTACAGGCTTATAGCCAGGCTGGCGAGGACGTATACGGAAACTGGCACGATTCAGTAGCCAGGTCGCCGTTTACTGCCAAATGGACAGATGACGTAAAAGCCACCCTGACCGTTCCCCGGCCGAAACCGCCAAAAGGATGGCTCGACTGGTGGGAGATAAGCTGGGCGAATGTAACTTATCCGAAGCAGAACCCGGACTTCATGTTCGGCGACCCCTTGCCGCCTCAGGGCACGGTGACAATACAGATGAACGTGCCTGGCCAAGGCCTGGAAGAGGAAAAGCAGGCCACCCAGACCTTTCAAGAGGACTGGGGCATGGACGGCGCGCAGATATACAACATGATCAAGGACGAGCTAATGGCTGAGTACCCCAAGAATTACCCGATTAGCGTGGATTTCAAAGTTACGTATCAATATTCATACGTTGTTTGCGATGAAGATAGCTGCTGGGTTGAAACCGCTATCGGGAGCTATACTGCCACCGCGAATGGAAGCCTTCTGGTCAACGGCACAGGCAAGGGGATCTATGCGCAGTAAGTGTGCAGAACAGTAGAAGCGGCGCCTGGAGTAAATTTCCGGGCGCCTCACTTTGTAAACCTTCTCTGACATAGGAGCCCCTTCTATGGCTTCCTATCTACCTAATTTGATTTGTAAGGGGTGGATGGAGATAAAGATATTAAAAGAAGACCAGCGTGGCTTTTTAGCAATTCAATTATTCACCATTATGATAGTCATAGTTTTCGCCGTGGCAAGCCTTTTGATTGGTACTGCCTTCGCCGCCCGGAAGAACGCCGTAATGACCTACGACTGGTTCGGCGCGGCCATGGATTTCGCGGCAACGGCTGCCAACCGCGACAAAGGCGCTGCGGACGCTGCATCCAGGACCAACGACGCCTGGCGGTGGTTCGGCTACGCCTTTAGTCAGATGACTGACACGACTTTTAACGGAGGCAGCTTTACTCCCAAAGGCAAGTCAATCTACCCCGGCCCTATTAAGCTCAACAGTTTTACTTACAATGCGCCAGGTCAGCCGGTGCCAGGAGGCACGGCGCAGCAGCCGGGGTATACGGCAACCATTGAAGTACCGGTGATAGGAGGTGATCTCCCGTTTATCGGTCCACAATATGTCACGGTTCCTATGAGGTATTTTGGAGTTATTAAAAGCCAGACAGTGCAGTAAGTTTAAAAAGAAAAAAGGTGCGCCAGAGGGGAAATCCCTGGGTCTCACTCTTTTTCGCAATGGAAAACCTATAGGTACGGCAAAGAGGAGGTAATATCAATGATAGTTCTCAAAAAAAGAAAATTTAATATTTTAATTAACCAAAGTAAACCAAAAGATATAGCAATAGATGCCCTTAGAGTAATGTGTTTTGCGCCAAAAAATCTACTTAATGAGAATTGTTTAACAGGCTCTTTAAATTTAAATAAAATCCTTTGGAGGAGTAGTTATCCCTTTAATGATAAGCCTGCACCGATGATGTTGGGGGAAGATAGAAGAAAAGATTTTTTTGCTATCTTAGCTTCGGCTGTAGAAGAGCGCCAATAACAATATATAGACGATATGATTGTATTGTATTTTCTATTTCCCAATACCATCCACGAGCAACAATATTGTTAAAGAAGGTGCCAATGTCAAATAAGATTGTAGATCCTGCTAACATATAATCGCTATATTTTTTAAGGAATTCCTCTATGAATTCATGGAAACTCAATATTTCGGGTAAAGAGGGCAATGCAATTGCTAGTGATACCGGGTTATTTCTAACATGGCCCCATTCAAAAATATCAGTTGTGATAATTGAAAAGCCTGTATCTTTCGTATGTTTTCTAACTAGATAACAATGATTAAATGCAGCTTTTCTTGCAATTGAAGTTATTATTTTGTATGTACTTTCGTTAATATATTTATCTTTTAAAATATGCGTAAAAAATGGAGTAGTCAATTGCGTAGCAACGCACGATGATATTGACAGATCATATTCTTTGTTTATATCTGGCAATAATTCTATACTTTCACATTCATAAGATTTAAGCGCTGATTCTATTTCACTTGCGCTAGCGTTAATATTGGATAAATCTTGAATTCTAGTAAAAAGCTTGCCAAGACCAGATATATCCATTTGTTTTAATAGTACTTTTGATCTTAATGAAATATCAAGTCTCTCAATTGCTTTTTGGGCAGAAATTATATCTATATCCACTAGGGTAATCTGAGAAAAGTTTTTGGCTAAAAGATCTAAAGGTATATCGTTACATGAACCAGGTCCAAAAACAATTACGCTTTCTTTTGATTTCAGATTTTCCAATGCTTCCATGATAAAACGTGCTATATTTTCGCGTATATCTAGCATTGAATCATATGATTTATGAAGTGTTCGGTTAACATTTAAAAAAAACTCTTGAATCGAAAATTGGCCCACGACGTCATTCTGAAATAATCGCCTATTTTTAAAATCTTCTAAACCAATGTTTCTTCCAACCAATATAATTCATCTCCTTTTGGTAATTCATTCGAATATTCGACATTGGAAGAAGCTGACCTTTTTATAAACTGTATACACTTCGTCAAAAACTGACACTTTTTGCTGGGCTACCAACCCGGCATTCTTAATTTTACAAAGACATTACTAACAAAACGAACATACCACAAGAGACTGGAGGTTGATTAGTATGGTTCCAGATTTTGAGCAAGGGGACTGGCTGGAGCAAGCAGAGATGCAGAAAGAAAAAATCATCAATGAAATTGCCTCGCAGCTTTCCAAGGAAAGGCCGGATCTGTTTCAAGGACAGTCTTTGTTATCCAGCAACCGGGACGAAATTGAAGCAATAGTGCGCCAGGCGGTGCTGACACGCAAAGACCTTGTTCACCCCTCCGAGGCAGGTAATATTGTAGCCGCAATCATGGGTCAGGCCACCGGTTACGGCGTTCTGCAGGAGTTTTTCGGACCGGAGGAGGAAGAGATAACGGAAATCTTTATAGTTCCGTCAAAAGACGGGCCAAAAGTATACTACGGCAAGAACGGCAGGTCATGGCCAGCAGAGAAGCAATATTTTCGAAACAATGAGGAAGTCCTCCGCTACTTCCAGAAAATCTGTGAAGATGTTGGCCGGCCCTTCACCGAGGACGCTTCCATAGTAGACGCCTGGCTGCCGGACGGTTCCCGGATTGCGGTTATCGGCTTCAAAACTTCACCCCTGGGCATCGCGGCCACGATCAGAAAATCGCCCTTGACCAGGCCGCCCATGACGCTCCAAAAACTAGTTGAATTCGGTATGCTGCCGCAGTTTGTGGCTGACATGCTGGTAGACTTATTTGTACACGGCCACGCCAATATCGGTGTGTTCGGCCGGACAGATAGCGGTAAAACCACATTCCTGCGTGCCCTTGGGCTTTTTATTGACCCATGGGAACGTACTTTTATAGCTGAAACATCCTTTGAGATGTATATGCCGAACCTCTTAAACGTAGTCAACCTTGTTGAAGTAGCCTTTGGTGACCGGACAATAGTCGATATGTCACAGTTATGCAAAACAATGAACCGGAACAACCCGGACCGGGCGGTAGTGTCAGAAATTCGTGCCAAAGAAATCATCGCGGCCTCTCAGATAGCTTCCTCCACGTCAGGTGGGTTCTGGACGTCCGGCCACGCTGGGGATGTGAATAGCCTGAGGACCAGATTATGGGGCATGTTCATGGACGGCGGGGTGAACCTCCCCAGGGAATTCCTTGACGAGGTAATCGCTTCTATGTTCCACTTAGTGATCTTCGTGGACAAAGAGACTATCAGTGAGCAGCGTAAGCGAACCCTTATGGAAGTGGTAGAAGTGGTTCCCGGCGAAGGCTACAGGACAATCATTCGCTTTGACACACGGGAGTTTGCCAACACCGGCGGCAAGACCAGCCGGTGGATTTACGAAAACTTGGTGTCACCGGAGAGGCTGGCCACCCTGGCCTTCCGGGGAGCAAGAGTTAAGCCGGATTACGAAAGGATAAACGAAAAATACATTCAATAGGGGGTAAAGAATGTGCTTCTTATAATCATTTTACTGGCAGCAGTTTTGTTTCTTTTTTTTTATACCCTCACCGGTGGGCCGCTGCCTGAAATTAACCTTGACCGGATAAAAGATATCTCTTTAAGTTTCGTCCTCCCGGCTGGATGCGCGGTGGGGACTTTTATTCTATCCACGTTTATTTTTGGGACGCCGCTGGCCGGCCTACCCTGGAGTATTATGGGCTGGTTCTTGCCGCTGTGGATTCAGCAGTCCGTTCAGGCAAAGAGGCAGTCCCGGATCCGGGCGCTGGCCCTTGATTTTATTACCTCTTCAGCCGGTCTCTATTCCGCCGGGCAAGTCACTCCGGAAGTGATAGCCACCACCGCAAATAGGTTCCCTGAGCCACTTGCTACGGACTTTCGGGATATGCTGGCGCAGCGTCGGACGAATCCCTTTGCCAGTACTAAAAAGATGTTTGAGGAAATGGGAGATAAGTATGGATTACCCGAGTTTAAAGCATTCGCCGAGATCCTGGCAGCCTCCGAGCACGCCGGCGGGCCTCAGGCGGCGGCACGCGGCTTAAAGCGTCTGGGTCGTGCACTGCGGCAGAGGGACAGGCTCATTGGCGAGAGACAGAAAGCCCTGGTAGAAGTTAAAATAGCCGCTACGGTGGTAATTTTCATATTATTGGGGGGTCTGCTTTTGGATGTAACAGCCCTTCTCGAAATGTTCTCGCAACCTGCAGGGAAAGTCGTGCTCGGCCTTTCTTCCGGGATAGTGGTGGGGCTGATCTTTATGACCAAGAAGATAACTCAATCGCCGGACCTGGCTTAAGGAGGCGGTACTAATGATATTTTTAGTTGTTGGTTTGGTCATAGCCCTTTTTGCTGTAAATTACGCTCTCCTGTCTCCCGGTGAGTATGCTCCGAGCCCGGCTGGCCTGGCTGCCGGCACGTTCCGTGAAAAACTTGAGGCGAGGTTTACAGCAGGAGACAGAAAAAAGATGTATGCCATATTAGGCAAGACGCCCACCGAAGTAATGAAGGTGGGTCTTATTGTCGGCGGCGGCACGGGTTTAGTTGTGTTGTTAGCTGGATTTAAGTCTCTAGGTATACTTGCCGTTATACCAGCCTTGCTCTTTTCTCTACTGGGCTTATTTGCGGCCGACGTGGTATTCCGGAACGAGTACCGGCGATGGCAGGCATCACTATATAATGGCGTTCCCGTCTTTGTGGACCTCATGCCGAGTTTTCTTGAAACCGGCGCTATCATCCCGAGGGAGGCCATGAGCCTCACCTTGCCGTTCCTGCCCGAGCCGTTCCGGTCAGAGATGTGGGAAGTCGTGGATTATATCGTTCGTACCGGTAAAGTCAAAGAAGCCATGGACGAATTCGCCCGCCGGGCGTCTCATCCGGTGGTGGACGCCATTTGCTTTAGGCTGTCGGCGGTCCGGGACGCTAACGCGATGGTCAGCCCCGATGTGTTCGCCGACTTGAACGAACAGATTCAGGATTTGACGGAGATGGCGGCGGCAAGGGCCACCGCGGCTAAAAGCGGCCTGCTGGCCCTGGTATGTGTGATCGGGCTTCTGGGAGCCGGGCTGATCTTCGGTTATCCCGGAATAAAATACTTGTTTTCAACTATGGGGGGTGTTTTCGGTTCTTGACAAGAGAGGCGGTGATTCGTGGGGCAAAAGGATGTACGCCGTAATTTCTGCAGTTATAATTGTTGTCCTGGCTTACTGGCTATATTGGCTGTTCTTTACGGTGAGACGTTGGTTTTTCTTTTAAACAATAATTAAATACAAACAATAATTAAATACTTAAATTTGAAAAAGGAGGATTTTTAAATGTTTCAAAGAGTAGTTATTTACTGCCTTGTCTGCGTTCAGCGGAGATGCTTGGCAAACTTCGCTACTATCCAAGATGACGAGAGAGGAAACCTGGACAACCTTGTCTGGGTTGTCGGCGCAGGCGTTGTAGTAGCCCTGGTTATAGTCGGCGCCATGAACTACGCTCCGCAGACTGCTCAGTCGTTCTGGCAGGCAGCCACGAATTGGATTCGCAGCAGTTTTGGATTTTAAGTTGGTGTTATCATGCTGGATAAAGTCATAGGCACCTTCGGGGCATTATTCGCCATCCTGTTGTTTGTATTTTGCGGCGCCTTATTCACCGGCCTTGTAGGTGAGTGGTATGTTATTCAGAACGAAGCGCATTTTCTGGCTGTATCCCAGGGGAAGTGCGGCGGTTACACTCAGGAAGCCAATACAGAATTAAACCGGTTCATAACCGAACGCCTCCTTGACCGTTCACATCTTAATGTACAGGTGTCCGCACCTGGCTCGCCCGTTCCCTGGGGTACTCCGGTTCACGCAACGGTCACGTATAACTTCCCCTACCGTCTTGGCCGGTGGGTTAGTTTTGACGTACCGATAACAGGCCGGGGCCGGGCGGTGAGCACTTACCTGAAGGACGCTTACTCGCTTTCCTACACTTACCCCCAGTGGTGATTACTATGGGCGCAAAGGGAAGGGACGTTGTATTTTGGCTATTTGTCCTATTTATTACGGGAGCAGCCCTATCTACAAGCAAGTTGCTGTATTGGGCGGCCTTGGTTTGCGCCTGGGGGCTTGCAGCATATCACTGGTATACCCTGCAGGCAATCAAACACAGCCGTGCCATGGGGTTGAGGACTGTTGTCCTTTTACCCCTGTGGCCGGGTTTTGCTGCAGTGTACCGGCTGATGGCCGGCAGGCAAATATCCGGTAAATGGCGTCGGGCATACGAAATTCACATAAAGGGAGCAAGTTCGAAAAACTTTCTGAAACAACTGGAGACCGACCTAGTGCTAATTAATTCCACTATGGCCGGTTTGTTTTTTTGGGAAACTTCGGCTCCCGTGCCCGCCGTCATCCGCCGCCTTATCCGCGAAAAAAAGCGGCAGGGCAAGGCGTTTTGGGTGAAAGGCGCCTGGCCGGCGCCAAGAGCGCCTGGTACCGGCAGGGAAATTGTTAAAAAGCACGTCCGTCACGGAGCGATTTTTCTTGATTAGGAGGCGACAAATAAGTGAGCAAAAAAGTTGTAATTATAGTCTCTTTGATATTGGCCATATTTTTCACTTTTGCAGTGGTTCGTTCGGTCAATGTCAAATACGCCGATTTGAAAAAGACGGTAGATGTCGTAAAAACCACCCAATTTATTCCGGCAGGCAGCGAAATCCGGGCTGAACAGGTGGAGACAGTAAAAATAACTGAAGTAGTGGGAAGAGATCTGGTGCACAGTTCTGATGAGGTCATAGGCAAGGCGGCTAAAGTGGGCATGATTGAGGGTCAGTATATTTTTCCCGGAACCGCGGAGAACACAGCCAGAAGGCAGGGCATGGTAGAAGTCCACGTCCCGGTTGATATATCAAGCTCGGCCTGCGTTACGGCCGGTGACGTGGTGGACGTGCTTCTGACCGACAAAGGGCAGACTGCTGTAACAGCCATCCCGCTTTACCAAGGTGCAAGAGTCATGCACAGCTTCGACCAGAACGGCAGCGAAATAAGCCCGGTTGAAAACAAGCATATCGGTTCTATGACCGGTCCGCCCGGTTCGCGCGCGCCGGTATCAGTCGGCCTGGAAGTAAGCAGAGAAGCTGCCGCGTCTATCGCTCAGGCAGCCAGCAAAAAGAGCATTTACTTGGTAAAAAGCAACTGACATGATGCGCCCGGCCTGTACCGGGCGCAGTTATATCTATATCTATTAGAAAAAAAGGAAGTGAGCGATTTGTCCGAACCGGGGGCTGACAGTTTCTTTTGGCCGGAATTTACGGAAGGTGAGTACCGGGATCACCTTACCAACATACCAAACCGCCGGGCTTTTGACCATGCCCTGGATATTGCGTTAAAGGCGGCTGACCTTCACGGTGAGGGGTTGGGCCTGGTTATTTTAGATATCGACCATTTTAAAAAGATTAATGATTCGTTTGGCCACCAGGCGGGCGACGCCGTACTTAAAGCTTTTACCTCACGGGTGTCGTCATCCGTCAGGGGCAGCGACTTCTTAGCGCGTTATGGAGGAGAGGAGTTTGCGCTTATTGCCATGTCACGCAACGTTTTTGATCTGGGTGAAAGGGTACGCCAGTCGGTGGAAAACTCCGTTTTTAAGCTGCCAGGTGGTCAAAACCTTAGAGTAACCTGTTCGTTCGGATGCGCCTTATACCCAAATGACGCAAATAACGGCGCCGGTTTGATAACTGCCGCCGATGACGCCTTGTATGCCGCAAAACATGGCGGCCGGAACCGGGGAGAAAGAGCGAAAAAGGAGGAGCGACGAGTGTTGTGTGTGATCGCGGCTGACAGTCCTCTGGCCCTGCATTTCATTAAAAATCTTAAAAAGGTGTTCGGGGACTGGGACTTCGAAGTGTGCACCCGTGCGGAGGAACTAAACGCCTGGAGCGAGAGGCGGCCGGATGTCTTGGTTGTTAGTCGGTGCCTTCCCGGTGAGACCCCGGAAAAGATCTTAAAAGACGTTCCGACCTTGTTTTCGGCGTCGCACATCGTGCTTGTTGTAGGGCCTATCGACGAAAAGTGCAGGATTTACATGAAGAACGCGCAGAGGATGGGTCTAAACAACATCGTTACCGGCAGGCTTCCCGGTGACCCGCCCTACAATATATTTGTCGCGTTAACGAACAGCCGGGATGGCGATTTTGTAATAGAAAGCCAGCCGGAAGAGGAAATTCAGCAAACAGTAGAGGTATTGGTTACTGTGGAACAGTTAGAAAGAGAAAGAGAAGAAGAAAATGGGATAGATGTAGTAGACAAAGATGAAGTTTTGGTTGATTCCCGTGAAACTCGTGAAAAGGCCGAGGACGATGAGGAAGAAATGTGGGAAAGACCTGCCACGGCTGAAAGAAGGAAGCGTTTATTCGTTAATAACAAAATTCCCAGAGTGAAAACCAACCCAATGTCAATGTATGCACATTCCGAAAGAGATATGGCACCGGTGGCCACGTCTGTGTCCAATAAGGGCGGAGTTGGCAAAACGACCACAACTGTTTCGTTAGCCGTAGCCTTATCAATGGCTAATTTAAGGGTTTCTATCGCGGACCTCAACCTGGGAGGTCCCAACGTCGCAGCTTTTTTTAACTTGAACCCCACACATGGGATCGAGATGCTTTCCGGGAGAAGAAAGGGGCTGCGGCCGGCGTTGGAGCAGTTATTGGTGAATACCAGGTACGAAAACCTGAAGGTATTGCCCGGGCCGGTCGACAAGACCGTACATCCGGAAAATCTTTTTGGCCGTGGAGAACTGGCCGAAATAATCAATGTTCTGAAGGAGCTTTCTGACGTAGTAATAGTCGATACTCCACCAGAGTTCTGGACAAGGTCGTGGCTCGCAGAAGTTTTTGAAATGTCGGATCTGGTGCTGGCCGTGGTGGACCAGTCCAAGTTTTCGGAGGAAGATACCAGTGAGTACGCGCCTCATTTGTTAAGCATGGGGGTTACGCCCGAAAGGATCAAAATTGTCCTGAACAAGTTTTCGCCGAGGCTGCACAACGCCAGAATTGTGGAAAAAGCCTTCTGTGCCGGATTTAAGAAAGGTGTCAATCCTAGAGTGCTCCCAAAGGTGACCGTGACAATCCCCCACGACTGGGATGCTCATGGTCTAAAGGGATACAAGGGGGAAGTGGTTGGTCTGGAGGATGCCGGAAGCCAGTGGCATAGGTTGGCGGGCGAAGTCGCAAGAATGGCCGGCCGCGAATATGCCGGACCGGTGAAGGTAAAAGAAGTAAAAAAGATGGGACTATTTGGATTGTTAACAAGGAGAGGGAGTTAAGCCATGGATAGAAATACATGCAAAAAGATACTGAAGATGGCTGAATACCTTGACGACGAAAGAATCGCTAATGCTCTAAACCTGCCGGCGGATGTTGTGCGGAAAGTTGTAAATGGACAGATTGACGAATTCGAGGATACAGAACCGGAAAGGGAGGCGGTTACACTTGTACATGTGGTGGAGAGGGCAAGGTTTGTCAGGAACAGAACCATAA
>MVQL01000018.1 GCA_002067205.1 Pelotomaculum sp. PtaB.Bin104
CATGCCCCGGGCGGCAGTGGATGCGGGAGCTGCCGACCGTGTCACCCCACTTCCGCAGATTGCCCAGGAAATTATCAATATGATCTAAAGTTTTTAGGGCCGGGTGCCGATAATCTTTATAGGATTAAAGATTGCCGGAAAGAAGGTGAAGCCGTTGATAATTAAAGGGACAAACGGCTTTGACGCTGCGAAGGCGTATGCGGCGCAACTGCAAAAGCAAGAGAAAGCTAATGCGAATAAAAATTACAGCGATAATAAAGTAGAGCGCGCCGATATTCTGGACATCTCGCCGGAGGCTCGCCAGGCTCAGATATACCGGGCGGCGCTAAAAGAGATTCCCGAGGTACGGGAGGATTTGGTAGCGTCGATTAAGAAACGTATTCAGGAAGGCACATATAAGCCTGACGCCGGTAAAATTGCCGATGGTATCCTGGCAGATAAGTTAAGCATAGACATCAGGCGGTGATTGTATTGAATAACCGTCCGGGTGATAAAACCTTGGACCTCCTGATTGACTGCCTTACCCGCGAGGACGGCCTCATGGCCGGCCTCTATTCGGCTTGTGCAGAACAGATGGCTGCGTTGCGGGACAATAATGTGGAAGCCATTGAAGAGGCCGTCAAGCGGGTTAACAATCTGGTTACCAGTCTAACTACGGCAGAGGAAGAGCGCCGCCGTATCCAGACCGCGCTGGATGCTGAACTGGGGCTTTCGCCCGGCAGCACGCTTGCTGATGTTCTCCCTCACGCAAGCGGTGAAACCAAGGAAAAGCTGAACACGCTTCTAAAAGAAATGCGCTCGAAGGCTGATCTGTTGCGTGAAGTGAATAAGATCAACGCGATTATGACCAGGCGGGCGCTTACGTTTAACAGGCTGATTTTGAACGCCGTTAATCCTGAGGAAGGACTCACATACGGGGTAGACGGCGGTGTCGGCCAGGGAAGTTATAAAAAGTTGCTTGTAAACAAAACTGTATGATTACATGTTCATTTTATAAATAAAGCACTTGTTACTATTCAGTTATTTAGAATTCAGTAGTCAGTAGTCAGACACCCATGAAGCTTCGTTTCACCATTATATGGATAAAAATGGTAGCAATTTATTTTTAGGGCAGAATTCAGTAGGGATTTCTTGTATTCCTTCGGGTTTTTAAACCCTTGAGTTGCACCCTAAAATTATACTGACTACTGACTACTGAGTAGTTAATAAACACCTGTTGAAAGGTGGTTTTTACTATGTCAGGACCAGGTACGTTTTTCGGTCTTGAAATTGGTCGCCGCGGCTTGCAGTCCGAACGCCGGGCCATGGACGTGGTTGGCCATAACTTGTCCAATGCCAATACGGAAGGTTACAGCAGGCAGGAAGCCGTGCATGTGGCTACCGACCCGTACTGCAACCCGATTTTAAACCAGAAGCTGATTCCCGGCCAGATCGGCACCGGAGTGGAGATTAATTATATCCGCCGCTTCCGGGATCTTTATCTGGACAACCAGTGGCGGGATGTGGCCAGTTCGGAAGGTTACTGGGAAGCCCTGAACGAGTCGCTGAAAAAAATCGAGGCTGTTTTTCCCGAGCCGGATGAAGAGAATGGACTTCAGAGTCTGATCGGCAAGTTCTTTAACGCTTGGGAGGACTTGAACAACACCCCTCAGGACATCGGGGTTAAAGCCGCCGTGCGTGAGGCGGGCGTGGAACTAACCACGACTTTCCGGCAGACCTATACACAGCTTTCCGACGTGTGGCAGAATGTAGACAGTTTGATCAACGACAAGGTCGAACGGATCAATAGTATAACCCGGCAGATTACGGAAGTCAGCACGGCTATAGCACGGGTAATTGATCTGGGTGAACAACCCAATGACCTTTTGGATAAAAGAGATCTGTTGCTGGACGAACTCGGCAAACTGGGACGGATTACAGTGGAACACTCGTCCGATGGATATGTGTCGGTGTCTCTGTACGGTCAGGAATTGGTTTCCATTGACAACAGCAGGGTGGAGATAACGCGCGGCGATGCCGAAGGCTGGGCGGCCGGAAACCAGGAGACAGGCATGATGGTCGGCTATATTGACGCGCTTGATAAAATAGAAAGCTACATGGCGATGATGGATGAGCTTGCCCTAGGCTTGACAAACACGGTCAACGCATTGCACGCGACTACGACCTCGTCCGGCACTTATCCGGATTTTTTCACCGCCACCGGCGCGGCTGACTTTGACTTATCGGCTGATGTTAAATCAGAAATCACCAATGTCAACGGCGATCAAGCTCTATACATCGGCGGCAAGCGCACGGAGTTGACCATGCTGGGCAATACGGCCACATTTGAAAGTTACTACCGCGGCTTAACCACCATGATCGGCGCCGACACGCAGGGGTCGGCAGACCGGCTCGGGACGCAGAACGCGGTGAAGGAGCAGGTCAATAACCTGCGGGAGTCACTTGTTGGTGTTTCCACCGACGAGGAACTGACGAAAATGATACAATACCAATACGCCTACCAGTCTTCGGCCAGGATAGTAACAGTGATGGATACCCTGCTTGATACCCTGATTAACCGCACGGCGGTATAAGTTTTGTGAGAGGTGATCAAAAATGCGTGTCACCCAGCGGATGCTTACAAACAGCCTGCAATACGCGCTTCAAAGAAATCTGAACGGGATTTCCAAAACTCAGGAAGAGATTTCACTGGGTACCAGGATTAACCGGCCGAGCGATGATCCGGCAGGTTTCAGTCAGACCCTCGCCCTGCAGAGCAACCTGAACTTAAACAAGCAGTACCAGCGCAATATCACTGACGGCTTGGGTTGGCTCGAGCAGACTGACGTGGGCTTGGATAAAGCCACGGTTGCCATGCAAACAGCGCGTGAAAAAGCAGTTCAGGGCGCGAATGATACACTGACGCAGGATGACAGGATTGCCCTCGCCGAGCAAATTGACGCGATGACGGACGAGATGGTTGAAGTAGCTAACACATCATTGGGAGGCAAGTATATCTTTGCCGGTTTGAAAAATACCTACGCGCCTTTCAGTCGGAGCGGTGATGACTTCATGTTCGTCGGTGATGACAATGATGTATTGCGCGAGATCGCTCCCGGCGGCAGGTATGAGGTAAACATCAACGGCAAGAAGTTCTTTTACGATAAGTTAGTGGAAGTGGACAGGGGCGCCGGTTCAATGGTGGACACTGTCGATATTACCGCTGATCAAGATATGGTCAAGTCTTTTGGCGCTTTGCCGACCGATTTATTTTTAGCCACACCAGGCAACGCACTCAACGGCAACCTGAAGCTTAATATCGACGGTAAAAGTTATAATGTCACATTTTCCAATGTAACAAGCCGTGCTGACATACTTGCCACGATTAACAGCGTACTCGGAGTCGCAGGAACTGCGTCAATGGACGCAGACTCTAATCTAATAATAAGTTCAAGCAGTACAAACCTTGGAACAAGTATCAAGGTGACGTCGTGTGACCAGTCCCTGTCAGGACTGAAATTACTGGCGGGATTTAACAACCTGCAATTCGGAAAGTACACGGTGGCTACGGTAGACGGGACTGGTCCCAGCGCTTCCACGGCTGTTGTCTCGGATTACTACGCGCAAGGTAAAAACACCATTGTCAGCAACGTTGGGGTAGTGAACACGTCAAATAGTTTTAATAGCTCAGTCTTGATGGAAGTTACTAAAGTTAATTATACCCAGAACCACGCCGAGATCCTCTCTTCGGCTGCCCTGGGTGGTGTTTTACCTACCCAAGGAAATAAACTGGGGTTAAATATTGACGGTAAGGATTATACAGTTACTTTTTCTACTCCGACTAATCCTATAAATCCTCCGACTCCTTCTTGGGATGATTATGTAAAACAAATTAACGATGTGATCGGAACAGCAGGGGAAGCGTCTATAAGCTCAGACAATTTTCTGGTAATACGTTCGAGTTCCACAGGGCAGGGCTCAACGGTAAGAGTTACCCAGGTTAATGAGCCTACGCTGAATCTGCAGTTAAATCAGGATTGCGCTGTGGGTATTACCGACGTAACTGTGAAATTTACTTATCATATTTACGATAAGGATGGTATTCAGTACGACGGTTGTATGGAACAGAAATTCTGGGACACTGACAAGTGGAAGGGCGATGTGTTAGACGATAGCGGGCCTTTACCTCTGGTCAATGGTAGTACGTTCACTTTGCAGGGATTTAAGAGCGACGGCACGCAGGGTGCGGCCCAGATATATACTATCACTACCGGTGTTAACGACAATTTAACTGCTTTGGCTAGTGCTATCAACGCAGACAGCGCAACCACCGGTGTTACAGCCACCCTTACCGGTGCCGGCACTACTAATGCCAGATTGGTGCTTTCCACGGTAGGCGGAGGTGAATTATACGCGGATGACGACGCCAGTAACCCTCTGGCAGTAATTATGGGTGGCGCGCAGTACGTCTCGTCGAAGGACGGAGATCCTGATTCACCCGCTCATATAATTTTACAGGATGATTCCGGGACTCACAACATTGATTTGAATATAGACCTCACCAGGTTTATCAGTACGGGCGACAAGGCGGTTATTTCCGTAGCCGCGCAGGCAGTTGCCGGAGACGACAGCATAAGTGTCAACTACGACGGGAAGGACAGAAAGTGGGTCTTTAACGATGGCGCAGTCGATTCCGCTGCCAATATTAAATTTTTCTCACTTGATGAGGGCAACGGGGAGTCCTACGACGGTGGTATTAATTTAACATTTAACGGTTCTATATCAGATTCCTCTGAAGCGGCAACTTTTACCGCGGGGAATATCTTTGACAGCCTGGTTTACCTGAGAAAGAAGCTTGAAAATAACCAGTCGGACAAGATCAATAAGTGCCTGGATTATCTAGATGAAAAAATAGGATGGTTGTTGCAGGAACGTGTACGAGTTGGCGCCAGGACCAACCACCTTGAGTCGGTCGACGAACAGTATACCAACCTTGAAGTTAACCTGTCGGACATGATGAAAGGCTACTACAGCACCGATGTGGCCAAAGCCACCGTGGAACTCGGTGAAAAACAACTAACTTACCAGGCTTCGCTGGCAGCCGGAGCCAGGATTATGCAGACCAGCTTGCTGGACTACCTGAGCTAATTTTGGATACATGATTTAATTATCGTAGCAATATTAAAATAGGAAGTGGTAATAATGAAGATTGGCGCGGGGGGCCTTCAATCGTTGATAGTTTATGATGCAATGCCTCAACGCAATCCGGCCGAAGCTCAGGCCAGGACCAATCAGACAATGACCATGGAAATGGGGCTGGCCGGGGCAGTTGTCAACCGCAAGGAGTTAATTAAGGCGGTGCAGAAGCTGAACGACACTGACAAAGCTTTTAACCAGCTATATGAATTCTTACTTGTTGAAGACGGCGAAGAAGTATACGTGGCGGTGGTTGATAAAAAAAGCGGTGAAGTTAAACGTAAACTTACTCCGGAACAATTTATGACAACTCAAAAATATTCACGCGGCTTTTCAGGCGTGGTTCTTGACAGTACGAGCTAGAGGTATATTGACTTTTTTACCGGGACTTATCCATGATCATGCTCTTTCGAGCTAGAATATTGGCATTATATGAGGAGATACTTTTTTTACGATGAGATAGATCTGTAATTTGGCTTTTTATTCCGTTCCTATTATTAAATATGGCTGTATAAATATCTTTATCCAACTCCTGGATATGCTCCAGGGTTTTTTTTATCTTCGATACTATTTCAGAATCATTATCTTTTGTATTAACATTAGAATTAATCCTCGTCAAATACTTATCAATATCGTCTATCTGCTCCATGCAGCGCTGCCGCGCGTTTAACAAATTGTCAAAACACGCCGCTTTTTCCGGGTCTGCCAGGCTACCGGCCAGCGCTGACTGTTCTCTTGCCAGTGATTCAATTGCGCCCGCCAGGAACCGTCCTTCGCTGTCCGGGTTCAGCAAATTGCTCACTACCTTTCATTAAACAAGTTTGTCCGCATTGTCAGCATGTTCCGCTTCTCCAGCCGCTTTCTGCCTGGCTTCATGCCAGGTTTCCCGCAGATTTTCAGCCAAACCCAGCACTTCCTTCAATATCTCCGCGTCTTTTGCCACATTGGCTTCCAGCAGTCGTTGGTGGGCATAGTCATACAAGTGAGCCAAGTTGAAAGATATATCCACCTTCTCGTTAAGAGTTTCCGCCAGGTACTCAAAGATGCCTTGTGCGCGGATAATTGCGTTGTGCGCCTCCTGGATGTTTTTATCTTCAACATGGGTTATGGCTTGCCGGATGAATTTGACCGCCCCGCCGAACAGCATTTCCGCCAGTTGCGGCTGCGTGGCCGTCATAACGGCATTTTGCCGGTACTTGTTGTAAGGATTATCTGCCTTCAAATTTGCTCCCTCCGTATGTTCTTATTCAGGTATTCACAATTCAGATGTTTTCACGGGTTCTCACCTACTGATTACTGACTACTGATTACTGACTTAACTGGAACTGCTTGAACTGCTGGATTTACCCGTAAGCAGCCCTAGATAAGTACTTATCCACTGGCTTTGGTACTGCAGTTTCTGAAGCTTTATCTCCATGTCTGAATACTGCTTCCACAGACGCTCTTGTTTAGCCGTGATCCTCTCGTTCAGGGTATCCATCTGCTCCTGGATGTAGTCTATTTGTCCATCTATGTAATTCTTTTTGTTTGAAATAACACCTCCCGACGATATCCAGGAAGTGTAAAAGTAGTCAAGGGTATAAGCCAGGCCGGTAACGCTGTTTACCCCATCCCCGTACTGTCCGACGGCCATGTTCAGGCCTGCCAGTCCAGCGTCAATTCTGGTTACCTTGATGCTTGAGCTTGTGCCTGTTTGAAGCGAGCGTATTACAAGACAGTTGTTGGAGTCGAGGTAAGCCTGCGCTACGGAGCCAAGCGCGCTGTTGATCTGGTTAACCACATTGCTGCGGCTGGTTGCGCCGGTAAAAGTAACCGTATATGCATTTCCGTTTATG
This sequence comes from Pelotomaculum sp. PtaB.Bin104, assembly GCA_002067205.1. Classification (GTDB taxonomy): domain Bacteria; phylum Bacillota; class Desulfotomaculia; order Desulfotomaculales; family Pelotomaculaceae; genus MVQL01. The sequence continues at coordinate 7,011 of MVQL01000018.1, forward strand.
CTCAGTCCTAGTGTGCCGCTATCGGTGACCGGCGTGTCAGCGAGAGCGGAGAATGAAGTAACCGTACCCTGGGTGGCGGCGGTCTGGGCGGTGAAAAGCGCCGCCACATCCTTGCCACGGCTGTAATCGCCCTGGACCAGACCAAGCATTGCCAGGTCGCCTGAGTGGTCCTCCATTATCTGTTTAATCCTGATTACAGAATTGACGCCGGTGGACCGGTCCGTAATTACCAGCCGGTTGCTGGAATTGATTGTTGCCGTAGCTACGGAGCCGATGACGTTGTTGATGTCGTTAACCACTTCCTGGCTGGTTTTTGGCCCGCTGATCTGTATGTTGTAGTCTTTTCCGTCGATTTCAATAATCAGTCTGCCCGACTGGCCGGACTTGACGGCGTTATCCGCGCTTGATACCCTTGTCTGCTCTGCTAAACCCAGGTCCGCGAAAGCCGTACCGCCGCCGGTGTCTGTTAGCACCACTTGACCTGGCGTCCCCATGGAATTGCTGGTTATCAGCAGCTTGTTATCAATAATTGACGCTGTTACTCCCGCGCCGGCCGCATTAATATTGTTCATAATATCACTGAGACTGTCGGTTGCCAGCACCGTTATTGAGGCAGTGACTGCGCTATCAGCCGACTTGACCGTGAAACTGCCGGTCAGGTTCAAGTCGGTGGAGGACGTGGCTGAAGCGCTCCCGGTAATTCCGGCGGCCGTCAGGGTTATGAAGCTGTTGTACTTTACCGGCACTCCGTCATGCCCTGTGACTGAGGCTGACCCTGGCGCCTCCGACAGCGCCGCCGCTAGTTTGGATTCATCTATGCTGAGGGTGGCCGACTGATGTTTACTTTCGCCGGAGTAATAGCTGGTGGTTACCCCGATTGCGCTCAACGCGTTCAATAAAGGACTTAATCCTTCCACACTTCTGCCGACCATCTGGCGGATTTGCATCTCCAGGCTGATGATCGTCGGGTCACCTTGCAGTTCGCCACGTGTACGATTTGAGTCGTACGGAGAAAGATCGTCTTCGTCTCTGGTAGTCAAGGTTTTTTGCGGGTCGACATAAGTAACATCCTCAATATATTGCATGAGCGAGTTGTATTGCTCGACGAAGGCAGTGACGGCTTCTGAAGCCTTTGTTGTATCGGTTGCTATAGTCAGTGAAACATTTGTGGCGCTTTCGCTAATCAGATTCAGGGTGACACCGCTGATAACATCGCTAATGCTGTTGGTGCCCCTCGTGATGGTCATTCCCTCATACTCGATTTCCGCATCCTGTGCCGCAGTCGTCTGTGCTAAACCAAGATCGGTAAAAGCCGAGCCGCCGCCCGTGTCGGTCAAGGTAATTTGTCCGGCTGTACCAATGGTATTACTTTTTATTACAAGCCTGCCGTCAACAATTAACGCTGTTACGCCGGCGTTGGCAGTGTTTATCTTGTCACGAATGGAGTTTAGGGTGTCAGTTGAAGTTACCGTAACCGAACCGGTAGTGGTGCTGTCTGCCGACTTGAAGGTAAAACTGCCGGTTAGTCCAAGCGCGGTTGATGACATGGCGTCAGAGTTGCCGGTAATTGTCGCCGCGCTGCTGGACGCGTAACGGTTATACACGGCCAGCTTGTTTACTTTAATCTGGTATGATCCCGCGGCAGCAGAAGTGGTTGCAGACGCGGTCAACACCTTTTCGTCGCTTGAAGTGGCCGTTTTGCTGTTGAAGGTGGCGCTCAGTTTAAGCTGTGATACAGCACTCTGGAGGTAGGTCAACCCCAAATTGACTTCCTTCCAGGCGGACTGGGCGGCTTCCAGCCGGTCTATTTTTTCCTGCATCAACTCCAGCGGTTTGCTGTCATACTTGGTCAATTCTTCTATGATTGATTCCGTATCGAAGCCGGATACGAGGCCTCCAATTTGAATACCTGCCACTATTCAATCACCTCTTCACACGTACTCGTCAATAATCAAACCGGCCATTTCCTCCAACTTGCTGATCATGTCCAGTATTTTTTCGGAAGGTATCTCCTTCAATACCTTGCCGCTGTCCGGTTCAATAACCTTGGAAATGATGCGCTGCGTTTCCTTGTGAACACGAAACTGGAGCTTGAAGTCAAAAAGCTCAGCCATCTTGTTTAACTTTTCCACAGCTTGTTCAAGTTTCTTTTCTATGAGTTCCCTGTTCTGCTTTTCATCCGTACCGGATTCTTTTGATATCTGGGTTTGTTCAGGCGGTCGCACTGTTAACATGCCCTGGCTTCTAACGTTACCATAGATGTTAGTTTGATTGTCAGTGTTTACTTTAGCCGGTGCTGCAGTATTAGCGCTCGGATTAACTTCCATTTCATAAACCTCCCAAACTTTTCAACATGCGGTATTGTTGTAATAATGAACTTATGTGTAAATTATATCATATGTAATTATCCGGTTCTCACCGGATACAGTCATAATTATGTAAATAAAAGACGACCGGCCGATAGCCGGCCGTCTTTTAAGCAAGTTAGATGATATGTTATTAACTTTAACTCCTAACCCTGGTATTAACCCCCGAGTAAGCTCAGAACGTTTTGCGGCAGAGCGTTGGCCTGGGCCAGCATGGCCGTACCGGCCTGGCCGAGGATCTGCAGCCTGGTCAGGTTCATCATTTCTGACGCCATGTCTACGTCACGGATACGGGACTCAGCTGCGCTCAGGTTTTCTGAAGCCACACCCAGGTTGTTGATGGTGTGCTCGAGACGGTTCTGCAAAGCGCCCATCTTGGACCGCTCGCTTGATACCCGGTTGATTGCCGCGTCTAACTTGGCGATAGAGTTGGTGGCAGAATTGCGGTCGGTTACCAGGATGTTGTCCACGCCAAGTGCGCTTGCTCCCATGTTCCCGATTGAAGCATTGACGTCCTGGTTCGGGTTGGCGCCAATCTGGAAGACCATGGTGTTATCCGCCAGGTGAACTGTGGTACGGTGCAGGCTTGTGTCGACAGTTTCAGCTTCCATCTGGAAGAAGCCTGTACCTGAGTTAGTGGCCGTAATCGTCTTGATGCTGGCCTGCGAGTCAAACTTGATATCCACGTTCTCATGAACTACGCCAACCAGCAGGTTGCCGGAGATAGTAGCGTTCGGATTGATGTCAAACGGGTTGGTGCTGTGCGCGTCTTTGATCCAAACGTTGAAAGTGTTTTCTTTGGAGGATTTGATGGTGGCAAGGCTGAGAGCGTTAATCAGGTTGTCATCTCCGGAGAAGCGGATCTCGCCGTCTTTACCGGAAATGGCGCTCTGTATCACAAAAGTGCCGTCAACGGAGTAGCCTGTCTTGTTCAAGAACTCAGTGCTATCCTCGTTATTGTAAACAAACTGGACAAAATTGCGCTGTAATGAGGTAGTTACATATTTCCCTTGATCCAGGCCGTCCCGGATAGCGTTGTTCAGCTTTTGCTGGACTGTGAATATGGTATCGTTGCTGTCAAGTGTAATTGAGGTCTTGCTGCCGTCACCCATGATCATATTAATCTGTTGCGGGCTGGACAGCATGAAATTGCCGCTTGTATCCCAGAATTTATCGATGTCATACAGCTTGGTATCCAGAGAAGCCGCCCGCCCGAACGCAGGAGTGACATCAAATGTGGCCGCGGAAGTGTTGGCGGAAGCGTAATCATAATCATAGCCTATTGTGAATGTTCCATTTAAAGCTGTGCCGGTGGATGTGTTAAGAGAGTAAACATTGAACGTGCGTTGAGTTTTATCAAAGTACCCGCTGCTATAAGTCTGCGTGACGAACCTGTTAGCAGTGTCGGTGCTGCTAATGGTGAAAGAGTGTGCGTTACTCACGGCGCTGGCCTGCGCCCGGACGTTAATGACGGCCTTGTCGCCAACCTGCAGGCCGGTGGTCAACGATGCGCTGGCCGATACCACTATATCCATCGCCAGCCCGGTGGCAAGAGTATAGACGCTGTCTGTGGTCGCAATCGTTAAAACCGTTGTTGTCTGATTAAATGTGTATGCGCCGCTAATAGAATATTTATGGGTTGATATGCGGTAAGTTACTTGTTGACCGGAAATATTGGTAACCTCAACCAGTACGCTGGCGTTGGCGGAGGCGGCAGTTATTGCGTTGGTGCCGGCGGCAGTTGTTGAAACCGCTGCACCTGAACCGAAGATGGAGTTTGCCCCGCCTGATTTATAAAACTGCGTGATGGCTGTAGAATGGCTAGTACCGTCTGCAATTATTGTATTCAGTGTGTAACTACCTGAAATATAATCGTGAGCTCCAACCATTGTTATATTACTGGAGGATGCCAATTCTAAATTTTCAATGCCATTGTAAACGTGTTTTACCTTAAAAATATCGGTTTTCTGAACTTCAGCCGCGCCTAGTTCCTTCACGGCTATTTTCAGGTCATAGTTTCCGCTGTTGGTTTTCTTCTGCCCGAACTGGTCAATCGTGCGCAGGCCGTCCCGTACAAATATCTTGGTTGACAGCTTGTCGCTGGAAGTAAGGGCGGCTGCGGAACCGTCCAGCAGTTTTTTAGTGTTGAACTCGGTTGTGTTGGCGATCCTGTTTAGCTCGGAAGTAAGCTGGTCGATCTCCTTCTGAATTTCCAGCCTGTCGCTGGAGGTAAGTGTGTCGTTGGCGGCCTGTACGGAAAGCTCGCGCATCCGCTGCAGGATCGAATGCGACTCGTTCAGGGCGCCCTCAGCAGTCTGGATCAATGAAATACCGTCCTGGGAATTGCGAATGGCCTGGTTGAGACCCCGGACCTGTCCGCGCATCTTTTCCGAAATGGCCAAGCCGGCGGCATCGTCCGCGGCCCGGTTAATGCGCAAACCGGATGAAAGCTTCTCTAGCGACTTGGCCATGGAGGAATTGTTAGTGGTCAGGTTCCGCCAAGAGTTTAGGGCTGGGATATTGTGGTAAATTATCACCTTGTTTTCACTCCTTTACATAATTATGGCCTACCACTGTTTTAAATTACAACAGGGTAAAATAAAACCACCTATATGTTATATCGGCGGTTTTTCTTGATTCTTTATAAGATATTGTCTAATTAACCAAAATTTTTTGTCTACATTTTTATATTAGGAAATTCGAAAGAAAGCTTTGTCCGGTATTTGAGAAGAGTGTCATGGCAGACATCAGCTAAACGGCCTATTGTGTCAAACCATTCTCGGTGTTTCAGGATTATTTCAGCCATTTCAGCTACTTCTGTATCGTGTTTGTCGCCTATCGCGTGTATTTCTATTTCAAATTTTATATTGAATGATTGCATAACATGCATGAAAAACAACTGGAAGGTTTCATAATTTGAAGAACACAGGCGTTTTTTTTCAAAAATTCTATGTAAAATCTCGTTTACTATTATGTGGGGAGGTAATGAACCATTTGGTACATTCAGGTCTGGTTCAGCTTGTCCAATTATTGATATTGATTCCTCACAAATAGTTTTTATTCTTTTGAGTTCTGCGGCGGTACGGTCGACCTTGGCCAATACCTGCTTAACGGTTTCTTCAATTTCTTCTTCTTTGGTCTTCGGGAGGTGTTGTCGTATTATATCCAACGGGTTAAATTCGTTTTGCAGGTAACGATCAATCGCCTCAGACAGGGGCATAACAAGAGTTCCCTGGATAAACGCCCCCCCTTCGGTAGCGTTGACGCAGGTGCCGGTATATTCGGATACATCAACCTCATAAGATTTTAAAAAGTCATATAAAGTCTGGCTGGTCATAATTGGTTGTCCGTCGTTGCCAGGTACTTCATAAATCCTTTCCTTGTAAAGATAATCGTGTTTTTCGCCAAAAACGTGACCTTCGGCGTGGCTTATTCCGCTATGGCTAAATGCTAAGTCCTGACCGACCAGAATAATCGGGTCGCATCCGAGAGCGTCTGCGACTCTAAAGGCCATGTTGCCGGCGGAACCTTTGATGGTCAGCATGCCCCGGTCGATACCAAGCCAGTTAAAGTGGTCAAATCCACGGTACACGATAATTTTGGGGCCGGAGTAAACATCGTACGCCTCTCTGCGTATAACCGGGCAGGCAGCGTAATAGACATTCTCCAATTCACTCGGCGGAATGTCTTTTAATAAACGCATCACTTCAATGACGCGCTCTAAAGAAGTAACCAGGTGGGGACGTATCCCCATTTCGAGGAGAAGCTTTAGAGAAGCGTCAACGGATATAATAAGCGCGCGATTCTCCAGCCCTTTCAAAAGGTGTTTGTTTTTATTCAATGATGGTCCGGTAGCTACCACAATTGCAGGCTTGCCTTGAAAGCGACCGAAGAGGTTGTTGATGCCGGGGTTACTGATAATTACCGAAAGGTTGGCCAGCATGTTTTCAATACCGATTAAAGAATCTTCAGGGCTGTTGCCGAAATCCAACACCGCGTGACCTGAAGCCTCGCAGAAAATTCTCATCACACCCAGATAGTATTCCTTATCCAAGTGTAAGGAGGACGGGTGATAGACCGTTTTTAACGCGCGAAGGAATAGAAACCTTCCGTTTGCTTTCATGTGTTTTTTAAATTGAACGTATAAGCTGTCTCTTTCCATGCCGATAAACAGGCGTATTTTGGGGTTGGATATTATTGGAGATAAATCTGTGTAGCAGCAGGCTAACTTGAAAATCTCAAGTTCCTTCTCAATTATTATTATTTCATTTGTTCTTGCATCTTTCGCAAAATCCGTAAAAAAATACAGTATTTCGTAACCCAAACCGACACCCAGGCATAATGCGATTTTTGCGTTTTTTAACTGCAGATCGGCTAATTTATTTTTAGTGTCTTGCAAAGGGTCAGCGTTTTCGTAATAAAGTAAATCTTTTTCCGCGCAAAAGAGGTTTGGTGTGAGGTCTTGTTTAAGGGACGGTATAACACGATAGCGTTTGGTAAAGGAGCATTGTTCAACTTGTTTTGCAAGTTCGGGATAGTGTGATTTCAATGCCGCAAGGTTGTTGCGATAAAAATTTGTCGTGGTGTGAAACTGATCGCTGAAGAGTTGTACTGGCTGCTTTTTCGTAATTGAGTTGGCTTGCGTCAGCACTGCAATTTTGCTGTTTTTCTTTTTTGCCTTTTTTTTCGACATGCTGCTGTCCTCCGGTACTTCTATTTTGTAAGTAATAGAAGAGAATCGGTGTACCGATGATTTTGTTCTATGAGAATATCTTCAATATAGCCGATTTTTTTGGGGAAAACGTGTTCATTTTCGATAAAAAACAAATCAAAATTATATGGGAAAAAATGAAGTAAATTTATTAATTTATAATTCTTAAAATATGGCAATATTTCCTCGGGTTGATATGTTCGCAACAAGCCGGATAACTGCATGTCTTCATACGAAGCTATTTCATTTGTAAAGGAAATAAAGGCAACCCCCCCGGGTTTTATAACCCTATAAAATTCGGCCGCCAGTTTTTCTATGTATTCATTCACTGGAATATTAGATAAATAGTTGAAACATACTATGATATCAAAATCGTCATCATTGAAAGAAAATTTATCTAAACTTATTTTTGAAAACTTTATTGAGCTGCTGAATAATGCTTTTGCTTTTTTTATGGCTTGCGGACATAAATCGGCGACTGTGATGTTATCAGGAACCGCTCCCCATTTTAGTAATACAGATGCCAGTTCATGACTTAGACCGGTTATAAGAATTGATTTTTCAGCCAGTTTAATATTTTCAAGCTCTGACATGACCGTAAATAATATCCTCTCAACAAATCTTTCCCTTAAGAACTTGCTTAAGTAATTTTTAATATCTTTCTTTTGATCTTCAAGCACTCCTATTTTTTTATAATAATTTATAAATATATTTTCTATTTGTTTCAGTTGGCTTCTTTTATTATTTGTCATATGTACACATTCCCCTTTTAAATGTTATTAACTAATATTTTGCTTTGTAGCTGTATCCTTACTTTTTTAGTATCCTCTCACGTATAAGAATATGACGTTTTTTTTGCTTTCATTTCCAGGACTTTAATTTAACTAATGATTTCTGCTCAGAAATCCCGGCGTTTTGATTCTTCCTTAGTAATTAAGGGTAGTGGCAGTTTGACGAATACTTTTAACCTGTTGTAGCGTTTACCTGGTTTGTTGCATAGGTACTCGGAAAGTCCTTGGTATGTGCCATCGGAGGAGATGGCATAAAAAGCATAGACTATAGGAATAGGAAACTGTTTTGTCGGGTGAGCGTTTAACGGGTCGTTATCCAATATTTTTTTAAAAAACCACGAAGCAATTTCACGGGTTTGTTCAGGTGAACGAAAAAAAACAGGGTATGTATCGACATATGTTTTTATCAAAAACTGCTTGTTATCCTTGTAATAAAAGCATAGGTCCACAGGATGGATGTTCCATATGCCCTCCTCATCCTGCATTACCACCTTGAAAATCGCTCCCCGCAGGAGGGCCGTTTTTACCGCGTCAGTATTATCATCCCGTTCAGAATCCCAAATTAACTCGCTGTCATTGGCAGTGATCCACTCCAGAACGCTATAACGCTTTTGGTTCATGATGACAGTATCTCCAGTGTGTTCCCTTGTTTTAGCATAATTGCAAAAAACAGGGGCGATGTTGGTATAACAAAACGAGCTCGTGGTATAGTTCACCCGATTATTTATATGTATAATACTCAGGTGGTTTTCCCGGCTGGTCTTTCCCCAAAGAGCGTTACCGTTGATGACAACATGTGGGAGTTCATAGGTTTCCATATACTCCGGCAAGTTTTCCGGAATACTGGGGTTCGGTATCAAGAAAACTCGTAATGACGCGCCATTGATTACATTATCAACGAAACTATCAATCACTATATTTTAAACTCCTTTTTCTTTTATCCTGGTTATCGTGAGCAAATACTCCAAAATCATGTTGTTAACATTCCCTAATAAGTATATCGTATTTTTGACAATAAAATAAAGGGAATCAATAAAAATACTTTTTTCTATTAAATTGAGTCGAACTAGAAGGAGTTTTGTATGAATATGCAGTATTAATAAGCGAGTATAGCGTGATGACATTATCTGTGATTTTAGGAAGCCGTTGATTGGAATGGTTCTTGGAGTTAAGGTTCAACTTTATCATGACGATAAAATAAAAGAATAATTGAACTGGGGAAAACAAATGGACGTTTTTAAAACAGAACAAGAGAATTTTTGGGCTGGTGAATTTGGTGATGAATACGTTGCCAGGAATCGAGGAGCTTCACTTCTTGCAAGTAACATAGCTTTTTTCGCGGAAATTCTTCATTATACCTGCTCAGTTAACACGGTCATTGAGTTTGGCGCAAATATCGGACTCAATCTGGAAGCGATAAAACATCTTCTCCCTCAATCAGAACTTTCAGCCATTGAAATAAATCAAAAGGCTGTGAATGAGCTTCGGTCATGGGGGGAGGTCAAGGTATACCCACAAACAATCTTGGATTTTTCACCTGATTACGCGCGGGACTTTGTCCTTATTAAGGGTGTGCTGATTCATATCAATCCAGAGAGTTTGACGCGGGTTTATGATGTGCTTTATCAAACCAGCAAACGCTATATCTGCATTGCTGAATATTATAACCCCATGCCGGTGGAAGTGCCTTATCGCGGACACAGGGGTAAATTGTTTAAACGGGACTTTGCAGGAGAGATGCTGGACAGATTCAAGGATTTGATATTGGTAAAATATGGTTTTTGTTATCATCGTGATTATAATTTTCCACAAGACGATATAACTTGGTTTTTATTGGAGAAATCAACCTGGTAAAATATGGGGTGGAATGATGAATTACTGTAAAAGATGTGTTATGCCTGACACCAAGCCCGATCTTTATATTGATGAAGAAGGTGTTTGTAATGCTTGCCGCAGCTTTGAAAAGAGGGAGTCGATTGACTGGGACGCGCGACTGAAAGAATTAAAGTACATATTGGAAAAATATCGCTCTAAAAATGGCGGTAACTGGGATTGTATCGTGCCCGTAAGCGGTGGAAAGGACAGTCATTATCAAACCATCCGTATGTTGCAATTGGGTGTGAACCCGCTTTGTGTGACTGCCACTACTTGCCACCTTTCTGAGATAGGTCGCCGTAATATCGAGAGTATCAAGCGCTTGGGTGTTGATTATGTGGAATTTACCCCGAATCCTGTCGTGCGCCGGAAACTTAACCGTATCGGACTGATGCAGGTGGGTGATATTTCCTGGCCTGAACACGTGGGGATATTTACAATACCTGTCAGGGCGGCAGTTCAATTTAACGTGCCGTTAATCGTATGGGGTGAGAATTCTCAAAATGAATACGGCGGACCGGCGGCGGCCAGTGAAAACAATGTGCTTAACCGGCGTTGGCTTGAGGAGTTTGGAGGACTATTAGGGCTTCGGGTTTCAGATCTAATCGGACTGGAAGGCATTGAGGAAAAGCATCTCATACCTTATACGTATCCTACCGATGAAGAACTGCAGCGCGTTGGAGTGACTGGAATATTCCTGGGTTATTACCTGCCCTGGGATGGGTATTCCAATGCCTTGATCGCCCAGGCTTATGGTTTCTCAACCCTGCAGACCACTGTAGAGGGATCAATTGTCAATTATGAAAATTTGGATAACCACCAGACCGGTATCCATGACTATTTCAAGTTTCTGAAGTTTGGATTCGGACGCGCGACGGATATTGCCTGCCTGCATGTCCGGCGTGGCCGGATCACCCGGCGGGATGCCATTGAAATTGTGCGAAAACACGACGGCAAGTTTCCATGGACGTATTTGGGCAAACCCCTGGAAGAAATTCTTGCTCCTTTGGATATCACGGTAGATGACTTTATCAAAGTTTGTGACCGTTTCACTAATAAGAAAATATTTTTGACGGACGCCAGGGGAAACCTGGTTAAGGACAGGCATGGCAACTTGACGAAGATTAAGTATCCTGATATGGATTAGGGATGGCAATTAATGAAAGTACTGGTTGTAGATTATGGAATGAGCAACCTGGGGTCGATAAAAAGGTCCCTTGAAGAGTGCGGCGCGGAGGTATTGGTTTCCGATGACCCCAAAGATTTAGATACGGCGGTCCGTATTATTCTGCCTGGAGTAGGTTCCTTTTCGGATGGGATGGCGAATCTTGTCGAGCGGGGATGGGTTCCGGCAATAATAAATGCAGTTGTTATACAGCGAGTTCCATTGTTAGGAATTTGTCTCGGCATGCAGCTTCTTGCCGACAAGGGTTACGAAGGAGGGGAGATACCTGGGTTGGGGATAGTACCGGGTGAGGTAAAACGTTTGGAGCCGGACTCCCCTGCCACTAAAGTTCCTCATGTCGGATGGAATGAGGTGTACAAAACAAATAAGAATCCTCTCTTGTCAGATATTCCCGACGGCACCGATTTCTACTTCGTGCACAGTTATCATTTTATAACAAAGGAACCGGCACATGTTGCCGCTACCACCCCTTATTGCGGCGG
>MVQL01000019.1 GCA_002067205.1 Pelotomaculum sp. PtaB.Bin104
AGCAGTTGATCCAGCACCTTCGTCCCCCAATGAATTCACAATTGCGTTAGTCATCTCGCTGCCGCAAAAGGGACATGTTAATTTGTCTGCTATAGTTTTCACCCCTTTCTAGCCGGCAGTGCCGGTTGATTGACTTGCTTCGTCCAGGAGTGCGCTAACTGGCACTTCTAGGGCTTTGGCAAATGCTCTCAGGTCATCAACGGTAACACGCGTAACCCCGTTTTCTTTTCTACTAACATCTACTTGTGATATACCAAGCATTTTAGCAAGCGTTACCTGATTAATTCCTTTGGCTAGGCGTATCTCTTTAATACGTGTAGCGCACATTAGTATCACCTCCTTGATACGGTTTCAGTATATACCATAAAAGTATGTACGTCAATAGAAAAGTTACGTAATTTGTATATTTTATTTTTCTATAAAATAGGTTAAGCTAAATTAATATACGGATAATGTATATTTTGGGAGTGCTTAAAATGGATTTTGGTAAAAGAATGAGGGAATTAAGAAAACAGAAAAAAGTAAAAGTGGAAAAAATGGCGGATTATATGGGTGTAACCGTTCCCACTATAATCCGTTGGGAGAATGGTAGTATTGGTTTGTCTGCTTCTACTATTGAAAAATTCTGTGTTTCTTTAGGTATCACCCTTGTCGATTTCTTCTCCAGTAATGGCAGTAATGGTAAACTAAACATCCCCGAAAACATTTTCAAACTCGTCAAAGATGAAAACAATTGGGCTATCCTTGACGAGATAATAGCGAAGCAAAAGAAGGGCTGGACGAATGAACTAATTACGGAGTGGCTAAAGTCCCTTGACAACCTCATGGAACAGGTTAAAAATGAATATAGAAATGCTATCCTAATGGATGTCAAGGGAGAGGTTTACGACAAAGAAGAAGCGCAGAAAGAAGTAGATAAATTTAATGAGAAGCTAAAAAATGGTTTTATACCGCCTTGGGAAAAATAATGTAAACCAAAAGGAGAAAAATCTCCCTGCGCCGAATTTATAAAACATATACAAACATATGTTTGACAGGGAGGTTAGACAGAAAGATGAAAAAGGTTATTATTGTTCCCGGACTGCTACGCAAGTGGATTGTTTTGGATGATGTTGTTTTAGTTAGCCTGGACTATACAAAGGAACTAAACAACAGTTAATTGACGAGTGCACATAAGCACCATGAGAAAAACCGCCGAAAGGCGGTTTATACATATGCGTTATTTTCGACAAATAACGACAAGGAGGGATAATATATAAATGAAAAAATATTATTGGGTTTTCCCGCTTATTTTGTTGATTGGCTTATTGGTTGCGCCTTATTTTAGGTGGGAAACCACAACCACAAAAACAACTGATAAAATAATCTATAAATGGAAAACGGACAGGTGGTCACATACCAATTGGAAAGAGACATATTTTCTTAGCGGATTTATGGGTGGTTTTGTAGAAGAACAAATATCTTCCCCAAACATAATAATGCAAAGAGACGAAGCTACAAAAATATGGAAAAACACAACAACTACTGTGTTTATTATTACTTTGTTAGCATGGCTGGCCCCAATAATTATTGAATACAGAAAGAAAAAAGAAACATTAAAACAAAAAGGATGAGTAAAAATGCGGAAGAGATTACTGGTGGCGTTGGTTGTGGTTTCTTTTGTGCTGTTATTGGTTTCCTGCACCCAGCAGCCAAAAACCACGGTCCCAGCAACCACTCAAACACAGCAGTTTGTCGGCAGTGTCAACAGCGACAAATACCATTATCCTAGTTGCCGGTGGGCAGACAAGATTAAGTCTGATAATCTAATTACCTTTTCGTCTGTCTCCGAAGCTAAAAAGGCGGGTTATTCACCTTGCCAAACATGTAGACCGCCGAATCAATAAGGAGGGTTAGAGGATTGTGGACACAGGGTCAAGTGGAGGGACTTGATAAGGAGGGTATAGCGGCGGCGCACATTTTCAATATTTATCCGCTGACATTGGACAACCAGATCTTAGAGATCATTTGTTGCAACTAATTGCTATCATGAGAGTATCTCCAAACTGGAGCGCATTTATAAGCAATTTTAAAAAAGCCTTCCCTGCTCCAGGAGATCAGATTGAACTTGATTTTGATGATATAGATGAATAGCTATCTCGGCCCCGCGCCGGGTTTCCTTTGAGGTGACATCATGTTAGTAGCAATCTATGTCAGAGTGTCAACGGACGAGCAAGCTGAGCATAATATATCTATCCCGGCCCAAAAATCGCGCCTGTTGGCCTACTGCCAGGCTCAAGGATGGGAAGTATTCGACTTCTACATTGATGACGGCTACAGCGGCAAAGACCTGGAGCGCCCGGCCATGCAAAAGCTTATTGAAGACGCCGTTGCGAAGAAGTTTGCCGCCGTCCTGGTGCTGAAGCTTGACCGCCTGTCCCGCCGGCAGAAAGACGTTCTCTATCTCCTGGAAGACGTTTTCGAGCCGGCCGGCATCGGCTTCAAGTCGGCCACCGAATCATTTGACACTACAACGCCTTTTGGCAAAGCTGCTATCGGTATGATGGCGGTA
>MVQL01000020.1 GCA_002067205.1 Pelotomaculum sp. PtaB.Bin104
AAAGAACAGCCTGGCACATGCGGGTACACTATCTGCGCGGTCAAGCCATGATGTTAGTCATGGATGGTAGGAAAGCAATAGTAAGGGATAATGTCAACATTATCTTTGATAACACTGTCGTACTTCACGACGATGAGGATGAAGATGATATTCCGGAAGGCTGGTTTAGTGACGAACCACCGGTCGTTCTTTGGGCCAGTGATGATAGGGTTTTTCTCCAGTCCCTCCACGAGGCTGATATAATAACCCTTTACGAACGTGAGGATGGTTATGCTTTTAGGATGCACCCCGCCTGGGAGGAAATCGCTAAAAGTAACGGTGAGAAGCAAAAGTGCAGCGTTTGCCGGCACTATGATCTTGCCAAGAAACAATGTTCTCCGTACCGTCTTGAAGATAGGGATCCGAACATGGGATCGCGATGTGCTGCCTTTGCCCCGGCTGCGAAAGAATACCTGGGTGTTAACCCAGGTAAAAAGAAAAAAATACGATACGTTAATCTACGTGAAGAAAAGCTTACTAAACAATGGTGGGTTCTAGATAGATCTGGTTTGGAGAGAAAAAGGTTGGGAACTTAAAATATTAATAGACATCTCCCATGCTTCGATAAATATGGTAAATATGCCTTTCCCGAATAAAACAACCCGGTTTTCCGGGTTTTTATATTTTGTGAGGTGATGTAACACGTGAGAATTTATTCGGGAAATTTATATTGATAAGCGTGCACCCTGGGTTATGTTGCGGGGATGAGCTTCATTAAATATTTTAGGGAAGGTGGATACTATGCAAGTTAGAAATTTTAGATTAAAAAGAATAGTTGAAGATGCTAAACCAAGCTTGGTAAACTCCTGTGAAATTAATTTTGGTTTTGCAACAGATATTTTCAAAGAGGAATACATGCGTGATGACTGGAGTCAACGCACTTTGGCTTTTCATCTTGAAAACCTGGCGGTTTTCAACAAATTCTTAATGGCACATCATACAGGAAATCCGATTAAAGTTACCGAGGATATTCTGAATGAATATATAAAGAATATGCGTTCCGCAGGGAAAAAGAAGAATACCATAAACGGTCGGATCAAAACTCTCAGGGTCTTCTTTAGGTTGCTCCATAAAAAAGGATATATTAGCCATAATCCTGCCCTCTCACTGGAGACGATTAGAGGGCCGCAGTCGGAAATAATACCCTTCACCAGCGAACAGATCAATGTCTTGCTTGCACGCCCTGACCAGACCACCTTTGCTGGCCTGAGGGATTACATGATCATGCAATTATTGCTTGACACCGGCATAAGGCTGGAAGAGCTTTGCAGCGTAAAAGTATCGGATGTTGACTTAAAAGGATGTAGTATATACATAAGACAGGGAAAGGGCAGAAAGAGTCGTACTGTTTTTTTCGGTATTGAGACGCGAAGATCACTCACCAAGTATCTAGTCTTCACGGGAATAGCAAATGAAGGCGATACAAACCTTGTGCTTAACCAGGACGGCCACCCTCTGAAGCCACGTTCAATCCAAGAAAGGATCTCACTGTATGCCAGCGCTGTTGGCATTAAGGGTGTCCGCCCGAGTCCGCACACGTTTCGCCATACTTTTGCTAAAATGTTCTTAATGAACGAGGGGGATCCATATGCGTTGCGTGACCTCCTTGGCCATAATACCATGTCCACGGTGATAATTTACCTTAAACTATTCAGGGAGGACTTATATAAGAAATACCGGGGCAGATCACCGGTGGACAGGCTTTCGCGCAAGAATCGTGAAGACTAATCATCATGTAGGTTTTCTAGCGGACTGGCTTTCCGGTGCTGGTCTTTAACATCGGACCCGAAGAGGTTAACATAGCGGTTTACCGTCTCATAGCTATTGTGACCAAGAATCTGTTTTAGTGAAAAAGCATCACCACCGTTGAGGATGTACAACCTGGCAAAAGTATGTCGCCAAGTATGGGGGGATGTCCGTACTTCGTTTACTCCCGCCTTACTGCTGATTATCTCAAATCTCTCCTGGAGACCCCTGTTACTTATAGGGGTATTGTCAATGGTTACGAAAAGGAAGTCATTATCAATCTCACTGCCGCGGTGGATCAGGTATTGTTTGAGCAACTTTTTGAGTTTAGCCTGTATTGGGACTAACCTCTCTTTGGCTCCTTTACCTCTTACCTTGATATAGCTTTCATTAAAGTTCAAGTCGCCAAGTCGCAGTCCGGTGACTTCGGAAAGGCGTAGTCCGGTATCTAGTAGCAGGGACAAGATGGTGTAGTCCCGTAGGCCGGTAAAGGTTTTACGGTTGGGAACGGCTAGTAGTCGCCGGATCTGTTCATCGTTTAACGCTATGATTAATGTCTTTGCAGTTTTTAGTAACTCCACCCTGGCGGCCGGATTTTCGGCAAGGTATCCTTCACTAACCAGAAAGCCGAAGAATTGCCGCAAAGTGCGGATACGCATATTGATTGTCTGTGGCTTGTTGTTCCATTTTTGGATGGCGTAAAGAACCAGGTTATTCCGGATGGTCCTGTGGGTGATTTTCTCCAGGTTAAGCTCAATGCCTTGCTCCCGCATGGCTTTTTTAAAAGCGTGGAGGTTTTCCCTGTGCCATTCGATGGTACGCTTCAGTATGTTCCTGGCCTTCTCATTGGCGTAAAAAAGCTTTTCGGCATCTTCGAAGCTTGGCACGGCCTCCTTAAAAAGTTGTATCGCTTTATTTTCGTCAATTGGTTGAAGCTCATTTTTTCTCCTTTTACTCATGACGTGATACCTCCAAAATATAAAAAAGTTGTGCGCACCTGACACCCCATCCCGCACGCTACTAGAATGTATGATCACACACGTCTTGAGCAAAATACGACCAAAAAAGCAAATGAAAAAGCTTCCGGTCAAAATCCCGGAAGCCTTGAAAATAGG
>MVQL01000021.1 GCA_002067205.1 Pelotomaculum sp. PtaB.Bin104
GCATGCAAAGGCAATGATCAGTGTGGCAAAATACGCCGCATCCAATAACCAGAAAAGCAAAACCCCGGCGCGGCGAAGCCGGGGAAAGTGGAAAAGGAGGCAAGAACATGTGTTTATATTACAATTTTAGCAAAAACCGTACAAATGTTCAAGTCAGCAAGGGCGAATTCCGGCGCCTGTTTTCAGGAGGCGCACAAAATGGACCAACAGGTCAATAGTCAACCAACAAACCAGGTAGCACAACTGACTCAGGAAAGTAGTAATGACATTCTAAGGGCATTAAAATTATTTATGTCAGACGGAAACATTATTGAATTAAGGTGTCCGGAAACTAAAAAGGGTACTAAGTCAGGGTATTTTGACAATCTAAATGCTGCTGTTAAATGGACAACTTTTTTAAATGGAAACGTCCCATTTGTTTATGTGACAATCAATCCTGTTAATCCTGATTTGCTTGCACGTGCAGCAAATCGGATTAAAGATTATTCAAAATACACAACTGGTGATAACGACATAGTGAGACGAAGATTTTTTCTTATTGATCTCGATGCCGAGCGCCCAGCCGGTATTAGTAGTACCAATGAAGAACATGAGGCAGCGTTAACAAAGGCTCTACTGATCAGAGACTTTTTTAAAGAAGAAGGTTGGCCAGAACCTGGGCTTTTTGATAGTAGCAACGGCGCTCATTTACTTTTTGCCATAGACTTGCCAAATGACGAAGAAAGTAAAAAATTAATCGAAAAATGTTTAAAATCCATTGATGCATTATTTAGTGATGATAAAAACCAAAAACCAAGAATTCTAGTTGACCAAAAGGTTTTCAACGCGGCTCGAATCGTTAAACTTTATGGGACGTGGTCCCAAAAAGGCGACAGCACTCCCGAACGGCCACATAGATTGTCAAAAATTTTAAGTTTACCGGAAAAACTAGAAATTGTCTCTGTAGACAAATTAAATTCCTTGGCTGCGATGTACGTCGAGCCAATACGGGAAACAAAGGGGTATAGTGGTGATGATTTTAATTTAGAAACATGGATTAAAGAACATAATCTCCAGGTATATAAGACAAAATCATGGAAAAACGCAACAATATACGTGCTAGAGCAGTGCCCGTTCGATTCGTCGCATGGCCGAGATTCAAGGATTACAAAATTTAACAACGGTGGCATTAGTTTTGGTTGTTTTCACAATGGATGTTCAGGAAATGATTGGTATGCTCTTCGAGATTTGATCGAGCCTGGGTGGAAAGATCGGAAAGAAAATAATGATTTTCAAAAAAATATCCAGTCAAATAACCTAACCAATAAAAAAATAAAAATTCCGACTGGTTTCACTGCGTCACAACTGATGAAAACGGAGTTCAAAGATCCCCTGTGGGTAATTTCCGGGGTGCTTTGCGAGGGGCTTTCAATACTGGCCGGCAAGCCGAAACTCGGCAAGTCCTGGCTATGCCTCAACTTTGCCGTAGCTGTGGCTGCCGGTGGTAAAGCTCTAGGGAATATTAGTGTAGATAAAGCCGAAGTTTTGTATTTGGCACTTGAGGATACTCCCCGCCGTTTAAAAAAACGTCTAGCAATAGTATTACAGGACACTCCCGCGCCCGAAGGATTTTATATTTTCAATGACTGGCTAAAAACAGACCGGGGTGGTCTTGAACAACTGAATAACTGGTTGCTTAGCCACCCAAAATGTAAGCTCGTGATTATAGATACCCTGGCCAAAATCAGGAAGGCAACAAACTCGATCAACGGTATTTATCAGGATGACTATGCAGCAATTGAAGGACTAAAGAGCATTGCCGACAAGTATGGCATTGCCATTCTCCTTGTGCACCACCTGCGGAAAATGACGTCTGAGGACCCTCTGGAGCAGGTTTCAGGCTCGACCGGTTTAACGGGTGCTGCTGATGCGCTTATGATTCTTAAGCGCGAACGTGGCCGGGCTGATGCTAGTTTGTTTATCACCGGACGAGACATCGAAGAAACGGGAAAAGCCCTTGAATTTGATAAGGCAATATGCACATGGTGTGTGTTAGGGGATGCCGAAGAATACAGAATGACCGAGGAACGCAGGGAAATATTGGAGGTACTAAAGAACTCAAAAGAGATAATGACGCCTAAAGAAATCAGCCAAATTCTAAGAAAAAACGTTGGAGCAGTAAGAAAACTATTGATTACACTTGAGTGCGCGGGGTTAATAAAAAAAGTAGGATATGGGAAATATTTTATCGGTAACTCTGGTGATTCTAGTAATTCTATTCACTCTGGTAATTCCGGTAATTCTTCAGAAAGAGTTACCGAATTACCGCAAGAGTTACCGCAAGAGTTACCGCATGAAAACGCTGGAAGCCCCGAACGGCGCGGATTTTCAGAAAGCGTTACCAGAATTACCGCTGTTACCGAAAATGACAATTTTTTAGCAGGTTGTGGACCTGGCGACAGTTGGCAGTAAAAATATGGAGGTTTTTCATGGAATTCTGTTTACAGTGTAAAAATGAATTGGACAAGATCCCGGATGCCGTTGTCGAGGATCACATTCACCTAGCTGGCAGATGCTTTATATGCGGAGCAAAAAGCCAGTTCGAGCATTATAAAAACAACCTATTTATGGTCATAGACAGTAGTAAGCGCGCAGAGCTTTATAAACAGGCGCTTGGCGGCTGGTCGTAAGAGGGGGTTACACACTTGAAAAATTACTGCGATTCACATAGAATAGCCGATTTCAATAAACACTATAACACCTGCTGCAGGCAGCAGCTACCTTTTATTCAGATCAAGAACAAAACTAAATACTCCCTGGCACATTACGACCTAATCACATACGACCGTGAAAATGGCGACAGGCTTTCTCTGGATGGGTACAAAGCTGTCTATTTACTTAACTGGCTGTACGTCATTCCAATTAAAGATCCTTTTTATGGCGTAGGCCGGGTTGTTGGCTGGATCAACACGTCAAAAGAATTGGCCGTGGAACTGGCAGAAAAACTGTATACAGTCTTAAAGAATCCGCAAAACCGAATAAACCGTGATCTTTCCTTAGACTGGGACAGCGACGAAAGAGCCATTGATAAGCAGATC
>MVQL01000022.1 GCA_002067205.1 Pelotomaculum sp. PtaB.Bin104
CAGTGTTAACAGTGTAAGCCCGTGGATCGGCGTTCAGGTGCGCCCGGTGGATGAGGAAGCGGCCCGCTACCTGGGACTGACAAAGGCGGAAGGGGCTCTGGTAACAGGAGTGATTGCCGGCAGCCCGGCGCAAAAAGCCGGTCTGAAGCAATGGGATGTGATTGTTGAGTTTAATGGGGTTAAGATCAACAACGCGGATGAACTGGTCGCGGCAATCAAGGCTACTCAAGTGGGAAATAATGTGAAGGTTCTAGTGATACGCAACCGGCAACTAAGTTCAGTAAATATTTCAATAGCTGAAAAACCAAGAAATATTAAATAGGAGTACTCAGGAGTCAGGAGTCAGAATTAAAAATTGTTTATTACCTCGAAATATTCTGAATTCTGACTACTGACTACTGACTACTTGAATAGTAACAAACAAGGAAAAAAGCAGGATAAAAGATATGGTTGACTGGGAACGGATTTACAAACTGCTAGATGATATTACACCCCTGGCCGTGGATTGCGGCCGTCTTTGCGGGGCGGCTTGTTGTACAGAGTGGGAGCAGGGCGCGGGTGTTTACCTTTTGCCCGGGGAAGAAGGCATGTTCAGCGGGCTTGAGGAGTGGCTGGCGCGGGAAGAACGTTCCATTGGAGAATATGGGTTCCGTCCAGGTTCGAAAAGTAGATCTTATATAATTCGTTGTAATGGAACCTGTCCCAGGGAAAGAAGACCTTTCGCCTGCCGGACCTTTCCTGTCACGCCGTATCTTTCGCCAGAGGGGAAATTTGAATTGCGCCTGGATGAAGCAGCGGTACTTCTTTGCCCCTTAGTAAAAGCAGGTGATATAAAGATATTGGAAAAGCGCTTTTTAATGCGGACTAGACTCGCCTGGGAGGAACTCCTGCGAGAACCGCAGATTAGGAAAATTATAGAATGGAAGTCACGCCAAATTGACATTATGGAAAGAGATCCATGGAGGAAACTGCTGGAACTTAGTTAAAATGGCGCGTCAGTTTCAGGTATGCCGGCGGGCGGGTAACGGCGCATTAGCTCTTGCCTGGTCATAACCACATATTTGGGTGATAGTTTTTCTCTGTATTTCTTTGGATTTTTAAAGCCGCCAGGATGGAAAAGGGTCAGAAGCAGATTTTCATACCAGCCTGTGAACATACGGAAAAGGCCCGGTTTTAATTCATATGCCGTAAAACCAAGACGTACCGTGCCACGGTGCAGAAGGGTGATTCCCAACAATAACTTCGCCTTGCTGTACCGTTTATCGTCTTTTATCAGTCCGGCCAGTTTAGGCAAACTATGACGTATCTCCCGCATGGCGATAACAGCAATCCGTTCAGTCGAGGAGTGTTCGCCCAGCAGGTTCAATAAAAGGTCGTTGTTGAGGTGAAGTTCAATGTAATAATCTCCTTTTTTCAGCAAGGAACCATCATGCATAAGCCACTCCTGCCCGCGGTAACGGCGAAGCGCCAGCCGCCAGATGAATGATTGATCATCTTTGATGTCATTAATCCCTGAAAGCCGCCTGATTATCCTGTCAATAAAACTCCATAAAAATACAACTATTCTTTTCACTACTGAGCCGCTATTTTGGCCTGCCATGATCTCTTCTAACGGGGCCACCCGCAAGCCGCGCAGTGATATTCCCTCCAGGATTTGGGGCAGGGCGGCAATAACCCGGTCTGGTCCTCCCGAAGCGGCGCCAGGCGCGGAGTCACTGTCGTGAAAAATAAGGATGACTCCATCCCGCAGTTTATTCAATACCCTGCGCGTTATACTTTCCGGGGTGGCATGTTTGGCCCAGTCCCAACTCATATAAGTCCAGAGCACTACTTTTAGCCCCCTGCTCCAGTAGTACCATAATGAGGACAGGTTGTAGAGCCCCCAGCATGGACGAAAATAAATTGGTTTTTTGCCGGTTAGTTCTTCTAAGACGCGATTTGTTTCTGTAATTTCGGTGATTGTGGCGCGAGGGCCCAGCAGCCAGGCGGCTTTGTGCCGGAAGCCGTGGTTGCCTATTTCATGTCCGGCTGAAGTGATCTGCTTAATTAAATCAGGATATGCTCTGGCCTTGGCGCCGGTAACGAAAAAACTGGCCTTTGTCTGATAGCGGTTTAGTATATCCAGTATTTGCGGGGTGTAACGGGGGTCCGGTCCGTCGTCAAATGTAAGGACGACTCTACCTTTTCCTTTTGGGGCGCGTGAAATGACGCCAACTTGACCGAAACGGGTCAGAACCGTAGGGGCGATGATATATACGATCAGAATTATTAATAAGATTTTAGCAAAGGAAGGTTCCACCAAAAATCCCTCTTGGTCGATACCGGAGTTAGAACAAAGCTTGTCTGTTTTCCGGTTAATCTTTAATTATTCTTAAAGCCGGTTATTGGCAAAAAATCTCTCCACAGGATAGAACATGTAAAAGAATGACATAATGGCCAGTAACGTTGTACTTATAATAATAGGGGCTTGAATTCCCATGTATTTTGCCACAACACCTCCAATAGCCGGCCCGATGGCTACACCCATACCTTCAATAGTGGAGAAGACGCCCCAACCGGTAGCCTGCCTCTCAGGCGGGACAGCTTTAGCGAGAAGGTTGTTCCAAGCGGGTAGAACCGCGGCGTATGAAAAACCTACCAGGGCGGCCAACAGGTAGGCGTTAAAGGCATTCCGGACAACCGAAA
>MVQL01000023.1 GCA_002067205.1 Pelotomaculum sp. PtaB.Bin104
GATGCAGCCGCCCGGGCAGCACATGATCTCGATGAAGTGGTAGTTCGCTTCGCCGGCCTGCAGGGCGTCCAGCAGTTTCCTGGCGTTCCCTAGCCCGTGGGCCACGGCTACTTTCACGTCTAGGTCGCCAACTTTGACGGTGGCTTCATTGACTCCTTCTAAACCGCGCACGTCAACAAAATCTACTGACGCCAGGGTATTCCCGGTGACTATTTCATAGACTGTGCGTAGCGCGGCTTCCATAACCTGCCTTAGTTACAAGCTCGATGCCGCGATCAATCGCACTGAAGTTCTGATCGCGGAGCTTCGGCTGCTTCTCAAACTTTGCACCCAATTTATGTTCAATAGCCCGCTTGGCATCCTCCCTGGAGATAACGGATGTCGCGCCAACCACGGCGCCCATAATAATAATGTTAAACACCCGCAGGTGCAGTTCATTCTTGGAAATCTCCACAGCCGGTATGCCGAGAATTCTCGCCGCGTTGGCGGGGAGATCTTCTTTCGGTACATTGATACTGGTATCATACACGAAAATCGTCTGTGGCCCCACATACTGTTTGGTCCTGTACAGTGCCCGGTCACTTAAAGCGACAACAATATCACCTGTGTTAAACTTGGGAGCGCCGATAGCTTCGTCACTGATTTGCACATAGGCCACCGAAACACCACCGCGTTGCTCAACACCAAAGTTGGGAATATAAAGACACTCTTTACCTTCTTCGTTTGCGGCTTCCGCGATAATTTCAGCCACCGACTGCACACCCTGGCCGCCTTCGCCTGCCATGACTATCTTTATAGCTTTAGCCATTTTTTTGTCCCTCCATTGCCGGTATCTTGGTCCATGTCTTGACTTTTAGCGGTTCCTTGGGAGGCAGCACTTTTATCTCACCGACATGATAATACTTTGTCATCTCGTTTTCCACAAAATTTATGGTTTCAACATTATTGGTTCGCCAGTTAGTTGGACAAGCAGACAAACACTCCACAAAGGAAAAACCGTTGCCGTCCATCTGGTTTTGAATGGCTTTCTTAATACAATTTTTTAACGGGACAGGTTTGACCACGGTTGCACGGGCGACATAAGCGCCTTCCCTGGTGATGGCCGCCACCATTTCCGGGCCCTGGCACGGGTAGCCGGTTGAATCCACATCGCGGCCATACGGGGTTGTCTCTGTTTTCATGCCGGGCAGCGTCGTCGGGGCCATCTGGCCGCCGGTCATACCATACTGGGCGTTGTTAACCAGAATCACAGTAATCTTTTCATTCCTGGTAGCGGCGTTTACCAAATGATGGGAACCGATGGCGTAACCGCCGCCGTCACCCATGTAGCCGATACAGATAAGATCCGGGTTGGCCCGCTTAATGCCGGTCATTACCGGATTAGTCCGGCCGTGGTGAGTCTGGACAGTATCAACATTAAAGAAATCCCAAGCTAGCAGCGAACACCCGATATCACAGCCAAAAACCACCCGGTCCTGGATATCCAACTCATCAATGGCTTGTCCGAGGGCTTTTAATACCAAACCATGCCCGCAGCCGGGACAAAATTTATGCGGCTTCGTATCAACCCGCCAGGATTTCGGCATAGAAGGTTTTATCAATCTTTTTTCCTCCCTTGTATTCTTATACGTACATAGAGTATTCAGTACTTTGACTTCCTCTTAATTTTCCAGCATCGTCTTAACTCTTCCGGGCTATAAATGGTAAGCGGCTCGCGCATTTTTGCCTGATAGCCGTCACCAAGCACAAAGGTGGGGAAACGGTATTTCCAGGCTGTGTTAAAAGCCTTGATGGTATAGTCATAAAGCTCCTGATGGTTGGCAGTGGAATAAACAACCCGCATTCCTTCCCCGTTGCCGCCGTGGGTGGTCAGGATACTATTATTAACGTTACCACTCAAGACAGAGTCGTTGCAACTATCTATCAAGACAGAATATTCAGGAAAATCTGTCCCGCTTAGCAACTCTAATGCTTCAACATGACGTTACAATTTCGTCAACATTCGTACTACACAGTAACAATTTCCTACAATTTCTTTAATTAATTCCGGCCCAGCATTATCCACGTGTAAACCTGCAATTACTACAGCTGGTTTACCAAAGGATTTTGCTATTTCTTCCGCAATAGGTTTTGCAATTTCATCGTCTTTATGACCTAACATAGGCAAAATACTCGTGTTACAACTAACTTTAGCAGGGTTGGACAAGCTAGGTCTGGGCAGACTTATTGCAACGGCTCCGACATGAGGCTTATCGCCGCCGTAAAGCTGTGCGACTAGACCATCCCCGGTCATCGATACCATCAAGTCAACCCGGCATTTTCCGACACCCGCAGTATAAACCGTTTGCTCAACCAATTTATTCCCTCCCCAAAGTATTTATCAAATATTAACTCAACAAATTCCATATCATTTAAAACAACTAAATCGATAACAATCATTCATTCTGACTAACACTTTCAGGAATATTACAGCCGCGTGGCGTTAGGCAAACGGCCTCGTAAAAGAGGCCGTTGTCAATTGATAATAAAGTTGTTTAATATTAAGTTTGTAAAACAGGATTTTCCCGTTAGATAGATATTGTTCAATCAAAATAATGTTATTAATTTTGCTCTTCTTTTGATAACAGACAACAAAATTATCATTTTCCCTTCATGCTGGGCAATCACTCTTTCCAGTTCGGCATCCAGATCACAACGACACATAATGACTGCTGCTTCCATATTGTTTTCCTCCTTGCTCTCTGCTCAGTGAAATATTTAACTTCCATGATTAACTATTATTAACATTACCACTCAAGACAGATTCTTTACAACTATCTGCCAAGACAGAATATTCAGGAAAATCTGTCCCGCTTAGCAACTCTAATGCTTCAACATGACGTTACAATTTTGTCAACATTCGTACTACACAGTAACAATTTCCTACATTTTCTTTAATTAATTCCGGTTCGGCATTATCCACGTGTAAACCTGCAATTACTACAACAGGTTTACCAAAGGATCTTGCTATTTCTTCCGCAATAGGTTTTGCTATTTCATTGTCTTTATAACCTAGCATAGGTAAAACACTTGTGTTACAACTAATTCTAGCAGCGTCGGACAAGCTGGGTCTAGGCAGACTTATTGCAACCGCTCCGACATGAGGCTTATCAACGCCGTAAAGCTATGCGACTAAAAAACCATCCACGGCCATTGATACCATCAAGTCAACTCGGCATTTTCCAACACCCGCAGTATAAACCGTTTGCTCAGCCAATTACTCCCTCCTTAAAGTATTTATCCAACTATTAACTCAACAAAATCCATATCATTTAATACAACCGAATCGATAACAATTATTTACTATGGTAAACAAAGGTTACTATGATAGTTATTTATTATCTAACACCATATGTCAAGAAATTTTACCGTTCATAATCCAAAATATTAGCAAAAAATGATTGTCATGGAAGTTATATAGTTAAATACCTTCATCTTTTGCTTTTTATTTATTAAAAGGTCTTTACGATATATATTTTTAAGTGTAAATTTATTTTATGCTTTTTAAATAATCACGGAGGTCATCTTT
>MVQL01000024.1 GCA_002067205.1 Pelotomaculum sp. PtaB.Bin104
AGCCTGAGCCACCTGGGGACTCCTTGTGAGCGCGGGTTTGCAGTCGGCAAGCGCCCTGATGCAGCCGTTGGTGTCCGTATCAGCAGTGATCACTTCATAGCCTTTCTGCCCAAATATGCAGGCGGCATCGGGCCTGCCGTTCTCCGACGAACGATTAACAAAAATTATTGGCGGGTCCATATTCATAATCTGGGCGGAAGTAATTTCTACAATTTGAATGTCACGGTCCAAAACAACCACACTCTTGCTGCCTTCAAGTTGGATTAGACGGTTCGGCGAACTCACTATGGTTACGTCGTGCTTTGATACAACATCCTCGAAAATTGATTCAACGTCATCGCCCGGCACGACAAGGATGCCCCACTTAGTTTCGTAAACCGCGGGTGCCTGGACAAACGCAGGCTCAGGAACCCCAAAGTGAAAACTCGCACACGGTGGCTCTCCTAAGTCAATATAAGCTACTTTGAGCCCTGCTTCAGCGGCGTGAGCGGCCAGGGACGTTGCCATCGTGTCGCAGCCGCAACCTCTTTTTGATGAACTGACGCAGATAACCTGATTGTTTTTTTCCTGAGTACCATCTAATTCATTCTTAGGAGTGCTGTCTTCGAATACGGGAGGGTCTGATTCTGTCTCCTCCTCAGCCTTTTTTATGGCTTTTAAAAGTTCTGAGGCGCGAACCGTTTGACCAGGCTGTGGCATTAAGATCCATTCTTCGGACAAACCGAAGGACATCAATCTTCTTTTAAGTTCATCCGTATTTTCATTTAAAACAAAGATAACCGGTATTGTAGCTCCGGTCTCTTTTACTAAATCCTCAACTTTTTCAAGGTATTCTTCCAAATCGTCGCCGGTGCCGGGTCCACAAACAACCATGTCCGAATTATTTGCATCACTGAGAGTGCCATGAATGACCTCATGCCCTAAAAGCCTTTTGCCCAACCAGTCAAGTAACGACGGGTTATCTAGCGTTAGTAATATGTTCAGATCGAACAACTCCTTTCTTTTTAAAAAGTCTTGAAATAAAACCGCTTATTATACCGGAAAAACCCGTATTTTTAGGTTTGACTTTTAAATCGGGAATGATGCCTTCGGCAAGGACAGTGATTCCATCGCCTAGTGGGGATTTCCTTAAGTTTACGGGTAAAGTGTGCCTTTTAGCGGCTTCAGCCAGTGATTGTTCATCTTCCGGCAATACAAAATCAAGATTCAAACCAGCTTTATCAGCTACCTCGGCAGGACGCCTGGGAGCCCTGGGGCGGTCGCGATTTACCAAAAACTTAAGTCTTTCAGGACGGATCAGTTTTCCGGGGCCGACGTGCCCTAAAAAGCGTACTGCTCCTGATACGGAAACATCGTCCGGCCTTGCTACCAGCAGTACCGTATCGGCCATTGAAAGCGCTTTTTTCGCCCCGAACTGCTTCATGTCGGTGCCGAGGTCAACAATAACGTGATCGAAATGGTCCAGCAACACGTCAAGAACAGTACCCGGCAGTACGTCGGAGACCAGGGAAGACAGCATAATATCCTTCGGTGCGGGAAGGACGTGAAATCCGAAAGGCACTTTGGCAAGGTAATCCTCAACCGTCTCCCGGGACTCCCTTCTATCCATGGGAAAGTCCTCCCAGAGAAGAATCGTTTCTGGTGGGCTCGGCATTGGGTCGGGCCAGAAGTACACGGTTGCCCCCGCCGAATTGAAATCGAAGTCGACCAGGCAGGGATCTCCGCCAAAATATTTCAGCAAATCGGCCAGGTTTAAAGAGATGGTTGTCTTCCCTACTCCTCCGATTAATGAATAAACACATATAAGAATGCCCCGTCTCTTGAAGGGGGAAAAGCCAACTTTCTTTTCCTTCTTGCTGTTTTGAGGGGTATTGAGTAACAAGCCGGCGGTCTGTTCAACCTTGCTCTGTCCTTGAGGTATGGGTGATTTTTCCTTAACCGGCACAGGTAGTTTTTTCTGTTCCGGCTCAATAATTTTCTCTCGTACCTTTGTAATGCCGAACCCGTTCTTTTCCGGCGGACGTAATCCACTGTACGAATAGATCTTTGGAACCACGGCTTCCACATTGCTTAAAACTGTTACACCTGCCATTGTGGCCGCCTGCCAGACCTCCAAAGATGGAGGTCTGATTACAAAAACCCTCGCGGGAAAATAATTCTTTAAATCTTGGAAATTTGACGTTTCAGTAAGAACAATATCCTCGGAACCAGGCTCTCCTTCCACGGAAACTTCACCCAGCGCCGTCCGGCATTCGCGCACAAACTTATCTCTGCCTAACGCGTAAATTTTTATTTCCATCAACCTCCTTCACAAATAAACATATTTGCCGATAGATTAGCAAAGGCGTCGGCCACTTCGGGGGAAAGAAGCATGATCGGTACACGCCGTTTGCGGGCCTTTTCCAGTACGTTAGACAAATGCCCGACTGAAATTATATACACCTCACTTTCGCCCGGTCCTACCTTTAAAATGACATTGTTACCCTCACGGCAGGTTTCTATAACCGTGCCTTCGCTACCTGAAAGTTTGGGTTGAGACTTCCCCGCGTGGACGATTATAAAATCTGCCAGCAGGGTTTCCGTTAAGTCTTCTAAATCATCCGGAGTTCCGGCAATCAATAGTAGCCCCGGCAGTTCCTTCGGCCGGCCGCCTTTTTTCCAGGCCCCGACCGGGTTACCTCTTACATGTTGAACTTCTAGTGGTTCCGAACTAAATATTTCAGCAGCGCCAAGTTCGGGAGAAACATCAACGAGGCAGACGGTACGGCCCTGCCAGGTCAGCGATGCAGCTAAATTAGCGGCAACGAAAGCGCCTTCGGCCCCGAGTGCCACAACCACCCTGGCATTGTTTCCAGTTGCCGGTGCTGCCGCAACCACCCTGTTTCTACCAGATTTTTTCGCCCGGTAAAGTGCGTTATCGGCAGCCTCAACGAGTCCCTCCGCGTCAAGGGCGTCTTTGCCCATTACGGCCAGGCCCGCCGAGAAGGTGACTCTGATTTTTTTACTTCCGGGAAGAACGATCTCCTTACCTGCCCAATCACCGCATAATTTATTGGCTATTATCCATGCATCCTCAACTCCCGGGAAAACCACCAAGAACTCCTCTCCGCCGTACCGCGCCACTATGTCCGTTTGGCGCACCCCAGCCTGCAAAAAAGCAGCAAACTGTTTAAGAACGGCATCCCCGGCCTGGTGGCCATGAGTGTCGTTAATCCGCTTGAAATAATCCAGATCAGCCATCATAACACTGAACGGCACCCTGGTTTTACTATAACGCCGCACCTGTTCCGAAAGATAGTTGTCAAGGAACTGCCTTTTGTATAACCCGGTAAGGTCGTCCCTGAGAGTTCTACTCCACAACTCACGCAATTTGCCCGCCCGAGCCCGGATTCGTTCAATAGTTTTTGTGTCCAAATTCTCCACACAATCTTCAGCGCCTGCAGCGCAACAAGCTGCCGCGTCACACTTGCCGACAACCACAACCGGTATAGACAACAGCTTGTCTTCCCGCCGCAACAACTTAATGATCTGAATCAAGTCATGACGACCCGCACTGATAAGAATTGCGGATGGAAGAGGATCAGCTTCACATAGCAATTTAACATTCTGGTAATAAGCACAGCCAAAACTTTCATCCAACGAGGCAAAATCAGGCGGCGCCGGAGAAAAAACAACGGTTGAACCCAGTTCCGAGTTCACCGCCGCCGTATCGTCCACATCCGGATTTTTTACTTTAACAGTTTTTATACGTTTTAAAATACCCCTTTTTTCTTTCGGCCCATTCTCCCCGTTTTCTGTTTCCAGGACATCCCATATGGCCGCTTCCAGGTAACCAGCCGGCGATTGTTCTAAAGTAATCTTAAGCCGTTCCGGCCAGTTTTCGTCTTCAATAATATCGTATACCCCGCGACGAACAAGAGAAGCAACCAGGCTGTCACCAGGCACACACCCCGCAGCGAGCAAAATGATCCTGGTCGCAGCTCTTTGCATACGGTATATATTTACCGCGTTTATCAGATCCTGATTTTGTCCGACAGAGATATCAAGAATAAGAGTTTTCAAAGGTATTCTTAGAACCTTTTCAAAAATACTAAAAAGCTCGGATGACTCAAAAACCCCGTATTTGCTGTATACAATCATGTCTCCAAATAGGTTTGTGATTTGATCCTCCTTGTCTTTCGTGAGTATACCGGGTAAAACTGAACAGTTTGACCGCTAAGATTAAACAGTGTCCCCGTTTGAAACTGAACACCGGT
>MVQL01000025.1 GCA_002067205.1 Pelotomaculum sp. PtaB.Bin104
GGTTCTCCCGTCATCACTGACAGACCCGGCTACTTTTATCTCTTTACCACTGCCATCACTCAACTTTTCCCACCTAGCGTTTGGAGGCAATTGAAGCGTTAAGCTCGTGCCGTCAATGATTTTATATGCGGCACTCTTTGTCAGTTTGATCATGCCTATCTTTTGCCCCTTTAAACCGGCATATACAGTACCGGCATCCGTGCATTCGAAGTTAAAATCCGAATTATTGTTATTTGCAAAACCCGAATCATCAGGGGTATCAATTGTTATTCCAATATCACCATCATATCCCGCGGCAACAAAAATTCTTTTTGGATAAAGATAAAAATAACATTCCTGCTTAGGATCAGGCTCTTCAATGATTTCCATTTTTACTTCTCTTCCATTGAGGCTGGTAAAACTCAAAATTGGCTTATTACCTTTATAGAGGCCGTTTTCATTACCTGAATACTTGCGGGGAACCAAAATATAATTTTTCGTGCCATATTGTATACTGTCTGAATCATAAGTAATGGAATTCCATTGTTCCGCAGTTTGAACAGACCTTGCAGATACAGTCTTATTTGACTTTAAATCTGCTGTTGTCCAGATAAAACCTTCAGGCAACCTGAATATAACAAAGTCATTTTTTTGCAATCTTCCGGCAGTAAATTTGGCAAAAATATTACCCAACTCATTCACTTTATCGTCTTTTACCGTTTGAACTGTAACCGGTTCATAGACGACAGACTCAGCAAACGCCTGCACTGGCAGAACAGTTAATAACAAATAAAGTATTAATAGCGCCGGCATATGCTTTAGCTTCATAAATCATACCTCCAAAACCAATTTTTATATTTTAGTATTCCACAGAAACATAAATATTCCTGCAAAATCATTGTTTATGTCATTAATAATTAAAACAGTTAATCTTACTAAATCATCAAAAAAGACCGGGTTCCTTAAAGAACCCGGTCTTTTTTTGTACTGCTAGTTAATGGTTACAGACTGGGTAGCTTCATCCCAAGTCACTTCGCAACCGAGGGCTTGTGCCACGTAGCGGATGGGCAGCATGGTGCGGCCCGGATCCACAATCTCTGGCGCAACGTCCATGGTGAATGCCACGCCGTTAATATACATGGTAGTATCTCCGATAACCATCTTGACCACACGGTCACCCTTAATCATGATAACACTCTGGTCGGCTTCGTTCCACATGATGTTGGCATCTGTAATACCGGCTGCGTAAGCGGCATACCGGATCGGCAGGTAAGTGCGATCGTTCTTAATGTATGGTTCTACGTCCATAGTTTTTTCGACACCGTTAACAGTATACGTCGCACTACCGATTGTGAAGACTGTTTTGTAGATGGCTGTCTGATCCGCAGGGGTCACGCACTTGGCGTTCGCTACTTTAGCAGCCCATTCCACTGACGGGAAGATGCCATCATCATCAATCTTAAAGTCTCCATCTTGGTTGTTTTCAGATGGATTGTAGCCGTCACTATCAGAGCAATCGTACAAATCTTCAATTTCACTTGCATCATTTACTTCGTTGACAGCGCCGCCGCCGATCTTGACTTGGATTTCGCCTTCTGCAACAGTCCGGTCTATCCTGTACTCAATATTGCTGATTTTAATCTTGCTAGCCGTAGTGCTGCTGCCTGATACAGGAATTGTAAGTGTTCCTTCGTCTACATCAATGTTTCCAGTTTCAATATCAAGGTCACCTTCTACGACCTCCACATCCGGGGTACCCTGGAATTCAACACCCGACGGCAATTCAACAATCAGATCGTTGTCATCATTAATTGCTTCCGCCATGCCTTCAACGATCTCTATATCTCCGGCAGCTTGTTCCTGCATACCAATCTTGACTTCGGTGACATTTGCAGTTACTGTTATGGCAGGCTCAATTGTGGCAACCGTAGCTTCGCCTGTCGCACCCGCGCTACCGCCAACCTTAACTTTCAGGTCACCAGTTTCACCACAAGAAAGGTGTACCTTACCATTCTTGAATTCTATTTTGCCACTTTTATCGTCGGAAGCAGTAGTTACATTGTACTTAATTATGCGCCCGTCGTTTCCTACCGCTACAGGAGTTGTATTAACAGTGATGTTGCTGTCATCAACATCGGGATAATCATACCACTTTGCATTAGCAGGCAGTGTCAGTGTTATGGTCTTGTTACCATCATTCAAACTTCCGGGGGAATCTTCTTCAACGACAATCGTGCCAATTTCCTGATCCAGCATACCGGCTACTACGGTCGTTGCATCCTCAACACTTACCGTGGCACCGTATTCTCCATATTCGGCAACGACAAGAGAACTCGTAGCCATATCAGTATCGCCGCTGATGCTCGCTTTCACTTCTCCATATGAAGCCTTGCTTTCATCTACGTCGATATCTGCAGTAATATCTAAAATCACCTTAGATGTACTTTTTGCATCAACAGATAAAAACAAATCGCGGTCAGACGTTTTAACCCCGTTTGTATAACCTGTACTTGTATCTAATGTAATAGCACCGGATATTACATCACTATCACCATTAGACCAGCTAAAACCTGACGGCAGTGTAAGCTTAACACTCTTTTTGCTTTCTTCAAATGAACCGGTTACGGACTCCGTCAAACGGATAGTAACGTTGGTGCCCGTATCGTTCATGCAATCCACACTGAGAACCTCTGCACTAACATCGCCGCCTGTAACCTTACCTACCACTACTGTGCCGCTAACCAGTTGGCCACTAGCCTTGGTGATTTTAACTGTTAATTCACCTTCGCTGGCATCACTTACGTCGGCAAATATTTTGACCCAGCCTTTATACTCGTTACCTTCGGCTTCTGTATTCATAGTTAAATCTGCCAAGAACGATTTACAATATTGATCACCATTACTATCAGTTCTAACATTTTTTGGAGTAAAAACTAAAACACCATTGTTATAGTCAGGATTATTTGTATATGTGTCATATACAGTATCTGCAACTGACATATTCAACGTATCCCCGTCGGCGTCTACTACTTCTATCAACGCTGAACTGTCATCTTGAATTGGATCAATATCGATCGAAAACGTTCCAAGTTCCGAATATCCACTTGTATCAGAAGAATATGTTTTTGTTGTTACCGGATCATAAGTTGTCCCCGCATATGCCGCCATCGGCGCCAACAAGGCCGTCAGCAGAGACAGCGTCAGCAGGATGGACATCAGTTTCCTATTCCTTTTTCTCACTTATTTCCCTCCTAAATGTTTTTGTTATTCTTTAGAACCGTTTCTTTAAAACCGTCGCGGGCCGTCTTAAGGTCAATGCCTTTCAACACACCCTCCTTAAAACTTTTCCATCCCCTCCTTATAATTAATAATAAAGAATTTTGCTGGATATAAAATACATGTGTTGCTGCTTACCCGATTGTCTCCTGAACTGGTAAAGCAACGGGCAAAAGACATATTCTACACGGCTAGACAAATTCCTCCCCGGCAGTTTGTCTTTTCCTCTATTGCTTTCTGTTTAATTAGACAACCAGCCAACTCCAAAAGTTCCATCAGTGCTGTAAAAATTTTTGCTAATTATAACCACAATCTTTATTTTATAAATGAAGTTTTTTGATTGATTCCATAAACTCTATCACCTTATAATTATCGTGAGGATTTTATTTTTACGCTTGAAATGATATTCAGGAGTATTCAGAAAAATTAAATTTATATCGTCCTCCCGCGGCCGGAACTTTATCCGGCGTGACTGTGTCTAATATAGTAAACGGGAGGTTTTTACACATGCTAGGAGTAAGCCTCCCATGAACGATACGGAATTGCTGGTAAAAAGAGCAAAAAAGAAAGACTCTTCCGCTTTTGAAGAACTTGTGCGAATCCACCAGAACAGGGTTTACGCCCTCAGCCTGCAGCTTTCAGGCAACCGCGACGACGCCCAGGACCTGGCGCAGGAAACATTCATCAGAGCCTACCGGGCGCTGGACAGATTCCGGAACGAGGCGGACTTCGGAACCTGGCTGCACCGGATCGCCGTAAACGCATGGCTTAATTTCAGGCGCAAAAATAGTGGAAAACAGACGTTGTCCTTGGACGAACCATACAAGGACGAGGGCGGAAGCGAAATTCAGCGAGAGATTGCCAGTGATGACGGAGACCCGCTCCTGGCGCTGGAGGAAAAAGAATTTCGCGGCTTGGTGCGGGTGGCGTTGATGGAGTTGTCCGATGAGCACCGAACAGTGCTGGTGCTGAGAGAGATGGAAGGGTACAGCTACGAGGAAATATCACGCATGCTGGAGTGCTCCCTGGGAACGGTAAAGTCGCGGCTTAACCGGGCGCGGGAGGTAATGCGGCGCAAGATAATTGATCTGGCGCGGGAGACCGGAGAAGTGTTGCCTTTATATGAGGGGAGAAGGTGACGGCAGATGGATTGCCGGGAAACATTGAATTTAATACCAGATCACCTGGACGGGACACTTGCCGGAGACGAGCAGGCGGCCATGGCGGAACATCTGGCGGTTTGCCCACAGTGTGCACGTCAAATGGATATGCAAAAAAGGCTCGCCGCGGCACTGCGGGAGA
>MVQL01000026.1 GCA_002067205.1 Pelotomaculum sp. PtaB.Bin104
CCGCCGTATCACCGGGCGGCGGGATGGGTAAAACGACGCTCCTGACGTCTCTGGCCGCCCTGGCGGCGCTATACTGCCCCAACCGCAGGCCGGTGGTGATAGCCGACTTCTCGGAATTCCCCAAAGCGCCTACCATGCTGGGATTCAGGCTTGTAGAGGCATTGATTGGAAGCGAAGAATTATTTCCTACCGCCATGACCTGGCCGGACACGGTGGAACAAAAAGAAGCGCTTGAAAGCCTTACACTTCGCCATAACATCATACAAAACTTGCATATCCTTCCCGGTTCAGTTGTTGCCGGCGAAAAGCCGGATTGTGAAAAGCTGGCCGGCATCATTAAGGTGCTCCAGAGAAACTTTGAGTTGGTATTTATCGACCTGCCCAAGGATCCGGATACAGTTATTCCGCTTTGCGACGCGATCCTGGTGGTGCTGACAGCGAATTATCTCTCTCTTGAGGGGATGTTTCAGCTAATGCCGGTGTTGGAAAGACTGTCCGTTCAGGACAGGATTATTCCTGTCCTGAACAGGGTCTCAAGCAATGCCTTGGATCCGGAACAGTCCCGGAGGTTATTAAGAAAATTCATGATTGAAGTGGAGTTTGAAGGGTTTATTCCCGAAGTACCGCGCCTGCATTTGGGTATTGAAAAAGACAGACAGCCATACATGTTGTCAAAAGCGGATTCGCAGTTTACAACCGAAGTCAGGCAGCTATTGAGTGTGCTCTGTCCGGATTGGGGCTTTGGTAAGAAGCAAGATAGCGGTGGGGTAGCAAGTTTGTTGAAACGATTTATTGGTTCTTAATCAGTTGCCTTCCTTATTGTTGACCCTAATACTCAAATAAAAGAAAGGGACATTTATGCAGTTAACTTTTGGAGAAATTGCGTTCTTTTTTTTTCTCACGGCCGTAACGGGTTGTGGAATCAGTGACCTTATCAGTCGGAGAATCCCGCACCCTGTGACCATGACCCTGATCGGCTCCGGCCTCATCTACCATGCCGTATTCAACGGCAGGGAGTCGGCCTTGACGGTGCTGGCCAGTGCGGCGGCAGTATTTATTATGGCCTACCTGGCCTGGAAGGCCGGGCAGATGGGGGGCGGCGACGTTTTCCTCCTGACCGCCTTTGCGGTGTGGCTGGGATGGAAAATGACTCTGGTAGTGGTTGTTTGGGCCTGTTTGATCGGGCTGCCCTTCGGCATCGTGAACCTGGTACGGGCTGGTGAACTGCGCTGGAGAATTTCCGCCTTGATGTACGGACTACATATGAAACTGTCAGGAATCAAAGCCGATGGCATGATTAAACGCCTTCCCGACCCAGGGGTAGTGGACGCGCCGGTGCCGGCGGGCAGCGTGCCATTTGGTACTTTTCTGGCGCTTGGCTTGTGGGTAGTTTTATACATGTATGCAAAGGAGGTTATTAATTGATATCTGTTTTTGTTGCGGCGTTAGCGGCGCTGCTCTCCGCTGTTTTGACAAAAGGAAGGTTTTGCCTGGGAACTTGCAGTGTAGAGTGGATACCCTGGGCGGATATTGGAATGGTGTACTACCTGATTGCAGCCGGGCTTTTCGCCTTTAAGAAACAATCGAAGTATCTGAGATATTACATGCTGGCCGGCGTTGCGGTGCATGTTTTCCTTGTTATTGAGATGTTTTTTTCCGGATTTTGCCCGGCTTGTTTAAGCGTAGCGATTGCATCGTTGTATCTCGTACTGGTGTCCTTTAATGTGATTAGTGAAAGAGAACCAAAAAGTAAAAATTGGTACTACGCCGTGCTGGCGATTGTGTTGGTGATAGGAATAGTATACATGACTGGAAAGCACGCGGCGCTTGAAAATGTGGCTGGCGAGGTAGGAACCGCCAGGGCAGTAGTGGAAGAAGACGGCAGGTACTGGCAGGTATTCAGACCGGATGGCACATCTGTAACTCTGGATTTAAAGAAGAAACCGGCAGTGGTTTTTGCTTGGTGGTGCCATCCTTGCGATCAGGTCCTCAGTGACATTGCGAGCATGGAAGAAAGGCCCTATGTCTTGGGCCTGGTCATGGAAGGGAGAGGGGCCAAAGAGACACTCGAAAAAGCCAGGTTAAACGGCATACCTGAAAACGAAGTGTATTTCCGCAGTGACAGCAATATAAAAAAAGTTCCCGTAAAGATTAGGTACGACGGTGAAAAACAGGTTGTGGAAGGTATTAAATAGATAAAGATAACAGTTTAAGGTCTGGAAAAGGCGTGTAGGAGGTGTTAAACACTTGAAAAAAATTGTTATTGCAAGCTTGATCGTTGTCATGATCGGTTTAAGCGTGGCCGGCTACTCATACAGCAAATTAACCAAGTATGCAAGGGCCAACAAGGCCACAGTCAACCTGCCGGTACCGAACAGATACATTCCTCCGTATACCTTGATTGCGCCGGAGGACATTACCACAAAGCCTTTCTTAAAAGGCACGGAAGACCAGAATGTGTTGACATTACCGAGGGAGATCATAGGCAAGATAAATACCCTCCCTCTTTCTCCAGATTACCCGGTGCACGTCAACGCCGTCACAGATCCCGATGGGCTCTGGGATCTGCAGTTCGTGACGGTGAATATGGACGTTTCCAGGGCGGCCGGGGCAAGACCCGGCGATATAGTAGACGTATACAGCATCAAGACAGACCAGCAGGGGAACTGGCTGCCCGAAAACGCTAGGATTCTGGCGGTTAACGCAAGGGTGGTGGATGTGACGGATACAAGCGGAAACTCTATTTTTTCCGAAGGGAAAACAGTTCAACAGTCAGTCACCGGTATAATCAAGGGAGCCGCGCCTTCCCTCATATACAAGCTGGCTGTGAGGCCCGAGGAAGCTGTGGGAGTAGTGCCTGGCGGCGCGCCGAAGAGCACGGGCATAGCCTTCACCAAGAAATTCAAGCCGTCCGTGCCGCAGGCTGCGAAGGAGGTGGAACAGAAGGTTGAGAAAGTTGTTCAAAAACCTGTCGGACAGGTTCAAAAACAATAATAACAAAGAAGAACCTGTAATAGAAGAAAAGTTCATGACCGTCGATGCCGCCGGGGAATACGTCCAGGAGGTGCTAGCAGGGGAAAGTGTGGAAATCCTGGACGTGTTCAACGAGGCAGTGGCTGGTTCTCCCGGCGCCAGGGAAAGAGCCGTCAGTGTCATCACGGATATCCTTAACAGCCACAGGATTTTAGTAGAGGGAATGACCTCCCGTGAGGCCGCTGAAATAGTCTACAAAGATACCTGGGGCTTAGAAACTATCCAGGAACTGTACGACGACCCGGTGGTAAGTGAAATACGGTGGAATGACCTGAAGTTGTTCGTAACCAGAAAAGGCCGGAAGGAGGACGCAGGTATTTTCCTGACGAGTCCGGCCCAGGCGGAAAGGATCGTAAAGAGGCTGTTGCTCCATGACGTGGGCGTATCCTTGAATGAGACCAGCCCCAGGGCGTACTCGGTGCGAAAAGATGGCTCAAGGGTGACTGCTCTTTGCTACCCGGTATCGTCGGCATGGGCGAACGTGATCAGGAAGCACCACACCTTCGACATGTCCCCGGAAAACCTGGAGAAGCACGGGACAATGGACGTAAAGACTTACATGAGGATTCGCCTCCTTTACGTCGGCGGAGCCAACATTATCATCATCGGTCCGGCAGACGCCGGCAAGACCTCATTATTGAGAAAGATCGTCGGTGAACTCCCCGAATATCTCAGAATTATATCGCTCAGTAAAGACAGGGAAATATTAATGAGCAAGCAGTATCCCGATAGGGACATACTTGAGCTTGAAGAGCACGAGGAACTGGGTGTGTCGATGCCGTCCCTGTTCGAGACTATCCTTACGCTCTCGCCTGACGTGATCATTGTTGAGGAACTGAAAGGTTACGGGGAAGCGACGGAAACGATCAAGGCCTGCACCAGGGGTCACAGGCACTCCGGTACCACGGCGCACTTCAATAATGCGGTGGAAACCGTGGAAGGAATCGGAATGATGATGATCGAGGAAGGACTGAATCTTCCTCTGGAACTGGCTATGCTCAGGGTGGCAAGGACCTTCAACCTTGTCATAAGGATGAAGAAATGTAACAAGACCGGGGTCAAGAAACTGGTAGACGTAACCGAAATCGGCGTCAACGGCGGTAAAGTTTATTACCGTCCTCTCATAGAATGGGTGCCGGATGACGAGAACGATAATTACGGTTCCGGATGTTGGATGCCGGTAAACATGCCCACAGACGAACTCCTGAGTGAGTTGGAGGTTTCCCGTAAGGAGGTTGTTGAATTGTGGAACCGGTAAACTCGCTTTATCTCGCAGTGGCTGGGATATTTTTATTCGTTACCAGCCTTCTTGCTTTGCTATTTTACTTCCTGACTCGCCCGGCAGTGTTAAAGTGGTTAAAAGAACGTCCATATAGCTTTAAGACTGGAATATCGGGCAGCAGGCGTTTTCATAAAGCCAGGGTGACAGTAATTGAATGGATCGACGGCAAGGACAGAAGGCTACGCCGCGCGCTGAAGTGGAAAGTCAGCGGGCTGCAGTACGGTATACTCCTCGTGCTGGTGTCGGCCGGCTCCTTTTTATTCTGTGTCTACAAATTTAAGAACCTGATCGCTGCCGTGCTGTTCGCTTCAGCTTCTGTTCTATTAGTTGAAGAGTACCTGCGCAGGAGCGAAAGAATGTATCGCAACACGATGTCGTCCCAGATGGCTACCGCCGTCAGGCTCTTTACGTCGGAGTTTGTGCGGACACCGCAGGTGGAAAGGGCCATAGCCGTTGTTGCTACCAACTGCCCGCCGCCACTGGGCAGCGTGTTCAAGAAAGCTGCAAAATCCTTGATATCTAGGAAGTCGAAAGAATACGTGTTCTCTGAGATGGAAAAGGACATGAACTTCGGGTACGGCTTAATGTTTGTTGAACTCATTAGGGAGTCCGACAACAACAAAACGACGGTGCCGCTTTTCCATGAGCTGGAGTCGAAGATCACAGCGATAGAAGAACTGGAGAGAGAGAACAGGGAAAAAGTGGACGGTGAGGTGAACCTGTCATTGATCATGTTGTTTTCCCCTGTCGTTATGTACTTGTTTTTAAGAAAAGTGGTGCCGGAATCGTATGAATTTCTGGTTACTACACCGTTTGGGAGGCTTTTGGTATGCTCAGTGTTTATTAGTGCGCTGCTGTGGGCCGTCCTGGCCAGACTGACCGAAAGGGTTGATGCCTAATGGAGTTGGTTGTTCCGATAGCCATTGGTTTTGGGCTTGCTGCGTCGGGTATAGCCCTGCTCTTGTTGGTGGGTGCCATAACAGGGGTACAGGGTGTAATTAGACCGGCTCAAAAAATCCTTTCCGGGTACGAACCGAACTGGAAGAAAGAAGACAAAATGGCGGTGCTTTTCGGGATGGCCGGAGGGTTGATGCTGGCCGGTTTTTTTAGACAGACTCATTATAAAGTTTTATTGTTTTTCCTGGGACTTGCCGCCGGCGCTCTGCTAGCCAAAGCAGTCCACAGCTTATACCAGTCTTCATTGGAGCAGGAGAAAAAGAGGCAGGTGGCGATATTTTTTGAAGCTGTAGAACTGTACATGCGTGGCGGTAAGAGTATGCCGAAAGCCATCGGCACGGCGCAAAAACTGACCCCCCTGCTCCGGAAAGCAGTCCAAAAATGTTTACATTACTGGCCGAAAAGTCCGACCAAAGCCCTGGAGGAGTTCAGAAAGGAGGTGGATGTTCCGGAAGCTCAGATACTTGTTTCTCTCCTTTTGCGCATTGAAAAGAGTGGCATAAACGGCATGGAAGGGGTGGTCCAGAGAGACGCTCACAATATAGAGCGATTACGCGATATGGCAGCCAGACGGACGATTTTCAAACGCCCGATGTACTTCATGATGTACCGGCTGCTTCCCACATTAACCGTGCTCGGTATGCTGATCGGCAGCCTTTACTATAGGCTCGGCATGATCCTTGATCAAGTGGGTATAAAATTTTAAAAAAGAGGTGAGAGTTAAATGCGGGAAAAGTTTAAAAGAGCTGTGAAAGAGATAGAAAAAATAAAAAATGACGACAGGGGCTACGGGACACCAGAATTGATGTTGATTATCGCCCTTTTAGGGACATTAACGACGCTGACATTCGAAGTTTTCAAAACAAAGTTTCCCTCAGTGGCGACTAAAGTCGGCGATAAAATTGATGGTCTAATCGACGCGTGGGGTACTTAAGAAGCAGGCCTGATTGGCCTGCTTTAATCTCCAGGAGGTGGAAGTTATGAAAATATTAAACGATGACAGGGGGGTAACCCTGATCGAATTTATGATTGGACTCGTAGCCGTAGCCGTAATCGCGACAATTGTATTAGATATCCTGCTACCGAAGATCCGGGCACTGGACGAGGTAATGTCCGGGGGTATCAGGCGTTTGGGGGGGAGCGGTACGTGATCCGCGACAACAGGGGCTATACGACGACCGAGTTCTTGTTTTACTTTGCCCTGTTTATCTTCATGATTTTTGGGGTAGTGGACTACTGGCTAACAATGAAGAAGGTCGACCAGGTGGACCATCTGAAAGAATATAACCTGACACGGGCGAAGCTGGAGGGTTATCTTTCTATAGCTGATGAAAATAACCTTATTTCCAAGCTTACTTCCGCTAACTATACAGAAATACAGATTACAGCTTCAGCAAAAGAGTCAAATGGTGACCCGAGGATACTGAGAAACGTGAATGACGTGTCTGCAAACGAAATTGATTTACGCATAAGATGTACACCTAACCCAAAGCCGTTT
Organism: Pelotomaculum sp. PtaB.Bin104; assembly: GCA_002067205.1. GTDB lineage: Bacteria > Bacillota > Desulfotomaculia > Desulfotomaculales > Pelotomaculaceae > MVQL01. The sequence continues at coordinate 6,771 of MVQL01000026.1, forward strand.
CTTTTTGGAATGCTAGTCGGTTCTCCCAACCCAAATGACGTATACTTTGATATGGAAGGGAGTGCCCTTGTTGAAAGAGTTGATCCTTGATAACAGAGGGGTATTCTCTGTTTTTTTTATGATGATTATTTCTCTTATGATTCTAATTTTAATAAGTGATGTTGAAATACCACGGGATAAACACGGTTCCGATATTGATTTACAAAAAGCTATTGAACAGGCGGCTTATGCCGCGGCAAACGGTGTTGACACTACGAGCCAGGCTAATAACACACCCTATGTCGACCCGGTTAAAGCCCATGCCTATTTTCGACACTTTTTGGCTAAAAATTTACTGCTTGACGACGTTACATTGGAACCATTGGGAAACTCAGGTCTAAAATCAGCTCCGCAGTATGAATTGTTAATCGTGAATGGTAACAACCCCTATGTAAGCAAGGGGTATTTTTACGACAGCCAGGCTTCGGAAGGTTATGTAGATGTAGATATTCCAATCACCCTGGGAATTGACGAAGACGGTATTGACTTGTCGGGCGCGGGTTACCGTCAAACAACCATTAAATCACCAAGTTGTGTCACACATATAAAAGCCGAATTAAAAGAAGTCATAGCGGAGAATGGAAACAGGGAAGCAATAAGGTGGGCGGTAGGTAGGCTTGTAACCCATTAATAAAACATTTTAAAGGCAATATCAGAACAGAGAGGGTCAGTTTACATACTGGCCCTTTCTGATACCCATTATGTTGGCAATAGGGGAAAATATTTGTTTATATACAGCAGTTTAAGAATTTAAGGAGGTCCATGTTATGAAGCGTAAAAGAATCCTGGCAGCAATCGTACTGATTTGCTCGCTGTTATTCAACTTACAGACAGCAAGTGCCATGAGTGGCATTGCGGATCAATCCAGCCGAGTGGCAACAAATTATACCGGCCAGTTATATGCCTCAGTAAGTGGTTCTGATTACACTTTT
>MVQL01000027.1 GCA_002067205.1 Pelotomaculum sp. PtaB.Bin104
AAGTCCTGCGCTTCTTTTAAGCCGCATCTTTTGGCGAAACTGTCGAGGGCCTCCGCCATCGGTGACATCTCAAGGTCGGCTGATAATAGTCTCAACTCCTTTCCCATTGGCCCCTGCACCGCGTACGGGACAATTTTTAGTGCTTGGTACATATCTGCGGCCTTGGCGTAAATTCTGGCCTGGCTTACCATGAAGGTAAAGCCTTTTCGCAAATCCTCCTTTCTTCTTTTATCAAGCAGGTCCAGTAGCCTGAAAGGCAGTCTCCAGACCAAGATTGCCACAACAAGGAGCATTAAACCCTTCGCTATGTTTACCGCCGTAACCAGGACAGCGGCAAGTGATATAACGGCTGTCAGCGCCAGCCTGCCTGCGATAAACAACTCTGCCGAGACAGGTATGTTTAAAGCCCTTAGACGTTTGTCAAGGGCTTTAAGGGTGTCCGGCGTGTTTCCTGACTTACTGAGCCGGCCAAGCCATTCCAGCGGCCGGGGGAACTTAATTCGCGTGGACAGCCATGCCAGGATTGACATGGATAAGATTATTGCCGTTGCCAGCAATAGCGATTTGTAGCTCATTAAAGCTTTTCGGACACCTCCTTCATTTTGCTGAAGTACCAGCAAATGAACTCCACAACCAAAACCACGCACATCAAGTTCTGGCCTTGATGGGTATTTAAAAACATACTCCGGGCGGACGCGGACGTTGCGAGCAGGTAAAAGAGCACAACGGGAACGGCAAGGAGGAAAATCATAATCGTAGCATTTTTCCCTTTTGTTTCATTAATCAACTCTTCTTTCAGTTCCCGCCTTTCACGAACTATTTCCGCCGTCTGCTTGAGCACCTCGTAGGTGTCCGTACCGTAGTGGGCTGATAGGATAATACCCCTCACAAACGATTCTATATCCCGGTTGTCCAGCCTTTCGGCAAACTCGATCAGGCAGGCGTTGATGTCCTTGCCAAGGTTGTTGTCCTTTATCATGAGTTCTATTTCATTTTTTAACGGGTACCTGGTCGTGGGGAACACTTCAACAAACGCTTCAACCAGGTCCTTTGTCGTCTCATACGCTTCTGCCAAGAGCTGCAGCACTATTTCCACCTGCTCTGCCATCGGTTGCTTGACTTTTTTTTCGTATGCCATGTCAAGCAACTTGTGTACCAGTAACATCCATACGGCAACGGACAGCACGGCCAGTTTGGGGTTATTTAATAGTGCTACACTGGCAACCGCAAGGATAAGCCCGATTACAATGTTTAGCGCAAGAAAATACCTGTAAGACACGTTGTAGCCCAACCGGTACAGCTTGAACTCCGCGTTTTTCGGAGCACCAGTGTTTGAAAACAAGGTATCCCTGGAAAGCGCCGCTGACTCCAGTTCCTCTTGTAATCGCTTGTATCTGGCAATAAACATTTCCCGGTTTTTGTGTATGTAAATCGCGGCTATGGCCAAGGCCACCAAGACGGAAGGAATCAGCATCATTATACTTAATTTCAATTCGGTCACCTCTTTTTAAAGGGAAGGATATCCGGGAGGCGGTCGTCCCCTAGGTTGTCACGCATCCTTTCGATCACTTCATCGCTCAGACTTCCTACCGCGACGTGAGCTTTTTGCTGGTGGTCGTACTGGTAGATGTCGTTGAATTCGGGTTCGCCGTTTTTGTCTATCACTTCGGACACATTAACGATGCGCCTGCTGCCGTCTTTGTACTTTTTAATAAAAACTGTCAGGTCCAAAGAGCTAATGATGTGCTTAACGAGCTCTTGGTCTGACATGCCAGACCTCAGCATGGCCCTTACCAGGCGCTGTATTGTCTCTTTCTTGCCGTAGTTCGCGTGAACGCTGGTTATGGAACCTTCGTGGCCGGTGCCCATGGCCTGCAGTAGTTCAAAGGTCTCCAGGCCCCTGCCCTCGCCCAGGATGATCCTGTCCGCCCTCATCCGCAGGGCATTGACCATCAGATCGTACACATCAGCCTTGTCGGAGGCCTCCAGGGAAACCACGTGGGGGTTGTCCAGAGCAAGCTCCCTGCTATCTTCAATTACGATAATTCGCTCTTCAACAGGTATGTAAGCGGCGAGAAAGCGCATGAAGGTTGTTTTGCCCGAGCCGCCGGCGCCGCATATAACAATACTTAATTTGCCTTTCACGGCGTATTCAAAAAACAGCAACATTTCTTTTGTTAAAAATCCCTGCGCCAGCAATTCTTCAGCGGTAAACTTGTGCTGGACAAACTTCCTGATGGATATAACGGGATATTCGCTGCTGGGCATGATGACAGCGTTGACCCGCGAGCCGTCCTGAAGGCGGGCGTTTACTATCGGTTTTGAGAAATCTACACGCCTGCCCGAATACTGGACCATCCTTCTGACAAGCTCCATAACTTCTTCGAGTGACTCAAATTTCACGTCAGTCAGGATAACTTTGCCATCTTTCTCGATATACACTTTGTCTGGACTGTTAATCATTATGTCGCTGACTGTCTGGTCTTTTAAATATGGATCAATATCACCGTAGCCGATCAGGTAAGCCAGGACACGTTGTTCTGTTTCCTCGTTTGACTCACCGATGATGGCTCTGGTTTGGTCACGGATTACCTTCTCCTTCCCGGCCTTGCTTTCATTGCTCTCTTCTTTCTCGATAAAGAGGTCTCCGTAGTTATCTCTTACCGCTTTGCGAACTTTTTTGACCAACTCCTTGAGGTTCGGGCTGGACGTTAACATAAAGCTCTCCTCCATCCTTTTTGTTCGGGTGTTCCGGCAAGAATACCAAATCCTTGGACTTGGCTTTTCCTTCGAGAAGCGGACCCGCCTCGCTGAATTTCATTGCTAGTGTTATTTTTTCTGCCTGTGGAGTCGCCACCTGCTTTGCCTGTTCCAACGCCGACTCTGTTTTTGTGTCGGTTACGGCAATGACTTTCAGCCCCTCGCCTATCTTTGCTTCGGTATTATTGATAAACGCTGCCGCGGTGACTTTATCCCCAACTTTTAGCCCCTTGGGCCACTTCGCTTCGCTCGATGTAAAGGTAATATACGTCTCATCGGGACCCAGGGTACTAAAAGCCCCTGTTACCGCCGCAGGGTTGCTGGTCAGCCTTTGGGAAATTATTTGCTCACCGGGATACAGGTTTACGTCGGCATACTTTCCAACAACCTGCTGAATATCAGCTACGGCGGTGGGGTGTTTGTCAAATTTCCTAAAATTTTTTAGCTCAACATCACTTTCAGAAATAACGGCCTTTGCCTCAATGACCTTTTTCGGAACCACAACCGGAGTTGGGTTATACAGTTGGTCGAATGTGTAGTAAACTGCAATACCGGCTGCCAAAGTCAATAACAAGGCCACCCAAAAACTGATTTTTTTCTTGGGAACAGCAATCTTAATATTAATCACTCCCTTTCTTTGTTATTCCTCGCTCACCACCACCCGGTTTCTGCCGGTCTCTTTCGCCTCGTATAGGGCGGTGTCCGCGCGCTCTTTCAGTGCTTTTGCCGTATCACCCTCCTTGTACTCTGCAACACCCTGGCTGGATGTTATCCTTACCTCGCCGGCCGAGGTGTTTGCGGGGGTGGATTCTACCGCCTGGCGCACCCTTTCCGCGACTGACACCGCATTATCAAGCGCTGCGCGGCATATTATCGTGAATTCTTCACCTCCGTATCTGGCAACAAAATCGCCAGGGCGAATCGCTTTCTGCACCGTCCTGGCAAAGTGCTGAAGCACCTCATCGCCAACCTGGTGGCCATAAGTGTCGTTAACCTTTTTGAAGTGGTCGATGTCCAGCATCACCAGCGATAACGGTGTGGTTTTTCCCAAAACCTGCGATAAATACTTTTCCAACTGCCGGCGGTTTGCCACGCCGGTTAGCGGGTCGGTGGAGTTTTCTTTGATCAGGCCCAGGTTTTCATCGGCTTGCCTGGCCTTTTGTTGCCACCAGTCCATCTCTTGGGCTTCAAGCTTTCTGGAAATGTACCGCAGGGAATTATCCACATGTTTAAATTCTTCCAGGCTGATGGGAAAATCACTGATCGTCTTGTTTGTTTTAAGGCTCTCAATCTGGCGTTTTATGTGCCAGGTCCACCAGGTTGTTATTACAACCAGAAATATAGTGTAAAACAACCACAGATACTGGATAAAAATGATATGCTCCGGCTTTATACTGTAGATGAATTTAGCCAAGATGAATATTAAAAGCCCTATAATTCCAAACAGCCACATTGTTTCACCCACCTTTCTTTAATGTACATTTAAAATAAAAGAAACCCGTGGTTCCGGGGTGTTATAATGTTAAATATTTACTTGCTCAGGAGAATTGATTTTGTTATTTTTTGTTTTAGCCAGTCTTGTTTTATCAGCTTAATAACCCAACAAGAATCATACAAATAAGGACTGCTTGTAAGTAAAGTATAAATAACAGTCCTATACTGTCCACGAAGTAAATCCAGTTATTATACGGTTCGCTCACAATCATTTTTGCCGGTCTCAATCCGCCATCCAAAAGTGTCAAAGGGAGCCATAGTGGTAGAGTTAACCAGAGAGAAAACTTTTGAAAAGTAGAATACTCCGAAAGGAGTTGCCCACTCTGAATTATATTGAACTTATCTTTTATTTTTTTACTTTTGTCTTCATATCCACCATTTATTCCACAATTATTCACGAGATTGGTCACGCTATCTTTCTTTTCGCTCTTGATAGACCTCCCCGTAAAATAGTTATAGGTACAGAAGGAAAAAGGATTTTGTTTAAGTTTAAGCTTTTTTATATCGATATTATATTTAATAAACAGTTTATTTTTGGGGGACGTTGTATCTTTCAGTGCAAAGGCATCCACACAGACAGTATTATTGCAAGAATATTTATCTATTCTGGGGGAATTATTTTTAACCTGGCTTCTTCGATTGCTAGATACATATATATTATTAATTTTAGTAATTATATTTTTGACTTTTCGACTTATTTTATTTTTGTTTTCTGCGGCATTAACTTTATCGGTACAGTTGGAAACCTTCTTATTATTAATAATGTATCGGACGGAGGAAAAATCTTTAGGATGATTCCTTTTCTCTTTAGTGAACCTCCTCCGGCACAAGGCCGGAGGCTTCCCGGGTCAAAGGCCAACGCCCTGCCGAAATAGCAGGGTCTTACACAGCCTCGCCGGGCTACACCGGGAGCTTACGCAGCCCGGTGGCCTGGTCCAAAGGCGTCTACTGCTTGGGTGGTATGCACCGCCGGTCGCAGATACGTTGTTCTCAGCACGGCTTCTTGCCCGGCCCTTATTTCTCCGTGTATCCCAACGGAACGGATGTTGAGACTGCCCACAACGTCACGGTGGCAGGAGAAGCTGCAATTTGGACAATGGAACACCCGCCCCCGGAGAGTGCCTTTCGTGCCGCATGATGGACAGGTGGAGGAAGTGTTCTCTTCACCGACCAGTACCATCTCAATCCCTCGTGCGGGCAATTTATATTTCAGCAAGTTAAACATCTGTCCGAATGTCCACTGGTGCATTCGCTGGTTGTGCCGGTAGCCATGATCTTTTTTGGTCACGTCAAGGGGGTTGCCGACATACAGAGTTTTAACTCCCCGTTCAAAGCACCACCCGGTAGCCTGGGAGGTGACGGTATGTAGCAAATGCTCTTTCCGCCGGCGCATCTGTTCAAGAAACTTCCGTTTCTTGCGGGTGAGCCTGCGCCAGCGCCGGGAACCTTTCTTAAGCCGGGAGAGTTTTCGCTGGTACTTGCCCAGTTCCTTGTTCTGTAGCCGCCACCATGAGCGCAAAAGTCTGCCTGATATGACCAGACACTCGTTGCCGTCGGTAAGCGCCAGGGAGTGTACTTCGCCGGGATCCGCCCCGGCCGCCTTGCATCCTGTTACCTGTTCCGGAAGTGGTTTCTCAATGCTCAGGTGGAGCCAGTAGCAGGCACCTTTCCAGACGAGCTGCGCCTGGCGTATGGCGGCAGGATCAATCCTGGCCGGCAGCTTAAATTCCAGGGGTTCCCGCCCTCTGCCGTTGGACAGGCAGATACGGTTGTCCTTGAAGGAGATTGCTGTCTTCTTCCAGGTGACAGTGAAGTAATACTTCTTGCGCCAGGGATACCGCCAGGACGTTTCGCCGTCCTTTCTGAGGTCCTTCGTCCTCCGGCAGGTCTCTTCGTATAGTTCCACCAGGGCCTGCACGCTTTGGGAGTGCAGCCGGAAATGTCCCTTGAAGAACTCCTTGAGTTGCCCGCCGGATAGCCAGATACCGTACCTGTTGTAGATGGTCCGGTGGAGGTTGACAATGGCGTTCCAGCACCTGGCCGCCTCGCGGCGGACATCACCGGGTATTCTCATCTGGTCCTTGTCCAGACGCAGCAGGATTTTTTCAGTCATCACTAGGTTGCCGGTCTTGACTTTCTTTGTCTCTTTGTAATGTGGCATGCGCTTTCACCTCCCTTCTGGTTTTCGATGTACCGCTTGATAGTTTGGGCACTGACGTTTCCGGCAGTGCCTATATAGTAACCCCTGCTCCACAAGCCGCTACCCCAGAAATATTTTCTTTTGAGCCGGGGAAATGTTTTGAATACAGTGTTGGCGGTGATGCTTTTCAGGGTTTTTACGATTTCCGCGGGCGCTACAGCAGGTGGAGCAGAGAGGAATATGTGCAGGTGATCCGGCATGGTTTCCAACTGAATGAGGTTATAGCCGTAAGTACAGCATATTTCCAGAATGGTACTTTTAACAACGGTTTCAACTTTGTCCTTGATTACTTTATGGCGGTACTTTGGGCAAAACACAATGTGATAGTTAATATTGTAGACGCAATGGTTTCTTTTCCCATCCATGATTTGATTATACTACCAGAGCATGTGTTTGGGAATATATTTGTCGCCCTGACGGGCGACGCCCCTTTCATCCCACGGGACAAGCCTGTGGGTTTTCAGGGGCGAAGTTCTATAAAAGATACTTTTTAATTATAAAGATTAAAACAGGAAGCAAAATCATGAACCATAATAAAAAAGGCTGCGCTTGTCCTCTGCAATCAACTATAACTTTAAAAACACCCATTTCGATTTTATTAATTGCAGATGTACTTTTTTTAATTCCTGGCATATGGGAGATATGGCTATATTTGGATAACCTAATTGATCTAGTGATTATAGTTGTTACAGTTTTAATAACTTCATTTGCCCATGAGTTAATACATAAATTTGTATATATTTGTAATAATATTTCCGCTAAAATTTTATGGTGGCCTACTCCTGCGTGTAAATGTCTGGCACCTTGCTCAATTAGAGTTTTTCGAGTTTCTTTACTTTCTCCACTTTTCTTGACTTTATTTTGGGGGATGTGTTGTATATTTATGGCGATTTTGGATAACCCAAACATTTTGTTTCACCTTTTTCTTTTTAATACATTGTTTGCTCTATTTTCTTCCGTTAGCGATTTATATTGGTTTTTTAAACTCATTCCTTTTAACAATAGCTATATAATCATTAACCATGGCTGGAGCGCAGAAATTACTCGTCTTTAAAGCTTTTATAATAGTTCATCATAAAACATGATTTATTGCTTCAGACATTGGTCATAAAAAATGATAGACCAAAGTTTTATTTTTCCAGGTTCATTTGGCTAACATCATGTGTCGAGTGTGTCTGCCCATCCTTGTCGGTGCTGATGAGCATGGGCACCGTACCAGCATAACCCTCAAATGAATAAATGCTGCCCTTGTATCCCTGCTCTGTTAAGTATTCCCGGCCCCTTTGATCGCTTCCGTCCTCTTGGATGGCTGTCCATTTTTCGCCCATCGGGTCAGTTTTAGCTAATTCTTTCACAGCCTTTTTACAAGCCCCGCAATCAGGAGAGAATATCAGTACCGCCTTTTCCGAGGTATCAAGCTTGACTTCATTTTGCCCGTCTTTT
>MVQL01000028.1 GCA_002067205.1 Pelotomaculum sp. PtaB.Bin104
ATCCGGAGAGACGATGGCCAGGTCTATGTCGCTGTCCTTATCGCCGGTGCCGGCAGCCAGGGAACCGTAAAGGATGGCCTTCTTCACCCTAATTTTTTTAGACTTGAGGGCTTCCAGGTATTTTTTTATACTTATTTCAATTTGCTTTTTAGCCATTCTAAAACCTCTCCCGTTTTTTTAAAGATGTCCTCTGTTACTGCCCGGGTACAGTTCTTCGCCAGTTCTTTTCGGTCCTCGGCATACCTGGACTCTATGTAATACTGCGAGAGTAGGACAAAAACATCCTTCCTGGTATCATCTAGCTCGGAAAAGATGCCTGTTTTATAACTTTTTCAATGGCCTGCTGGCAGAAGAAAAGGCAATGTAAATATTCTTTCTTATTACTATGCAGCAAGCCGGCCACCCTAAAGTCGTCCTGGGCAATATCAAACCAATTTTTTGTTGCCTTTTTCACATTTAGCACCATCCTCAAATAGCAAAACATAAGAATCCATCATATATATCTTATCGTTTCTCTTTCTCGATTTCCAGGGCATGTTCTTTCTGCAGTGACACGGTTAAGCTAGTTTGACCTTTTAATGCACCATGAAGCTTGACAAACCTGTTTGCCTTCATGCTCTTGCAGCTCAAATCTATCACCCGTCTCACTCTTTTAGCTCGTGAGCTGAGCACTGCTGTTAACACCTCTTTTATATACTCACGAAACCAGGACGCTAGTGTCCACGGTAACTCTCATTCTTTTTCCCTCTCGCCCAATTTATCGCGGCTTCCACATGTTCAGGGGTTATTCCCTCTTTTTGAAACCGTTCCCTGATCGGCCTGGCAAAGACTTCAAAATCATTGGACGGAGTCATTTTTTTTATTTCTACCTTAGAGTCCTTTTTTACAAAAAGAATATCATCACCTCCAAAGTAATAAAATAAAATCTTACTTACATTATAACATGCCTCCTTACTATTCAAACATCTTTTGGAAACTCTTAAGAATTGTTGCCTAAAGAAACCCAATCAACAAATCCTTCCACAAATTGAGCAGGACCTTTTCAATAGCCTCCAACAAGGGAATTTTTACTCCTATTACTTTAAAAAAAGAATTAGAAAACCAGATGAAAATTGAAAAAAGGATTACTGTTGTAAATATTTTTATCAGTGTAGATAAAACTTTTCCGGTCACCTGGAGTGGCGTTTCCAGGTTGGGTTCTCCTGGCGCAACCACCGCTTCGGCTGTTACCGGCTGTAGTGCAGGTAACAACACCTGCCTTGTGCTATTTTTTATTTGATACATGGCCCGGTCGGCCGTCTTTAGAGCATCTGCCAATGTTTCTTTTTCTTCTGAAACACCAGATGAGAAGCCTACTTTTAAATTACCTGTGTCCGGCGCTGCTTTTTCCCATGCCACTTTTATGTTGGCCACTACATTTTCCGCATCCACCCGGGAAGTGTTTGGGAGAAGAATAACAAATTCATCTCCACCGTAGCGCACCACTACATCCTTGCCTTTTATATTTTCCAAAATAGTTTGGCCAAAAGCGGCAAGTACTCTGTCCCCCATTTCATGGCCTAAAATATCATTGACGGGCTTAAACTGGTCCAAATCAATAAAGACTACCGAGTACTTTTCCGGCGGTCTGAACTTCTCAAAGTACGCCCTGGTGTAACATCCGGTTAATGTGTCAATTTCGCTGTTTTTTAGTGTACCATCTTCTTTTTCCTCCTCCTTTGAAGAACATACGTCTGAAGACATTTGACTTTCTTTTTGTTTTAATAACCATCCGATCACCTCTCTCAACCAATGGGCAATAGCCGGGCGGTTTTTGTTTTTCTTAATGTTCTTAATGTCTTCTTCATGTTCTGTTCTCTTATGCTCTTCCAAAAGGGAACCCATATCCGCCAAAGTGGCCGGGTTCAAAATACGAAACAAAATGTCTTCCCCCTTGTACGGGTCAAAAACGAAGTCGAAGATGCCCATGCCAGCGGCAGCCCTTACCAACTCCTTGGTCGAGTCCTCCGCTTTATCCCCGGGCAAGAGTACAATGCGATAGCCCAGGGATCTTATAGGGTAAATGATTTCCTCCCTAAAAGCCTTACCTTTGCCCGGTGCCGATGACAGCACTGCCACCGGCACGGATACGGAGATATCTTCTCTTCCCACCACCTCTGCGGCGACCGTGAACAACTCATCGTAATTGTTGAAGGCCGGGATAATAACTTCAAAACCCTTGGATTTCAACTCTTCGCTCTTTGAGAGGAAGATGTCCAGGGGCGATATTTTAGTCGCAGTAAGTAATTTCGGCATTTTTACTTCAACTCCTAAACTCATACATAAGCCTACCAAACGTCTCTATAACTCGATCAGCAGTGTATGTATCACCTTAACTAAGTTATCAGTTTTCGATGAAACGCAAGTTAAAGATTGACATATATTCTCTGCCAAGTAATGGTAATAATATTCTTGTAGTTGGAACTAAAATACACTATACTATGATTAGGTTTAAGTTCTATAGGAGCGTAATGCGAATTATGCCAACCATCTATGAAGAAGCAGGCTTTCGGTTTAGTTTCGTTAGTGCTGACAATATTGAGCCGCCACATGTACATGTTGAAGGTAGTTCCGGAGCCGCGAAAATATGGCTGAAAAATGTTCAACTAGAATGGTCGAGAGGACTTACTCGCTTAGAGGTGAAACGCATTATCAACATCGTTCGTACTAATCAAAAATTGATGTTGGACGCATGGAACGAGTATTTTGGAGAATAACACGGAGGTTGATTCTAATGAGAGCCAATCGAATAAAATTAAATCCCAGGGCTATTAAAGTTGACTTTCCGGATGACGACAGCTTCAGTGTAGATCTGGCTGACGGTAGGACAATTACTGTACCGATAGCTTGGTTTCCACGCCTACTAATGGCAGATAAAAAACAGCGTGAACATGTTAAAATAGGCGCTTCTGGCGAGATATTGCGCTGGCCTGATGTTGATGAGGATATTTCAGTCCCCGGCTTACTATCAACCACAGAAATATTCGTACTACCAGACGGTGATTTGCGGATCAAAAACGATGCAAACATTAATGGGCAACTTGTAAGGAAAGTTTAGCCCCCTTTAACAACACAAAAGCCAGGTTTTGGCCCGGCGATTGACAATTTGCTCCATTCGTTATATTATTTTTTTAAATAAAGGGAATACTGACACTGAGAGCGGCACGGGTACCCCATCTGCCGGGGTTTCATCTAGGCCCTTGAAACTGCTGGGAACAGTTTCAAGGGTTTTTGATTACTTCCGCCGGTCAGCTATAAGTACTTTAAGTCTCACTCTTTTAGCTCGTGAGCTAAGCACTATTATCGAAAATGGTTCTACGATCCGACTACATCCTGGATTAGCCTGCCGAACGCCTCTATAAAGTGGTCTGCGGTAGTATATACCAATGGCCATACGGTTTCAGCATACTTTTTGACCAAATCGATCATTTCAGGGGCATGCCGGACCACCATGATAAGAAATAGTGCTCCAATACCATATTGTAAATAATTCTTAGTTGTATTGGAAAAAGATTTGGCAAATAGCAACAGAAGAACGATACCCAGTATAAAAAAGACTTTTTCCCAAGATAGCAACGAAACACCTCTCCCTTCAAATTAATTGTTTTAGAGAGTACCCATCTTATGGACAACTGCACGGTCTATGTACACATTTCGGACAACATAGCATACTAATGACATTTTGCTGTTTATCAAGGGCATATATCAAATTCTCCTTTCGGAGACTCCTTACGGAGCCTGTGATGGTGGTTTCTACTAATAAATGACGTTAGGTGTTGATTTTATGATACTGCCAGCCGTTGTTACGTTGCAGCAAACGGAAGTGTTTATGGGAAGCCCCCTGACACAACCATTTCCCTGCGCCGTCCTTTACATCGAAGTAGCCGCTTGATCTTACGATTACCCGGCCAATCCAACGACCAGTATATTTGCCCTTTGGAATATTAGCTACCACTAAATCCCCAGTCTGGAAGCCAAAGTAAACTTTCTTATTGCTCCGGTTGTTTTTTGGAAAACCAAATTTATCCGTGTTGCACATCTTACGGGTGCCACGGCCTTTCGCAGACCAAACCGACACGTAATTTTGCTTGACTATAATCCTCTCCGGTGTGCTCGCTCCCACACAGCAGGCTTCGTGGTACTTAGTCCTAGGAAAGCTATGTTCAATGCGTTGCTTCTTAGTCCTAGCTACGGTACCACACTCCAGTGAAAGACCGATACTTATTAACTTATTGAAAAGCTTCCATCTGGTAGCATTAATTATGGCCTCCTCTTTCATTGGCCGTTTTGCTATTGCCTGTACTTCGGGGTGACCGAACTCTTCCGCTGTAAGAGTACCTTTCTCTTGATTACAATCGTGGCAGGCCAAGGTGAGGTTCGACACCCGGCCAGAGCTACCCCTGGATTTTGGTATTATGTGCTCAATCTCCAGCGGAATGTCTGTTTTACCACAGTAGGCACACTTGCGGCCCCATTTCTCCAGCAAGTACTCCCGGACTTCGTAACCAAAAAGCTCTCCCTGCTGGTATTCAATACTGGATATTTCGGGGTTCTGCAGCAATTGGGTATCGAATTTTGCGTGCTCAGTACTTATTGCTAATGCAGGCAGAAAGCTGGTTAGTTTGTTGACTGTGGTCATGGTTTGATTTACTCGCGCCTCCAATGATGGTGGCAGCCAACCTTTTTTACGTTTGCGGTTGTTAAACCGGGGCTTACGGTAACGGGTCTTGCGGTTCCTCCGGCTGCGGCGCAAGGATCTCCGGCTATCAAGGCCTGCTTTTATGCCGGGTTTATGGCGAATCTCCAGCATCATGACAACTTCGGATTTGTCCGGGAGATCTTCCCGCAAGACTGCCATACCGGTCTCTTTAGCACCGGGCTTAATCTTTAGCCGTAATGGTTGTAATTCACTTTCTTCTACTACTCGATCTTTTAACCGGATAGTGAAAGGTGCCATTTTATGGACAACTGCATGGCCTTTTAAAAGTAACAGCCTCGCACGCTTTTCTTTGCATGGCATCAAGGGCTTCTTATGTTTATCAAGAACAAATACCACAAATTTACTCCTTTCGGAACCTCGTAAGAGGCTTGTAACGTGTCTTGTGACATCTCTCATAGCCAATGTTAGACAAGCTTTTTACACCGGCAGCACTGGCAGTAATCCCCTCCTGCCTGTTTAACCACCGGTAACAGTGCCGGGAACTTGAGAAGCATCCCCGGGTGTTATGACTTGTCTAACGTAGTTGCTCACTCCCCGCAGGGATACCGGCAACTGAGGCGGGTCATAGTTAGCCATACTTTTAAAGTATTGCTACGGTTTTAACTGGAAGGTTTGTGGTTTTTAACCGCAAGCCCCCGGCTTTAACCGTGGGGTCTATGACAAATAATTCCTGGTTGTATCTGAAAAAGATTTGGCAAACACTGCCAAGAGAACGATACCCAATATAAAAAAACCTTTTCCCAAGATAGCAATGAAACACCTCTCCTTTCAAAATTAATTATTTTGGAGAGTATTAAAAAACCGGGTTACTCCCCGCCACCAACCCTGGTCAGTCGCATACATACCGTTTGGATTACTTGGACAGTTCAGCCAGTAAATCGGTTGAGTTCCCTCAGGCCGCCCCTTGCTCAGGTTGATTATCGTTCGCGCCGCTATTTTCGCAGACACTTCCAGGCCGGGAGAATAGATTTCCCAGGAACCATATACGTTGAAAGGGTTGCCCAGCATCCTCGGGCTGGAACCGGCCGGAACAAAGCTTTGCTCTTGACCGGTTATGGCTATTAGAAGGTTCGGGTTTATGTTAAACTGGCGCCCAACATTTATCAGAATATTAATGTTCTCCGGAGTGGCCAGGAGCGAGTCGCCATGGAGATATCCCGTTATCCAGTTGATTGTCGTATTTACGTCTATATCCCTATACAATAGTTCTTCCGGCACCACCACACCTTTAATGAACGGCATCGGGTCGACGGCTTGCCCTTTAACCCTTACTTCAAAATGGAGGTGAGGACCTGATGTACGACCCGTCATGCCAACACGGCCGATAACGTCACCCACTTTGACACGCATTCCACTGTACCCTTCCCGTTCCCCCAAGTGCATGTATACGTATACCTTGCCGTCGTCGCCGTTTAAATAAATGGTCATCCCGCCCAGGGTAGACTCAGCAAAGCTGATCACGCCGGCGGCCACGGCGACGACAGGCGTTCCTTCAGGGACGGCCAGATCTACACCTTCATGGGCGCCATAATCCCTAGCCGCCCCGTACTCACCACCTGACACTATCGTCCAATTTCCCAAGACGGGTGATAGTCCGAAGCCGAGCCCGCCATCATAATAGCCATAAGGCGCGCTGCCGTAAGGGGTGAAAATATCCTTGGTGAAAACGGCCAGAGGAACAACCAGGGCGATAAACATAATAAATAAAATAAGTAACGCTATGGGCCAACCAACTAAACCGACAAGCCAGAGGATGCCTTTCCAGGCAACCTTTTTAGCCGATTTATTTACGGCGCTTTTAGCGTATTTTTTCGCCAGGTCTTTGGCAACTCCCCCGGCAGTTTGCTCATTTACAACCGTGCTTGCCAGTTCTATAGCAACCACCTCCGTCAAACCGTAACGGACATGAACAAGGGTATATTACGACGCTTCAGTACGGGTATTGGCGTTGGTAAGCTTCCTCGTCTTCACCAAGCGGAGTTCACTGTCCGGTAATTCCAGGCGCAGAATGTCGTATGCACTTTTATCTAAATAACGGAATATAAAAGACTTTGTACTATGCAACCCCTTCAGCCTGTTCAAGACCTCGTCTGGGAGCTCCGCATTTTCCTGTACAGCTTTCATGTCGCTCTGCTCAAGCCAAAAAAGCACTTTAAACGCGGAATTAGACCACAGTCCGGAGCCACCTTCAGTACCACCTCGGTCTTTTGCTCCCTTCCAGAGGACGCCCGGCTTATTAGTAGCGAGCACCATAAGGCCGTTCCATTTGCGGATTGTCGTTGCCAAGGTGTTCGTACCATTACTGGCATCATCGTTCAACAGCAGCCGCTGGCCTTCGTCAAATATCACGGCTGACCAGCGTTCGCCGGCCACTTTGTTCCTCTTGACAGCATCCCAAACCGAGTCAAGCGCCAAAGACATCTTGACGGCGGCGGTATGCTCCTCAACCTCACTGTTTACTGAGGAACCGACGTGGTAGACAACCAGGTTTGATCTGCCAATCTTCAGTTCCTCAGCCTGGGAGAACATGCGGCTCTGCGCACCCTCGAAAAAACGCCACAATTTTTCCGAGAGCTCCCGGCAACCGTCATACTTTAATTCTTTTAAGGTTCTGTACCAATCATGAATGGAATATTTACGGCAGTTGTCCCAGGTGCCCGGATCGTCGCGATCTACTTCCGCCTCTTTCCATAGTGCGGTAATCGCCCGGTCGGCGGCGTTGGACTCGGCCGGGGTAAGCCCGCCGGCCAGGAGGCTGGCCAGTCGCATTACCCCGTTTAAAACAGTCTCCAAGCGTAATTCGTTTTCTTTTTTGATCATGCGGGCCACTTTCGGGTCCGGGTGATTCTCGTCCAGCGGCGGCGGGATCATGAACGGGTCCACGTACTTCCCTGAAGCCAGGGTGTGGTCGATCCAGATCCCACCGAAGCTCTCGCATAAATCCCAGTACTCGCCGTCAACGTCAAACACGATTACCAGGTACCCTTCCAGGAGAAGACTGTCACATAAGGCCTTTAAAAATGTCGACTTCCCCTCACCAGAAGAACCCACGACGACGAAATTCTTGTTACCTTCCGGATCCCTCTCGACCAGGTCAATAAAGCATGAGGATCCGTCGGTCTTTTCTACCCTGTGACCAACGTAGATGCCCCGCCCGTCACTCAGCGACCCGTGGGTGAAGGGCATGAGCGCGGCTGCGCTGTCCTCGTCCACCAGCCTGCCGGGATACTTTTTCAAGAATTCATCATCGGGAGCGCCGGCGGCCCAACTCTGTAGAAATCCCATGGTCTGTTCGTAGGGCAGCCGCGTTACTGAGAAGTTTAGCCGGTGACGAAGGACTTCTTCTATCCTTTTGACGGCAAAATACAGTTCGTTCTCATCTTCTGCGAAAACCGTGATCAGGCACCACGCGTCAGCCACGGTGGAACCATCGCTCAACGTCTTGTTCCGAAGTGTCTCGATTGAATCCAAAGCCTTTTTTTCCCCCGGGTCCGGCGCCTCTCCAGGTGTTTCTTCCGCTGATCTGACACTGCGCTCCAGCCGGCGGATCCGTCTCTTAGTGCTGTTGTCCCATTCTATCGTCGCCGGGTGGTAATGCAACGCAACCCTGACGGATACTCCTTCCGGAAGAGACTCTCCATTCTGCAGGGCCTCTCTTAAAAGGGGTTTTATCCACTCCGGAGAGATTGAATCCGGCCAC
>MVQL01000029.1 GCA_002067205.1 Pelotomaculum sp. PtaB.Bin104
CAGTCCCAGGGCGGTCAAATCAGCCCTTACAGCATCCTGAAACCGTGCCGGTACCTGCACGAATGTCCTTCTCCCCGCGATTATGAGCGCCACATACAGATCAACCATATTCATTCCTCCTAATATAATTTTTATTAGCCAGTTAAGCAACATTAATCAACGCCTGCACATCTGCCCGGTACCTCTCCGGGACTTGGTCGATTGTGCGCTTCCCCTCTGCAACTAGGCGATAATATAGTTCAATCATGATGTGCCTCCCAACATATTGATTTTCTCCTCAAGCACGAGTATTTCTTCAAAAGCAGTTGCCAGGGCGTCCATAAGGATTAGGTTATCGCTTTGTAGCTGGGTAACCCTTTCCTCTAATGTTTGCGCTGGTTCTTGTATTGGTGCTTGTGGTTTGTAACTGTTAAACTGTTCCTCTGTGATCAATGTCCATGTTTCCCTTTGTTCTGCATTATCTCTTAACATCACAACTGCTTCAGTTTCAGAAATAGCTATTCCTTCTATCATATCTTCATAATTTATATCAAGAACACCTTGATTAATAGAAACTTTATAATAATTCAATATTAACCCTCCTATTCTTTACCATAAACCCATTTAACTGTAACTTCATTACTAGAATTACTTGTAAGTGCTTGAAGTAACAAAGAAGTCTTAAATGGATACATTAAATTAGGAATAAAAATAGGTGTATTTGATGTGTTAGATTGATATGCTCGCGAAGTACCATTAACAACATTAAAACCATCAAAATATGGCCCTTGATAACCTGCTGAATAAATACCACGACCATCAAGAACCACAGTCCCATCTAATGTTATTTTTAATCTTGGATATTGTCCATCAACAGAATTAGCAAGTTTTATCATAACACCAATTAAAACGCCTTTACCACTAACACTTAAAGCAGTTTGTAAACTTGTTGACGTCGTACTATATGAACCTATATAGGTACTTTGTGGCTGTTGTGGTATCATACTAGCTATAATATAAGCTAATCGCTGCAAAGCGGTACCAGAAGAGCTTGCATCTTGAGCAGTAGTTCCTAGGTTTGTTTCCAGGGTATCGACATAACCTTCAACCTGGTCAACATACCCGGCAATCTGTGCCAACCTTGCGAAGATACTGTCAGTACCAGGCGCATCCCCCGTAGTACCCACAAGGTCAAGTTTTCCAGCCCGAGTATCTGTCAGCCTTGTATTTAATTCGTCTACATAGGCCAATACAGCGTCTAGTGTCGCCTTATCTGCAATTGGAATTGCGGGCATTATATTACCTCCTCATAGACCATATTGACAACCCCACCGATGACAGCCAGGCCCCAACGATAGGTGGTTGTACCATCAACGAACAGGTGCGGCATATCATCGGCCAAATGCGCAGCAAGGTCCGCCGAATTTGCCGGATTAAGCAACTGCCAATACGTTCCGTCATACTTAACATGCGCTATCCCGCCAGCCGATATATCGCCATCCTTCAATACCGTTGTTCCGTTTTTGCGTATAGCCGTAGCCGCTAGGGCATTAACCTGCAACGTCGCCGCGCCAGTATTAACTACATCGGCCTTAAAAAAAACCTCCAGGCCAGTAGTAAGCGCCGCAACATTGGCCATAGTTACAACATAATTGTCATCACCCGTAACAGAAACAGCGTAATTATACGCACCTTCAGTGATTTCCGTAATCATGGTGTTATTAATATAGTCGCGTATTTCGTCAAGCCTACCCTGTATTTGCTCTCTTGCAGCCGTACCAGAACCGGGAGCGTCAGGGTAAGTTGTCGTATTGCGTAAGCCCGTTTCTGGACTAAACGCCATATCCGATATAGTCATATAATTATTCACCACCTAGTTATTAATTTTATAGTTACTGTCAACTTTTACTGTAAAATATTAACTTTTTACTTTGCGATTTAGTGAATAATAAACCTTTAAATCCAAAATCGACAAATCTTGATTAAGTGTATTATTGGAAAATTCTATTTGGAAATACTTAATTTTTTTCAACTTTATCTTTAACCTCAACACAGGATCAAACACATTTACCGCCCAGGTAAAGTTAGACCAATCAAACGTAGTCCAGTTAAATGAGTTAGAGGTAATTGTTTCGGTAAACTCTTTAGTGCCTTGGTCGTTATAAACTGTTATCATAATATTGCCTTCGTTGACAAGGTTGGTCCGGAAGAATACCAGGGAGATAGTTTTAAGCCACTCCTGCCAGTCAAAATGAAGTAACTTGCTCCGCCATACCCCATTAATCGCTACACCATCATCATTTTTATTTTCTTGGAACTTATACAGCAACCCATTATCTCTGTCACCAAAAACTATAACTCCCTGATACTGAACCCAACAGTTAGCGTTAATATTATCCCAATACCACCAGACAAGACTATCCGCACTACCCAGCCATGGCGATTTCTTATAATCCCAAGCCCAACACTTACTACCCACGCACAAAACATAATGCGTCCCATCATCGAAAGAAGTTGCCGCCAATAAGTCAGCGTTACTTTCATCAAGCAAACCCAACCTGCCCGGCCCCTTGTTGATTAACTCTCCCAACGACCGGACGTTTTTCTCTGTCCGGATGTCTGTAGACTCAATTATCTGTGGTCCCTTGGTTGAGCTGCAAAAAACAATATAATTGTCAACCAACTGAATACTGTGTGGCATATCGCAACCAATACCACTGTTTAGGGGGTAAGATGCAAATGTGCCGGTATTTGTGGAGCTATCAAATTCGTACTCAATACGCCAAATAGAATTATGTTTCAACACAATAAGCATGTCATACTGGAACATTAGTCCAACATTAAAGTCAGCGCTTGAACCAATATCGTTGTAGTTGTTCACCGGGAAATATAGCGGGTTGTCTATATCGCACCAATAAACCGTAGCCGGGTAATCCAGGTTGCCGGTTAGGAATACCCGAGTATCATTCTTACCGCCGAATAGAGACACATATTTGCATTTCTTAATGAAAGAATGATCGTTTAGACCGATCTTTTCAGCCTGGATTACCACGTTATTGGTACCGGAAACGGGAGCGCCGTGGGGGGAAGTGCCCCCGGTAAAATCAACCGTCCCATTTGTGCGATTAACGGTAAAATGAGTATTTTCCGTTTTTGTAGCGCCGTCTATGGTAACAATCACCTCTGTTGCAGATAATTCGGTGAAAGATAAAAGATATGTGGTTGTCACTCCGTCGCCACTAAAAGAATCTTTCCATCTATCGCTAATTTGGTTTAATTCCTCATTGCTTGCGCCGCCCGTACCATCAGGATTGCGGTCAGTTGTAATGGTCGGAGTGTAAGGCGTTACCGCCTCCGCCGAAGTGCCGTTGTATTGCCAGTATTGCGTACCATCAATATAGTAAAAAATGTCATTATAGGTAAAAGCCACACCTTTTGTATCGGCCACACCGCCGAGAATTTCCACCGGCTGATCGCTGCCACTTTGGGTGTATAGCTTAGTACCATGATGAATAATGCGAGTTACTATGCCGGACCTTTTGAGATAATCCCATATGCCATGTATTGCGCCAGTACCCAGGGAGGTTTCATATACTTTCGTGTAACCATTACGTTTCTTGATGCCGCCTTTCCCGTCGCTGACCACGTTTAGCGCTCCGGGACGACCAGTGGAAGAAGAATAGGGAGATTGCCCGTCTCCTATCTGGCTGTGTTCGTCACGAACATTGATCCCCAGGTCAATGCGTAAAAGCTCAAAGGGCGGTAGTTCGTCCGGCAGTTCCGGCAATTTAAATTGAATTGCTTTTGCCGTTTAGATCACCACCCCAAAATATTGTAGCCGTGACTCTGTGCCCCTATCTTGTTGGTTACGAGAAAAACTTTACGCGTCTCATATATATTGAGAAGCATTGCCCCGCTGGTTAAGCCACTGGAACCCTCGGACAGCAAAACGTGAGCGGCATTGAAAAATGGAATTATCAGCGCCGCCGCGTCATCTACCCGGTAAGTTGGCGTTGCGCCGCTCGTGTCGATGCCGAACACCATAGCGTCATCCATTACCTCGTTTTCCGTAAAAATAAACAATGTCGGCATGCGCCAATAGTGGACAAGGAATTCAGCCGGCGCATCATAGCGGTCAAACCAAATCGTTTTGTCCGGTCGAAGGTCGAAGGTCGTATACGGCACAAACCGCCGCACATCTTTACGCACCATTACGTTATCAAGCTGCAAAAAGTCAGAAGGCAAATCGTAGCAAAAATACGGCCTATTCTGCTGCACATCCGCCTGCGAGGACCACGTATAGGGATAAAGAACATAGTTTCTTACATTAAAAACACAAGATCCCGTAAACCGAAGCCTTACTGTGTTTGTCGCCGCGCCCGGCGCTATCAGCCGCCGATATTCAGTAAACTCCGTTACTGTCGCCGGAATGGTTATCGTTTCAATATTCGTATACGTGTCACTGCCTAATGCGGCCTCTTCAATTATCGCCGTGCCCGGCCCAGTTGCCTCGAAATAGCATGATTTAGCACCTGCTAGCGATATAGATATATCCGCCTTATCTGGCAGAAAAGTTTTAATGCCTGAAGCGTCATTTATCGAATCGTTATTTACCGGCGCGTGAACAATAAAATGCTCCCCGTGAATTTTGGCTGTCGTGCCTGCCAGATCAACCAGCGCCTTGTTTGTAAAATCCCGTATCTTTACGGTCACATCCGACGTCGTTTTTATCGCTCCAGCAGTGTCGTATTCGTCAAGTAACGCAAGCGTGGAACGACGAACATCTCCAAAAGTTACAGACACGAAAGTCACCCCCTTTACGCGTTACGCAGTAAAACCAGCCATGTTCAGCGTTATGATAACACCGGTCCCTCCCGCCGCCGCGTAAAGATTAGCGGCTGCGTTGGTTGACAGCTCTACCGGGTGCGAGAATGCCATGACGACCCTAGTTCCCTGCACCGCAGCAGCACCAATAATTGATTTCCATTTAACCGTCGAACCGTCACGCAGTTCAACGGCAACATCGGCGGCCCCAACGGCGGCACCGGAAACAACGGCCTCAATAGCAGTTATGTAATGTTTTTTATTAGGCTGTGCGGCCTTGGTTATCGTTACGGCGGCATTAGCCGTACTGTCGCCGGTCACTGTCCACTGGGACGGCAGTTTAGTAAGATATGACAATTAAGCTCACTCCTTTCCGGCAACTTTCGCATGTTCTTGCATATGTTTAATAAAATCGCCCCATGCGGTAAACTTTTTACCGCATTTTTTACAAGACTTTGATCTATTTTTAGGGTCGTAAGTCGCTTCTTTGCTTGCTTTTTCTTTTACCTTATTTGCCTTGTTTGCCTTGTTTACTTTTTCCTCTGTGACCTTGCGTACTGGCCGCACAGACACAGGTTCCAAATCGGAAACAAGCTCTGATTGTTTAGGGTCTGATAAAAATTCATTTATTTTTTGAAGTTCCTGCAAAATAAGATAAAGCAATTTTTCAGTATCGGTAAAATTAACAATACTTTTTGTAAATTGTATAGGTTGCATAGCATAAACCCCTCCAAGAAAAAGGAGGCTATTTTTAAGCCTCCTCACAAACTTTTTCATATATTTGCACAGCTATACCGAAGCATAATAAGCCACCTTGAGAATTCCGGCGCCAGTAGTATTGGTACCGCCGCCGACAAAGGTACCGATCAGCTTGCCCGAAGCTACCCCGTTCCATTGGCCTGCGGTTGCGACGGGCGGAGTAAAGGACGAACGCCCCGCCGTAGTAGATAAAGTACCACCATCCACTACAGCGTCCGCGTCCGCGGCATAACCAAGATCATAAGTAGGAGTGGTACCGTTAAAACCGGTAGTAATATCAACACTGATAGAATGAATCTTCGCGCCATCTGGAATAGTCATAAGCGATTTTGCATTGTCAGTATAAGCAATAGCGGCCTCTTGGACACGAAGAACTACGGAGCGATTGCCGGAACCTTCTTCTATGCGGATATTATCTTTAAAACCTGTACCTTTCATAAAAATGTACCCCCTTAAAATAGAATGGCCTTCCCGGGAAGGCCATTCTATTGCTACTGTTTAAATACGCTAATTAGGTATACTGAACTGCACGGGGCGCCAATCGAATGCCCCCATTACCAGCCATTGCAAGGCCCCAAAATACCACGTTTGTACACGCTCGTCTTTCCAGCTAATTAGTTCGTAATCGTCGCCCGATTCAAGGCGATTAAGAACCTTGAGGCTTTGTTGAAGATTGGCCGAA
The DNA here is from genome assembly GCA_002067205.1 of Pelotomaculum sp. PtaB.Bin104. Lineage (GTDB taxonomy): Bacteria > Bacillota > Desulfotomaculia > Desulfotomaculales > Pelotomaculaceae > MVQL01. Next base: position 6,245 of record MVQL01000029.1, read on the forward strand.
TCAGCAACAGCCCACGGCTGCCCGGTCTTTCCAGCCTGTTTGCGGAACTGCTTCCATACGATTAAACGCATTGAGCCATGATATATATTCGGATTATTGTCAGCAGTGTCAACCTTACCTTCACCGCCAATAATCTCCAAGCCCTTCTTGCGAAGAGCAGTCGGCACGACAAGAGTATCAGGCTGAAGATTTGCCGGATCGCCATTAGAATCCTTCAAATCAAACATAGCCTGACAAACAGTCTCAAGGTTTTCCTCACTTAGCTCCAGAGTATGCAAGTTGCTTTGTGTCCCGTCATACCCCGCGCTAGTGTGCGCGGCGCTGGCAATTGGCTTGCCGTCAGCCACGATATTCCATAACAGCTGTTCCCCGTTCACATTGTAACCAGCGGCTTGATTAGCATAGGTAAAGATGCCGGAAGCACATGCCTCGCGGAATCTGGCGGCGGCAAGAGCAAACTTGAAAGTATCGTCCTTTAGATTAATAAGCTTAGCATTACTCAGTAAAAATCTATCGTAAGCCATCCCGGCTTGCCATACAACGGGAGTAAACTGTTTAGTAAATCCTTCCTTTTGACTTCCGTAAGTAAACTCACCGTTCCACTTAGTAAAGTCCACCTTACCAACCATTTCAGAAATCGCTTCTGCCGGATTATCCGTAGATTCCTCAGAAAAAAGCTCCTTAATCATGGAGTCCTTAATGGCATCGGCATAAGTATACTGCCAATACTCTAATAAGGGTACCTCATAAAGCCCGACAAGTTTATTAAATTGACTTGAATCTTGAATCATTACACCCACTATTCACACCTCCTACGATGCGTTGCCAAAGTTTTTAATCGCAACACACTTAACTTTGGCATTGACAGTATCTTTTTCCAGAATCAACAAATGTCCACCGGAAACAGTAGCTGCGTTGACGAGAAGGCCGGTAGCGTCTAGTACTGCCGCTTCAAGTCCGGGCTCAAACGCAACGTTCGGAGTACCGGTGTAGTCAATTTCAAGGATATCACCATCCTTAATAAGCTCCATTTGTGTCAATACATCAGTGCCGGCGCCAGCAGCCTTGCGACAAACAGCATAGATTCTGTCAGTTGTCGCCGCCAAAGTCCACCGGCGCGAACTAAGCTTGTACGCTGCGCCTTCCACGGCACCTTCTGAATCAGTCATGTAAATATTGCTGACAATACGAGATTTCAAAATACCCGTATTGATATTACCGACAATTTTAATTGCCATTTATTACCCTCCCTATTTAAGTAAAAGCGGCTACTTTTTAGCCGCCTTCCTGTATTTACTTACTTTTTCCTTGATTTGCGCAACAGTTAGTTTTTTGCCGAAAATACCGCGCCAGGTCCTAAGTTCATCATTCGATAAGTCAATCTGCGCTTCAAATTCCCCGGCACCACCTTTTTCAGTATCCAAATGATTTTTACTTCCAATATCTCGTATAGTTTTTGCTTTCGTAGTTGTTTTAGCATGTTCGAGAATTGCGTCCTCGTTAGCCTGCAACCATGCTGCGCGAAGAGGAATACCCTGCTTTATCAAAGCAACAGTGTTATCATCCAAATCCTGCAAATCAGGCACCAAATCGCCATATTTATCGCGCAGTTTTACATGGTCAGCCATAATCTGTTGGGTAAGACGTTCTTGTTGACGCTGTTGTTGATCAGTGGCGAGCTGTCGCTTAAGCGCCTGATTTTCCTGATTCATCCGGATAAATACCGGATCGGTGCGAAAAATCTCACGAATTTCCCGGACGTTATAACCCTGTGACTCAAGCTGCGCCTCTTTCTCACTGCGGTATTTCTCCACTTGCTGTTGCTGGCTGACTTGCTGTTGCTGCAATGTTTGATTCACCGCATTAAAGTAACTGTCCATGTCGTTTAGACCGTGGGTTTGACCAAAATTTTGCTGCACTATCTGGTTATACTGCTGAATCTTGCGTTCCGCAGCCTCGGCGCGGCGACGCAGATCCGCAAACGCCTTGTCCTGTTCCGGCGTTTGGATAGGCTTCTGTTCTTTCTGCCCAGCGACGACAGAATCATCCTGTTGAATGTCGGTTTCGCCTCCGGTGAACTTCGCCTGTCCTTCGCCAATTGATATATTAGAATCGCCGGGGTCTGCGGTGGACGCGGCCCCACCATCTCCGCTGCCAGAACCGCCGACGTCTGGATACATACCCTTAAACCGGGAAAAATCAAAACCTAAAACATCGACACCAAACATAAAATCGTACCTCCGCGTTTACCCTCGCCAGGGAATTGCGCCGTCCTTTCCGGCGTGTCAAGCAAAAGCAGTTATTCGATGTTTTTGAGTAACTACAAAAGAAAAAGAAGCAGGTTTGCCGATCCCGCTTCTTTAGTATTTAGTTACTTAATTGGTTGAGATTAGCGGCCATTATTTTGGCCAGGCTTAGCCCGGAGATCTCCGCCCTTAATCTTCTTTGTGACATCTGGCTGTTTTTTGCCGGTTCCCAGGTCATAAGTAAATGTGGCACTAGCCGGCATCGGTTTCGGAAGATTCTTTGCCATGGATGGATTCCTCCTTTCATTGGTTTAGGTAACTACTTTTTGTTGCTTTTACCCGGTTGAATCAATAAATTTCAAAACCTTTATAGGTATCTTCTGTAGCGATTCATAGCTTTTGCTTCGCGCACGATGGGTATAGACAAAATAACCGTTGTCATCCTTGCCGCAACTACACCCGAATTTTTTGCCGTTCTTAGTTATGGTGCGGCTTACTTCGGCGAACTTTTTGCCTTTAGCCATCCACAACCACCCACTGATCAGAAAACAGTTCAATCATGGTTTCCTTCCAGGGCACTCTACCGAATCTACTTTTAACATACAGGTACGGTGCAGTCATTTTACTGTTGGCATCCGGATACTGTGCCTTAATTACTACATCCGGTTGCCATTTAGGGAGACGCATACCTTTACCTTTCTTCACCTGTTCAAACGCTTCACCAAAAGTCATATTATTTACCACCTTTCTTTGGTTTGATTTTGTCGATTTCGATTGATATACTCCGATTCTTGCCGTCTCTGTCTTGTCGCTCGGATGTTGATATAATTTTCCCAGTAACAACCATCTGCACCTTACTACCTATCTGGGCACTGTCGATTCCTTTCGGTATCTGCTTGTTATCCAAATAAATGGTTGGTTTATAGACCGACACACACGCAAGTACGTTGGCCTTGCCGGGCATTTTCTTACCTTTGGTTTTGGTAGCAGACAGGTTCGTTTTCCCGGTCACAACCTTTGTTTTGTTTGCCATCTTACCGTATACCTCCCTGTAAACTTTGTTGAAGTTGTATTAACATTTGCGCCTGTTGTTCAGGCGAAGCCAAGAAAAAAGCCTGCTGCGCATCCGGCGACAAGCTATATAAGGCCTGAACCAGTTGTGGATTCTGCCCTAACGCCTCCGCTATCGCCGGATCGAGTTGCGGTTGATCCCCCTGGCCTCCAAATTGCCCCACAGGTTGGCCTCCGGGTTGATCTGGCAACGGTTGTCCGGGTTGTCCTTGCGGCTGTGTTTGCGGCGACTGCGCCCCTCCTGGCTGCCCTTGTCCCTGCGCCATAGCCTTTTGTTGCTCTATTTCCGCCGTCATTGAAGCGATCAAATCCTTAAGGTGAGGCACCCCAAGCTTATCCAGCACCTTAATTAAGAAAAGATTCGACGGCGTACTCTCGAACCGTCCCTGCCCGGCCAAAAGCACCAGGTTATTAAATACTTCGCCCTTTGCCTTCATAAATGCCGGTTCCGCCGTAGTCTCGATATCAAGATCGGGGAATACAATATTTCCCTTTAAATCCTTCAAGAGATTTAAACGGTTAAAGCTTCCATATATCTCTTGCTCGCGGTCACCGGCCAACCTGAATGGACGGTCATCATCACAGAACGCCATAGCGAAGTCCGCTATTACCCGGTAAAGCCGTTTATAAGCCGCCGCCTTATAAACTCCCTTGAGAGAAATTTTCTGCGCTGCCTGCTCGACGTATACCAACTCCTGCTTACCGGACGTGCTACCCGGCGTCCTCATACCAAGAGCAGCATTGGTCGCGCCGGTAATAAGCTGGAGGTATTCTTTCATTTTTTCCATTAACACTAAGCCGTCTGTACCAGGCCCAAGTTCTACTTCATGGACTGACTGCGGATCGCCAGAAACAATAATCTCAGAAAACGGATCAAGGATTTTTTGTTTAATTTCCTCGGACGACACGATAATTTTCTTTCGGCCACGAAGGTAGCCTTCCTCTATGGTATAAAGTATTTTCTTGATTGACTCATTCAGATCGTGAATATCCTCCATCATGGACACCGGCCACCAACATTTGTCACGGGGAATAAACGGTATAGCAACCAAGTCCCAGCTTTTCGGTATGTAATACTCTACTTCCGTTCCGGCAGGGACGGTTTTCATAATCGGTTCACCGGTTTGCGGATTTATGCCGGCACGAACCTGTAAATCCTCTTCTAAAACTTCGGTCGCAATTGGATTACCCTTTTCGTCGCGGCGATAAAAGAACTTCGGAATATGCTTGATAAGCAAATCACCGGACCACCACAGCTTACATATATCGCCGTCCTCATCCAGGTAGGTAGTCTCAATTATCGTATACTTATTCAGATTAGCTTCTTTGTCCCCGGACTCCTGATCGGTTACATTTATCCGCTGATCCCCGACCATCTCGTCAAATTCCCTGTAAAGAACGGCTTTGTCCTCGATTTCCCGCTTAGTCAGGTGCGGCCATTTCCGTAAAATATATTTAACATGCCGGTTAGTAACATGGTGATAGTGCTCCATGTCGTCCATACCCATATCCTTGGCACCGTGATTAGGAATAATGTCCTTCGGGTGCGGATTGGAAAGCTCAATATCACCAATATAACCGGCTTTTTTAATAGCGTTGTTCCAATGAACTTTTATAAACGAAATGCCGTACTTCATAGTACGGCGCTCATTTCCCAGATTTATTTCATCAAGTGACGGATTTGCCGATCTAACTACATACATGCAGTAATTTTTCAAAGTAGCCACCGGCATTTCATCGTCTTTGGCCACGGCCTTAAAATCAGGGTCCGGCACCACTGAATCAACTTGGCTTTCAATAATCATGCGAGGAAAATTTACGATAGTCCGGGGGGTTTTGTCGTTTGTAGCGATATCTGACAAGTTATCAAAACTTCGCCCGGCCTCGTATTCAGAATTCCACTTATCAAACCAGGCATCAAAAGGTTTTTTGACTCTGCGGTCAGCTTCCAGCTGCTTTTTCCAAAAATGTAAAAGATCGCTGTCCGCCTGTTCTTGTTTAATCGGCTTTCGCTTATCAGTCACTTTTTTCACCACTTTTCCGGCTACGCTTTTAAGTCCGTCAATAATATTCATAGCTGATTGCTTCTCACCACCTAACCCGGTGCTGCGCCAATTCTTCCCTATACTTCCGCTCAAACTCCAGATTAACAATAACGCCTTTTTTAGCGGACTCCGACATACCCTCGGTAAATTTCAAGCTGTCATCAACGCTTTTCGATGGGCGAGACATTATTCCGTAGCGTACGGATTCCGGCCCATGCGTAATACTGTGTGGCTTGTCCGCCGCATCTTCGGGATTGTGTTCGTCGTGAAGCAGCTGGGGCAAGCAGCGTATAAGATTTATACAATGGTCAAAAATTTGCAGTCTCGCCGTTAATATTCCCTGCTCGTCCTCATATGGCGCGAGGTATTCACGGAGGGTCCGCCAGCCGGCTATACGGTCATGCTTTGCTTTGGTCAAAAACAGCCCTTCACGGGCCATTATCTCCCTGCCGCTGGTCCCGGTTTCCTGGCGTTTATTCCAGAGGTCGGGTGAGGCTACGGTATACGCTATTTTTTCATCCTTTGGGGTCATGGCAAGTATTTTTTTAGCGGCTTCCGACAGCCTTAAACCCAACTGGTGCAGTTCGCGGTAAATATAGCAAATCCCATATGTCGATACAGCCCACCAGTAGCAAGCGGTCATATCCAGCCCATAGTCCAGGGAACGAAAACGCTTCCACCATTTCGGAATATCAAACGGCTTACAGACGTGAATATTGCGCCGGAACTCTGAAAAATACTGCCCGGCAAAAATATCCCAATCACCTTCAAGGAGTTGTTTTTTGTATATTTCAGGCTGCGATTCCAGTTTTTTGCGGTACATCGGGTCACGCTTTTCCAGAATTTCGTTATCTGAAAGAAACGCCGGAATAAAAATATGATCTTCAAAAACGCCTTCTTCCACTTCAACGGAATGAACCTGCTCCGGAGGACCACAGTCAACAAACTCTGATTTGAACCATGAATGCCCAACGTTTCCGGGGTTAGTTGCCATTGCCATAAACGGAGTTACTCTGTCTTTTGTAGCGCGGTTACGGCTTAATAAGTAACGATAAATAAACCGAGTAAACTGCGTCGATTCATCCAATAGAATAATGTCGAATTGCTGAGACATGTAATTAAAAACGTCTTCCTCATTCTTGCAGTGGCAAAACTGCAATACCGATCCGGTCGGCATCGTCCATCGGCGCTGAGTCCCGTTCCAGTCCGCCCAGGATGACATTAGCTCCTGCGAACGCATTATAGCGCCGCCCGGACCTTCCAACTGCGGGTACTCGCGCCGAAAATAGCCTATGTTTATGCCAGGAAAATAAAGTCCGGCAACAATAGCGACTCCAAGGAGAGCATCAGACTTGCTCAGCCGCCTCCAGCGGCACCACCGTATCCTATGACGGTAGCTACTGGGGGACTGGGCTCACCGCCTTCAAATGGAAACGCCAGGCCGCAAGCCCGAAGAAATGTTAGCTGGCGCGGCTGCGGCACCCAGTTTATGTCGATTTTCTTGGGCTTCTTGGCCGTTGCCTTGGGCATAGGTGGCACTTCCTTTGTTATAAACAAACAAATTATTTTAATCTATAGCTGAGTTACATAGCCGGCTTTTATGGATAATATTGTAAATTAGACATTTTGCCTTTTTGTTTGCAAAAAATTTTGTGAGTGGGCCTATATATAGTGATACCCGCCACCCAATGATGCCGGGGGGAGGGGGGGTAGTATCGTGATCCCCTGCGCAATACCTACTACGCACCACCACGCACCTACTACATATAGCGCACCACTAACAGCACACACTACTGCATAAATATACAAAAATAGCCCCAAATTAGCCATGTTTATACATAACATAATAAGGGGCGAACAGTCTTACTCTTACTGCCACAAGGAAAATAGAAATTGTCTGAACTTTACATAATGTTCATTCTCGGAACATGGTAATAGGTAGCGAACATGAAAAGGATTGATATTGCTGGTTTTGTGGAATTTTATATAAGTTTACATAAAAACAAAAACATCGTCAAGACGAACAAGACGATGCAATATAAAGCATCGCGCCATGACGAGCAATATAATGAAGCGACACGACAAGAAACGTGCCGGCAAACCAGCCTGCGCCCTACTCCTGCCTAGTAAAAGTGACCCGAATCGGTACATTGCCGGTATGCTCGATCTCCTGTTTATCTCGCCATTTGCTACTCTGCCTATTTTTAAGCCATATAAAGGCGGCTGCGGTGTCTGGAGGATAATGCTTAGTGGTTGGCACGATGACCGGTTGCCCCTCATGGAGAAAAATTTTATCCTCTGGGTGACTATATCCTTTGGCACGATGCAACAGCTTTTCCACTACCTCGGAGTCCGCTATTTCTCTACCTTTTTTGATGGACTCAAAAAACTCTGGGTGGTCTATTTTCCAATTATTTATAGTTTGCTCTTCCACATCAAACGATGTAGCCAATTCTGCGTCGGTAAGGCCCAGTAAGCACAGCCTATATACTTGCTCCACGTATTCCGCCCTGAATTTCGTCGGCCTCCCACCTGCATGCGCCATACTCCACGCCTCCCTTTGCTTTAATATATTGCCTTTAGTGTACAGACCTAATCCTGTATATTTATGCACCATATTGCATATTTATTC
>MVQL01000030.1 GCA_002067205.1 Pelotomaculum sp. PtaB.Bin104
AGCCTGAGCCACCTGGGGACTCCTTGTGAGCGCGGGTTTGCAGTCGGCAAGCGCCCTGATGCAGCCGTTGGTGTCGGTATCAGCTGTAATTACTTCAAAGCCTTTTTGCTCAAAAATACACGCTGCGTCGGGCTTGCCGTTCTCCGAGGAACGGTTGACAAAAATGATCGTTGAGTTGTCGAAATCCGCGATTTTGGCGGAAGTTATTTCAACGACCTGGATGTCACGGTCAAGCAAAACTACGTTTTTGCTGCCTTCGAGTTGAATTAACCGGTTTGGAGAACTTACTATGGTAACATCATGATTTGATACAACATCATCAAAAATCGCTTCCACTTCATACCCGGGCACAACCAGTGTGCTCCACTTAGTTTCATAAACCGCAGGCACTTGAACATTCACGGGTTCGGGAATACCAAAGTGAAAACCCGCGCAAGGGGGATCTCCCAGATCAATAAATGCCGTTTTAAGGCCTGCTTCGGCAGCGTGGGCAGCCAGAGAGGTTGCCACCGTGTCACAGCCGCAGCCTCTTTTTGATGAGCTTATGCAGATAACCTGATTGCTTATTTCAGGCGTGTTTTCTACTACACTGCTGGTGACGTTATCCAAGAACACCGGCGGGTCCAGTTCGGCCGCATTTTCTTCAGCCTTCTTTATAGCCTTTAAAACATCTGAAGCGCGTATGGTCTGGCCGTGAGGCGGTGACACGATCCAGTGTTCGGATAAACCAAAAGATATTAGTCGGTTTTTTACTTCATCTGAATTCTCATTTAAAACAAAGATAACCGGTATTGTAGCTCCGGTCTCTTTTACAAAAGTCTCAATTATACCAAGGTAATCCTCCAAATCGTCACCTTGGCCGGGTCCGCAAACAACTATGTCCGAGTTATTTGTTTCACCGAGAGTGCCATGAATAACTTCATGCTCTGACAGCCTTTTTTTCAACCAGTCAAGCAACGATGGGTTGTCTAAGGTTAACTGTATTTTCAGATTAACCAACTCCTTTCTTTTTTAATAATCGCGCATAAAATCCACTTATCTTTGCCCAAAGTCCTTTTGAACTCACCTTAATGGGTTTTACTTCAAAGTCAGGGATAATACCCTCGGCAAGGGCAATAATTGCGTCGGCCAGCGGGGATTCTTTCAGATTGACAGGCAATGTGTGCCGGTTTATGGCCTCAGCAAGGGACTGTTCGTCCTCGGGCAGTACAAAATCCAAACTCAAACCGGCTTCATCCGCTACCTCTCTCGGCCTTTTGGGCGCCCGGGGACGGTCCCGGTTCACAACAAATCTAAGTCTTTCGGGCCGAATCAGTTTACCGGTTCCGACGTTGCTTAAAAAGCGGGCTGCTCCTGAAATGGAAACTTCATCAGGCCTGGCGACCATCAGAACCGTATCGGCCATGGAAAGTGTTTTCTTCGGACCAAAATGCTTCAAGTCTGGTCCAAGGTCGGCAACAACGAAATCGAAGTGGTCTAAGAGCACGTCTAACACGGTACCGGGCAGTACGTCAGAGATTGAAGATGACGGCAAGATGTCCTTTGGTGCCGGCAGGACGTGGAACCCGAAAGGTACTCTTACAAGAAAATTTTCAACCGTTTCCCGTGACTCTCTTCTGTCCAGGGGAAAGTCCTCCCAGAGAAGGATTGTTTCTGACGGGGTTGGCATATTTACCGGCCAGAAAAATACCGTAGTACCAACAGTATTAAAATCATAGTCGACTAAGCAGACATCAAAACCGTTATATCTCAGCAATTCGGACAAGTTTAACGAGATAGTTGTCTTACCTACCCCGCCAACGAGAGAATATACGCATATCAACCTTCCCCTTCTTTTAAATGGAGTGTGGTTAATTTTCTTTTCCGGTTTGCTATTCCGGGAGATGTTAAGCAACAATGCGGGTTTTTCTACTTCATTATGTTCTTGTACTAATTGTGGTTTTTCCCTAACCGGCACTGGTGGTTCTTCCTTTTCCGGCCTAATATTTATCTTCTTTAAATTTGTAATCCCGATCCCGTTCCCTTTCGTCTGACGTAATCCACTGTATGAATGTATCTTTGGAACCACGGCTTCCACACTGCTTAAAACTGTTACACCTGCCATTGTGGCTGCCCGCCATACATCCAATGATGGAGGGCTGACCACAAAGACCTTCGCAGTTGAATAATTCTTGACATCTTTCAAATATGACATTTCTGCAATAACGATATCTTCTGAGCCGGGCTCTCCTTCTACGAATACTTCATCTAGCGCGGAACGGCAGCTGCGCACAAATTTTTCACTACCTATCGCGAATATTTTTATTTCCATCAACCTCCTTCGCTAAAAAATATATTTGCTGATAAATTTGCAAAGGCATCGGCCATTTCGGGAGAAAGAAGCATGACTGGTACACGCCGTCTGCAGGCCTTGTCGAATACGTTTGACAAATGCCCGATTGAGATTATATACACCTCGCTTCCACTTGATACTACCTTTAAAATAACATTGCCGCCTTCCCGGTAAGTTTTTATAACCGTACCTTCGTTCCCTGAAAGTTCAAGTTGTGACTTCCCCGCGTGAACGATTATGAAATCGGACGGCAAGGTTTCTGCTAAGTCCTCTAAATTATCCGGAGGTGCGGCTGTTATTAGTAGACCCGGCAGCTCTTTCGGCCGACCGCCTTTTTTCCAGGCCCCGACCGGATCACCCCTTACCTGTTCAAGTCCTTGGGGTTCCGTACTGAAAATATCAGCCGCGCTGTGCTCAGGGGAAAGGTCAATAAGACAGGCGGTACGGCCCTGCCAGGTCAGCGATGCGGCTAAATTAGCAGCGACGAAAGCGCCTTCGGTTCCAAATACCACAACTACCCTGGAATTGTTTTCGGCTACCGCTGCTGCCGCAACGACCCGGTTTCTACCGGATTTCTTTGCCTGGTAAAGCGCCCTATCAGCAGTCTCAATAATTCCATCCACATCAGCGGCATCTTTGCCTATCACCGCTAGGCCTGCGGAAAAGGTACTTCTGATTTTTTTACTTCCGGAAAGAATGATCTCCTTACCTGCCCAATCGCCACATAACTTATTGGCTATCGCCCACGCATCCTCAACCCCCGGGAACACCACCAAAAACTCTTCCCCACCGTACCGCGCCACTATGTCCGTTTGGCGTACACCAGCTTGCAGAAAAGCGGCAAACTTTTTAAGAACCATATTCCCGGCCTGGTGGCCTTGGGTGTCGTTAACCCGCTTAAAATAATCCAGATCGGCCATCATAACACTGAACGGCACCCCAGTTTCACAGAAGCGCCGTACTTGTTCCGACAGATAGCTCTCAAGAAATTGCTTTCTGTATAGTCCGGTAAGGTCGTCTCTAACAGCCTTATCCCACATTTCACGCATTTTGGCAGATCTGGCCTGAATGCGATTAATTGCCCCACCGTTAAGCTCCTGAACACACTCATCGGCACCAGCAGAATAACACTCTAACTCGTTGGTTTTACCAACTACCACAATCGGTACGTAAGAAAGAGCGATCTCCCGCCGCAATGTTTTTATAGTTTCAAGCAAACTGGGTCCGGAAGAAAAAATCAAAACTGCCTGAGGAGACGCCGTACATAATTCTTTAATTGAGGTATAACTCTTTGGTCCTTGTGTTTTGCCAAAGATATAAAACCCTTCCGGCAAATTTGAAGAAATCTCATTTCCATAATTAATTTGTTCTAAATCTTCATTGACATCAACCTCAGAATTGATAAAGTCTCTTTTTTTATTTGCAAAAAAACCCTTTGAGATGTCCCTGAGCTTCCCCTTTAAACTACCTTCCTTTACTTTGATTTTTTCCGTAGGCAAGGATTTTTCCAACTCTGCACTTACTTTTTCATTTTCAATTGCAGTTTTGACAATACCAGAAGGAAGATCCCCCAAGTCCATAGGATTAAGCAACCTTTCAACAACTTCGTCCACTTTTACCTCATCGTAAATGAAATCGTAAACCCCTAAAGGGACAAGTTCCATGACCAACTTCTTAGTACTATCCAAATGCGGGTTTCCAGGCAGAATAACGACCCTTAACCCCGTCACTCTAAATGAATAAATCAAATCAATAAAATCCTTTTCATCTATCAACCCCGCCAGTTTTGGGGACATCAAAACAGTATCGGCCCCGGTTTCCTTAATTACTTTTTCTAGCACACTTCTGTGGTAACAAGTTCCTACGAGTTCCATACCGTGGCTTGGCAAAATAGATTCCAGTTTCAAGTCAAGTCCCTCTATGCCGCTTGCGGCAAATATTTTCCCTGTCATGTCATCACCCCTTCCGATTTTTTTAATATCTATTGATGGTTTTTTCTAATTTACTCAGGATAAGTGCACTTTTTTAAGGCCCAAAATGCTATCAAAGGATATTTTCCGAATTATTTTTTATGCGTTTGGTCATCTCAAAAAAGAAACAACCAAGCAGGTTGTTTTTGTTTGAGTAAGATATATTTACCAACACGTTTTACATACTGCAGGAATTATTTACTATTAAGTAGAAATATAAATAATCTTGTCGAGAGGAGTGATAAATATATCAATTTCTGATATTATCCTAAATTTTATAATCTCTTTTGTTTCGGGTATTCTTAGCGGGGTGCTACTAACCTCAAAAGGCAATCCAGACAGGCCTACAATCATTCAGTTTCACCAAAATGTAATTAGGACTGAATATCGTGAAAAAATAATTACTGAGCGAGTACCAAAAAGCACTTCAAGTTCTTCTGGTAATGATATATGGGCATATTTGTTAATTAGTTTTGTTATTTTTATTCTTGTAGTTACAATTTTTGCGAAATATAGAGATGTTATCATTCTCTGGGGGTGGCGTACTATTGCCTTTGGGAGTTCGGTTGTTATAACGTCAATGATAGTGAGTTTTATCAGAGAACGAAGGATCGAATTTGCAGGAATTTGGACTTTTATAAGTTGGTTATCAATAATATATATTTTTTGGGTTTTTTCTAACCCTAATATTGGTCAAGATTACCTAAACTATTTAAACAGCATTAAGCAAGGAAATGATGTGGGCATTAATGATTATTCCCTTTTTGCATTCGTTCAGTTTCTAGGTTTGCTGCCACTCGTTTTTGCGTCAATATTCACATTTGCCCAATCAATAACTTTCGCACTTTGGCCTATAGGGTATAAAAATGAAATCTTATATCGTTCATTATTAAAGCTTTCTAGATTTTATGATAAATATCTTTTAGGGATACATGCATTTTTTATTCTATTTAGTTATTTTTATTGTAGCGGAATCCTTGCTAAACTCTCTTTTACTAACTGGGACAGTACTTTTAAGTAAGTATATTGTAATATATATTACCCAACACAATCCAAGAAAGAACAATATTGCATTAAAAAAAAGTATCCCTTCTAACATTTCTAATCCCGATTTATGATGCAATGACATTATAATATCAATAAATACTAATATAAGTAACCAGGTTATAAAAACTCCAACTGCAGTGTTTAAGATAAATCTGTTATTTTCTTTGTTATTAATTTTTTTAGTCATTTTTAAACATCTCCTCTTCAGCAAATACAGTATCGGCAGGTTCCGTTCTAAGGGATTAACAGGTATCGGTACATGGCCGTCCATTGGGTCGTTCGGCTGATTCTATTGAAAAAGGGTTCTTACTTTCTTTGCTTGAAACGGGTTATATAGCCCGTTTCTTTTTTCCTCTCGTAGTCCTTTTAAATAAGCTAAGTCACCTTTCTTCGCCGGCTTCAATTTCTTATTGTTCCGGCACAATTAACACCGTAAGAGGATCTATGGCCTGACCCTTATCACCATTAGCAGTAAGATTGTTTATCTGAAAGTGAAGATGAGGCCCGGTGGATGACCCTGTATTACCCGAAAACCCAACCGTGTCACCCTGGTTTACGTCCTGACCCGCCGACACGGTTATCTGGCTCAAGTGCCCGTAATAATACATATGCAAGTTGTCCTCAACGCACACATACATACCGAATCCTTCTGTTGTATCGGCCGGGTTTTGCCATCCAGCGTAAATGACTTTGCCCGCTGAAGTGGAAACGACCGAGATACCCACCGGGCAGGCTATGTCAATGCCCTGGTGGACATGGTCGCGCCCTTCCGTGTCTCCAAAATGCGAGGTGATATGATAATAACCTGGCACGGGCCATGGAGTGGCATTTTTGAAATTGTCTGCTATGCCCCAAATCACACTTGCATACTCATTCTTGCATCTTTCAAGTGCATTGTCTCCTCTAAATCCACCATAAAAAGCAAGGCCGGAAAGCGTGGCACCCCTCCAGTCACCGTTCCAGTCAATATCGCCGAACAAGTTTTTCAACATATACACTCCGCAAAATATCTGCGCCCTCGGATTGTCCCTGTCAAGAACGGGATCAAAACCAAGCTGACGCGAAATTCTTTCCCAATTCTCATCAGTCAGTTGCATGAGACCATAACAATGGACGGACGCATTAGGAAAGTTCTCACGGTTGTCCGCGTCTATCCTGAAACTGGACTCCTTGAAACTGACCGCTGCGGAAAACCACCAAGGTATTCCATACTTGGCTTCTGCCTCTTTGAATAACGAAATTAGTTCGGGTGGAATGGTAGCTCCTGTTACGTAATTATAATAAAGGCCGTTTAACAAAAGCCAGTTGAGCCATTCACTATGTTTGTTATAGCCGTTACCGGCCTCCCAAATGGCCTCACGAGCTAAAGAAATGCTTTTATCATCTTTAGATAATTTATACTCGTTTACCATCCAGTCTTCCAACCGTTGCCATTTGTTCGGCAAAATTTGCTGACTGCTTACAAACTCTTCTTCTGTTATTGTCACTGACGACGAACCAGCGCCTATAGTTTTACTGACCCATTTATAATGAAACTGAAAGTGTCCTTGATTGGTATATGCTTCTACGAGCAGCGGAACGGGGATTTTTTCAACGGAAACCTGGCCGTCTTCGTCTGTTGTACCTATAATCACATAGCTCATTTTATAGTAAAAATATGGATGAAGCCCATTGATAACCTTTTCCTGTAACTCCTTATCAATCTTTTTCAAATTCAAGGTATATGTTTCGTAAAGAGTCGCGGCGTGCGCCGTACCCCACCTCAAAGCCAATACCCCATCGTGACCGTACCTGTCACCCATCTTTCCAAGGAGACTCACGCCTTTCCCAGGGTAGTATGGATTTTTCGGGCTAGACTCGTAGGCGTTGCCATCTTCCGGGGAAACCGGTTTTTTGTTAACGATCCATGTGTCTTTAACGTTGTACTTATCGCACAGTTGCTCGTAATCATCCTTCACCTTCTCGTCTTCCGCTGTGGGCGCAATACCGGTTAAAGACCAGGTGGAAGGAAATGCCGAATAAACGCCGGCAATAAGCATTACCAATAAAAAAAATATACCGAAGCCGATGGCGATTACGGGTAGATAAGGCTTTAATGCTTGCTTTATAAATTTTCCCAATAAATTAGCTAATTTTTTGGCTTGTTCTAAAGATTCATCATCTATGTTATTCATAGCAACCCCCCTCAATAAAAAACCCCGGCATTTACCGAGGTAATAATCAAAGATATCAAATGTTTAAGCTTATCTATAATAACCTAATTTTTTCCGAACCGCCCCTTTGTCCACAGATATGCATTCACCGAGGTTTGGGTACCGAAGTTAGACACCCTTCTACCCATGGGGGACAGTGCCATAGTTGCGGCGACCTTTGTTGTCGCGGCCACCCTGTTGGTGGTACCTGTCAAATCCTTCATTGCTCCCCAAAAATCCTGACCATTATTTTTACGTTCCCGGATTTCCTGGCTCACGTGGTACGCGGTAGAAGCTAAACCAGCCGAAGCCTTACCAGCCACGCCGTATACGCCGGCCATGGCCGGGGCAGCTTCAGGTACGGCAAAAGAAGAAAGCACCCCGGCGAAAGCAGCTCCCTTTGAAAACTTGTGCCCCGCCTGTGAAGCGATATTTACGATATCCTCCAACCTGCGGCTGCCCCGTTCCGGAACGGCACCGGGGCCGCCAGCACCAGCGCCGTACACATTACCGGACGCAGAAACGCCGGCAGCGCCCTCTTCAGTCCCAGATGAAGTGTTTTCATTTCCATAACCCGCATCATCGTATACCCCAGAAGGAATAAAAAACCCGGAAGGCGTCTCCCTGTAACCGCTTATGTCGCTTGCAACATTACCCGAATAAGAGTTTGCGCCAGAGCTCCCTGCGCCTCCACCTGGTCCCGCACCTGGAATGTTCGGAGCAGCACCGCTGGGACCACCTAGGCCTGGAGTGCTGGGTGGTCCAGGCTTAACCTGCATCCTTGCCATGTTGCCTGTAATTCCAGGCACCCCGCCATTTTTCATCAAACTATACGTCGCACCCAGCGCGCCCAGGCCGATGGCTGACCACTTTTCCTGATTCACCGTACCTACCCTGACAAGCATCTTCATAAATATCATATTGAACATTTTACTTACCGGAATCACTGTTAGCATCATAAAAAAAGTGTCCCAAACAGTGATGTTACCCATTACTTAACCCCCCAACTACCGGATAATAGTGCCGCCAGGAATCCGGCTATAGAAACGCTTAATCCCAGTATGATCAGGGCAAGAAGGGCTTTTCCCATCCCTTCAATCGTTTCGGTCCTGGTCTTTGTGTTCCTAACAAATAATAGTTTGGTCCCTAGTATAACGATTACATATACACATATAGCCCCGGCAAAACCGGCAAAATAAATCCCGATACGGATAAAGCCGCTTGAAAGCCATTCAGTACTCTCAAAAGCGCCGCCGATTGAACCGGTAAAGGTCATAATACTCACGAAAATACCCAAAGCCAGGGCGTGAGTGGTCTGCATAAAAACTGTTTGAATGACTTCCCCAACCCATATCTCAAGAATATGCCTTTGTGCAGTCATTGCCCAGACCCAGGCGATAAGCGGCGTGGCTACCAGGTTAGCGGCAAGCACCCATTTCCGGATAGTGTATAATGCGTTGAAATATATTGTGAAAGCAGTAAGCGCCCCGTTCAAAACAACATCGGCAATTGGGTTTCCAGTGTTTATGCTGCTCATCAGGCTGCCAAATATTTTTGTTTGGCTGTTAAAGACTAACTCGTCGAGATTTTTTAATCCGAATATTGTATTGAATATTTCTATTATCGTTTTGAATGGCGCGGCAACTATATTTTCAAACATCCCCACGGCAGTGCTTAAGGTTGGCTTATCCACTTGAGGGTTTGCCGCGAAAAAATTGACCAGTTTACCAAACAGCCAAACAAACCCGTCATTGATACTAAACAAAATAATGATAAAGAAAGAAGCCAGGGCGATAATCATCATGGTAAGACCAGCTCTTTGAACATCTTCGATAAATGAGACCCTCACCCCCGGATTCAATGAACTGGCCATTTGCCTGTAGCCTGATATAACCACGGTTATCATCAGGAAACCGCCCCCGATTGAGGTAAGTACGGTATACCAGAACATAATCACTTGCCACTGGCTGTCCGTGTATATAGAAGGGTGCATGGGCTCACCTCACCTGTACGGCTTCCGGATCAGAACGCAGGAAGTGCTCTTCAAACGGAAACCCTTTAAAATTAACGAAGGCGCTTTCCATCCCGGCCTTCAATATACCCTGGCCCTCTCTGAAGGTCTCAATTCTGTCGATAACCTCCTTGGGAAGATAAAAGATTTTCCCCAGTTCTTCCGCATCGTTGCGCTGCATCTTCAAGAAAAACTTTGTATCGCACTGGTTCATGATAACTTTCCCTTCTTCTGAGGTAAACTCTCTGAAGCTCTGGGAACCAACGATGAGGGAGGTATTGTACTTTGCACCCCGGCGAGAAATTTCCGATAGGAACTTGGCGGTGTCCTTGTGAAGCATCATCAACCAGGCTTCATCTACCACGACTCTTTTTCTCTTTTTATTTCTTTTGATGTACTTTTCCCACACCCAGGAAAGCATTACGTACATGGCATAGATGCGCTGGAATTCGGTTTTAAGGCCCTTTACGTCGAAAACAATCAGCTTGCTGTCGTATATATTCCCTATGCTCTGGCCGTCGAAAAAGCCCAGCCCGCCGCCCCTCCGGTACGGTTCAAGTATGTTAGCAAGCCTCTCCGCTTTTGGTCCCATGGTTTTGAGCCTTTCGGCATAACTGGAGATGGTGGGCATTTCTTTATACGACTTTCCGATATACGCCCCGTCTTCGGTTACTTTGCCGGCTGGCAAATAAATGCTCTCCGGGTCTTCGTTTATCTCCCTGGCGTAGTATTCTTCCTTGACAGCTCTCTCGGCCAGGGTACGCTCATCGGCTGTTATTCTCTCACCGTATTGAGCTTCAAGCATGGATGAGATTAACTGGCAAATGTCATCCGCCTTGCCGGCAATGTCAATATATTTTTCTTTGCTGTCCTCATCCTCGTCCGGCTCAATATCGAAGAGATTAAACATAACCTCCATATTGGGCTTAAACTTTACAATTATTCCGTCTAGCTCCTTAACCAGACCCCGGTACTCACCTTCCGGATCAATGATAACCGAGCTGATGCCA
Organism: Pelotomaculum sp. PtaB.Bin104; assembly: GCA_002067205.1. Classification (GTDB taxonomy): domain Bacteria; phylum Bacillota; class Desulfotomaculia; order Desulfotomaculales; family Pelotomaculaceae; genus MVQL01. The sequence continues at coordinate 10,563 of MVQL01000030.1, forward strand.
TGAGCCATTGACCGGCCTGTGATGCCCTTGATAGTGTAGCTTTTCCCGACCCTGGTCATTCCGATTATAAACATGTGAAGTCCGCGAAGCCTGGGACTGCCAATAAAAAGATCCAAGAATACAGGGCTTCCGTTCTCATTTTCGCCGAAATAAATTCCGGAAGGATGAGTAAACTCCTTGGAAAGAAGCGGAGACAAACAGGCAGCGTTTGCTACTGTAACATCATGGTACTCTCCGATTGGCGTAAAAGTGGGTAAGGTATGTAGTAAACCTTCAAGCTGCCGGTCATACATATTTAATGCCTGTGTTCCACCGAGCATATCCTTCACTGTAGCGCACTTATACATCAATTCACCGTAATCCCTGGCGGTTATGAGGATGGTTGCCGTTGCGCATACGATATTATTTCTGCGAAGACTTATGTCAGTAAGCAGGCTGTCATAGAACATGTACTTTGTCTCCAGCGTTCCTATCTTTGTAGCATCCTCGTTTTTATGAGCAATTCTTAAATCAGCACCGATGATTGTATGCCACTTGCCAACCTTTTCCTCGGCCTGCTTCTTTGTATAAGGGTGTAGACCTATTGAAACCGTGACTCCGCCAAGAGAAACGATATCATTGAACCAACCAAAACAAACTAGTTCCGGGAGCACGTCAACCACCAACACACGGCAATACATATCATCAATGCGCAAGTGATCCTCGTACTCCACAATCCTGTCAGGTGAAAAGAGTTGGATAAGTTCCGGCGCGTAAGATGTTTGAACCGCATTATTTTTACTTTTAAACCTGTCTAAAAACTTTACCTTAATATGAATCACCTCCCATAAAAAAAGCCCGGAATAATCCGGGCTAAGAGATTTTTTCTACTTCCTTGACGTTGAACTTTATTGGAGCCACCCCTCCAAGCATTAAAACTTCTGAAGGTTTAGATAGCCTTTCAGGCAGCATCATCTCCTTAAGCGCATCCATTCCATCCGCAAGCGAGATAAGCGGCGTGAGAACGCTACCGGCCCTAGTTCGAAAAGCCTCCTGCAAAAGGGACATTTTCTCTCTTATTCTGTCCACCGGGTTACCACGGTAACCCGTGTCCGATATGGCAATCCACGTTACTTGCGCCATAGCCCGGCGCTGTCTTTTCATTTCCTCCAATTCGCGGGCATACATGTTACTGTACTGGGCCAGCTTTACGTTACTCGTCTCAGCAGCGTTGGCCCTGATCTCTCTAGCCACTGTGTCCGTATCGGTAATTACCGTACTGGTAATGTACTTTATAGGATACTTGATCTGATTCTGGATTCCAATTAAGGCGTCTTCACGGGCGTTTTGTTCGGCTTCAGACATCACATCAAAGTTGGTGCCTGAGAGCCTGGCCAAGCCCACATAAATTCCGCCCGCAGAAAAAATACCTGATTCGTGCATCTCGATCTGAATCAGGTCGCTTATATGCCGGCAGGTTGCCATAACCATCGGCCCTTTACGGACCATAGCTTCCTTTTCCGGCTCAAAAGGATCAATTTTCCCGACCGTCCTTTGGGCGCGCGAGATAATAATCATAGCAGTGGCCATTATCCCAATAAGGAAAACTATCATTGCCACCAGAGCAGCTAACATATTCGAGCCTCACTTTCTATAATTGACATACTTATGGGACCTGAACCTGTACTTTATCTTTTTCAACAGGTGCCTGTCCAGAGTAACAATGTTGTCATCTTCTTCAACCTTCTTTTTTGCTAAATACCAGCCGGCACCAGTGAAAGGAATTAAAACCGGCATACACAAAATAATGTCTTGCAGCCTGGCACCTAAAAGGACAAACAGTATCACGGCAATAATAAAACCGATTATCGCGCCACCACCGATCCAAAGCATTTCTCTTATGGACAGGTTATTGAAAATAAATGGTATTTCTTCCCGTGTTGAGTAAGGTACTGGGTAATCCCTCATGATTATTGCGCCCCTTTCACGAGGTAAGCAAACAAGCCAACTATTGCGCAGGCAAGCCCGACGATCCCCATAGCAATAAAGATCCATTTTAAGTGATCAAGTGTATCCATCCGCTCTTTTTGGCCAACACCTTTTAGCTTCATTCCGAGAAATATCAGCATAGCAGCAGCTAACACGCCATCCAGGGCACCCACGCCCAAAGCAATTTTTAAAATCTTGGCGGAAAAAGTTGCAGCATCCATTTGAGGAAGTCCTGTAGTTATATCTGGGTTATCGGCCCGAGCCGGCAGGACTCGGGAGAAGAAAAGCAGGCCTGCCGTAAGAATAGTTGTACTGATATGCCGATTAAACTTAACAAACTTTTCTCTCAAAATATCGTCCCTCCTTAAAAAAATTGATTTCTAAAGTATAACTAAATGGTTTCACACCCCCCTTTAAAATAAAAAGGCGGGCAAATTTGCCCGCTAATATTCCACGTGGAATAATTAAATATTTTTTAATAAACAACATTGCTTTTCAACATCTACGGCCTTAAAAGCTATAGTACAGGTCTTATGTTAAAGGAGAATAATTTTAAATTACTTGCTCCCTCCGCATATAGCGTCCCATGCCTGCCCATTACTTGCACTTCTACGGCCGCCCTGTTTACCAGTTCTTGAAACACCTTCTCCAACCGCTGATAATTCCTCAAACATCTCTACAATTTCATTCGAACTACTTATTATTATCCCAGGAGGTAAGGGTGGACTTATATCCTGGTAGATAATTTTTTTCCTGCGCTTGCGGTTTCTGTTTTCACAGTCTATTTTAACCCACTTTAAATATGGTCTGGAAGAGTTTGCTCTTAAATATCTTGCCAGGGCCTCCAGCCCAGCCTTTCCTTCCGAATAGTAAATCAAGCGGAGTATTGCAGCCCTTTTATCTGGGTGCTGACGGTATTTCAGCGCCATATTACAGATTACCAGCGTAGTCATATCTTCACCTTCCGTCGCTGAATAATCTCTTCTCTAAAACGCGCAACACACAAAAGAAAGTACGGCACCATTATTTTGTCCTTACCCACCTCTGGAGGAACAGGGTAGTAAGCAACCAACGGTCTTATGCCGCACTTTTTGACCATTTTCTTAGCTAATAAGTTATAATAGAGCCGTTTTTCTTCAGACGGAATCAACACATTAACAATGCGGACATCCCCGACATCGATGTCGGGGATGTCCGCATAGTTTTTACCTTTCTTTTTATTAACTCTCTTATCAACTACCTCCATTTAATCCCTCCAGGTAAAAAGTTTTTTCGTGCTTCGCCGGGCAAATATGCCCGCACCCGGCCTGCCGCGAGTAGGCGCACGAAACTAAGGACCGGATATAGGAAAAGAATAAATTAGCGTCGAGCCGAGCTCTTACAATCGCGCCGAAAAGGTAGGATCTTAAACGGACGCCTTCCCAGGGGACGTAATAAACGCCAGGTAAAAATACCTATCTTCATTCAGTTATCAAATTTTTCGAGAACTATAACAGCATTGAGACAGTGCATCAGCAACAGTTTCCCGAAAAATACGGGGGGCGCAAGTACCAGTGTACTTATTAAAGAGACACCGGCCGGCCCGCCCCGGCTCAGTCCCCCGCTGTTCACCGGGTAATAGCGGTCCTACCCGTTTGCGGGTTTCCCCGCCCGAAACAATTCGGTTTCCAGCTCACGCCCGGGTATACGCTGCCAGCTGTTTGATTGACATTCCGCCAAGCTTCCCTTTTACGGTAGGTCCGCCGACTCCCACCGCCACTGCCCCAGTGACCCATAGACACAAGAATGCACGTCCGTCTGCCGGGACTTTTCTCTTTAAACTAATCAGGAGTGTGGAAAATTTTTATAGCCTTAGTGCAGCAAAAAGTTATCCCTATTGTCATTGTTTTTAGTTTGCTTCACATTTCTATTCTGTTAAATTTTAAGGTATATTTAGATTCACTAATTAACTAAGAATATTCCTATACGGAAACCATACTATTTCGCCCGAGAACCACGCAGTTTAGATACCGCTGTTTTAGCAATATCCCTAGCTCTTCTCTGCATTGTCACATTGCGTGGCTCGTCCGTTTGGGATAACCATTTGCTTAGTGCTGTGAATGGGATAATAATCCGTCCTTGGCCCTTTTTACCTCTTCCTTCAATGCGCTTGTACGGCAGTGTGCCATTTTCAACCATGCGATAAACGGTCATTATAGAAACTCCTAAAAGGTCCGCTGTTTCTTCGACCGTATAGGCAAGGCGAGCAACTGCCTGTGTGTTTGGCATATGATTCACCTACCTTTGACGGAATTTAGTATCATGAGTTATATTTATATACAGTCTGTGACGCTGCCGGCTGTTTGGTTGACGTTCACCTGGCTTCCCTTTTACAGCAGGTCCGCCGACTCCCTCCGCCACTGCCCCAGTGACCCATAGACACAAGAATACGCATCCGTCTGCCGGGACTTTTCTCCCTAAAAAATAAGAAGTGTGGTTATAAATTACTGCGCAAACCTCCTGACATATTAACAGAAAACAAGCGCAGTAAAGTTTATTGTTCTCATAGGTATTACAGTAGGCTACTGTTTCTGGCTTAAGGCTATCCTCGGATAACTAACTGATTGTCTTTCATTGATCCGATCATATTATCCCGTTCCTGTCTGAGAATGCTTTCTGCTATAATGCGTACCATCGTCTTGTGCCCGTGATTAACAGCAGCCATTATTTCGTCATTAATGTTTTCTGATGATACATAGTGTATTTTAAATCTCATGTTCTCACAGCGTGATTTACGGGCCATAATAATTGTTCCCCCTACTTTTGTAGTGTACAGTGCGGCAAGATATATTTCTAAAAATGTTTAGTTTATTTAGTTCACTGGAAGGTAATTCCATAAAAACAAAGAAATACTTATTATAGCATAGCCCTTTGCTTATCTGCATCGGCCTCTTTAATAGCACGTATTACCGGTGGGCCGATTATTTTAGCAAGCCTTTAAAAAAATCATTTGTATCATCCGGTGCCAGCCCAAGGATTTTTTCTTTGATCGTTTCTATTTTGTCAGCATCACGACGGGCTGTCAGTTCGACAAACATAATTTCCATAAAATTACCTTTAAGGGCTGAGGGATCATTTTTTTACCCATTTTTTTTACAACTTTGATTATGGTCTTTCTTTTGGGGTCCACAAAGGTTTAATGCACCGCATCTCGGGCATTTTATTTCTAAAAGATCTTTTTTAAGAATACCTAAAACTTTGTTGCAGTTTAGACAGCGTATTTTTTTAGCCATGGGAAATCACCCTATTCGTCTACACTTTTAATGTTCATTATCTTCTAAAAGACTGCTTACACTGATTCCCAAAGCAGAAGTTAATTTACACAGTGTGTCAATACGTGGAATTCTTTTCCCTGCTTCTATCTCACTAATTGCTGACTGTGGAACATGAGCTTTTTCAGATAACTCTTTTTGTGTCATTTCACCACGAAATGTAATTAAAAGACTAGGAAGATTTTTCATTTTATTCACCACCATATCCGTTAGCTGATATAAGCTTATACGAATTCGTATATGGTGTCAATACGTAAACGTATAGCTATAAAGAAAAATTTTTATGATACAATCTGATTACGGATAAATGTTAATGAGGTGTAAAGTGAATATTGGTCAAAAGATAAAATCGACACGAGAAGCACAAGGCGTCAGTATGAACGCCCTAGCTAAACGTTCAGGAGCTTCTCAATCCGCAATTAGTGAAATAGAAGCCGGTAAACGTCAACCTACATTTGAGGTTTTAGAACGAATTATTACTGGCCTTGGATTAACTCTATCTCAGTTTTTCGCTGATAAAGATCAAAAATTGTATCAACTCCCTCCCGAAATCTGGAAACTCGTTGTCGATAAAAACAACTATGGCCTTCTTAAACAAATACAGGCCATGAAAAATAAAGGCTATTCAAATGAAGTAATAATTGAGTGGTTAACATCATTAGAGAACACATTGGAGAATATTAAAACAAGCGGAGTTTTTTGGGGTGGAGAAGATTTAGAGGAATCGCAAAAGTACACTAAA
>MVQL01000031.1 GCA_002067205.1 Pelotomaculum sp. PtaB.Bin104
GTCAAGTAGTAGTTTTTTCGCGACCCGGAGGACGATGGTTGAGTTTTGGTGAATGAATGTCCTCTTTTTGAAAAAATTTTGTGAAGTTGAAAAAAAACTTTAAGATTCGAGGCCGTTTAATTCTGTCAAAGCCTGGGGGATGATGATTGTGCGAGCCGGCGATTAAAGTCTTTGAGGAGCAGGTATTTTCGAAATTCGCTACCAATCCTTGATGGATGGTCTCAAGGATAATCCCAGGTGGTATTTTCAAACAATTGGTAGTAAAACAATAAAAGAACACCGATGAACTTTATTGGGCAAAGCGAAAGTTGAGTTACTCATGGACAACGGACAAAATTTTGCAACCCGAAGAAAACCCGTTCTTCTTGACCATCAACGCATTGGAAAGCGCTTGATTCCGCCCTTGATGCAAGAAATCAACTATCAGGAGATAAGCTGGGGGAAACAACTTATTCCCGAGCTTATTTGGTTAGCATTAATTAATAACCGGTATGGGTACATGAAAGGTGCTGAACTGGCATTAGCCCTCCCAAAGTCGGCAGAAGAAGCTACCAAAAATCACCCAATGGGAACATGGTTCGTGACCGTAAGTTCTTATACTCAATTGTCGATCGAGGAAAAAAAGAAAACGGTTGAACTACTTCGGAGGAAAAACGCATTCGATCAATATCGCGCAGCTTTATTGCCATTAATCTACTTTTACCCAACCTGCCCATTAAGTTTTTTGTTTGATCTTGAAACAAAAAAAGAAATCGATTCAGGGGATCTTGAAGAGATAAAGAGGGTATTAGAGTCCATATTTGATCGAAGAAGTGTCGAAGCGACTTTTATTCAAGCCAATGCGGTGTATATCGGCTTTACTGTAGGAAAATTAGTCGTTAGTCCAGATGTTAGTTTAGCCAGATTCCCTGAAGTTCAATATTATCCAAATACCGAAGTATCGAAGCAAGTTGCTGCCAGTATCCGAGCCACGGTGAATACGATTTTCGGTATTGATGTCATTAAGGATGGCTTATCTTGGCCTACCTACTTTTGGAATCATGGGCTAGAACTTGAAAAATGCAATTTTGATTGAGAGGTTACCAATGGATAGTATTACTGGAGACCAATTACTACCTGTTCTTCAAAAATATGTTCAAGAAGTTGAAAAAGAACTGGACACAAGGTGGGAATCCTGGTCTATTGATTTGAGCCATGCAGAAAAGTATGAGGTGATCGGTGCTCTATTAGCCAGAATGGTTACTTTGGCGACAGAATTGGCAGTTTCCCCTCAAATATGGAATGAACATATAGCACCTGTTCTATTAAGAACAATGGTTGATGCTTATATTACGCTAGCGTGGATATTTAATGACCCATTAGAACGGTCTCGTAAATTTTTATTATATGGTCTTGGCCAGGCAAAATTATCTAATGAACATAGGAAAGCACAATTACTAGCAGATGGAATTGACCCACAAAATGACCCTGTCGTTAAAGCTACTGAAGGATGGATCAATAGTCAAAGATACTTGTTTCTAACAGAGGTAAATTTAGGAAATTGGGCAGGGATTGACACTCGAAAAATGGCAGAAGAAGCAGGGTGTATTGATTTGTATAATTACGTCTATACGTCCTTCAGCGCTGCCACTCATAATATGTGGCATCATATTGGTAGATATAATCTCAAAGCATGTCTAAATCCACTTCATGGGCTGCACTATGTACCAGTAGATTATCAACTTCCGAGCCATATCACGTATCTTAGATTGGCTGCAAAATATACTGATAAAGCCTTTAAATTATTTAATGAGAAGACAGGGATAAAGCCGATGTCACCGACCTCCTATGAGATTTTGCTAGCTGAATTAAAAACAATTGAGAAACCCGAAGAATGGACACAATCAAGTGAAAGCATCCTCTTTGAAAAAGAATAGAAACGAATAGGCGGTGTTCGACGAATATATCAAGTTGGTGATTATAGGTAAGGAATAACTCGGAAAAATTCTCTTTTTAGCCAAGGTTCCTCAATTGAGAAATTTGCTATAAGCAAAAATATTTAAAATGACCCACCTCGGTGCGCTTGCATTGCAGAGGCGTGGTGGGTACTGTTGGATTGATTATAACCAGGTTTACAATAATAAGTCTTGCCTGGGCAAACTACCTGGCAATCAAAATCCGAATAAGGTCATTTTGAATCGGGAATTAACTTAAATTCAATCTTTGCACCTAACACTTTAGCGATCTTGCTTAGGAAGGATAAACTAGGGGCGCTGGTGCCATTTTCCAGTCTGGCGATGGAAGGCTGCCGGGTGCCAACCATCTCAGCAAGATGAGCCTGAGTTAAACCCTTTACCATTCGGAGCCTGGTGACCTGGTAGCCGAATTCCAACTCCTCAGCTGCAGCCAGGAAATCCGGGACTTTAATCTTTTCAGCCTCCCAAGCTTCAAATCTTAGCAATTTACTTCCTTCCACGCCGCATCCTTTGAATTTTTTAGGACTAGATGATCAATGCTTGCAAGAACTAATCCACATATACTAATCAGATCTATTGATAAAGAAATCTAAATTATCATAATCCTGATTTCTTTATTTCTTGCATCAGTTCCA
>MVQL01000032.1 GCA_002067205.1 Pelotomaculum sp. PtaB.Bin104
ATCATTTGTGCTTTCGAGGATACGCTAATCGTTCACTTCTTGACTATCTCATCACTGGGAATGAGGGACACTACCAAATATCTTAAGTGTGTCGGAATTAACCATTTCGTACACAAAATTGAGCAAATGGGATTTGCCACTCCCATACTCGCCCAAAATCAATAAGCCATTGAATTCGCCTCGATAAAACGTTGAGAACAAGAAATCTTCCAATTGCCTTTCTTGGATATTTTCCAAGTGCGTATATTGAAGATAGCCCTCTGGGAAATTACCACCAAGAGGAAATGGATTTTTTGTTAACCCATAAGGTGCATAGCGCTCTTTCTGCCTGCTTTGCAGGAGTTTTGCTTTTTGAGGATCCAATTCTTTAAACAGAGCAGTCATTTGGTTCTCCTTATCTCGAAACAGGGAAAACGATCAAATTTGTTCTTATCGTCCCATTAATAACAGGATAATATCTGTGGTTTCCGTATCTTTCTCCAAACTCATTGTTATGAGCAACATCGACACCTTTTAATAGCCCACCTGGTCCCCGCTCAAGGTGAAGAATATCTCGATTTTCCCGGCAAGCATTTATTAATGATGTTTTGAAATCTTCTACACTCAACTTGGCTTGTGGACAAATTCTATACATCAACCACGGGACTGGGAAGGCTTGTGGGCGCGTAAGTTTGTAACCCAGTGCAGAATATAGCAGATCCAGAAAATCTATCGGTTTAATCTCGCCTATATTCTCAACGGGGTATAGCACATACGACTCTGGTTGAGGTATATTATATCGTTTTGCTTCTCTAATGTTTAATTCGTCAATAATATCTGTATCGAGGCACCAATAACGATAGGTATATAAGAACTCTTTTTTGGGTTTTAGAGCTCCTTTTGTACCAATATCAGGAGTAATCCGAATGCATGTTTCGGCAGGCCATTTTTCTACTTTGCTGGAATTTTGAGGCCGTTTCGCCGATAATTCTGTAATGTATAGGGGAAAAGCTAATTTGAGAAACCCTTGTTGTGAATCAAATATGGCATCGCCAGGGCAAAATGTTGCAAGGAATTGTTCCCTAGCCTTCGAAAGGAAAATTTGTTCACGAAGTATTACTTTCTCAGGCTGTGACAAAGATTGAGAACGGAAATAATTGGATCCTAATCTGGCCAGTTCAACAGCGTTGCTGGACCATTCAATAGCTCCTTGCTTATAATCATATTTTTCTGAGATATCAAGAGCCAGAAAATGTAAAGCATCAAGGTAACGATATACACTTGTATAATCGTGAGGTCGTCCATCCTTGCGAATGAGGATTCTCTCAACAATTGCTAATTGACTGAGTTCAGAACGGGACGTGATCCGACGATTAACGCCTAAAACTGTAAGATCCCTAATTTTATCGATCTGTTCAGCTCTTTGAGACTCGGCGCCTAGTTGCTCTTTCGCCATATGATTATGCTTTCGCGTGCAGGGTCTCGTCCAAATTCTTTCATCTGCTGGGCACTATTTCCGCGATACCTTGCTATTATTATCTTTTCAACCCTCAGATTCACTTGCTCTCCTATTTCAGCTACAATTTCATCAACAGGAATAGATACACCTGAAAATCGCACGTTACCTAACACAAAAGCTATTGCCCCACCACTTTCCACTAACATTGAAAGCGATCTCAAACAAGCATACATATCCTCAAAATAACCTTCAACCATTTTGGGAACGCGTGCGCGATCAGCTTTACTCGCTGATACCCTCAGCCTTTGGATGATATCTTTTAAACATTGTGGCTGATGGTAATCTGCCGTGGACAAATCTTTTGGCGGTTTTGCCTCAACGTGCGACCTCATAGCTTGAGACCTGATAGCGATCAGATCAGCATTCGTTCTCACAAAATGAAGCGCCATTTCGAGCGCGAACACACGAGTATAATCATGTCGATTTAAATAAGGTGGTGACGTGATAACATAACGAATTGGGCACCCTGGCTTTTCGATTTTTCTGGCATCTCCTAAGACTGCATACCATCTTTCCCCAGAATTGTTAGGCAGTGTTATTATCCGTAAATCACTAATCATTAGTCTAGCTTTGGTTTTAAAGATGTCTACAACCTTGTTACAATCAACGGTGTTGTCAATTAGTTTTAACCACCCCCCTGATTTTGCCGTTTGGCTTATTTCCTCTAAAATGGATAACAACGCAAGTAAAAAGAAGTTTCTGGGTTTAGAAGGTAGATCAGTCGCCCAGCCGTATATCTCGGATATTTTTGCGCGCACCTCTTGTGTAAATGCTATATCAACTACAGGAACCGATCCAAAAACATCGTTTTGGGGCCTTTTAGGGCTGAAGCTATCCAAGCAAGTATTAAGCTCGTCAGGGTTGTAGCTTTGAACTTTAGTGTTCGATACGAATACAGATAAAGGTAATTCATCAATACCTAATGCCGGTATTGACTTTTCGCGACAAGCTAATAGTGTCGTGCCAGCCCCTACATAAGGATCAAGAACCCAATCATTAGTCGTTGCCCCAAATAAATCAAGTAATTCATGAACAAGTTCTCTGGAAAAGCTGTGAGGATAAGAAAACCAACTATAGATTGGCGCTTGACGAGGAAGTTTCGCTGTAACAAACTTTCCAAGTTTCAGGTTTTCTTCCAAGTGGTATATCATAAAAAGTTTTCTATCCGAATTAATTTAGCCAAGCGCGGGCACGAAGCAAAAATTTCCAATTATTCTAATTTTAATGTTAGCGCGCCAAAGTGATGGGGAGCGCCCTTGATGAAAATTGGCCCATAGGAGTATCCTCGATGTCTCTATACC
>MVQL01000033.1 GCA_002067205.1 Pelotomaculum sp. PtaB.Bin104
GGTTGGATGACACCGATAAGCAGGTTCGGTAAGAGTGACGAGCGACGGCCTTAATAAGAATTCTAAGCTTACGTCCAAGGCTTTGCTCAACCGAATTAAAACAGAAGAGCTGGGAATATCCAGATTGCGTTCATATTTGGAGATAGCCTGAGCGCTTACCCCGACCTGATTGGACAGAGCACGCAAGCTTAAATTGGCTCGCAGACGAGCACTCTTAATTCTCTCGCCTAAAAACATTTAATTCTCTCCCTTATATAAATAGCGGTTTACAATACCCAATAAAAATATATTATTTGTAAACCGCCCTGTCAAGTCTTTTAATTTATTTGATACTGAAACCTAATTAATATTAGATCGGCTTTCCTTGAAAACTTGTGGACGATTGGGTTAAATTAGCGGAGAAGCATTTAATTGCGTTAATTTTATGCTCTCAAAAAACCGCTCCAATCTTGAAAACTTAGCTTCCCGCTTATCATACCATCTTTCTTTAGCAGGTCAGTTTTTTATTTTTGCTGGCGAGCAGGGCTTTGAACAGCGCTCGAAACACAGGTCCGTGGTTCGGAATTTTAAGATGCAAAAGTTCGTGCACAATCACCTCGGTGCGCTTGCGGGCTGGCTGGCGAAGGAGCTTAGTGTCAAAGGTCAGCCGCCCTCGAGACGAACAGCTCGCCCATTTTCGCTTTTTACAATTCAACTTGACCTGAGATAATGCTCCGTTTTATTATTTGCAAAGATGAAGTGAAAAGAAGTTACCGTATAAATACTTCTTTAGTTGGGCTTGATGAGGGGCGAAATTTTAATTATCCAATCAAACTTGAAGGATAAATCTTGGGACTTTACAGAGAAAAACAAAAGGGATACAAAAAGTTGAATGTAAGATGAAGAGAATATTTTATAATAAATTATGATTGACGCTCTTCAAATTAATCTTTTATGAGGCAACTTGCATGTTCTTAAGCGAGGCAGACACAAAAGCAAAACTTATTGACCCTGTTCTTCATCGTAAAGGATGGACAGAAGACCTTATTCGCCGTGAAGAAACGGAACGCGGAATCGAGATCATCGATGGTAAGCCCAGGCGAAGAGATCAGGGAAGAATTGACTATCTTTTGCGAGTCCGAGTAAATGCCAATACACAGCCTGTGGCCATTGCCTTGATAGAAGCAAAACGAAGCGATGAACCGCCGGATAAGGGACTTGAACAGGCAAAAAGATATGCCCGACTGAATCATGTGCCTTTTGTATATTCCACTAATGGGTATCAATTTGTGGAATATGATAAATTCACCGGGAAAACCAGTCAGCCCTGTTCGTTAGAAAAATTTCCCACTCCGGATGAGCTTCGCTACCGTTATGAGCGATTTGTCGGCTTCTCTCTGGAAAGCGAATCTGCAAAACCATTGCTGATACCCTATCCAGGCGGAGAAGTAAGCAGGCGTTATTATCAGGATGCCGCCATTCGAGCGATGCTTGAAGCGATTGCCCGTGGCAGAAAACGGATACTTCTTTATCTTGCCACCGGCGCAGGAAAAACGTTTATTGCAGTTCATTTCTTAAAGAAGATTGCGGATGCCGGACAGCTTCGCCGTGCTCTTTTTGTCTGTGATCGAGATGAGTTGCGCGCACAGGCTCTGGGTGCTTTCCATAATGTGTTCGGTGATGATGCAGCGGAAGTTACGTCGTCTAACCCGCAAAAAAATGCTCGCATCCTGATCGCAACTTATCAGACGCTTAATGTTGCTGGAGAGAATGAAGATGCAAAATTTTTCTTAGAGAATTACCCAGAAAACTATTTCAGCCACATTATTATTGACGAATGTCACAGAAGTGCCTGGGGTAAATGGAGTATTATACTCCGCAATAATCCGGATGCTATTCAGGTCGGCCTCACTGCCACTCCTCGTTCGTTTGAGGGCGGTACAAGGGAAGAGCAGGAAGAGGATGAGAGAATAACGGCAGATAATATCGCTTATTTTGGCGAACCGGTTTACGAATATGATATGGCGCAGGGCATTGAGGATGGGTATCTTGCTGCCTGCGAAATTATAACGCGCGAAGTAAGTTTGGATAAAAAGGGTGTGACCCGGGGAGATATTGAAGTTTTAGGGGCAAGAGATGCCACGACAGGTGAGCTCGTCATCCCTGATGAGACTCGCGATGTTTACGAAGCGTCTTCCTTTGAGGATATCATTCAGTTGCCTGACAGAGTAAAGGCTATGTGCAGAGATCTCTTTGAAATGCTGCTTAAAACCGGAGGCCCGCATCAGAAAACTGTTATCTTTTGCACCCGTGATACACATGCCGATGCGGTGGCCGCGGAAATGAATAATTTATACACCGAGTGGTGTGCTAAAAACGGGCAGGAAAGATTGGAGCCTTATGCCTTCAAGTGCACTGCTTCGATTGGTGGAAGTCAGTACATCGCAGATTTAAGGGGTTCAGAGCGAAGCCACTTTATTGCCACTACTGTTGATCTGATAACTACTGGTGTTGATGTTCCGATACTCCGCAATGTCGTATTTTTTAAGTATGTCCGTTCGCCAATTGCTTTCCATCAGATGATGGGTAGAGGCTCGAGGATTCATCTCCCAACAAATAAATTAATGTTCCGGGTTTATGATTACACCAATGCCACACGTCTTTTAGGTAAAGACTTTGTTAGCCGTCCCGTACCCACAACTGACCCCCTTGAGCCTGCAGAAAAGAAAAAAGAGAGAATAATCCGGGTGGAAGGGTTTGATGTGCATGTAAATCCGGCGGGAATATATATAGTTACAAAAGTAGAAGGCCGGTTGACAAAAGTTACAGTTGAAGAATACAGGCAGATGATCGCTTCACGGCTTACCGAAAAGGTTAAGACTATTGATGAATTCAGGGAATACTGGATTGATCCTAAGAAAAGAAAAGAACTTATAGCTAACCTGCCCGATAACGGACAGGGTGTGCGCCTGCTTCGTGAACTTATGAATCTCCATAATTATGACCTTTATGATGTTCTGGCAGAATTAGGTTATGGAATTGAGCCCAAAGAGCGCTCAGAACGCGTTTTTTCTCTACAATATAAACACAGTGACTGGCTGGCTGCTTTGCCGGAGAAAGCCCGTGAAGCTTTAATTGCGCTTGCTAAACAATTTGAAATAGGAGGAACTGACGAGTTAGAAAATCCTTATGTATTCAATTCTCCGGACGTAATAAAAGCGGGCGGTCTCCCCGCCTTGAAGATCCTGGGCGACCCCAGAGATATCATCATGGAAACAAAAAGGAGACTGTTCGCAGCGTGAGCCAGACGCAGAATTCAGAATATTGAATGTGGGAAAAAAGAATGAATAAACCCGAAATCCACACTCCGCAATCAGCAATTGAAAATAATTCAGGAATCCGCATTCCGCAATCTGGTATAAAAGATCTGTTTGATTTTATAGTGGCCAACGCCATTTATCCTATGTGCAGTAGAAAAGGTAAGGTTTTTCTGAAAAGCTCTAAAAGAGGCGTGTTAACTCAGGAGGTAGCTGAACAAATCATAGAACGGTTAAATATTAAAACAGCGGCCGATTGCGAAAAGATCAGGAAAGAAGTGATGGCAAAAGTTTCTGAGCGCAGAGAAAATCGCCCTATCAAAGAATGGGTTAAGGAGGAAAGGCCTCGAGAAATGCTGATGAAGTATGGCGCAGATTCCCTCCCGCTATCAAAACTGCTGGCAATAATCTTGAGAACAGGAAAAGAAGGGAAAAGCGCTGAAGAACTGGCGAAAAGCCTGTTGAACAAATTCGGCACATTAAGAAGAATCGATTCAACACCTATTTCGGAATTGCGAAAGATTGATGGCATAGGGTTGGCAAAAGCGGCTCAACTAAAAGCAGCCCTGGAGATCGGTAAAAGGTTTTATAAAGAGCAGGCTGAAAAGAAAAAACGCCTCAGAAAACCAGAAGATGTTATCGGATATGTAGCAGAATATTATGGTCCTGATTTGAGAGATGAAGAAAAAGAATTTTTTTATGTAATTCTTCTGGATATAAAGAATAAGCCGATTCAGAGTGTAGAAATCAGTAAAGGCAGTATAAATTTAAGCATTGTTGACCCAAAGGAGATCATAAAGGAAGCAACATTGAGGTCCGCCTCGTCTGTTATTCTTGTCCACAATCATCCTTCAGGGGAGCCGGAGCCATCTGAAGAAGATGTTAAAATAACAAAAGCTATTGTTGATGCTTGTAATCTGGTTGGAATAAAAGTTTTAGACCATATTATCATCGGCAAAAACCAGGAAGATTATTACAGTTTTGCCAGGATAGGGTTAATAAAATGAGAGAAGACGAGTTAAAAAAATTGATAGCCTCCGGAGAAACAGAAGTTGTGGAATTCAAAGAAACTCCTGGAGAATCCCTTTATAGAGCTATTTCGGCATTTGCTAACTCCCGCGGAGGAACAATTCTTCTTGGTGTGGACAAGAAAGGCGTTATCAAAGGCGTTGAGCCTTCAAGTAAATTTCTGGAAGATTTGACTAATAGCATCGTTAATAAACTTTCTATTTACCCTGAAATAGATACCGTGGATGTAAAAGGAAGTCGGATTATTATCATCAAGGTTAATCGTTCCTCTTATCCTGTGTCGTACGATGGGCACTTCTATGAACGAGTTGGAAATACAACCAGAAAAATGAATGCTCAGAAACTTCAAGCATTTCTTTTGAGCAGCACTTCCTGGGATTCAATCACGAGAGATTATTCAATTGATGAGATAGATATTGAAACAGTCAAGCAATTTATACGTCTTGCCGTTGAAAAGAAAAGGCTGGTAAATATTTCTCTTGATGAGAATCCACAATTCGTGCTCGAAAAATTAGGGTTTATAAGAGATAACAGATTGACTAATGGTGCCATTCTTCTCTTTGGCAAGAATCCACAAAAATATTTTCCCAATTTATGCGTTCGTATAGGACGTTTCAAAACAGAGACGACTATAATCGACGATAAATGGGCAAAAGGAAATCTTTTTAATCAGCTTGAAGAAACATTAAATATATTAAAGCAGTATATGAGTGTCCGCTATGAAATAAAAGACTTTCAACGAGAGGACATCTGGGATTACCCAATTCCGGCAATTCGTGAGGCTATTTTGAATGCCCTTATCCATAGGGATTATTATGATATTTCAAATTTCATTTTAATAAAGGTTTATGATGATCATATCTGGTTTTCTAATCCAGGAAAACTTCCGGAAGGAATAACCGTTGAAGAACTGAAAAGGCCGCATAAATCATATTTTCGAAACCCGTTGATTGCAAAAGTATTTTATCTTGCAGGATATATTGAACAATATGGTAGTGGTACAGTGCGAATGGTTGATTGGATGATGGAAGCAGGCTTGCCTGAGCCGGAATATAAAGAAGAAATGGGCGGATTTTCAGTATACTTCTACAAGGACATTTATACTGAGGAGAATTTGAGGAAGATGGGGTTGAACGAGAGGCAGATAAAGGCGGTGATGTATGTGAAGACGAAGAAGAAGATAACGAATAAGGAGTATCAAAAAATAAATAATTGCTTTCGTAATACTGCAACTAATGATTTGAAAGAATTATTAATAAAAGGTGTATTTAAACAAAGTGGTAAGAAGGGAAAAGGATCATATTATATTATTGCATAATAATTGCATTATATGCACAATGATTGCACATTATTTGCACTAATATAAAAGTAAAGTAGAGTCGCTGATGTTAGTGAAGACGAAGGGAAAGATTAGAGATGAGGAGTACCAGTAGCTTACGAACTTGTCCAAACCAATGGCTACAATAGATCTAAACGTGCTTGTTGAGAGAAGAATCTTCGAGAGATTAGGCACGACTGGAAGGGGTACTGTGTATATACTGGCGAAGCAAAAGACTAATAATGGGCTAAAAGGACTAACAAAGGGCTAATAATGGGTTAATGATATGGTGGTGAAGATGCGAATTGCTAACCATACCACGATAAAATATCCAAAATCCGAACTCCCCAAAGAATGGCAATGGGTGAGACTGGGTGATGTGAGGTGCTCCCCAAAAACTGGACAGGGGGATAAGGTGCAGATTGGCCTGTCATAACTTCACAGGAGGTGTGATAGAAT
>MVQL01000034.1 GCA_002067205.1 Pelotomaculum sp. PtaB.Bin104
AGCGAGTTTGAAGAAGTAATCGGCTATATGCTGGAGCATAACTGCAAGTTGGAGCAGGAAGCGATTCAATTTTAAGGTAAAGATAACTTATTTAAAAATACTTTAATCCGCCCCTCCCTTAATTAAATTAAGTCCCGAAAGATAACGTGCACATCAATATCAAGGAAATATTGTATTTCTGTAAGACGTAAAGGCCGTTGCAGGTCTTTTAAATGGCTTTTATAATTAACTTAAAAAGTTTTAGGGGGCAATAATATGGAGACTCTTGATTTCACCACTGATATTCAGCCCGTTACCGAATTCCGGGCCCACACCTCTGAAATTATTGAAAGCTTAAGGAAAAACCGCCGGACGATTATCTTAACGCAGCATGGCCGGCCGGCGGCTGTTCTTGAGTCTGTGGAAGAGTACCAGCGAAAACTGGAAGAGCTGCGTTTTATGAAAGGGCTTGTAGCAGGATTGCGGGACATCGAGTCAGATCAGGTGGTAGAGGGGGAAGATTTTTTCCAAGGCTTGAAAAGTAAAATGGTAAATGGTAAATAGCAAATGTCCAAGAAAAAATTTTTTCTTACCAGGCAAGCTGCTTTAGATATCCAGGATATAACGGAATATATTGCCCGGGATAGCATTGAAAACGCGATCCGGTTTGCGGATGAACTACTGGAAGTATGCCGGAGCATACCCGATTTTCCGGAGAGGGGCAGGATCGTGCCGGAGGTGGGACATCCCCAGATCCGGGAAATCATCCATAAAAATTATCGCTTGGTTTATACGGTTCGCAAGGGGAAAATATTTATTCTGCAGGTATTTAATGCTGCAAGGCTCTTTCGTATGCAAAACATTGAGCTTGAATAAAGATTTTTTTGAAGAAAAATCCAGGGAGAACTTCCTGTGAATAAGACTTTAATCAAGAATGTGTGCTGCCTTTGCCCGGAAAGAGCTGATAAATCAGGTTATCTTATGGGCGCAAAGTTTTTATATTATATCCTTCCGTCATAACGTTAACCCGTCACGCAATACTTCATTATAGAACAAGGTTTGATGCTGCTGATTCTTAACAAACTCTGAGGTCGTTAATACAACCGGGGAAATATTGGAGGCGTATTTTAACTCTATATCTAACAATATATCACTAATTAAATTCATAACTTCTTCATCTCTTTGGTTAACGACTATAAGTACGTCAATATCTGATTCATTATTAAATTTACCAGTTGATTTGGATCCAAAGAGTTTGAGATCAAATAGGTTCTTTTTTAAGGCGCTTTTAATTAGCGAAGAGAATTCATGCAATGCTTTTTTTCGGTTGGATTTAAAAAAACATGGGCCGTTTTCACTCCCAAATGTAAATCGATTACTTAAAATATTGTACCATATTATGTAATCCGGGACAATTTATATGTAAAGCTACAAGTGGTTTTCTGGCGTTTTTAAAAAAACAACCGCTTCCTGGTTTTTCCCGGTGGCACCTGGCAAAAAATCTTCAAAGTAAAACCGGAAGTGTTCACTAGAGAAGAAAGACGGGCATGGCTGGTTCAGATGTCGGGTGTATCACTTGGTTCTGATGCATTTTTCCCATTTGGCGACAACATTGAACGAGCGCATAAAAGCGGTTTTAAATATATAGCAGAGCCAGGTGGATCGATCCGGGATGATCATGTGATTGAAATATGCAACAAATATGGCATGGTGATGTGCTTTACGGGAGTTCGTTTATTCCATCATTAACACATGGATGCATTAAGCTAAGAACCCCGGGGAAAACACCCGGGGTTTTTGCCGTCCAAATCAACTGTATGACTAGCAGCCTGTCTATCAATCCATTCCTCCCCTGACCGGAGAGTCAAGCGGATATTTCATAATTTTTATTCCCTTCAGCTTCTATCGACGGTTGTGGTATTGCCGTAAAGGGAATAATCTTCCGAGATAGGCTAACAATAATCTAAAGGGAAATTGCCTCTTTCTACCAGAAACTTTCGGTTCAGCAGACCTTATCCTGAGTCTGACTGGAATGGGGCTGTTCCAGGGGAACCGGCAGGCTGTATCAAGGGATGGTATTAATATACCAGAGGGTCAAAAGGTAAAAGTTATTGAGCGGCGGGGAATGAGGCTTTACGTGGGTACCGACGTCATTGGAGAAGAGGATATGAAACTAAAGGAGTGATAAAATGCTTTATAATTATTTAACCGTGGCTATCTGGGTGTTTCTGGTGATTTTAATTCTGGCATGGGTTGTCAAGATCATACCGGAATACGAAAGGGCGGTTCTGTTCAGGCTGGGTAGACTGGTTAACGCCAAAGGGCCGGGTATGATTTTCATCATCCCTATTGTTGACAGGATAGTGAGGATATCCCTGAGGATAATCGTCTTTGACGTGCCGCCCCAGGATGTGATTACCAGGGATAACGTTGCCTGCAAGGTGAATGCGGTTCTGTACTACAAGATTTTAGTACCGGAAAAAGCAGTGGTCAATGTGGAAAACTTTCACGAGGCCACCAACCAACTGGCTCAGACCACATTAAGAAGTGTTGTAGGCACTGCGGAACTGGATGAGTTGCTGTCAAATAGGGAGAAACTCAACCAGACTATCCAGGAAATAGTGGATGAGTCCACAGATCCCTGGGGCATAAAAGTTACTGCGGTGGAAATCAAGGATGTTCTGCTGCCCACTGAGATGACAAGGGCTATTGCCCGCCAGGCGGAAGCCGAAAGGAACCGGCGTTCATACATCATCCAGGCGGAGGGGGAGCGCCAGGCGTCCGAGCAATTGGCCAAGGCGTCTGAAATACTGACGAGCGTGGAGGGGGGAATGACATTAAGGACACTTCGCTCCCTGTCCGAGGTGGCCAACAGCCCCAACACTACTGTCCTGTTCCCACTTCCCATGGAGTTGAGGCAGCTTTTACCCGCTATTGAAAACTTCAAATCTGACAATAAATGAGTGCAAACCTCCAACCACCCACAACTACATCCATCCGGCTACTGCTTAGCGGTAGAAAAAAGGTCCGCCGATTGGCAGACCTTTTATAATTATACCCTTGGCAGTTTAAGCAAGTTGTCATTCACGGAATCGTTTGGCTCAGAACGTACATATTTTTCTCCTTTAGAGCTCAAAGCGGGTACAATATAGGGATATGGAGAAATATTAACTTTAATACTATTGGGATGCTTTTTTAAATGATCATGAAGGACTTCTTTTTTATAGAACTGATTGGTATTGTCTCCCTCAAGATAAATCGCATCAATATCAGTTAAGTAGTTAGAATTCTGACAGCCGCTATTCATATGTATCTTTGTTGCATACATCATATTATTTGCCCCCTTTGTGTTTTGTTTGGTCTACCAGCGTGAATTTTGTTGCTCCTTTAGTTGTTGGCGGGACTCTGTTACCTTGTACAAAGGTAACCTCAGTATTACTCCCTGCTGGTTTGTATTGACCGGATACGGGGACAGTTCCGCCTGTTTTGACAGTGGTTTTTGACATAATCTTTTACCTCCATAATTAACTTTATTTTCGTAATTAGGGAGTCTTTTTGCTTGTCTACAGGATAGAGAAGGAATTTACTTTTAACATATCAATAATATTTGTGATAGCAAGAAATGCTACAATTAGGTGTGATTGCATTGTATTTCTTCTACTCCATCCTGACGGTCTTCAGCCTCCAACTGAACCGTTAAGGTTAATGTATTTTCGACGAAAGAAGAGCTTGCCGTGCCAAGGAAATAGCTCTTCTTTTATTTCATGTGCGAGTAATTTTAAATTTTGCCACAGAACCACCTCCCCAAAATGGTTATTTGATTTCCACGCAGAAGTCAATTTTAATTCTAATACAGAGAATTTTTTGATCGTTAGTGTTAATCTAAGTCTAAATGCTTTCACCGAACCAAGATGACCTTATTGCTCTGAGTTAATAATTATTATAACGAGCGTTATGATTGTTGTCAAGGAATTTTACATATGTTATAATAACATCAATTCAAATGTTATATTAGGAGGGGTTTTCGTGTCCGTCGGGGACAGGATAGCACAGTTAAGAGAAGAACTAGGTATTTCTCAAACTGAATTAGCTAATAAGGCCGGTCTTAAGCCGCCGACTATCAGTCAGTATGAGTCAGGAACCAGGAGCCCATCTTACGAGGCTATAATTAAGTTATCGAATGCATTGAATATCACCACGGATTATTTGATAAGCGGAAAGGAAATAAAAGTTGGTACAATTACAGATCCAATAACAAAAGTCTTATTGCATTTGCTTCAATGGTTTCCTGAAGAAAAAAAGAAAACGTTACTCGAATATGCTATTTTCCTTTCTCGTGATACCAATTTGGTGGATTTTACAGTTCTTAACGATGCAGTAGATTATGCAAATTATGTACACAAAAAATTTACTAATGGAAGTCTTCCAATCGATGTCAATCAAGTAGCCGATAAACTAGGGGTAAAAATAATTGAAAGCGATCTTGGAGCAGATATTGAGGGTATGCTAATTAAAGGAGAGCAGAACATTATTCTTCTTAATAGTTTGATAACCTATAGACCTAGGAGAAAGTTTACTGCTGCTATCCTACTAGGTCATGTGATTATTCCGTGGCATGTAAAATCACAATATTTTAGAAAATCTGATTCGTCAACACTTCTTACGAATGATATTGAGGATATTGAGGCTCAACAGTTTGCTGCAGCTTTTATTATGCCAAGGAATTATATAGAAAAAGACTTGGGAAAATGCAAAGTAACTCTTGATGTTTTGAAAAAAATATCATCTGAAAAATATGATGTATCCCTGTTTGTGCTTTGCAATCGGTTAGCCGATTTCTTTAAAGACAAATATGCAGTCATTCAGTCTAGAAATGGTCAAATAATTAAAACTTTCCCGGGCAATCGGCCTCTCAAAACTTCCTTACACCCTCAGAGCCAAGCTGTGTCTTTTTGCCAAGATACGCCTGTAGAAGAGGAGACTAGATATAGTGAAATGCCTTCAGTAAATTGGTTTGAAGATGGTAAACCAGGGGAAACAGTACTTGAAGAGTCTATTTTTAACCCCGATATTGGTAAAGTTTTGACCTTATTAACATTGAGAACCAAAGAAGAGCAAACAATTGGTGAATAAATCTCATATTTCATATCATCATTCCCATAAAACAATTTAGATATTTGGCTCAAACTCAAAACCAATTTTCTGGTGAACCTCCGTTAAGAACCCCTGCCATCTGAAGCAATGGTAGTATATCGGCGCCGGCGTAGCCGCCGCCTTAGCGATGGCTCGTTGGTCAGAGGTGGTCTTAAAGATCGGCTCGCGCCACCTATCTTTTGCGGCATGCAAAAGCAAAGTTGCCCCGGGCTGGCTTAGAGGATGTCAAACTTCTTTAACGAAATGAAGGTAGTTGGATGGCACAACTAAAAACTAAATCCTTAGAATATATGTCAGAATATATGTCCTTTGAATTTCTGGAGTTGTTGCGCAAGAAAAATCCAGCTTGGCGATTGTTAGCCTCGCCCCAGGCAACCTTTGTTGCTACATTTCTCTATAAGGAATTTATTGCAGAAAATAGACGGCAAATTGCTGAGCAAGAGCTTATTAGCCACTTGGAAAATTTTATTTATATGTTAAATCAAGGACGGAGTGAAGCTCTTTTTCCTCGCTCAGGGCGCGAATACCTTGATGAATGGGCGAATGATGATCATGGGTGGCTACGTAAATTCTATCCTACAGGACAGGATGAACCACATTTTGATGTAACCTCACTTGCTCAAAAAGCAATTGAATGGCTACTGAGCCTAAGACAGCAAGCCTTCATTGGAACTGAATCGCGGCTGATAACAGTTTTTGAACTCTTACACCAGATTGTTGAACGATCTGAAACTGATCCTAAGTTACGACTAGCAGAACTTGAGAGGCGAAAGGCTGAAATTGAACAGGAAATTATTCGTGTGGAAAAGGGACAAGTTGAGCTATTAGATGAAACTCAAATAAAAGAACGTTTTTGGCAGGCTATGACGACAGCACGTGAAATCCTAGCTGATTTTAGGGCTGTAGAACAGAACTTCAGGGAATTAGATCGTGGAATGCGGGAACGTATTGCCACATGGGACAGAGGAAAAGGTGAGTTATTAGAAGCAATCTTTCAGGAACAAGACGGGATTACTCAGTCAGAACAAGGGAAAAGTTTTGCAGCATTCTGGAAATTTTTAATGTCATCATCCTATCAGGATGACTTTAAGGACACACTTGATAGGGTTTTAAAATTAAAGCCAGTGCAGGAAATGAGGATGCGCCGGAATATTAGTCATATTCATCATGACTGGATTAATGCAGGAGCACATGTTCAAGAGACCGTTGCCGCGCTATCACAGCAGTTAAGGCGGTATGTTGATGAGAATTTTCTGGAAGAAGAACGCCGAATCATTCAGATCGTGCGC
This sequence comes from Pelotomaculum sp. PtaB.Bin104, assembly GCA_002067205.1. GTDB lineage: Bacteria > Bacillota > Desulfotomaculia > Desulfotomaculales > Pelotomaculaceae > MVQL01. The sequence goes on from MVQL01000034.1 coordinate 6,423, forward strand.
GAAATTGAAGGGAAGGCTGTAAAAGTTCGTAACAATCCGCCAAAAGAATGGGAAATGGAAATTGATGGGGTGAAACCAGAAATTTTATTACCCTTGGATAGGCCTTTATTTTCACCTCCCCAGCGGCCTGAAATTAAAGATGATACCATTAACGTTGGACTGGAGGATGTTCCAGCCGAAGCTCTCTTTTCGCAGATTTATGTTGATAAAGAAAAATTAAAAGACCAAATCGGATATATGTTGCAGACAGAAGTCAGTATTACGCTGTCCCAAGTAATTGAGCATTATCCTCTGAAGTTAGGTCTTAGCGAGTTAGTGACTTATCTGGTCATTGCCAGCGAGAGTCCTCAAGCTACTTTTCATTCTAACGATCTAGAGGAAGTATCCTGGAAAGATGAAGCGGGGAAGATTTGGGTAGCAAGAATGGCCAAAATTATTTTTAGACGGGCATAAGATTTTGGGAGGATTATCGGTATGAGTTATATGGATTTGGCTTTTTCACGTGCAGTGGTAGCACTTTTCAAGAACGTTGTATTCAAAGAAATTGATCAAGAACACTGGGATGTTATTACTACACAAAAAAACAAAATAGAAGATTATGTCAGCAAAATTGGCCTTACTCTAATTGTTGATGAGATGGACGGCTATGGCTACTTAAAACAGCGTTCCTATGGAGAGGACGAAGAGGAAATCCCTCGATTGGTACCCCGTCATGCGCTAAGTTATCCTGTTAGTTTACTGCTAGTTCTTCTGCGGAAGCAATTGCTAGAGTTTGATTCAACAACGGGGGATCAGCGGCTTATTGTAACCAAGCAGCAAATTGCCGAGCGAATGAGTTTATTTTTGCGGGATACAACCAATGAAGCGAAGCTCGTAGGGGATATCGATAAGCATATTGAGCGTATTGAAAAAATGGGTTTCTTACGCCGGTTGCGAGGTAGTGATGACAATTTTGAGGTGCAGCGTATTCTTCGAAGTTTTGTAAATGCAAAGTGGCTAAATCATTTCAATGAGCGTCTTGAAGCGTATCGACGTTATGCTAACGGTGGTGAACTAAGGGAAGGAGAACAGCATGTATGAGTTTGTTTAACACGGAGCAAGAAGATACCGGTATGCTTTTTGGAGCCACGCCTGGGTTCCGTTTATACAAGCTTGAAGTATTCAATTGGGGTACTTTTGATGATAAAGTCTGGACCTTTTCACCACATGGGGAAACTGCTCTTTTAACCGGTGATGTTGGTTCAGGAAAGTCAACACTGGTTGATGCTTTGACAACACTCTTGGTAGCACCAAGGAAAGTTGCGTACAACAAAGCGGCCGATTCAAGCGCTAAAGAACGTTCTATAACTTCCTACGTCAGAGGCTATTTTGGACAGAAAAGGAACGCCGAAGGAATGGGGCAGCCAGATTCCTTGCGGGATACCAATCATTATTCTGTCTTATTGGCAACGTTTCAGGATCAAGGTTTGTCTCAGTATGTTACTTTGGTTCAATTTTTCTGGTTTCAGGATGCGCAAAAGCTTCCTGCCCGCTTTTATGTTGTTGCAGATAAAGAAATGTGGATTGCACAAGACTTTTCAAAGTTTGAACGGGATATTCGGGTACTGAAAAAACGCCTGAAGCATAGCAACAGGGTGCATGTGTTTGAGGACTATACCAGATATGCCGAAGTTTTCCGCAGAAAATTTGGTATTGTGCAAGAACAAGCTTTGGATTTATTTCAGCAGACTATATCGATGAAAAAGGTTGAGGTCCTAACGGAATTTGTACGGGCTAATATGTTAGAGATTCCGAATACGGCTGTGGATGTTGACAAGCTAATTAAACACTTTCATGACCTGAATTCAGCTCATGAGGCTGTCATTAAAGCCAAAAATCAGATTCAGCAATTAAAACCGATTGTTGAGCAGGGAAACCGTTGTGGGAAGTTGGATAATCAGCAGAATTTACTGGACAAGGCGCTCCGGGCTCTAGGCCCCTGGTTTGCTGAGCAGACAGTTTTCTTACTGACAGCAGAAATTACCAAGCTCGAAGATGAACTGGTTTTGGCTACGGCAGCACGGAAACAAGCAGAAATGATTCAAAATCAAATTGAGAAAAATATAAAAGAAATTGAAAGAGAAATTTATACAAATGGTGGTGGTGCGCTTGAAGCACTAAAAAAAGATATTCAGAACAGCAAAGAAACCCTTGAACGCATTCAGAAATATTTAGTAAGCTATACTACTCAGGCAGAAAAATTAAAACTGCCCTCGCCGACGTCCTTGGAAATTTTCATAAATAACCGGCGTAAACTGCCCGAATTAAAGTCCGCAGAAGAAAAATTACAGGGCCAGTTAAATGAAGATTTCACAACCGCTGTTACTGAAGGGAAAAGAGCGGATAATGACTTAAAACAAGTGACTGCAGAACTGGAGTCACTCCGTTCGCGTAAATCGAGTATTCCCCGAGAGTATATCGAGAAACGGAAACAGCTCTGCCAAACTCTTCATATAGCTGAAGACGAACTGCCCTTTGTGGGCGAGTTGTTAGAAGTCAGAGAGGAGGAAGAGAGCTGGGAAGGCGCTATAGAGAGGCTGCTGCATAACTTCGGTCTATCTCTGCTTGTGCAAGAAAAACATTATCAGTCTGTTATGCAATGGGTAGACCGGACGTCGTTGGGTATACGGCTGGTCTATTATCGGGTTCAGCTTCAGACTGTACCGCCTGTTTCCGGTCAACCGAACCCTTTATCTGTGGCAGAAAAGTTGAACATAAAACCGAATACGCCTTTTGGTATCTGGCTGGCCAGGGAACTTCGGCAACGCTTCACCCATATTTGCTGCGAGAAAATGGACCAATTTCACCGTGAACCGCATGCCATTACCAAAGCCGGTCAGATTAAAGCTAGCGGCAGGCGTCATGAAAAAGACGACCGATATGGAATAAATGATCGCAGGCGTTTTATATTAGGATTTTCAAATCAGAAAAAAATCACCGTACTAGAAGAAAATGAGCTGATACTAAAAGATGAAGTGAAATACTATCAAGACGAGAGCATAGTAGTTCGCAAGAGGCAGAAGGATAGCCAAGATCGCTTAAATGCTGTTACTGATTTGGAACGTATAGCTGATTTTGCCGACATAGATACAAAGTCAAGAGAAAAGGAAATAGAAGAAAAAGAACAGAGAAAAAAGAAGCTGGAGCAGGAAAGCAATGTGTTGCATGGGCTTCAAAACCAGTTGAATAATCTGGAAGAAAAGAAAAAAGCTCAGAAAGGGATATTCGATAAGGCCCGGACACACGAAATAACTGTAAGAAATAAGCTTGATGGTCTTAGTGAGGATAAGGAGAGTACTGCAAAGATTGCTGGTGAGGCCACATCAGGTATGCGGGAACAGGAATATACATTTCTGGAGCAACAAAAGGCAACTGCTTTGCTGAATATAAGATTTACCTTAGAAAATGTAAAAACACTGGAGCGAAACTATCGCGAATGGATAGAAAGCGAGCGCAATAAACTATCAGACGAGATTAAGCGACTAAGAGGCAGGATAGTTAGGTTAATGACGGAGTATAATGGTAATTATTCTGAGGAAACAAAAGAAGTAGACCCCAGTTTCGAGAGTTTCTCAGAATATGAACGTATGTTAGCGCAGCTGGAAAAAGATGGACTACCGAAATTTGAAATACGTTTTAAAAAATTGCTTCATGAGAATACCATCAATCAAATTGCCTTATTCCAAGCCAAATTAAAACAGGAACAGGACACCATTAAGAACCGTATTGAGCAGATCAATGATTCTCTAAGCACTATTGATTATAATGAGGGACGGTATATCCGTCTGGAATATGATGAAACGTATGATTCCGATATAAAGGATTTTAGAGTACAGCTTAAAGCCTGTACAGAAGGTGCTTTGACTGGCTCTGAAGATGAACAATACGCCGAAGCCAAGTTCTTGCAAGTTAAAGCCATTATTGAGCGTTTTCGGGGCAGGCCCAGCGAGACCGATATCGATGAGCGCTGGACAAAAAAGGTCACTGATGTACGTAACTGGTTTTTATTCGCTGCTTCTGAAAGATGGCGTGAAACTGATGAAGAATATGAACATTATACGGATTCGGGTGGAAAGTCAGGGGGCCAAAAAGAAAAGCTGGCGTATACCATTTTAGCGGCAAGTCTGGTCTATCATTTCGGTCTGGAAGATCAGGAAGCCAGGCCACAGTCATTTCGTTTTGTTGTCATTGATGAAGCCTTTTTGAAAAGCTCAGATGAATCGGCGCGTTTTGGTTTGGAACTGTTTAAAAGGCTCGATTTGCAGCTCCTGATTGTCACACCATTACTAAAGATACCAACAATTGCCCAATTTATTGCCCATGTAGGTTTTGTACATCATAATGATGTTAAGCATCAATCCATGTTGCGCAATATCTCCATTGAGGAGTATGAGCGTGAACGGAAGGCACGGGAGGTAGCGCGATATGTCCAAGTGGTCTGATCCGAAGTGGATTCGGGAGGAGTTAAGCCGAAAATGGGACTCAGGCCGTATTTTGCGCTATTTGCTAATTCAAGATGATTTATTTCCGCTTAGGATGCCGCTGAAAAGACCTATAAGAAGCGATGTAAACGAGAACTTTGCAGAAATCTCCAGATGGATAAAAATACTCAAGGATAATAGTAATCAGACGATTGGTTTTGGTTATGAGCTGATCGAAAAGGAAATGGTTCATCGACAATCCGGACGTAACTATCTACCTACACATGCCATTATTCCTTCAGTGCAGGATGCCTTGCGGTTATTAAAAAAGGAACGCGAAGCGGACAAGTTCATGGAACTTGCACAAATTATTAAGACAGAGTGGCCAATTTTGAATGAATGGATTAGTAAATATCCTCATAAGGTTCTCAGGGCTAGTGATGACTGGAGCGGTATTCTGGCAGTGTTGAAGTGGTTTTTTAATCATCCCCGTTGTGGTCTGTATCTAAGGCAATTAGATATAAGTGGGATTGATACAAAGTTTATTGAACAGAGAAAAGGGATTCTGGCAGAACTACTTAATATAATTATGCCTAGGGATACCATTGTTCAGAATGCCCAGTCCTTCGAGCTGCGTTACGGATTGCGAGTAAAGCCTGTGCAGATTAGATTGCGACTGTTGGATCATGAGCAGTTTATTCAAGGTATTTCCGATATTATGATCCCGGTTGAGCAGTTAGCGGCATTTAAGCCGGCGGTTTCCAAGGTATTTATTACCGAGAATGAAATCAACGGACTATGCTTTCCTGAGATAAAAAAAAGTATGGTAATATTCGGATTAGGGTACGGAGTTGATGTGCTGAAGGCTGTAGCCTGGTTAAAAGAGAAAGAAATATACTATTGGGGCGATATTGACACACACGGATTTGTCATGTTGGATCAAGTTCGCAGTTTTTTACCACAGACGAAATCTTTATTAATGAACGAAAGTATATTATTAAGTCATCGCGATCTATGGAGCGTGGAAACTAAACCTTTTTTCGGACAACTGACTAGGTTAACGCCAGATGAGCATCGACTGCTTAATTTACTTCAGGGTAATACTTGGGACAAGGGTGTCCGTTTAGAACAAGAGAGGGTTTCTTTTCAGCAAGTGCAAAAGGCAATGGAAATATTCAAAAATTAATCTGTTTAAAAAGTTCTTTCTTATAATAGATACAAGGGAGAAATTATAAGATGTAGGAAATAGTTACCTTGTAGATATAGGGCTTAATTCCCATAAGGTTGTTTGTGATAGTAGTTCCAGAATGTTTCACGAAGTAATTTATCATTTGTTTGTAAGCGCACTACCGATTGTGTTAATCTTTCCTTTAATCTCAGATATCCTGGTTTTGGTTGCTCTAGTTCGTATTGCATCTTATTTTCAAAAATTCGATATAGCAACTCTACATTGGTGTTCGGTTAAGCTCTAAATACCCCAATAATAACCAGATGTGGCACCTTGTCACTGGAAAATGGACGAT
>MVQL01000035.1 GCA_002067205.1 Pelotomaculum sp. PtaB.Bin104
TTTTCGGATTTATCTGTTTTACCTTCAGGTTCTTCGGTATTTGAAAAATTTCTTTTTTGATTGTACTCGTTAAGCATCTCGCTCATAACAATTATCCCGGTTTCCTTATCCCTTTTTGCCTTCTCAACGCTGGCTTTAAGTGTCTCCATAAGATCAATAACTTTTCCGAAACTATATTACACCTCCAAATTTAGTTTTCCCTATTGAATAATAAGAATACGATACTTTATTTAACGCACCCCTCCAGCTTTAGGCCGGCTTGACGTAGTGGTCCGAATTTGGCAGCTAATTGCATCCGCTACCATTTCAACCGTTTCGCTGGAATTCTCCAACACTTTGACGAGTTCGCCTAATCCGACATAATTTAACCGTATCTTCTTTTACTTCTTGATATATTTTCCGCATGCCGGCAGGCAGGATATAGAGAGCAACCCCAAAAAACGCCAAACCTGCCTTGCCTTACTATCATTTTACTTTCAATTCCTTTTTCTAAACACTGGGGACATAGTTTCTCAGATACATTCCCGGCAGCTTCATCCTTATCCAATTCCAAGTTTTTAACCACTTCCTGGGCTGCATTCTCCCCTTCAAAACGCCGCATATGCTCCTGGGTATCTTTGTGGCTTAGTATATTTAAACTTCCTTCCCAGGCAATCTTGTTATCGATAATGGCAATCTTCTGGTGCATTCCTTTTCTCTGAATCACTTTAGCCCCAAGGTTTTCAAATTGATTGATAACCTGTTCCGCATGTTCCGAAAGACTGCCACTTTGCTGGGAAGGGGGCCTGGTATAGATTCGCACCGTAACACCCCTTCTTAGCAACACCCGAAAGAAATCCATTAATTTCCCGGTTCTTCTCAGCGAAACGAAAGGACTCATAATGATCAGGCTCTCTTCTACGGAACGCATATCGTTTAGGAAAGCCGGCCAAAAATTTTTTTCAGTATAGAAATCGCTATCTGACGCATCAAATCGCTTTTCCGGACCAATTGCAGTACTGGCCCATTTCTCAAAATCAGCTACAAGGTAGTTATCGATTAAATCTTCAGAAGATATTTCAAGCCCTTCGTTGTTAAAGATATCTATAATCCTCACAATAATCGATTCTTTCTTAAGTGATGTATGTAAATGTTCTTTATGGGCTATCAGGAAAACCTTACACTTAGCTCGGGTGATAGCTACGTTCAGTAGCAAACGGGCGTCTGAATCCGGTCGCTGATCATCTAACATAGACCAGTTAGGAACGCCTGGCCCCTCTACGCAATCAAGAATGATAACTGTTTCCTCACCACCCTGAAAGCTGTGCACCGTATTTATTCTCAAATCGTCCAGAATTCCCCAGTCTCTTGTAATTTTGCTCACCAGCCGGGCCTGAGCCCGGTAAGGAGTCACGATGCCAATCCTACCTTCATACTCGTCCAATAGCTTTCTGGCCACTGCTGCTGACACCAGCGCACTATATATATTAAAACGACCTCCGGTTGATAGGCGACTGCACCACGGGTTAATCGTTGAGGTATCCACCATAACTAAGGGGTTTTGTCCGCTCAAGGAATCATTTTTTAAGCGATTCATGGTACTGGGATCACTCTTTAATAAGCCCTCGTAAAATAGCCGATTGGGAACATCAGCAATTTGCGGAGCCATTCGGTACTGAGTATCAAGGAGAGTGACTCTTTCATCCCTGACGGCATCCTGTACTGAGGTTATATTAAGGACGTCAAATATGCTGCGGCCAAGCCACTTTTTAGCCATTGCATCATCTGATACACAGATAGGTGGAAGTTGTTTAAAGTCGCCGACAATGGTAACGAACGAAGTAACCCTGCCGGCAGCCCAGTAAATATGTGGTAGGGGCGCCATGCTTGACTCGTCAATAATAAGAACATCAAAGGGGTGGTCAGGCAATTGCTTGGAGATAAACGTTTTGGTTAGCGTGGTTGCTATAAGATGGGCTTCTGACAAGGCCCGCTTTTGAATCTCGTCCAGTGCCTTATCAATTTCAGCGATCCGGGAATTGATAGTATCCCGTCGATTTTCCTTTGATTGTTTTTCTGCCTTTAGTTTTTCCTGTGTCAAGCCGTATTCCGCCAGAAGTTTTGTAAACTCCCGGATTAACTTACTTAATTCCGCTTCTTTTTCTCCCAGACTCGATTTTGCTTCGTTGTGTCTTTGTTCCAGTTCAGAGACAGTGCGCTTTTCAGAATCTATCGTGATACTAAGTTGGTCAATTTCCCGTTGAATTTTGTTGGGATCTAACCCCAAAAACAACCTCTTTAGTGATCCTGCTTGTTTAGCCCTGTTTAACTTTTCGCGGTTTTTCCTTTGATTTTCTTCCAGTTGATTTAGGTTCATCTTTGCAGTCTCAAAACGCTCGTTTAAATCGAAAAGTGACTTTTTGAGGTCATACCGTTCTTTAGTCACTTTTTCAGCCATAGCTTGAGCCGCAATCAAAGATTGGAATGATTCTAAAAAACGGTCAATCTGATCCCGCTCTGATAAAAGTTTATTTTTCTCCTGGGTAAGGGACTCCCCCAATTTGGCGGCAATATTATCTAAAATCACCAGGGGGTAATCTTCCTCCAGTCTTTTTTATGACAAACGCCAAGGCGGATCAGCTTGCCTTCTTGATAAAAAGATGTAGGCTTAAGGTGCTCTGCAATATCCTCCAAGGCTTCATCTACCGCGGTGTTGGCATGGGATACCAGTAATACGCGCCTACCCGCATTAAGATGAGCCTCAACTGCTTTAGCGATGGTCTTTGTTTTACCTGTTCCCGGAGGTCCCCAGATAACTGCAAGTGAATTATAAAAGGATGCTGCTATGGCTTTTTCTTGGGCCTCATTAGGTGGATTGTGCGAGAGAGCGTATTTGGGAGCTTCCCTTTGGCTGATAGCAGTGGAAGTGCCTGCAAACAATTGTTCACTATTTTTAAACTTATCACTTGCTGACGGGATGGATTCCTCGAATTTCTTCCGTAGCAGTTCCAGCAAAAACCATAAGTTAGTTTGTATCTTCGCCTCGGCAATAGCCTGCCCTATATTCTTTTCTAATGCTATTTGAACTTCCATTCCTTGCACAAAAACAATCTGGCACTGATATCTTTTGCCACCCACAACGATCTCTGCCGGAGTATCATCTATGGCAGCCAGGAAGTTTTCCAGGTGGAAGAGATAAATGAAGAGACCGGATGTTTCCCTGATCAGACGACCATTGAATACTTTTACAATGCTCCCGCCCTTGCCCCTTTTCAAGGCATCAATCTCTTTTTGTAAAGCCTGGATAAATTCCGGTATCAATTGGGTAGGTGTCATCATTTTTTGCTATCTCCTGGAATATCCTTGAATCAGCCTTTTTTACTTTGAGTAAAAGCCTCTCTAGCCTTTTTCTTCATTTCTTTATATATAACTCCATTTAGAATCTGTCCATTGTGAACTTGATTAAAACCAACTACTAAAATGTTTCGTAGTTTTGAAGGACTTCCCATACCGTAGCGGTGACATAAACTTAACCTTTGAGTAGCCGTGTCAAAAAGATTGTAGACCCCATGTGTATGCACCCAGTTTTTGGGGGCCAAAAGTACAGATGCATTCACTCCATACTCCATATATATATGGAATTTTAAATAATCATATAACACTTTTTCTTTATTAGCTTTTTCTATTTCAAAAACAATAGTCTTGCCCCCAATATCCAAACAAAAATCATAGTCAATACTTACTGGGCTTTGTGAAAACTGAAGCAACAATTTATTATGGCCATTAGAAATTAAGAGTTTATTAATTTCATTATCTAATGTGGAATCAAATTGGCAACTATTTGTTGGGGAGCTACATATAAATTTATATTTTAATCCATCCATTTCTTGAAGCTCATATATTAACTCGCGCTGAAATCCCTCTTCTATTACGAAAAATTCAATGTTTCTCAATTCCATATCAAATTTAATCAATATAAATCCCCCTTAGAGAATTCCATGTCCCATTTACACTTTCTTATCTTATATCACATAAAATTGAATGTAAGGTCCGAGCACAGGATGGCTTTTATCTTTAGTAAATGATATTTTGATGGCAAAGGCTCGTCTATGGATAGATATTTGGAAATCGTATCATGATGGATACCTGTTCGCCGGTTAATTTCCCGTATACTTAACTCTTCCATGAAGTACATTTTTCTGATATCTTCTAATTGTGTCATCTTAACCATCTCAATTCCTCCTGCAAGTAGTTGTCTCAGCAACTTCTATCGTTCAGGGATATTGGGTTAAGGTGGCCTATTTTTTGACCAGCATCTGGTACATTTTTAGCTTAGCATTAAAAATTATGTTTGCTTTGGATTTCGAAACCGCAAACCACAGCAATTGCAGTGTCTGTTCAGTGTTACGTTTTAAGATCTACCCTCAAGGAATATCTGCTCCCATATCCCCGGTTTTCTTACCAGTGCTCACTGGTTATCGATAGAAGAACCTGGCCTGGTCTGGCTTCTTACAAGCTGAATAATCTGGCCAGACATTTTGGTATTTCTTTTCAAGCATCGCGATGTAGCCGAAGATGCTTATGAAGCAGTTATCTCTTCAGGCAGGCAAATTATATAAAACAGGGCAGGCAACAGGGCTGATCCAGAGCACCGGCGACAACCGGTTCCCTTCGCAGCAGACAACCACCCAGGCGGAAGTGGCGGCTTTGCCATCCCACAGGTAGGACGCTATCCGTTTCCGGATTTATTTTCTGAGGTCCCGGAAGCGGTTGTTTTTTGAAACGCCGCCTCGGTGTTTTGAGGGACCTTATTTCTCAACCCTTGATATCAAGACAACACACTCAACGTGGAACGATAGGCTCACCTTAATGTCTGGATTGTGTTTTACCTTTTGTCCGTTCTCGGGAATAAGTCGATAGTATTTTTTATAGGCATTTTCCGTACGTGGAAACACGTCCACAGTTTTTTATAGCTTTTATCCGTTCTCGGGACAAGTCGATACATATTTAGGGTTAAAAACCCACCATCGGAAATGGTATAGATACTATCTATTGATAAAATGCGTACCTCTTGCTTCTTCAGGCGGGTTTGTTTTTTCGATTATCTGTTCGGTCACGAGCATACCAGCTTAAGTTCAATATTATATGTGTCCTTCAAGTATGAAGAAGCACTGCATAATACTTGGTGCATCGGCTGACTAATTTGGCTACCATCAACGCCGGGCTGCACAATAAATACCTGGTATTTTGCGGAGTAGAACTTTAGCTTATTTTTAAGCGTGTGCAGCAATTGCATATCTCCGACTTCAAAGCGCGAAGGCAAACCGGCTATAACTCTCACATTTTCTCTTTTTTTAAGCCTTTCAATGAGTTTTTTGGTATTCTGAACCCATTTTATACATTTTTCAGCTTGTCCACAAACTGCATACAAGTCCGAGACTCTTGCTCCGGGCTGGTCGGCACCTGAGAATTTGCAGTGATAGAATTCAATGAGGAGTTCCTTGTCTTCTTCATTTTCTTTAATCGCAACAACATCAGCAATTTCGCCGGAATCATCATCATCGAAAAGAAGGCAATATTCATTTTTTGCCTTCAATTCTTGAATGACTTTATACTGAATGCTATCCGTTACTTTGGTTTTTCCCTGCGACTCCTTCCTGATGTCAACTCCAGCCCAATTCCACGATACGATACTCTGAGAAGGAAATTGTAAATTAAAGTTTTTCAACTTGATAAGCAAATTCCCTTCAAGGGAAGACATATCAACAAATCTGATTCGTGGTGGATACTCTCTCAAATAATCTGTCAATAGACCTTCCTTACGCCCGATAACAATGGTCAGACTTGATCCTCCTCTGTGGGTAAGGTTGAAGCCACTTGGTTTAGTCGAATCAATTACCAATGTGAATTCTTCCCATAGCTGGTTGTTACCTATTTTAAAAGTCAAAGGGGACGTTTCATCGAAAACCGTAAGAGCTATATCCACCTGATAAATCGGAAAATCATTTATACTGTTTTTGATGTAAACTAAATCGTTTAGCTCTATCTCAACTGGAAATTCAATGTTATACGGTACAGCAGCAGGACGTGCCGTCACAACTTCGGGTACTAATGCATTATTCAAAACTGCAGATACATCAATATTTGAATCGAGAATTTTTGAAGCGTTATGGTCACACCATTTTTTCCAGTAATCTATAGTTTCCACCCATTTTGCCCAAATCGTACCCTTATATGAGCAACCAATGCTTATTTTGTTGCCACCCTCATATCCAATGCCGAAGAGGTTAGACTTCGTTACATTGCTTTTTGTGGCTTCCGAAAGACCCGTGGCGACATCGACACCGGCAAACATCTTATACCGAATGGGTCCCGCAATCGCTGAGTTTAAACCAACAGTAGCAAACATCAGCCGATTAATCCCTGAAAGGCATCGAAATACTTCTTCTCCTCTTACTCGTTTGCGGTTCGGAAAGATTGCTTCAGCAAACCTATAGGCTAGCCCCTTATCTGTTGTGTTAATAAAGAACACTTTCAGTTTTTGATTCCAATAAAGGATATGCAGATCCCAGCTTACGTCAGTAACATCCTCGCAAGTAGTCCAGTCCACTCTGCTATTATTCAACTCCGTAACTATCAGAATCTTTTCCTGTTGATTTACAAAATGATGGCTATGATCCTCGTTAAAAACTCTATTCCAGTTTTGCCAATGCCAATCAGTATCAGTAGTTGTGTACATAAACATACTTACTTTCGGACGGATTTGGTTAAATGGGATTACCTCTGTGCCATTAAAGCCTTGGGCAAGTTGCTGTAGTTCCTCTTCACGCCCGATTTTTTCGGCTGAAGCGTCTTTCAGGATTCTATTCCAATCTGAATCTTGTGAATAAAGTTCATGGAGTGCGTTGCTTATGTCATCATCTACAATATTAGCAATAACCGATGCTTCTCCGAGGTTTGCCTGAGTACGCGCAAACCGCCCAATAAACTGCATTGTTATCGGCAAAGACTTGTACTTGTCGTGGATGGCGCAAATTTTAAGCTGAGGTATGTCAATGCCCTCGCTAAACATATCAACACATACGATAATTTTTGAGTTTCCATTATTCACTTCCTCCAGAGCCACTTTGTTCTCACTCTTTTTTTTACCGCTGATAATTAATACAGGATTGTGCCTTGAATAGTACCTATGATAAACTCCGTTAAACAAGTCTTTTGCCCGCTTTTGAGTGGATGCTCTCACCAATAGCAAGTGAGGTTTGCCGCTTTGAATGTCAGCCTCAAGAATCTCTACGGCTTTCTGCGCAACTGCAAAGTCCTTCTGATTATCATCAAACTCGTAAATTGGATAAAAATTGATAGGTTTGAAATAACCCTGTTCTTGCGCGAGTAGCAGAGGGAAGTTGTAGATGATTTTGCCATCGACCTTTTTGCCGTCGTTTCGGAATGGCGTGGCGGTGAACTGTAAACATTTTGAGTTCTCAAAGAATGCTTTTACTCGTTTCCACGAATTAGCAGCAATGTGATGTGCCTCATCAATTAATAGGGTGTCGCAATAAGTCGCCAATATCCTTAGATATTCGTCGCTAAATCTGTTTAATAGAGAAATAGTTGACACAATTATGTTGCTTTCTTCAATGATGCTCCGTAGTTCGGCGGTATCTTTAGGTACAGAAGTAAGGCAAGCAACTATCGGGTTCTCGTGAGCTTCGCTTACCGCACTAATGTCCCGTAGTTTTCCTAGCGAACAGAAACGCTCGACCGTTTGTTTCCTAAGCAAGTCGCTTGGTACAACAATACAGGTCTTGCCTCTGCCTTCAGATACTACAGTTGCAATCATCGTCTCGGTCTTTCCAGTTCCTGTAGGCATAACAATGGTAGCCGCCGATGTTGAGACAGTCCAATGCGATTTGATTGCAAATATTGCTCCCAACTGAGCGGAGCGAAACCCTGCTTCTGTTTCGGATTTACTCTCAGGATAGCTGAAACGATTGCTTTGCCATGACGCAAAAACATCACCGACGCTGACCCAGCCTGCACCTTTTGGGGCGTGGGCGATGAAGTTCTTATCTCCAATTTTCCTTTTTTCGTAACTCATGTAGCAACCCTCCTGAGAGCGTTTTGTTCGTTAGTTCCTATAGCGTCTCCATGATGTTAAGTAGGCTCTGGTAGCTATCAACATCATGATATTTAACTCCACTTGTGGAAATCTCGTTGAACAGCTTCTTTGCGCATGAGATCTTCGCTTTTTCAATTTCATCAGTACGATTCATTTCACCGAATTTTGTTGATTGCATACTGCCCTTTGTCTCAGCGATGAAGAAGATATGCTTCACCGAGCCCTTCTTGAACGAAATTGCCCAGTCTGGGGAGTAATTACCAACGGGCGTAGGGATATAGAATCCACGTGGCCCTTTCGGCAGCTTCGCGTATACAATCACCTCTTCGGCCGCATCTAAGTCTTCGGCAAATTGCCGCTCGATGCTGTTAGCCGAAGTACCGTCCGTAAAGATGTAATCCTGAATGGCGTTTTTTGCCTTGAACGCCTTGGCGTATTCATCGGAAGCTCGACTCATATTAAAGATGTCCTGAGAATACGGTTCTTCCGCACTTGGGGCATAAGTGATATGCTCCACGACTACAGATGCCTTTTGACGATTGATAATGCCTGCGGCTTTAGTAATGAATTCCTCCGGATTCTCATCGAATAGCCATAATTTCTCAGGCAAGATGCCTTTAAGTATAGCTGTAACCGTTCGGCGCGTAAGGGTTGCGCTTTCTGCTATTTTTCCAATAAGGTCGTACTCGGCATAACTGCCTTGGGCTCGGTCCAGTTTTTTTGTCTCTGTGCGCTCCACGTTGAATTCTATGCCTTCCTGCTCGCCTCGTGTAATAGTATAGGAAAGCCGGGCAACTCTCAATTCTGCATTGATGGCAGCAATGGATTTCTGAATAAGTTCATCGCTGTTAAACTCTACTGTGTAAGCATATTTTTTGTTAATCCGTTCCCACAGTTCCTTAAAGTCCTTCCAATTTTCATTCAGTGGATTATCTTTAACCTTTGTTTCATGGCCGTTACCTGCCATATCTTTCAGAATACTGGGGTCAAAAATAGCTTGTACCAGCTTGTGGACACTCTCGGAAAGGGGCTCAAGTTCCGGTTTTAGCGGTTTAAAGCTACCCGTCTCTGCGGCAGCGTGGTAAGTGTCCGTAATACCGCCGTTATCGTCCACATAGTTGTTGCGAACAAGGTAGTTGTATACTGCAGTGGCTTCCGCTACCGAAATCGTATGTATGGTCTCTCCGACTTGAATACTTCTACCAGCGAAATACTCAATACTTGCCTTCGTTGGGCGCTCATAAAGGTCGGATTTGATTTCACTCTGCAAATCCGCAACAAATCCGGCATAGCTTTCACTTGCAACAACGGTCAGCATATTCACGCCGTGAACGAGGGTTTCTCCGCAAACGTCCAAATCCTGCCGCTCACCGGTGCTATTCACGCAAAGGCGCAGGCCTCGCCCCACTTCCTGCCGTTTTGTTGTAGCGCTGTCGGAATGCTTCAAGGTGCATATCTGGAACACATTGGGGTTATCCCAGCCTTCCCGCAGCGCAGAGTGAGAGAAAATAAACCGTGTTGGCTCATCAAAAGAAAGCAGCCGTTCTTTGTTCTTTAAGATGAGATCATAAGCAGAGATGTCGTCCGAAAACTCACTGCCGCGCCTGACTGTGCTATTTACAGCCCGACCTTTTTTATCTATGGAGAAATAGCCGCGGTGGGTGTCGGCGGTATCGATACCTCGCAGATAAGCCTGATAAGCCGAAGGGAACAGCAACAGCCGCTCGTTTAGCGCAGCGGTGTATTCTTCCTCGAAGATACGGCCGTACTCACCGAGGATTTCCTCGCCGTCGTCACCATACTGGCGGTACTTCGCTACCTCATCAATAAAAAAGAGGGATAGACACTTGATGCCCTGCTCAAACAGCTTTTCCTCCTTATCGAAATGTGAGACTATTGTTTCGCGGATTTGGATGCGGCGTATATCCTTCTCATTGACATTGCCGCTTGCTTCTCCTGCCGTCAAAGTATCACTATTTGAAAAGGTAACCATCGATCGTATCGGATCGATTTCTGCGATGGAAATGCCTTTATATCCCTCAAGGTTATTTGACGCGGTATAAAGGCTATCACCCACTCCGAGCATATGAATCTCGCGTTTGATGCCGCTGCTTCGCATTACCTCAAACTCCAACTTTGCCCGAGGCGGCTTCTTGCGGTCGATAACAATAGCGGCAAGATACATATACCGGTTTGTTCCGCTCAGGTTTCTTAACTCAAAGCCCTTGACCTCAATTTTCTTGACCAGTTTCTTTTTGAAAGCATCTAGTGCATCAAGAACATAAACAAGGTTGTGGGAAGTCTTATGAGTCGCCGAATAGTTAAGTGAAAACAGAGGATTAAAATTCTTCTTCAATGCATTCTGTGTCGCCGCTCCTCCCATTTTTTGGGGCTCGTCCAGAATAATAATCGGGCGGTTTGCTTTTATAACATCAATGGGTCGGCGAGAACCAAACTCATCCCGCTTGGAATAGATAATCCTCGCTGCTTCGTTACCTCTTCTGCCGGGGGCATTCTTCGCCTCATTCATTGTGGTGTTAAACGCCTGTGTATTAATTATCATCACATTGATACCAGAGTTTTGTGAAAACTCGTCCAACTGGTGGAGGTTCGAGGAATTATACACAAAGAATCGAGCTTTCATTCCGTATAATTCCATAAAATGTTCTTGGGTGATTTCAAAGGATTTTTTTACACCTTCGCGGATGGCAATGCTGGGAACGACAACAATAAACTTACTCCATCCATACGCCTTGTGTAGTTCAAACATGGTCTTGATGTAGACATAGGTTTTACCCGTGCCTGTTTCCATTTCCACATCAAGCGAAACGGCACCAAGCCCGGGAGCAAGCTCACTGGAAAGCTTAATATTATTTGCCATCTGAATATCACGGATATTTTTCAGAAGCTGTTCCTTGGTTAGTTCTACGCCCGCATTACGATAAGCGGCTTCAAGTATTTCAGTTTCTTCGGCAGTTAATTCGTTGCTTGTGTTATAGTATTTATCCGCAAGCCTTTTGCGCTTTTGCTCCTTAATCTCACCAAATAAGCTTAATTGCTCATCTTTTCGCTCGCTTGGTCCCTTACGTTTACCGAGATCGAGTCGATACTTGCTCATACCGTGGTTTGACTGTCCTGCAAATACCTTTACTACACTTTCGGCGGCTTCTGTCTGAAAAGGCTGTATTTTAAACTTAAATTTCATCTACAGCACCCTCCTTAGCGTGTTCGGGCTGTAGGTAGAGAACACTTGCTCGAAGTTCACCATCGCGCTGTCATTTATGAAACTGCTGTCGCGGAACACAGCGTAGTATGGCTTTTTCTTTGCAATTTCAGTAATCAAGGTGGTATCGATCCTATCGAAGCAGGCAATCAGGTAATTGTCGTTGACGTAAAACATCTTCCCATCCTGTCTGATCTTTGCTGAAAGCGGTATGCCAAGGTCAAGCATAACCTGGAAGAGCAAGTCTTCATCTGAACGATCAGGTTTGATATTATCCATGAAGCCCTCAATATCAAAGTTCAACTGCGCATATTCTCCAGGTGTATAATACACATCTTTCATATTGCTGCTGTCGAGTTTGAGGACGCGAAAGCCGATATCCAAGTTCTCAATGCCCTCCTTGTCCTTGTTATCCTCCTTAATCTTCTTACCGGCACGACGTATGCGCTCCTTGCCAATTTCGCATATATTTTTATAACCTTCCTTATAAGCTTCAGAGCTTTCGTCGCAGGGCTCAGCTACCTGCACCATGATAAATTTCCGCTTGCCTCCGTCTTCGTTGTTGAAATTTATCACCGCATGAGCAGTAGTAGCAGAACCAGAGAAAAAGTCCAATACAGTCATATTTTCATTATTGGGGATTATAGATATCATTTGTTGAATTAAAGCAATTGGTTTCTTACCATTATCAAATTTTATTGAACCTTCTTTCGTAACATTGATCCAACTAAATCCATCCCAATAGGTACCGATTTTTTCACGCTTAAATAAAACACCATCTTTTTCAATTGCTGTATCTTTAAGCCAAATAATGAGAACCTTTTGTTTTCCCATAAAAATCAAATCTATTTTTTGCCCTTTATTTTTACCTGACTTAGGGCAATATGATGCGATATACATATTATTATCGGAATCGGTTGCCTTCCAAACTTTATCCCTTATTGAAGTCTGCGCATTAGTAGTAGTCATAATTTGGTTAAAATATTTATAAAATACCTCTTTTTCCGTTAGATTTTCTTCCTTTGAAACTTGCTTTATAGTTTTAATTTGATAGTTGTTAACTATTGAGATTTCGATATCGTCACCATTACCATCTTTGATAACTTTAAAGGGGGCAATACCTTCACAGGTGTAAAGTATATTAGTATATTTAAAACTTTTACCGTCACTTTTCATCTTATTAATATAATCCATTAATTCAGTCTCTCTATAAACAGGATTAATTGCAGGAAAATTAGCTAAGTTTCTACAGTATATAACAATGTATTCAATATTCTTTTTTAATTTTCTGTCTTCACCACCGCCACTTGCTCCAGCGCTAACCTTAGCATTTAATGATATTGTGTTAATATAGTTTTCTTCACCGAAAATCTCATTACAAATTTTTATGAGATTTTCTATTTCATTGTCATCAATCGATATGAAGATAACCCCATCATCAGTCAGTAAATCCCTCGCAATTCGTAGACGCGGATAAATCATATTCAGCCAGTCGGTATGGAATCGCCCGTTGCTATCAAGGTTTGGCGTAAGGCGATTGCCTTGTTCATCGTACTGCCCATCGCGGCGTAAAAACTCACCCGTTTCCTCGGCAAAGTCGTCCTCGTAAATGAAGTCTTTTCCCGTGTTGTAAGGCGGGTCAATGTAAATCAACTTGATCCGGTTCAGGTAGGTTTCACGGAGCAGTTTTAGCACGTCAAGATTATCGCCTTCTATGTAAAGGTTTTCAGTGTTATCAAAATCCACACTTTCTTCACGGCACGGGCGCAAAGCTGCGGCAATAGGTGCATTAGCCAAAAGAACGGACTTTTTCTTATCCGGCCAAGTGAACTGATAACGTTCCTCTCTCCCAGATACAACATGGGTATTTATTTCTTGAGCCAAAACATCTGCATCAATGGCACGAACAACCACACCGTTCTCATCAACTGTTTCTGTCACCGCATTTGGGAAAAGTTTGGCCAGAACCGCAAAATTTTCGTCCGCTAGGGACAGTGTACGCATAGGTAGTTTTTCGTTTTTATCCATTAGGGTTGTCCTCCAGTTCTTTTTTTAGTCGCTTCACTTCCTCGGCAAGTTCCCACTTCCGGCGGGGCTGCCTTTCATTCATCGCCTTTTTTTCAAGTACAGCTATTTGCTTATGTAGCTTCTCACGGCGGTCTTTCTCGGCTATGGTTGCATCGAGATATTTCCCGCCGGTCAAGTCAATGCCGCCGACTTCGGCGATAATGTTCTCCCATATCGCACCAAGATCAAACCCGCTTAAAACAAGCTTCCATTCGTCAATGTGCTTACTTTCTGACATAAGAACATTTTCGGTGCGGTAGACGGCAAGCCGTGCGGCATCTCCATATTGAAGGATGAATAGCATCTTTTGGTCAATCAGCTTCGACAAAAGGGCAATGTTTTTCTTATGACACTCGGCGGTTTTTAAGGTCACGAGTATAACGTATATCGACGCAACATCCGCGCCTGCCGTGATGTTCACCGTCTGCGGCGATATTTCCGCAACAATGGTCAAACGGCTTATCTGTTCATCAAATAGCTTTCGGTCGGCGGCGTTTGGCTTGAATTTATCGAACATCGCCTTTTTAGGCAGTAGTTTATTTATTTCCGTTGATATCGGCAATCCTAGCATTATACCACCTCACTTTATGGTTACGAAACAGACTAGTTCAAAATCATCAAGACCATCAATAGTTTGAGAGGCAAGGGATATTTGTTTCCCAGCAAGGAAACTATCGATAGAATTTTCTTCATTTAGATCTACAATTGACTTTACTGCAAAGTAAAGCAATTCGGAATAGTGACGCATATTCTTGCCATCCTTCGTTTCGATGTTGAACTGCTTGCAAAGTTCACGGTCAGGCTTTGTTGTGCCTTTACATAACTGGCGGAAGGAATCGAGAAGTTTTTTGGGCCGCAAGTGGTCTATATGTATGACCGAACCATCCCGGACGTAGACCATATAAAAAGGATGAAGCTGGTTCTGGTTCTCGGCGTTAATGCTAGCGTTGCGGTTTTTCAGTATGAAAATCGTACCCCGAGGCATGTCATCATTGCCTTTTACCACAGCATGAAGCCCGAAGGGGACTTTATCCAAGTTATCGTTACCCTTAACATATTCAAGAAGGTCAAGCCTGAATTCGTTTAACCCCAAATCCATAATAGAAACACCGGATTGCATTTCCTCGATGTCAACAACCTCATTTTGTAATTTTTCAAGCTGTGCTTTACGGTATTCCAGGTCGCCCTGCTCTTGCGGGTCAATCGGATTGTCATCGCCCGTGGCGGTCATTACGGATGCCTTCATCCGCGTTTCCACCCGCCCTTTAAGTTCAAGGTATTTATCAAGATCTATGTTAGGCCAAAAGTTGACAAGCTGGATTTTTTCATTCCTGCTACCAATACGGTCAATACGCCCGAACCGTTGGATAATACGGACAGGATTCCAGTGAATATCATAATTTACGCAATAGTCACAATCCTGTAGGTTCTGCCCCTCGGAAATACAGTCAGTAGCTATGAGGATGTCAATCTCGGCAGGGTTGTTCGGCATCAGGAGTTCCTTGTCCTTAGACAAGGGAGAAAACAGAGTCATAATCGTATTCATATCAGTCCGCTTTAGCTTCACGGTGGTTTTGCCGACGGTTGTACCGGTAATCATGGCGGTATCAAGTCCAAATTTCTCCTTCATAAAGGGTGCAATTTCTTTATATAGGTAATCTACTGTGTCCGAGAATGCTGAAAAAAGCAAAATTTTCTTTTTGCCCGGATTGAATGGATGCTGAACTTTCTCGGAGATAAGATGAAGAAGCGTCTGCAGCTTTGTATCGTGTTCAGGCGTAATGTCTTTTATCATCAAGTTTAGTAGTTCTAGGTTTTCAGAGTCCTCGACAAGCTTCTCACACCAAGAGATGTAATCCATATCTCCAAGGTCTATGTCAATCTTCCTAGTGCCCCCTGAAAAGAAGTTGGTGTTTTGATCATCGCCGTCAAAATCATCTTCGTATAGCTCCCTGGCACTTACTATCTTTCTGCTGCCCTTCTCATAGTTGTCAATCTCAGTAATCGTATCATCAATGAGGCTTTTAACCCGCTGGATCGTAATGCTAAAGGAAGCCACTGAACTTTCAAGTCGCTTCAAGAGGTTAATGCACATTAGTCGGCGAATACCGATTTCGCGCCCTGCACGGTCGATGTTCACATTTGGGTCAATATATTTTGCCCGCTTGCTATCGAGCAAAAAATCCGTAGGGATATACACTGCAAGATTTAGCCCCATTAGCTGCTCGTAAATTACATCATAGTCAATAGCAGAGGGCAAACTGGTTAGTTTTGGGCGAAGGGCAATAGGTTTCATCCTTTCCGGGAACTTCCCAATCTCCTCTATGTTATAGTATTTTTCGATGTGCTTGCGGGAACGGGCAATAGTCACACTGTCAAGCATGGTGAAAAAGTCGAAGTCAAGGGAGCGCAGGAGGTTTTCGGTGGTACGCTCTTCGGGGGCAAGTTTGCTCCACTTATTAAAGGCGGCTTGGGCGTTACGAAAGATAACATCAATAGGTTTTGTCGTATCCAGTTTTTCATTTATGAATGCGGGATTGCCCTCGTAAGCGAGTTCAAGTTGATGACGCAAGTCGGAAAAACCGTTATTCACGGGTGTTGCCGAAAGCATCAGTACCTTTGTTTTAACCCCTTTGCGGATAACCTTGTTGAGCAGATTAAGATAGCGGTTCTCGCGCTTATTATCGCCGCGTCCAGAATAGTCCCCACCATTACGAAAATTATGACTTTCATCGATAACAACTAGGTCATAGTTACTCCAATTAAATTTAGAAAGGTCTATATGCCCGGAAAAACCGCCTACCCTTGATAAATCAGTGTGGTAAAGTACATCGTAGCGTAAGCGGTCTTGAGCAATGGGATTATTTAGGTAATTTTCCTTAAACGTATACCAGTTATCACCGAGTTTCTTTGGGCAGAGAACAAGCACGGTGCGATTACGCAGTTCATAATATTTGATTACTGCAAGGGCAGTAAAGGTTTTACCCAGCCCAACGCTATCGGCTAAGATACAGCCATTATATTTTTCCAGTTTGTTGATAATCGCAAGGGTCGCATCTTTTTGGAAGGTGTACAGCTTGTTCCAGATCTTTGTTTCCTTGAAACCCGTCGCTTCATTCGGCAGGACATCTTCGTTGATATCCGAAAGAAACTCGTTAAATATATTGTAGATAGCGACAAAGTAAACAAATTCAGGCGAGTTCTCATTGTAAGCTGCAGTGATGCCGTCGATGACCTGCTCGGTCACATCCTGCAATAGCTTTTTGTCGTTCCAAACCATATTGAAGCTATCGAGGAACTGACGGCTTTCGGAATGAGCAAATTTAATCGTTTGTACCGAAATATTGTTACCACGTTCACACCCTAAGTCGGAGGTAGTAAAACCGTTAATCGGCGTATACGAAAATCCGCCGTCAGCCTGCTTTACGTCAAGAAAAGTGTTGATTACACCGCTTGTTAGATTAGAGCGGAATTGCACCTTTTTTTGTATCCATGCTGCACATTCACGAGCAATCGCCTTCTGAGTCAGCTCGTTTCGCAACTTTACCTCGAACTCTGTTCCGTAGAGAGAACGCTCGCGATTAAGTCGGGGAATATAAAATTCTCGTTTTTCCTTCGGAGCTTTCTCTTGCAGGAAAGTCGGTGATGTGAAAATAAAGCGCAGCTCATCAATGCCATCAAGCTGTTTCTTGAGGGCCTGATAAGCATATATTGAAAAATAAGCGGCTGCTATGGAAAGCTTGTCCCCCTTCGAGATAGTTGCCGCCAAGTCATCTTTTACAGTTTTATTAATATTGTCAATAATTTGCATATGTTCTCCCCCCCATTTACAGCAATTTACGTTGTTTGGCATTTATTTATCAATCTCTGCGCTCTTTCCACTTTCTACCCATTTGTCTACTTCAGAAATTTTGAATTTATACTGTTTACCTATTCTGTAGTACGGAATTACGCCCTTCTTGATCCAGACGCCGATATGCTCAGCTATTTCCTCAAGGCTTGACCATTTTTCAGGTTCGTTAAATTTTTCTTCCTCCTTTTAGAAAAACCCTGCTGTCAAATTTTTATGGATTGTTTTAAGCTTTATAAATGTGGAGTGCTACAATAAAAGTGCAGTCCAAAATCGTAAGGGAATGATATACTAAAAATTCGAAGGAGCGATTTTGGATGGCAAAATTATACACAAAAGAAAAACGCATTGAGGCTCTAAAACTGGCTGAGGAAATAGGAGCCGCAGCAGCAACAGTTTAACTCCCGCGTGGACAACTTTTTATCCAAGTATAAATTAGAAAAAACATTACACTCAGCCAATTTTCATAAAAAAAAACAGTAGTGTTGCATAAACAAATAGTTAAATTATCAAGGTTTAAATTAGCTTAAATTCAGCCGTTTACCAGAAATA
>MVQL01000036.1 GCA_002067205.1 Pelotomaculum sp. PtaB.Bin104
ACCGGAGGTGTTTTTTCAGATGCAGTTTGGCGAAAAAATTAGATTATTACGTAAAAGGGCAGGCATTTCTCAGAAGGATTTCGCAGCGCAGCTCGGGATTACAAGACGGGCTTTGGTTTATTATGAAAACGGTCAGCGTTTTCCACGGGAAGCAGGACTAATTGATAAAATCGCTGATTTCTTTAACGTATCTTCAGATTTTCTGACAGACGATAGCGAAAGCATTGCAATGACCAAGGAAGAAATATTTCTAGAGGAAGCTAAAGCAGAAGATAAGTTGAGGGGAAAAAGCGAAGCAAAGAAATTCATTGAAACGACTAAATGTCTATTTGCCGGCGGAGAATTATCAGAAGAAGATAAAGATGCGCTTTTTGAGGTATTAACCGAAATATACTTCGACTCAAAGAAAAAAGCCAAAAAGTATGGTGTCCGTAGAAATAAAGGCAGCAAAAATACACCAACTGATTAGCTGCGGGGTGAAAAGTATGGAATTTATTTTGAGAGAAGCCGAGAGGTTGATCCAAAAGCATAAAACTCGAAACCCCTTTGAGATTGCCGCTTTTCTTAATATTAATGTTCTCTACAGGCCGCTCGGCAAGCTTAAAGGGATTTACATATACACAAGGCGGAGCCGGTATATTTGCATTAACAATGATTTGGACAGTCCTGCCAGACGATTGGTATGTGCTCACGAAATTGGCCATGACCGCTTCCACAGGCACTTGGCCATAATGAATCCCCAGGCCCAGGAGCTTATCAGCTATGATATGTCATCAAAGCCGGAAAGGGAAGCAAACATTTTTGCCGCTGAAGTCCTCTTGCCTGATGATGAGGTTATAAAACTGATAAATGATGCGGAAATGAATTTTTTCAGAGCCGCAAGGGAACTTTATGTACCACCGGAATTAATGGATTTCAAATTTCAGATATTGAAAAATAGAGGCTACAGGCTTGAAGCTCCATTAAATGCTACCGGAGATTTCCTGAAAAAATAACACCCCGAACATCATATATTTTAAGATGCAGCGAGAGGGCTTCCTGGAAGACTATCCTGTTTTCTACCTCGGTAAGGAGATCCGGCGGTGGGTTAACGGTATTGGGCATTGTGGCTAGGGCCTCACCCCCCGTATCGCCTTTCAGTTGTTCGTTCAGGATGAGCAACTCGTGTTCTTTCATCCGCCTGTGCTTCTTGGTCAACCTGATCGCTTCCCGGCGCAAGCCGGTCACGAACCAGGCCACCACCCTGGCTTCTTCCAGGTCAAATTCATCACCGTAGTCATGTGTAAGGATCCATTCCTTTCACCTCCGGTCCTCAATTTTTGCCCTCTACTCTCTAAAGAGAAAGTAGGGGGCCATTTTATAACCCCCTACTGAAAAAATTTTTCTAGTGCTAGTGATGTTGTTTGCTCACGAAGTATTGCTGAAGTTCGTCCCGGCCCCAGGTGGTACGCGGTTCATACCTGTGGACCGCCTTCATAATCCAGACTACCAGATTGGAACAGGCTTCATCATAGCCCACGCGGCGGCTGTACTTCTTGACCAGCGGAATGAACCGGTGCACTACTTCAAGAACGGCGTCCTCCTCACAGTTTTTGACCTTAGCAATCAATTCCCGCAGTTTTGGCTTCCGCTGCATGGCTCACCGGCCTCCTTTTTTCTTTTTGGAGAAGCCGCCGCGCGAATGATCAACTTCTCACCGCGCCGACCAAACCAATTCCATTCTTCGCCATGGGCAAGACTAACCACCCTCCTTCTGGAGACAAAAAGACCTGCCGCAAGAAAGGGCAGGTCAGACCGTCCTATAGCGGCAGCCAGGCTGTCGTAGTGCCCTCACATGAGCACCTAAGACCCTATGGCTTTGCGTCCTCACCTTTCGGTGAGTTTGCCCTTGTCGATTTGATTATATTATTTTGTTTCATATCAACTTTGGTTTATTTAATTGCAGCATCTATCAGTTAACACTACCCGTAAGGAGTTGTATTAGTCTAATGAAACTTAATTGCTTAGTGAAACGCTCGATTTTCTTCGAAAAGATTCAAGAATTTAGAGCTAATATCCTCTTTCACATTAGCAAGTCAGCGTGAAAGCAATAAAGGTGTTAAAATGGTGTTCAGCGAAAGTGTTTATCTAGACAACGATCCTGGATCACGTAGTATTTATCCGGCTTAATAAGGAAGCCTTTTTCTTTGAACTGCTTTAACACCTGGGCTACCATCACCCGAGACGCCCCCACCATGTTGGCCAGGTCCTGTTGGGTAAGGTTTAATGCGATTAGGTGTCCTTCCGGGGTTTCTTCACCATATTCTCTAGCTAATCGAAACAAGAGTCTGGTCAATTTTTCGGCAACCGAATTATTTGTAACGTCTCCCAGTTGTTGCATGGTTAAATAGAGCTTCTGGCCCAAGTTAGCAATTATCTTCATGGCGATGGCAGGTTTTGCCATAATTAACTGTTCAAACTGGTTAAGCGAGATGGAACACACTTTAACCCTTTCCAAGGCAATAGCTGACGCAAAATGCTTTTGCTGCTGGAACAATGCTGTTTCTCCCAAAACTTCTCCCCTGCCTACAACATCAAGAATAATTTCTCGCCCTTCTTCAGTGTATTGAACTAATTTGACAGTCCCTTCTTTGATTAAATAAAGAGCCTCCGAAGGAGCACCTTGGTGAAACAAACATTCTCCTTTTTCCAGTTTCTGTTTGGCTGCATTTAAACAGACACTGGCAAAATCTTCCCTGTCAAGTCCTTCAAAGATTGGGAGATCGTGAAGGCAAATTGCGCACTTGGACATTACTTTTTTCCCTCCGTAACTTTCCGTCACCAAACCAAACAGGGGTTTTTGTTACAATCATTATTTGTAGTGACGACAGTCCTAAATAGAACCGTGGCTTTTGACCACGATGTAGTTGTCATTCATGGAGATAAGCCCTTCCTGCTTCAATCTGTTAAGAGTGTTAGTGACCATCACCCGGGAGGCGTTGACCAGGTTGGCCAGGTCCTGGTGGGTCAAGGAGATTATGATCATCAAGCCATCGCCATTAGGCTTACCGTAATCCTGAGCCAGTCGCTGCAGGGTGTTTAATAACCTGCCCTTGACATCCCGGAAAGCCATGTCAGCTATCTGGACAGTGTAGTTGTTGAGCTTTTCACCCAGAGCCTTAATCAATTTTAGTGCAACAGCCGGGTTCTGCATGATCATCCGCTCGAAATCACCCCTGGTACAGGTACAGACAAAACTGGATTCCAGAGCTTGGGCGCTCATGGAATGAAGCTGTTCATCAAAGATGGCATTTTCGCCGAAAATATCATCCGCCCGGAGGATATCCAGGGTAATTTCTTTTCCCTCTTCTGAGAGTTTAAATAAGCGAATCCGCCCAGACTTAACCAGGTAAATGGTATCCGCCGGCTGACCCTCGTGGAATACCATCTCTCCTTTTTGATAGGTCTTTTTGCCGGCCAGTAGCGTAACCTGCTGTCGTTCAGCGGGAGAGAGAGCTGCAAACAGAGCCAGGTCTTTCATACACTTAGGTTTCTCCATGTTCATGTTCACTCCTTTCCTCATGATACTAACATTTTACCATAGTGGAACAAGCAACTCCGAATTATGCCCCTGATCCTGTAAAATAAATTACAGATGTTCGCTGGTTTAGCACGTATAATTTAAAATAAATCTTTGGAGGTGAAATAATGAAAACGAATAATCGCCACTATTGCTTACTATGTTGCGGCATCCTACGGAAGGAAATAAATGCAATTTTACCAGAATTAACTCGTGAATATGGAAAAATCGATATCACCTATGTAGACCCCGGTTTGCATGTGGATCTGGATAAGCTATCGGCAGCCCTTGCCCAAAAGCTTGCGGAAATGAAGCAAACCTCCGGCAAACTAACTCTGGTTTACGGAAGCAAATGCCACCCGGATATGGACCAATTGGCATGCAACTGGGATGCTAAAATTCTGGAACCGCCTGACTGCATCAGCCTCCTGGCCGGTCCCCAGAGAGATTTACTGGATCGAGAATGCAGAACCTTCTACCTTTCGCCGGGGTGGCTGGAGCATTGGGAACGAATCTTCAAAACAGGTCTCGGCTGGGACACCATCGACGCGCGCCAGAACATGGGTTTTTATGACCGCATCCTGTTGCTGGATACCGGGGTAGCCTCTTTGTCCGATGAAAAAATCTTGGAGTTTTATGATTACTGCCAGGTACCGGTAGATATCTTTCCAGTGGAGTTGGATTACATGAAACAGAGTTTATTCAAAACATTGGCAACCTGAAAAAAGCCCGCAGCCATAGTGCAGCGGGCTTTCGTATATGGGTTTTGCAAGGGAGGGCCAGGCCAAGCTAAAGTAGCATTTCGGCTTTTTCAGCCTTGAATAAAACCTCTTTGCCTTCGATGCAGGCTTTTCCTGCTAGGCGATAACCTTTGGGTCCATCGACTTTGGAAGCAAGAACTACCTGCATACTCCCGGTTTCTTTAATGTTTTGCTGGGTTTTTTCCATCTTGTAGATGCCGAAAGCCAGCACGTCACCATCCTTGACCTCCTTGACCTGACCAACCACGATCAGGTGAGGCTCTCCTTGAGCGGAGACCGTTGTAATGGGTACGATAGGCGCTTCCTTGACCAGTTTTTTGATTTCGTCGGTGATAACCATCTTATCCTCTCCTTTCTTATGATAATTCAATTTTACCCGAGGGGACGAGCTAAGGCTGTAAAATATTTTACTTGAAACATTACTTTTCTCCATTGCTCAGCGGGCAGGCGGCAATACACATGCCGCAGCGTCTCCCGGCCAGCTGGACAAAGATATAATGGTAGCATTTTTCCTTATCCATGCTCCAGCCTTCCCGGGGGCTGTAAGCATTCTTCCAGCCCCGCAAGGCGCCAACCGGGCAGGCCTTAATGCACTTGCCGCAGCGGTCGCACGGGTTCTCCTCCAACGGTTTATCCGGAATTAACTCCGCCTCGGTGACGATGGCTCCCAGCCGGACCCGGCTGCCAAACTGGGGAGTGAGGACCAGGTTATTCAATCCGAAAAGCCCCAGACCCCCGGCAACAGCGGCATGCTTGTTGGAGAGGTCACCCTTTAACCGCGTCGCGTCACCGATACTGGCCGTAGCCGGAAATGCAATGCTGGTAAAACCCTTTCGTTCCAGGAAACGGGCCCCCCGGTGACCCAAACCGTTCAAAAAGGCGTTGGCGTGTTCAAATTCCAGCATGTACTCGTTTCTACTTTTGGGTAATGCCAAGACCGCCCCCCGGTTGAGAGCGTAGGCATAGGAAATGATACTCCTGGCGCCGGGAAGGTAGTCGTTAGGCCGGAGGCCTTCAGGCGCCCCGGAAAGCCTCTCAGCAGCGGCAACTCCTACCAAATCGGCCCCCTGGTCCAGAAGAAATTCTTTTATTTTCCGGGTTAACTCCATTTTTCTTCTCCCTTTCCGATACCAACCAAGTATTACTCGCGTAGCATTTTAAGCAACTGCCGGAAAGACTCCAGGGGTTGTGCCCCCACAATCACTTCAGCTCCGTCATTAAAGATAAATGCTGGAACAGCAGTGACGCCCAGTCTGGCCGCTTCCGCCACGTCGGCATCAACCATTGGTTTCATTCTTCGTTCTGCAAGACAAGCTCGAAAATCGTCTTGATCCAATTCTGCCTTCCCGGCTATGTCAGCCAGCACATCCATGTCAACAATGTCGCGATCCTCAACAAACTGGGCCTGAAAAACCATGCGATGGTAGTCGGTAAACTTTCCCTTATTTTCCGCGTACTTGGCGCCTTCCAGGGCCAATCGGGAAGAGCATTGATGACTGTTCAGCCTGACCCGAATCCCCTCGGCCGCCCCCAGCCGCTCAAAATTCGCCTTTACTGCCTCCATGTATTCCTTGGGTTTGTGTGGGAGTTTAACCCCTTGGACGTAATTCAAAGGATTTCCACTGGACCTCCAGTGGAAACTCCCGGGCCAGTTGCTCCAGTCGCTTTTCCCCGATCAGGCAAAAGGGTCAGAGGTAGTCGGAAAAGACTGTTACGCGGATTGTCACAACAAGTCCCTCCTACCCAATAATTTTTTCCTTCCAGTTGTACGGCAGGTCAACGATGCTCCCCGGCTTCTCGGCGGTTTGCAGTAAATCCAAGGCGGCCGTAATCACTTTTTCCTGCAGTCCCCGGTTTAGCGGGTCACCCAGGGGAGCCCCGAAGGGGAACTTGGTTACCACCGTCCTTGGTGGCTTTACCTGTTCGGCCAGTTCCCGCACCATGCTCACTGTTACCGTAGCAATGCCCCGCTTTTCAATAGCCCGGGCGATCAATCCAACGGACTGATTACATACCGGTCAGGTCGGGGCAAGAAAAACCGCATCCACCCCTGCGGCAGCCAACCTCTCCGCGACCTCCGGCGCGGTGGTGTTGATCAACTCACCGGCTACCGGAATATATCCCATAAAGCTGTAATTGGTTTCGGCCAGTTCACCGATAATCCCTCTCCGTTCATAT
This sequence comes from Pelotomaculum sp. PtaB.Bin104, assembly GCA_002067205.1. GTDB lineage: Bacteria > Bacillota > Desulfotomaculia > Desulfotomaculales > Pelotomaculaceae > MVQL01. The sequence goes on from MVQL01000036.1 coordinate 6,499, forward strand.
TGGCGGAAGATTTCTAGGGGGAGGGCCACGTTTAAATCTTCATTGACATATTTATGGTCGTAATGAGTATGAGCAATGGCCAAGTCCGCCCTGGTGGCCGTTTTGGGAATTGACCGGTAACTGGGATCACCGGCAGGATTCTCCGCATCAAAGGGGTGGTCGGCTTTTTGATAGAACCCCCCGGTAGAAATGACAGCTACCTTACACTGGTTCAATCGCTTATTGAGCTTAGCCCAGGGAATATCTGCAGCGTCATTTACTACATACTCAAAATTAGGCACCCACTTCTCCCTGATAAACTCCCGCATTTTGAGCAAAAAGTCAGACATTATTCCACCTCCTGTTTCATAAACTCTTTTTCATGTTAACACGATCTTGCTAGTTGTTCTGTAAAATATTTATCACCGGGATAAACCGGGAACGAAAAATTAACTCCTCATGAAAGGTTCTTGACAGCCCTTCGCACCTCCATGTATTCGCGTCCTTTGCACAATTATCTCCGGCGGTAGCATGATGACTTTAGTAGTTAGGCCGGCGTTAGCCGGCCTAACTACTCTTTCTCCCTGTTTACCAGTAAACTTTCAATAAAAATCTATATCGCAGGAAAATCGATTTCTACCTGCAATGTGTCCAGAAATTTATTAAAGGAGGTGAACAGGTCCACCACAGAGAGCAATTCCACGATCTGGGTATCACTGTATCCCAGGGCCTTAATTTCATTTAGTTCCGTATCGGTGATATTATTAGGTTCCCTGGTTGCTTTCACCGAGAGTTTCAAGACCTTTTTCACGGGCGAGGAAATATCTGCTCCGTCAATGTTTTCAATGATCTGGAGTACCTTGTCCCGGGGTGTTCCCAGCATTTTCAATGCAGTGCCATGAGCTCTAACACAGTAACGACAACCATTGGCCTGGGAAACCACCACAGCCACCATTTCTTTTAGATCTCTTGGCAACTCCCCTTGCATCATCACCGCTTTGACTTTTTCCCAGTTAGCTTCCAGGATATCAGGCTTCAATGCCAGCGTCTTAAACAAATTGGGCACCATGCCGAAATTTTTCTTGATATCATCGAATACTTCCTTAGCTTTTCCGGTTGCCTCGGCTACCTCAACCATTTTGACTCTCGCCAATTCATTTTCCTCCCTTTGAAATTTTACTGTTCCTGTTTCTTTGACCAAAAAGATGATATTCTTAAGTTCATACGCTCATTTTTAGTTTTGCGAGGTTGCCCCCCCCTTCTCAGGCTAAAATCAACCGTACTCGAAATTTATTCCTGTTGCAGAATGGCCAAAACCTGACCCACCTGAACCACCTCCCCCTCCTGGGCTACAACAGCCACAATCCGACCTCCCACCGGAGCAGGGACATAAAATACCGCCTTGCTTGTAGATACTTCTACCAAGTCTTGATCCTTAGCTACAGTATCACCTTCTGAGACCAACCAAAGGGAGATGATTGCCTCTTGAACTCCCTCCCCCAAGAACGGAAGCTTAACTTCCAAAGCTCTTCACCTCCTTATCTCAAAAAGGGAATTAAGAAAGGTATGAACTTCGCACAAAAGGACCCGATCGGACTTTAATAAATCCTAAACGGAGTGCTAATTCCCCATATTTTTCAAATTGTTTCGGGTGAATGTATTCAGCTACTGGTAATTTGCCGCCGGCAGGTTGCAAATACTGGCCAATAGTAACTATGTCACATCCTACCGATCGCAAATCATTTAACGCTTCCTTTATTTCAGCCTCCTTTTCCCCCAATCCAAGCATCACTCCTGATTTAGTGATGATATTAGGATTGCTTCGCTTAACACGAGCTAAAAGTTCCAAGCTACGGTTATAGTTCGCTTCTGGCCTTACCTTGGAGTATAACCTTCTAACAGTTTCCAGGTTGTGACCAAAAATGTCCGGACCGGCAGCGCTAATAAGAGTAATGGCAGCTTGATTTCCGCCAAAGTCAGAAGTCAATATCTCCACCTGCACTTCAGGTACTGTTTTACGAACTGAGTTAATTACACTTACAAACACTTCTGCTCCACCTAAGGGCAAGTCATCTCTTGTTACTGAGGTGATTATCACATGTTTTAACCCTAACACTTTAACAGCTTGAGCAATCCGCTTCGGCTCATCAAGATCCGGTAGGACAGGTATTCCCTTTGTAACAGCACAAAAAGCACAATTCCTGGTGCAATGAGGACCCAAGATAAGGAAGGTGGCTCTTTTCCTGGCAAAACATTCTCCTAGATTGGGGCACTGCGCATCCTGACATACCGTCTTAAGGTTTAAATTTTGCAACACTTCCTTTGTGAGCTTAGCCCGCTCCGCCGATGGCAATTCTTTTTTTAACCACTTTGGCAAGACCTTAACCATATTAGCCATCCCAATCGCCCCTCATGTTTAGAAACCGTCATAGTCTAACTGAAACTCGTCTGCCAGGTGTCTTAATAGACCTCTGCAAACAGTTTCCATTTGTGGAGCACTACCCAGTAACTTTGCCATGGAGGTAACCCGCTTGTTCTTAATACCGCATGGAATTATCCAGTCGAAGTATTTCAGGTCCGGGTCCAGGTTTAATGCAATCCCGTGGTACGTAATCCATCGGCGAACTCCTATCCCTATGAAAGCAATTTTTTCTTCCCCCACCCATACGCCGGGCCACTGCGAGATGCGCCTGCCGTCTATGCCAAAATCTTTTAAAACTGCGATTATAGCTGCCTCGTAGAAATGAATTAATTTGTGCAAGTCCTGACCGTGAAACCGCAAGTCCAAGATGGGATACAGGACTAACTGCCCTGGACCATGGTAGGTAATAGAGCCACCCCTGTCCACCTCACAAACAGGAATTCGTTGCTTGTTAATATGCTCAGGCATTAGCAAATGTTGCAGACTACCATTTCTTCCGATAGTAAAAACAGGCGGATGTTCAACGACAATGATGGCGTCGCTGTCACTTTTCTGGATTCTGGTCTCAACAAGTTCTCGTTGAAGAGTGTAGGTTTCCCGGTAATCGCGTCTTCCCAGGCGAAACACCTCGCATGGCCTAGGCATGAATGGCCATCCCCCCTACGGCTGCTGCCGCTTCCATGATGCTTTCACTTAAGGTTGGGTGGGCATGGATGGTGGCCGCCCATTCTTGAGCTTTAACACCCATTCTTACTGCCAGGGCTCCTGCTGCAATCAGGTCAGAGGCATGGGGGCCGATGATGTGTACACCCAGCACCCGGTCACTGGTAGCATCGGCAATCACTTTAACCTGGCCATCTGCCTCCCCCATGCACCGGGCCTTGCCATTGGCCGCAAAGGGGAATTTGCCCACCCGGATCTCTATCCCTCGTTGATTTGCCTCCTGCTCGGTCAGTCCCACACAGGCCATCTCGGGCCGGGTGAACACGCACTGAGGAATTGCCTCGTAATTCATGGTCCGGTATTTCCCCATGGCATTTTCCGCTGCCACGATCCCCTGTGCCGAGGCCACGTGAGCCAGAGGGATTTTACCGGTCACGTCACCAACGGCATAGATTCCTGGCACGCTGGTTTCCATCCGGTCATTAACCAGTACTTCTCCCCTGTGCCCCAACTTCACACCAACTTTCTCCAACTTCAGTTCACCGGAGTTTGGTCGTCTACCAATGGCGATCAATACTTTATCCGCCGAAATTCGCTCCCCGCCGGATAATACGGCGCTTAGAATGTTTCCGTCGCCTTCAATTATTTCGATCTTGCTTTGGGTTTTAATCTCTATTCCACGTCGTTTTAAGACAGCTAGCATCCGCCGGCCCAGTTCCCGGTCCAGCATGGGAAGAATCGTAGGCATCGCCTCCACTATGGTTACCTGGCTGCCCAGTCCCTGAAAGATGGTGGCAAATTCGCAACCTATCACCCCTCCACCCAGGATCAACAGTTTCCTGGGTACTTCTCTAAGTGTTAGTGCAGTATCACTATCGATTACCCCCGGGGTATTGTAACCTGTCACCATATCCTTTAACGGCACAGAACCGGTAGCGATAACAATATTGTGAGCTTCCAATATCCTGGTGTCACCCGCGTTATCAGTAACTGCCAACTTCCCTGGGCTGTCAATGGAACCGTTTCCCTTGACCACCTCTATCTGATGGCGTTTGAGTAGTTGTTCAACCCCTTGTTTGAGATCGGTAACCACGGCATCCTTACGTTTAATAATTCTGGACCAGTTTACAGCGTAATCGGTAACACAAACCCCAAATTGTTCCAGTTCATCCATCATGTTCACCCGTTCGACCGACGCAAGCAGGGTTTTAGTGGGGATACATCCCCGGTTGAGACATGTTCCCCCCAGGTCCCCTGCTTCCACCAACGCAACCCGACCACCTAGTTGGGCAGCCCTGATGGCGGAAACATAACCCCCTGGTCCACTACCGACTACTATCAGGTCATAAAGCATCGTTTTCACCTCACAACTTTCAAATGTTTATTTTGAACACTCCAGACAAATAATTGCCAGCAGAACAAAACCATATATTACCACTTTCGGACAATTTGAGTCCGGGTTATTCCAAAAAAATTATTGGCCTAACCATTTTAACCGGAGTTTCCGGCGAAACAAAAGGTCTACCAGGTCCTGGATAGTAGTTTGCTCCAACCGGTGCATCATCTCCTGTTCGGCCTCTTGAAAAACCTTTTGGATCTCACACCCCGGTCCGGCGATACATCTCCGCTGCTGTTGCAAACAGTTAAAAAGCCCTGCTTGACCTTCCACTGCCCTGACAGCATCGGCAAAAGTGATTTCCCGGGCCGACCTGGCTAGGGTATACCCTCCATTTCCACCCACATAAGCCCGCACCAACCCCGCCCCCGCAAGCCGCTGCATCACTTTGGCCAGATAACTGGGTGATAGGTGTTGATCTGCAGCCAGCTCCTGCAATAGCACCGGTTCATCCGCCGAGCGCAGGGCTAGGTAGAACAGGCTATGGACGGCATATTCCGAACGACGAGTAAAGTGCATGATGTCATCACTTCTTCCACATTTGCCTGATGAAAACATTATAAATCGGAAGTCGTTATCCGGCTGTAAAGTATTTTACAGTGCCCCTGAAAAAATTACCAGAAAAACATGGCCTTCATAAATGTTCACGAATACGCGGGATTGGTCGCCAGATTCACATGCTCTACCCTGCTGGCCAACTCGCCGGCCTGCCGCCATTCATCTACCGAAAGTAGCGCTCGGCAAGCTCCGGCTGCGTCTGGATGAGCGGGAATTGGTGCGGCTGGTGGCTTCGGTAGAACGCCACTCGGAGCATCCTCTCGGCCAGGTCATCGTGGAGGGAGCTAAGCAGAAAACGACATCCGCCTAGAAGAGTTCGGCCAGCGGATTGAACGGCTGGAGAACGAGGGCAAGACCGCCATGCTGGTAACAGTTGACGGCCAGCCCACAGGCATCATCGCGTTGGCGGATACGATTAAAGAACACTCCGCCGAGGCCATCGCCCGCCGGGTGGGCATCGACCAAAAAAAACGTGCTGGCGGAGGTGCTGCCTGAGGATAAGGCAGAGGAATTACAGAAGCTACAGAAGCAGGACATGGTGGGGGAAGGAATTAACGAAGCTCCCGCCTTGGCCACCGCTGACCTTGGGATGGTCATCGTCACCGCTACCGATGTATCCATGGAAGCGGCGGATATCACTCTGATGTGGGGAGACCTACGGGGGATCACCATCAGCATTAAGCTGAGTCGGGCCACCATGCGAAACATTAAACAGAACTTGTTTTGGGCGCTGATCTCTAAAGAGTTCCCCATGCCGCTGGCGCGGCGCCCCGCGGAATGAAAAAAAGTGGAACCTCGGGAGCATTTTTCAGAACAGAAAATAGGGGACCATTTTACAACCCCCTACCGAAAAAATTTTTCTAGTGATGTTGTTTGCTCACGAAGTATCGCTGGAGTTCGCCCCGTCCCCAGGTGGTACGCGCTTCATACCTGTGGACCGCCTTCACAATCCAGACAACCTGATCGCAAAGATGCGCTGGGTGCTCTGCTTTTTATACTATTTCAGCTTACATCCTTGTTTCTATGTTTATGCACAATAAACAATCATTTCATTGCTAATCCTTTATTTATTGCTTCCTGAATGATCTTATGGCAGCAAACGCCCATTGGATTATTCTCTTTGCAATTGGAATTTTTCATTGCACCGGTAATAACATTCACTTCTTGTACCGTTTTCGCTCCATGCTTGAGTACGGCCTCTATAACTTGTTCTTCTGTAACTTTGCTGCAGTAGCACGCGTATTTGGGGTTCGCATCTTTCTTAAACCATATAGGAACTTTAATTTGATTCTTCAGGAATTTCACGCCGTTATCTACGTTATAGTAGACAACATCACATTCCTCATTTAAACAGATCCTATATTGGTCCCCCTCTACGGCTTTTCGGTTGTCATCAGTCACTAAATGCTCAACGGTAACTTTTCCTACTGCTTCGCCTTTATTATTGCAAACAGGGCAATTCCCTTTGGTTTGAACTAAATCCTGCGAACAGCATCCGCAACTGCACGCATTATTGTTTTTTATCATGGTAGCATCCCCCGCTAGTTTACTTTTTTGATTTTTAAGCATGTCTTGAGCAGATCATTCCTAAAGTTAATGTCAAATCCCCTGTAATGCTGGCTTTCTCCCCATTGCCGCATTGATTCATGTTCCGGGTGCTTAGGGTTATTCCATGCTTCAAGAAATTCTTTATAACCGCCAAGGTCACCTACATCTTCCGGCGGACAAGCTCCTTCGCCTTCAAGAATTATAGGGTAACCAAACTCATAATCTTCTATGGTTTTTTCCAGTACAATTTTATGTCTCCAATAGTCGCCAAAGTCGTAAATGTACTCTAGGGTCTTATATTTTTCCAGATACTTATCAATTTTGACCGTTTGAGGCTGTCTAACGTTTGTTTCAATTATCCTGGCTATAATGCCATGAGGGTCTTCCTTTTTTGTTGGCTTTTTGTTTTTATACTTGGCAAAGTAAAATTTGAATTCCTCATAGGATTCTTCGTCATTAGTAATTCTGAGTTTCTCCTGCGGGAACTCAAACTCATAAAGATGATAATCCAGCCAACCCATTGAAAATTGTATTGTGTCATGCAGGCGTCTGAAGGTAACATCCGCCGGGATAACTACCCTTCTCCATATTAGCGGTTCGGAATCAATTAATTCGATTTTTATCTGAAAGGCTTTCATCACTTTCACCTGAATTCCTTTCCGGTTATTCTTTTAATCATCTTGCAGAATTGCTTCCATTCTTCCGGAAACTTATTGTTGCCATACTTTTTTACGGTTCTCCTGCTAGTAATTATTTCAATGCTCCATTGAGTACCATCACAGATTCCGGGTTCTATGTACCTGGCTTTCCAATTCAGCAAATCAATTTCTTTTAAACACTTAATAAATTCTTCTGCTGTTTTATTTCGGATGGATCTTGTACTGGTTTCTTCAGAACCGCCCTCTTTGAACAGCCACATAGTTTTAAGATTTGTCAAATCAATAGTTACATGATAATACCCGCCGAAGTAACCACCCACTGATGCTTTAAGCCCTCTGATCTGGCCGTATGCGATGTCAAGCACCTGTTCCCGGTTCCACTCATTATTACAATTCTTGCAGTGGTATTCCGGACCGCCTTCTATAATGCAACAACCACCCAATTTTACTTTTCCGGCTTCCGCTTCCTGAAAAAGCTTAAAACTTGGCATGCCATATACAATTTTAACCGAATTCTTAGACCCGCATTTAGGGCATTTTTTATGATTAACAGCCACTTTTCCGCACCTCTATCCTGGCAGGAGTTATTCTTCCGCTATTTCTCACCCTTATCTATTTCTGAGGTCATACCTGATTTTTATAGTCGAACTCTTGCCGCTTTACTTCACTCCTGATATCATCAAATTCATTTACTTCTTACTTTTCTTCAGATAATCCCTCAGAGCTTTTTCAAAACGCACCATCCGTTCTATTAGTTCTGGAATGATAAAATCCCAATTCTCTCTGTCATAAGGGTTGCAGTCAATACCGGAACATATCCGGCTTGCCCTTTTATCATCCAAACGTTCCCAGGTTAATGCTTCTCCAAATGCTGTTTCGATAGCCTCTTTGTTTTGGTGCAAATGGTCAAATAGCTTTTTGTTCTCGTTTTTGTCCCCCGTATCTATGTAAGTTTCCACTCTTGCATAATTCTTCAAAATAACGAATGTAAAAGGCACTCCCGATATGCCAGAACCTGCACTGATCCAATTATCTTTTTTGGGACTGATATTCTTAAAAAGTTCGCTTTTTTTCGCCATCTCTTTAAGCAAAGCTGTCCAGAATTCCAAGCGTAACGCATCGGAACTTTTCAATCTGTTCTCAATCATGATATCATCCTGGGCTTTTTCAGCCATTTTAATCACATAATCCTCGGCGTCCTTCATTGGTATAATCTGTTCGATATCAAGGAATAACTCGTCGTCTTTTTTATAAGGGGTTACCCGGAAACACTGGATGCGGATATTATAGTTCATAAGCCATAAAACAGTGGAAGTAACTTCTTTCCTGAATTTCGCAGCAACCAGGATAATTCGTTGCCCGGTACCTTTGTTCAGCGATATTTCATCGTATTCTTTTCCATAAAATTCACAAAGCTTTTCTTCTGCTGTTTCTCCGCTTCCACACCTGGTAAGATAGTCCTGAAATATAACTCTGATTTCTTCCTTGGATAAGCTGGAACAGTAAGATGCATATTTCAAGGCCTGCCAGGTTACATCCCGACCGGAATCGTCCAGCTTGTTTTCAATAATCACCAGATTGCCATCCTTATCCAGAGCCAAAAGATCAAGCCGTTCCCTGGTATCGGCAAAGCCATCAAATTCTTTTTGTATAATGAGCAAATCTTCTCCAAATACTGCAGGTTCATTTGCCAGCCACTCCTGCAGATGTTCCCTTTCCTTAAACCCAAGTTCTGAAAAGGTTTTCTCTTCTATCTTTGCAAGCCGGTTATTTTTCTTATCGATAAGGTACATTATCGCTTTAATACCCCCTGAAAACAAAATAAGTGCACCCTTATTTAACAGGTACACCTAAATTATACCATAATTTTCATACAATTTGAGTTATTATAAATATATCCCTTACCTCAACTCCCGGCGACGGAACCGGCCTGAATTGTTATTTCAAAGAAAGGTTAACCCCGTATTTAGGCTGATTTGGGGTTTAAGCAAAATTCTTGACATACCCTAGTCCACTGTTAACACAATTTTGCCGCCAAAGTTACTTAACGTAAATAAATCCGAGTCATGCAGCCATTCGAGTGAAACAGTGTATTCAAACGGAAAAGCCTGTGGGATCGAAGACAGCTCCGCAATTTCATAGTAGGCTCTTTCCCTTAAGTGAAGGATGGCCAACAGCAACACCTGTATGGTTTTAGCATCGGTAACCGGATACTTATTTATCCGGTAGACACCAACTTTTTCATTTTTGATGGCCCCGATTAGCTTTAAGGTCTGTAATATCTTACCGCTGGAATGGAGCAAGGTAGTCCGTTCCCCCCACATTTCAAACAGCTTTTCCTTAAGCCAGGATGCCGCAAATGTATCCTGGATGTTAGTGAGCTTGCCTATTAAAGCACACACATCAGAGAATACAGGATATGCAACCAGCATCATGCTCCAATGCAATGCCAGTTTATTCGACTTCTCATCCTTATAAGCTTCTAAAGCTTGCTGTTTTAAAGTTGAAAGTTCCTCAGGAGTCCTCACCCATATATTCATGAGGATTTCCCGTGTTTTTCTCAGAACAGTCGGGCTCTTTATTTCAAAGGACAAGTATTCGTTCAATTCGTCTTTAATTTGCGTTTCGTCCTTTCCCTCCAGTACAAGTTCTACAGTTTTATTCAGCCATTCCAATTTAATGGAACGGGACAGTCCAACAATCTTTGCCATCTAAATTACCGCCTTTACTTTAATGAATGGGACAATTACCTCGTCAATGGAGATGCCCCCGTGTGTCATTACTTCTTCATTCTTATTATCGAAAGAAACGCCTGATTCGCAGACGTAATATTTATAATCTTTATCCAAGTAATACCCCGGATAAGTCACGACATTGTCAGCAAAAGAATCCTTTTCTTCTGCAAAATCTTTGAGTACAAACATTCTCTTGGATCTGGTTTCCACCTCAACACCAACATTACGGATAGCTCCTGCGCCAATGCATGGAGTATTACCATGGTCGGATGTTATATAAATATTAAATCCCCTAGCATATAAATCTTTAATAAGGGATTGCAGTTTACCTTCCTTTGCCATTAACGAAACATCATTATACATTCCTACGCGGCCTTGCTTTTGACCGTGAACTAAATCATCTATGTCATTGATGATAATAGCCGCAAACTTGGTAAAATGGCTGATGGGCGGATTGTAGCCCTTCGCATATAAGCTTTGCCGTTTGGTATATCCTGCGTTTTTAGCAGCCTCCAAAAAACCTTTTTCTTCTTGGCTAAGTGAAAAAGGATTCTCTAACTGGCGCGGATACTTTCCGCTTAGCAAGCCTTGCCTTGAAATTGCCGTCGTCGTCGGTATAAGGGCATAATTACATTGGTATTCATAGTCAATACCTTCCAAATATCGTGAGATGACTTCAAAATCAAACAAAGACATCCCATCCATGACAATAAGAGCAGTTTTGCCATGCGCTATAAAATCAATTACTTTAGGCAAGATAGCAGGAGCCAGTTTATTGGTCTCACCGGAAAGCCTTTGATAGCTATCAAATATAAACTTTTCAAATTCCGCGTCAACAAAACTCGTATCGATCGAGATATTTGCCTTGGCAGCGTAATAATCAATCAAGGCCTTTTTACGGGCAATCTCAATCCAGCCATTTGCAGTAATACCAGATGTGTCACCGGAAGGCAAGAGGTTTTTTAGCATTAGCTCACAATATTTTTTTATATTTTCCTTTGAAAAGACCCTATCAGAAATAAATTTTTCAGTCTTTTCCCTGGTGTCACAGGACGAATAAAGCTCCCCATAGGCAAAGCTGATCAAGTCAATGTCTTTAATAAATCGGCGCACCGTATCTTCATGCAGTTTCGGAAAGATGCTTCTGAGAGAAATTTGAACCTCAAAAAACTGTGACCTTATATCATATGGCACATATATGTCGGAATAAACGATAACCGCCCATTTATGATCAGAGTTCTTTATTTCCCGCTCATACCTTAGCCGGAATGCTTCAATATCCTCATACCGGATGACCTCAAAATTCTGAGAAATAAGCAGCCTGGTATAATCAAAGGCAGCACAAAATCCGCTGGTATCAAAAATCAGCAACCGCTTTTCATATTGAATTGAAAAAAGCTCTGCTATCCGTTTCTCTATCATAATTTCACTCCATATGTACTATCAATACCGGCTTAAAGTCAGGACAGAATTTCTTGCCCGCCTGGTAATTTGCTTCTATCTCTGCCTTTTCCCGGCTTAAAGCCATAAGTTTGTGCTTCCTGATATTTTCGATCCCTATCCGCTGCGCAGCCTCGATGCGCAGGTTCAAAGCATACAAATACTTTCTGTATGTTTCTTCATTTCTTTTTTCCAGTTCTGCTTTCAGCGTTAAGAAAGTGTCGTAGGCAAATTCCTGTGACGCTGTACGGAGCTTATTCTGAGTTTCTATATCGATCTTTTCCCCTTCGCAAACAGTAATAACCCTGTCTTTGTCAAGAATAGCCTCCCATATTTTCTTACCCGCCATAGGACGCAGGATAAAATCCTGGTTAATGAAAATTGGGATAATCTTCTGTCCCTGGCTGTCAGGAGTAAGTGATATCCGCCACAGCATAAAGTAGCCCTTTTCATGCGGAAAATCTTTTATTGAAACATTTAAAAGCTGACCTCCCCAGTCTTGCTCGATTTCCTTGTTCAGGTGGTCAACAATCACAGGGTCATTGATGCTGAAATTCTCGATAGGCAAGTAGGGATTGCCCTTATAGTTTTCATAGTATGTGACCATCTGCCGCAATGCAGCTTCAAAGTCAAAAGCAGAGTTTGTCCCAATCATTGAGGCAAGATCTTTTTCTTCCTTGATGAGGTCTTTTATACGCATGGTATTTTGAACCTGCTTTTTTAAATCCTCCTCAACCGGACGAATGTTTAACTCAATATTTTTAGGATTGCGGATTGATTTCATATAGGCATCCGTAAAGTTAAGCTCAGCGGCTTCACTGTCCAGCACGTCTGAATACTTATCTATACCAATCTCTTTAAGTATGACGGAAAGCTTTTCTTCCAACACAGCTTTTACACGGTTTTCAACAGTATCAGCCAGAATAAAATTATAAACTATCACATCTCTTTGCTGCCCGATACGGTCGACACGCCCGATACGCTGCTCTATCTTCATCGGATTCCAGGGCAGGTCATAGTTAATAATGCAGTTGGAAAACTGCAGGTTTAGGCCCTCGCCTCCAGCATCGGTCGAAATAAGGATGTCCGTTTCCGTTTTAAACTCCTGCAGCACGGCATTCCGTTCCTCAATACTCATGCTGCCGTTGAGAATGGATGTTGAATACCCCCTGTCTTTCAACAGCTTTACAAGGTAGCTTTGTGTCGCCACAAATTCCGTAAAAATGATAACCTTTCTTTGCCGGTCCTCAGCAAATAAGTCATCGATAATTTCAAGCAACGGCTCAACTTTGACATCAAGATATTGGAACTCTGCCTGCTTGGCAACTGCAATGATATCGTTAAGCTGGGCAATTTCTTCTTTGATGTCCAGAGAAATGGCAGCAATGGCATCCTCCATGTTTTCTTCCAATTCCATCTCTGCAAATTCTTCTTCGGACATGGATTGATACTTGAATGCTTGCTCTTCCAGGATTTTAACACGCCGTTCCATACTTTCCCGGACGGCGCTTGTGCTGCTGGTGACCAGACGCTGCATCATAATGAGCAGGAATACGAACCACATGTTTTTGCCGCGGTTGCGCATTGCCTTGTTATAATTTTTGGAAACGTAATCCGATACCATTTCATACAGCCTGCGCTGCATGGAATGCCGTTCGTCCCAGTGCAATTCAATAGCCCTGGTAGTTCGATTTTTAAAAAGCTTATTGCCGTTATTGTCTATGGCTTCACGCTTTTCGGTCCTGATAACATAAGGGGCTACCTGCTCTTTAACAATGGCATTTATATTTGGAAAGGCCTTTTCATCAACCAAGCGTATAAGCCGCAAAAAAGGCTCCGTTTTGCCATTGTGAGGCGTAGCCGTTAATAGCAGCAAATATGGGCTGGCTGCAGCCAGAAGGTTGCCAAGCTTGTATCTGGCTACTTCCCCTGAACTCCCGGCAACCCTATGGGCTTCGTCAATCACGACCAAATCCCAGCCGCTGTTGATGATGGAATAAATCCGTTCCTCATTGTATTGGGCAATCTTTTCTTCCGTCCAGCCAACGCGCCTTTCCAATGGCTTGATAGAATCCATGGGCGAGATAACCTGATCAAACTGCCCGTAAACGTCCTCATTGCCTGTGATCTTACGGATGGTATCATAATCCTCCGGCAGGATAACATGGAACTTCTCGTTGAACTTGTCCTGCATTTCCAGACTCCATTGGGTTACAAGACCGGTAGGGCAGACAATCAGTATCCGCTTGATAAGTCCCCTGGTCTTTAACTCTTTAATAATGAGTCCTGCTTCAATAGTTTTTCCGAGACCCACTTCATCCGCCAATATGTATCTCACATTATTGTTTGATAATGCCCGGTTAAGAACATGCAGCTGGTGCGGCAAAGGAATGATGCCGCTTGATAGTTTTGACAGGATGCCTTCGGAGGTTTCGTTCTTGATTTTTGAAAGCATGGCAACATACCGAAGATAGCTCTCATTAAAATTCTCTTCGGGTACTTCGGCGCAAATGTCCTCAGCAGATAACTTGTAAACCGTCCCGGTAGAGGCATTGAACACCTTGTAAGACACAAAGCCCCAAACTTCGCTGATTTCCAATATCCGCACACGTGCATTTTTAGTTTTATCAAAGACGTAATCTCCTATGGTAAACATTATGTTTCTCCATTAATAGCTTTTGATTGTATGGCATCAATTTGGCCTTTATAATTAGACGTCATAAATTCAACCACTACTTTACAAGCTTCGGTTATTACCTCATTTGAGTATGGCGGTTGATTCCGCACGTTACCATGAGATGAATCTTGACAATAAGTAAAGATACAAGAGTTATTTGCAAGAATATCATGCTCACTTATATATGTACCTAATGACTTTTCCGGATATTCAAATCTACTTACTGTTTCAAGTACATGACGTATTGAGTTTCCAGTTGTATGAGATGGTTCCTGCTTACCTGACGCAATTTCAACAATATCTTTTAAATGATTTTCATATGGCATAAGTAACTGATGCTTTAGCGGTTCGATATTTCCTGGTTTCATGACATATGCATGGTTGATTATATGATTGCGCGCAACAATACTGTAAAATTCCAAGTTGTGTGTAAATACCCACATCCGGTCATATGGTGTAATGCCAAAATAAGCTTTTATATCCCGCAATGACTGCGCAACAGCATAAACGAAATGAAAATCCATGCTTGATATAGGGTCGTCTATAATAAAAAATAACTTATTATAGTCATCTTCACGGCTTAACTGTAAATGCGTTGAAGCAAGGTAATAGCAAAATGCTACAATACTTTTCTCACCATCGCTTAAAATTCTTGATGCCTTTTGCCCAACATTATTACCTAAAAACTTGATTTGGAAAGTTTCTTTATCAATAGAATATTTCCCTGCGAAAAACTTGTTAAGGAAATATTCCAGAGTTTCATATACTTTCTCTTTTTTGCTGATACGAGCCTGCTGTTCTTTTTCGATAATGCTTTGTTGAAGTTCTTTTAGCTCCAATTTCAATTTTTCCAGCTCATTAAAAGCGGAAGACAAGCTACTTTGGAGCTTTAGATATTGGGCCTTACAAAGATTGCGTCTTAAAATGAGCCGCTCACCATTAGAGTTCTGTTTGGTCTTATTCACTCTATTGATAATTGCAGCATTGCTTTTTTGTTGCTGTAATGTGTCCTGTATGAAACTTTTGCATTCCGTTATGACAGCTTCGACGTTAAAATCGACATGTGTAATGTTGTCGGTTTTGTCTTGCAACAAACTTATCAACCTATAGAAACAATCGAAAGCTTTTTCATCGCTGCTTGGAATTTCAAGGATTATTTTCTCAAGCGACGGGAAGTATTTTTTCAAATTTTCAATTTCAACATTGGCGCTTTTTGTGTCGTTGGCGTATTGCTTGATGCTTATAATGATATTCTCGACAGCCTTAATATTACTTTCTATTTTCCGTATTACTTCCGCTTCATTGTCAGCTATGAATAACTTATATCTATGAATTAATTCTAATGCCATATCACCCAATGATTGTTTACAAAAAGGGCAGATACCCTCATTGCCATTTAATAATTCAAGTCCCTTTTCAAAGAAAGGCCTGTTCTTCTTAATATCTGAAACAAACTCTTCATCCCATTCCGCTTTTGGATATGCAGTGGTGAGAATTGTGACTATTTCATCAAAAATAGCGTCTTTGGTGTTAAAGGAAGGTGTGTTAATATCGGGCAGTTTTTCGGGTAGTTGTTTCAATGATTCCAATTGCTTGACAATTTCATCAAATGGTTGAACATCGCCCAAAGGTTCTTTTTGAAGCAATCTTTTCTTGTCGACAAGAGCAAACTCCGTAGTTGTGGGGAGTATGCCATGGTCACGAAGCTCTTTTTTAGCCTTTTCAATAATGTCATCTATTGTGCCATCTTTATATTTAATTTCGTCTTTTAGTTTTTCTTCGCGCATTTTTTCATCAGTTAAGTCTATCTGTACTTTTCCCAAGATATAGCCTTCAATGTTTCCTTCCGGAGTATAATCACGAGGCTTAATATTTTCTTCAACGAAATCGCTGTTAAAGACGTGAAATATAAATCCGGAATCGTTTTGCACAACGGCAGGGGTACCTTTATTAATTGATATATCCAGCCTTTTGTCAACTGATTTTTCTATGTCAGTGATTTTCAAACTAAACGTTCCTGAATCCTGTCCTAATGTAAGCAAATCATCAGCGTATAAATCGGTCTTTTCGGCAGAAGTAAGTCTAAATACACGACTAATAAAAGACTTTCCCGTACCATTTAAAGCATAGAAAATTGCCTTGTTAGATTCAAGCTGTCTAATAAAGTTTATCTTATTAGTCCCACTATGTGGACCGATGTTGTTTATAGCCAAATCTACGGCTATTTTTTTCTTTTTTTTATCAGACATTGTTTACACCCTCCCCATGCTAATGTCATAATACATCAGCAGCTTGTCATCCTCTTGGATAACGCTTTCCGGCAAGCGCTCTGCTGTTTCGACAATCAGCTTATAATTCTTATCGGCCCAGAGCTTGGCAAAGCCCGCCCTGATTGCTTCAGTACGGAAGAGTTTGAGCTTGCCTTTTGTAGCCAGGTAGCCTTCAAATTCTTTGAGCAATTTCTTTTCGCGAAGCTTGGCCACATCGGCAGCTTTTGTAATGTCCGGGATATACCACTTGCCCTTATCGTCCTGCAGAAAGTTTTCTTCAAGCAAAACTGCCAGCTCAGGCCTTTCCTCAAACTTGTCCCAGGCTTTTATTTCCTGCATAAACTTCGGCTGGAGCTCGGCGTATGTCTGTGGTTTTTCAAGCTGCTGGTAAAGCCATGCAATTGCAGACTTCTCATTGGTGACAAAAAGCTCAAACTGAATCGGCTCCACATCGTTAACAATACGGGCAGTATCATATTCGTTGACCTGATCTGCAAGGAAATACATTCCGTCACGCTTCAAGAACCTTTCATCTAAACCTTTATAAAAGTCTATTGCGTCCAATGGAACAGCTATTCCATTCATAATATGATACGCCACCATGCGGTCATAGAGCAGGAATGCCTGACGTTCTGCTATTAGTTCAATCTTGCCGTTCTTAACGACAACAACGGGTAGATTTTCAAGATGCTGGCGCACAAAGCTCCAGGCCGTTTCTTCGCTTCCGGCATGGGATATAAACTCTCGTTTGAAACTGTCTTTAGGTTTATATGCTGAGATTACCAAATCCTGTTTAACAGCCGACGTGGTCGTAACCTGCTTGAAGCTGCCTTGCTGCTTATTCAGCGTACGAACGTCAGCGATAATAAAACCGGAGCGTTGCAGCGATTCTTGAATGGCATTCCAGACAGAGTTTTGTGAATTATGAAATACCACTGTCATCCAACGGCCCGGTTTTAGGACGCGATAATACTCACTGAAGCACTGAGTCATAAGAGACTGATATTCCAACAATCCTTTCCCTTGAACAGCATTTATAATCGCTTCAGTTTTCTGATTGGTAAAAACCTTCAACCAGGCCTCCCAAATAAAGCTCAGTTCAGAATAGTTTAGGTTACCGCCAAACGGAGGGTCCGTAAAGATATAGTCTATTGAATTTTCCTCTATATTTTTTAAATCGCTTGTTGATCCAACATTGATTTGCGCACCACAAAAATTTGTTGTTTTATTGTAAACAGATAAAAAATCTGTTTGTTTCCCGATAAGCAAATTCAATACATTAGATTCAGCTACCAATGAAGGAACATAAAGCGTTCCGCTAACAGGCCCGTTGCCTCGATGTCCCATGTTATAGCGAACTATCTTTGATGTAAGCGTAGCATTAATAGATTGAAAAACAATGTTAAATCTTGAAGTTAATGCTTTATGTGAAATAGCTGCCAATACAGCCAAATTCCTTCTCGTATAAAACTGATGCACATGGGTTACCCCATGCGAGCGTTTGGGTTGCTCTGTATTATATCCATTAGGCAATTCATCCGTCGGATACCAGTATGGTATTTCCATATTGTTGATTTTTTCAATCAGCGCCAGATCAAACTCGTCCGGTGTTTTTTCAAATCTTTTTTTACCCACAGAATAATTTATTAACACCGGTACCTGTTTGGACATGGTGACAGTTTTCTTAAGCCGTGTGTCAAAATATGTTTCTTGTGCTCTTGTACAGCTTCTTTTATTCAGTTCACTTCGGCATTGCGGACAAAAAAATGTATCATTAACTTTACCTTTTTCTTGGTCAACCGCCACATCCCAAAACACAATCTCGTTTGAACAAGTGGGACAAATGAACACATCACTCCAGACGGTATAGTTAATGCGCCCCTTAAGCGGCTTACCGTCTAACCCATACTGCAGTTTCCCGTCAATTGTGTGCTGTGTTTCATACATCCAGCCATATTCTTTTTCACATTCCTCAAGAATGCGTTTTGCTTCTTTTTCAAATTCTACTACATCAACAGGTGTATTATAGTTATAAGCAATAAAGGTTGCCGCTGGTGAAAGGTCGTTCAAGATGGCTTTGCGTGCTCCCCATTTGACATAGGGCATTTCGGCTTCGATTTTGGCTTTAAACTCTGGATCAGGATTACCACACATCTGTGCCGCAACACCTGTCATTCCAGTACCACAGAAGCCGTCAAATACAATGTCACCTGGCTCCGTATAATGGAGAATGTAGCGCATAATGGCTTTATGAGGCACTTTCGTATGATAACTATGAGCATTATATATTGGATCATTCTTGCCTTCACTAACGTCAGCAGCAAAAGGTTCCCTATGATAATCGTCAGTCGCTTCGTCATAAGGTTTGCCATGTTCCTTTATAAAATCCTCGATAAACGGATTTGGGCATGCCGTATAGTAGGGAGGATTGGATAGAGCAATAATATCCTCGTCCTTGGCTATGGGGAAGCCCTCAATATGCCTTACTTTATCAATATCTTCTTTCGTCAGCTTCATACCGATTCTCCTTATTTTTTTACAATAATACGCAGCTTCTCTTTATCCTTGCCCTTGGTATAGCTATCCAGCAGGGCTTTCAGTTTGTGCTGGAAGGTTTCAATATCGCACGGCCCGAGCGCGCCGAGCTTATCAATAAGGTCGTCAGCCGCAATAGCAATAGGTTCAAAACCTTGCAACAGATCCTCAATAGCAGTAATAAAGAATTGGTCAATCTTTTCAGGCAAGGTCTTAGTTTTTATAAATGCATCAATTGCCTTGCGCTGTTCCGGGCTAAGATATTGTTTCTGTTCTTCAAGGGTTGGGTCCGTAACCGTATTAAACAGGGTATTTGTCCATTCGGAAAGCAGACTGTCAATCCTGTCTTCAATCTCGTCAAGCCTGCCTTTTACAAGAATATCGGCTTCACCCATCAAGAAATTGCATTTCGTGCAGAAATGGTTCGTTTTCAGCATATCAGGAGTCAGCTCATAGCAAACTTTTAACCCGGCCAGATCATTTTCAATGCGATCCAGTTTAGAAGTCGAAAAAACATTGCTTATTGCTTTCAAGCGCTTCAAATTGGCCAGTTTTGCCGAACCGACCAGTTCACCCTTACGCTGGCCATCGGAAACCCCAAGACGTTTTTTCTGATGCTCTGCAAAGTAGATGTCAATGTACTGGTTCTTGACTTTTGTAAGCAGATCATTTACATCCGCTGCGGAAGCCTCGCCGCTCATATCCTGCGGTATGTCGTCCCGAATCTTGCGGAAGCTTTCCTTGGCGGCCTCAATCTCTGCTCTTAAGGCAGCACCAAGCTCCATACGTTCCAAATTCATCATGTAATTGACATTGGCAAGGCAGTCGTTCCTGAATTTTTCGTATTCCAGAACAATTTTTGAGGCAGCAATATCCTTGCCAAGCTGTTCAATCTGTTCCATTGTATAATTAAAATTATTGAGCTTAGCTACGGTATTAAATCTGCTTTGGAAGTTGCCGAATATATCCAGCACTCTCTTAGCAGAGGCCTTATAATCCGAAGCAAGATGGTCGGCAATCAGCGGTTCGCCCCAGAGTTCAAATTCTCCGTTCAACTTGCTGTTGGCCCTGACCGCAACATTGGCCATCTCCTGTGCTTTGGCAAGCATCTGTTCAAGCCCGGCCTCCCGCTGAGCAGGATTGTTGATAAGGCCGACAGGGAGCTCGAGCAGCTCATACAGCCTGACCAGCTCTGCCAGCTGCATGTCCTTCGGCTTGGAAATGTACTTAAACTCATAGATATCAAGGGCTGATATCTTGGGCAATGATTCCAAATCAGAAGCAGTCAATGTAGTACCATTCTTTAAAGCAATAACTGCATGACCTGTATGAACCAGCGCTAAGAAGACAATAGGCAAGAGAGCAAAGCTGATTCCAAACCGTTTGTCTAAATAATATTCATCTTTATTTTGAACTTCAGTATAAATGTCATTGAAATTGATAACTGCTTTGGCAGGGATCTTTTCCAGCTCTTTGATAAAGTATTGAGCATACTTGGAGTTCTGAACGGTAATCTTATCGCCGTCAAGTAAATCAAAACTCTCAAGTAAGGCATTTGCCTGTTGGTTCTTTCGCCCTGCAAACCTGTCAATGCCTGCACGGATAATATCTGCCCGGTTGCGGTGCGTAATCTGAATTTTGAATTTCGGCATCTCAGGATACTTTTTCGTAAAGTATTCGTCCAAACAGATGGAAGCAACCAGATCAATGGTTTCTTTGAACGGGTTTGTATTCTTATATTGTCCCTTCATCACTTCCAGTAGCTGCTTCTTTTCGCCCTTATATATTACTTCAAAGCAAGTATTCTTATTTTCGCTAAGGTATTTCGTCAGCTTTTTCTTGAAAACTTCAGCTTTGTTTTGATAGGCAGGCTTATTTTTTTCTTCGGCCAAATCTTTCAGTATTTGAGCAGCACCATATAACTTCAGCGTGTTCTTGAAATCTTCGTTGGGCTTAAACAGGAAAAAGACCTCATCGTCCTTCTTGTCATCCTTATAGCTCTCATTGCCATAGGGAGGAATAAAGTATATGTAATAATCCTCCGGCGGCTGAGCAGTCGAACACAATTCAGGTGTGCCAAAGAATAGGTAGCCTGTGCGAAAAATAGCATGAGACACCCAGTTTAATCTGTGTTCATAGATTTTGAAATTATCAATATATTCCTTCTGGTCCCACTCCAAGCAATAATAAACTACATCATAAAAATAGTTATTCAGGCTATCGTCATCCATGATAGCCGCTCTTTGCGTGATTTTTTCGTCGTAGTCGATATCTTTTTTCAAGTCCAGATAGTATTGTCCGTTATCTGCATTATGCTCGATAAACTGCCCGCTGACAGTGGTCATTATATCCTTCAGAACCGTTTGAATGATAGACTGTAATGTATCTGAGCTTTGGTCGGGCATTCCTTTTAAATACAGGCAAAGATCATCCCTGAGGTTTTCTGCGGTAAGTCCTGCACGGATACTGATGTCACCGGTGGTTAATCTATGTACGCTTAAAGCATATATTATCTGCAATGCCAAAGGTTTATATAGACGTTTAGGAAATGAACGGTTGACGATATCCTCAAGCATGCCGCTCTTTTCAACGACTTCTTTAATATTGGCATCTGTTTTAAGGGCAAGGTTTTCCTTGATAAAGGACCAGTAGCTGTCAAATGATACAATGCCGGGAGATTCATCAGTAATTTCATCGTCAAGTATCCGCCTGATGATCTCCGAAATGTTTTTAAGTATATGACGATTCTCAATAATGTAAATCTTGTTAAAAACTTCAATATATGAAGGATGAATAGGGAACAGGTCAACGTATTCCTCCATGCGCTCCGACATATTGGTATACAGACTGCAGAACTTTTGGAGGTGCTCACGGATCAGCGCCTTTTGTTCAGGAGTTTTCTTCAGTATTCTTTCAGATACAACATAGGCCGTATCTTCCTTGCGAATGATGACTTGCTCAAACCTATCCTTTACCCGGTTTAAAGTATTGGATACAAATGAAAAGCTGGGGTTATCAAAAAGTTTTTCCTGTACTCCGAAAATAGCTCTTAAACGGGAAGTTTTAATAATTTCTCCCAGCTCGCGCATGAAGCCCAAGTCGAGCTTAATCTCCTGGCTTTTACGGCCGCCAAGATAGTCGAGGAACTCATCCACTACAATCAGGTATCCTTTGTCGGGATATTTGGATGAAAACAAATCCATCATGGTCAGGAGCACATCTTTATTTGAGATAATATCCTTTTCATCAGGGAAGTCAAAGATGAGCCCACGTTCAGCAAAATCCTGCTTTACTTTTGTCAGGATGATGTTCCTGAGGGACATTTTTGATGCGCCTATCTCAATACGCAGAACTTCAAACTTTCCGGCAATGACTTTGGCAGCTTCGGCAAACTTTTTGTTCTGTAAATAGTCAAGGTTTTCGGCATCATATGCTATTGAAGAAATGACCGACATAAGGTGCGATTTACCTGTACCGTAGTTACCTACCAGTAAAACACCTTTATTGTCTACCACATCTTCTAAACGAAGCTGTGAAAGCATATTATTGTTGAGCTTATCCGCCATATCATCGGACATGACATAACTTTTTACCAAGCTGATAGCTTCTTTCTTGTCATTAGCTGCCGTAAGCTGAATAATGCTTTCGATTGGATTGAAGTTAATCAAATCTGCGTATTTCATCAATAAGCCTCCTTAAATTACACAAGTTATATCATAGTCATGAATGTTATATGAATGAAAATCACTATAAGCCGGTGTTGCATATACCAGGTGGTTATCGTCCAACGTGCCGCACCACTTTATAACAATTTTTGCTCTGCGTGACAGCTCATAAAAAAGTCTGATAACATCAATGCTGTACCTCGGATCAAACAGCATTTCGTAGTCTGTCAGAAAAATCGGGCCTTGTATGGACGATACGATTTTCATTACTTCATCGGCAACAAATTGTGGCCTGATTGCTGTGTCTTTTTTTACAAGGGCTTCGGCCAATATTTTATTGAGACTGAGTTCTTTAAAACCAGCTTCAGCAATAATCTTTTTCAATCTTGGCTCAGAAGAGCAAAGCACAATCGCCATATTTGTTCTCTCAAGCATTTTTTTACTGAATTGAGAACTCTTTATTAACGTACCCAAGCAAACCCCACTCTCTTTCTATTCTAGTCACGCTATCTTACCTGCCGTCGCGCTGCTCGTCCGTCCCATCAACAATTTCCATGATATCTCCGATATCACAGTTAAGCGCCTTGCAAATCTTGACCAGCACTCCGGTAGTCACATTCTCATTTTTGCTGAGCTTAACTATAGACGATGAGCTTATGCCTGCTGCTTTACACAGGTCTTTTTTCTTCATGTCTTTATCGATCAACAGTTTCCATAACTTTTTGTAGCTTACCGGCACGTATTTCACCTCCATCGTCCCATAGTTATAGCATATACTTTTGATTATGCAATTTCAATATTTTTTTATGCAATCGCAATATTATTTACAAAATATGCTTATTTATTGCGCCCCCCAAATAATTCGTAGATTTTCAGGAGGTTATAGGAGGCAATGAACTCGTTGAGCAGCCCTATCTTTTCAAGCTGTTTTTCATTTGGTTCCATGATATGAGGGTGTTCCAAGATATTAAAGGGATTGTTTTCCTTTGCATACTGCCGAACCTTTTTGTATGGCAGTCCTGTTAAAGTCGTCAGCCCTTTTAAAAAGCTTTCGGTATGCTGCATATTTTTCTTCATGTTATGCCTGCCCTCTTTCCTCACCAAATATCTCAATAATAGCTTTTAAACTTTTCAGCTTCTCATAAGCCTCCCGGGATAAGTCAAGTTCAAGTGATTCGAGATAAAGAAAAAAGTTATCTACTCCCATGTTTTGAAAGCATCTATAAATCTTTTCTTCCGCATCAGCATCCAATCCGATCAGCAGAGACAATAAAGCTGCACACTTCTTGTATTCCGCATTTCTTGATTTTTCTAAATTCATCTCATCTTCCACCTTTCATGCTATTTATCAATAAAACTGTTTTGTTTCTTTGTCTGATGTTGAATATTTCTTAGAGTGGGGAGTTCACTGCATAGCTCACGGTGAACCGTACCACAGTTCACCAAATAAACAGACTGCCCCCTTGGTATAAAAGTAAGCTTTTTCAGAATTACCCCATCACTGATTTTAAAAAATACATGTTGCTGCTCTTACCCCCGTTCTCACGCCATCGCTGCTCCTTGCAAAGATAACCGCTCTTTTCAAGGTCTGCAATGGCTCTTTTTACGGTACTCCGTGACAGCTTCAATTCTACAGCGATGGTACCGATCGCCGGATAACATTTGCCGTCCCTGTCCGCCCTGTCGCGAAGGTACATGTAGACAGCTACAGCCCTATGGGGAAGCTCTGATGCATAAAGCGATTCAAAATAGCCCATCAGGCACCTCCTAATCTGTGCGCAGCGGCGTCTCCATTTGCTGCTGTGCTTTTATCTTTGTTTGCAGCCTAAACTTCAATGCTTTCCCCTGAATCTCTTCAGCAGGTGCAAGAGACATGCCGCCTTGAGCTGATGTGGAGTATAGTTCCTGTTCTTCTATATTTTCGCATGATATATGCCGCTTGACGATCTCCTCTTCCAGCTCTTTTTTATCAGCATAGGCAACCTTGCGAGCGGATTTTTCCTGCAGCTCATACACCTTTTCAAACCGGATGCCCCATTCAATGAACAGCTTTAAACTGGTTTCCATAGGGCAGGCGCCGGTCTTTGCGACAATGAAGCTGCCTTTGGGCAGGGTCTTCAATTCATCGGGAGTCATCAGTGGACGCTGGATCATTTGCAGGGATTGAGACGGATCATGCTTCCCCCGGGTAACCGAACCTGATAAAACCGTCTTATTGCCAAGACTTCTGGAGAGTATCTCAGCTGATTCCGAGTTAGGGGCAAAGCCTCCGAAGATGGTATCCTGGCAGTTATCGATGATGATGGCAGCTCCTTCTTTGCCGTAATTCTTTTCAAGCTGCGCAAAGCTCTGTATGATGGCTACGATGGAAACACGGCGGGAACGGGAAGCGGAAAACATCATCTCCGCACATTCAATTTTAGGTATGGTACCGATCTCATCGAGGTACATCATGACACGGTTTTGAAGCCTGCCGCCCTGCTCATCGGCCACCGACAGTATCTCCCGGTAGAGCTGCTGGACAATGAGGGAGATTAGAAAGTATTTTGTATTGTCTTCTTCCGGCATGACA
Source organism: Pelotomaculum sp. PtaB.Bin104 (assembly GCA_002067205.1). Classification (GTDB taxonomy): domain Bacteria; phylum Bacillota; class Desulfotomaculia; order Desulfotomaculales; family Pelotomaculaceae; genus MVQL01. The sequence continues at coordinate 31,618 of MVQL01000036.1, forward strand.
AGGAAGATGGCAGACTTTCTTTTGCAAAAACGCTCTGCATCGATGGCAGTGTCAAAGCACAGTATCTGCTCCAGTTCCGAGTCCAGGAATGCATTCAACCGGGAAAGGGCGGTGGACAGGACGCTTTGCATCGCCTGTTCCGCAGTGTTGAGGGCTGCACCTGCAAACCATCTTGCCTTATGCTCTGACGGAAGCTTTTCAATAAGCAGCTGGAACTGATTTTTGCCTTTTACGCCGGAGGGAGCCAGCAAGTCCTGTATGAGCTTAAAGACCGATATGATATGGCGTTTCTCGTTTGGACAGTATTCCGCCACCAATAAAATGACGGCGGTCAGCAAGCCCTCGGCTGCATCGTAGAAAAATGCATTCTGGCCGTAGGAGCCTGCGTCCAGTCCCCCGGAGTTGACAATGGTTTTTGCAATAATCTTTGCATATTTCTCCGCCCTGGCTTTTGCTGAAAGATTGTCAGGATTAGCAAGGTATTCGTCCATATATTTGTTTACAAGGTGCAGCATATTGTTGCCGTCGCTGCGGGTGGGGTTTCTCAGGTCAATGACGGACACATCATAGCCATAGTAGTCCTTCGCAATGCATCCATAATTCCTGTAAAGGTCGCCCTTTGTGTCAGTGGTGATAAAACTCATCCCGGACGCACAGGCATATTCCAGATTGGGATAAAGGAAATTTGCGGTCTTGCCGACGCCCGCCGCACCGATCATCAATGCATGCACATCCCCCTGGTCTACAAGAGCGGTGACCGACCCTGGAGCCGTTTTGCATCCCACAACCAGTCCCTGCACTGTAGGCAGGTTGATTCCCTTGCGCCACCGCTCCGGCTCATAGGGCACATGGGCATAGGTTTTTCGAATTTCGCTTTTCGTTGCAAACCTTGCCGTGCCGTGCTGGCCATCACCTACCGTCCTAGCCTTGATGCCATTCAAGGTATAGTAATTTGCCAAAAGGGTGATAAAGCCGATGACTCCGAACATGGCTGCAGCAGCTATGATTAAAGCAACCACCTGTGATGCTTGCATTGGTTTCCTCCTTCTTTCAAAATTAAGAAAGCCATGCACCAATGGTTTTCCATTCGCACATGGCTTTCTTCAAATATGCAGTTATAATATTGCTAAATACCGGGCTGCATAAATCCTTCGCAAACAGCCTGCATATAATCATCTCTGCCTTCATTCTGCTTTTGCAGAGCTTTGATTTTTTGCTCCTGCTCTTCGAGACATACAAAAATTTGAGCCTTGACACAATTCAGTGCAAGACTCATATACGATGCGATCAATTTTTGCTTATCCTCAAGGATACGGATTCCAGATGTATTGAGCTGATCATTAATGGCATCGACATCCCGCTGGATATCCTCTGCTTTGGTTTTCATCTTTCCCCGGTCCTGGTGCGGATGATAGCTGTGACAGAGTTCATCGGTCAGTTGCTTAAAATTCACCGGTTTTTCAAGCTGCCGGTATTGCGCCATCACTGCAAATAACGCATATACCGCCATGCTTAGCAGCTGTTCCATCAGGACAGCTTTTTGTCTATCGGTTGACCTGGATGACTGCATGAGGGGCACTGCTTTTTCATAGCGTTCCATCAACATTACATGAGGATTTTTCACAGATTTGATATGACTGCACAAGTAACGTATCTCTCCGCACAGCTCTTTGCAGGCTTCAAGCTTCGGATGCTGTTTTGCCGGAATCGGTGTTATGCCATGCTGCGCTTTCAAGTCCTCATTCCAATCCTTGCATGCTGGCTGCAAACATGAAACGCTGGCATATCCTTTCTCATGCAATATATCTGCAAGTCGCCCGGAAGCTTCTATACCGGCAGGATCATGATCAAGGCACAATACCACATTTTTAAGGTACATATTCTTTGACAACACATGAAGCATGGCATGTTCAGCCACACCGTCCAGCGCTACATAACTATGCTGCTGCCAGCCGTTCTTATGCAGGGTGATAAATGACAGCATGTCGATGGGAGCTTCAAATACATACAGAATACTGCTTGTACCAATGTAATTGAAACTGTATTTTGGATCTGAGCCTTCCACATTGCCACGGTAACCAGCAGCATTGGAATAGGTTCCCCTTTTATGTGCATGCCGGGCAGTGCCGTTTTCATCACAGCCTACAAAAACAACATTGTGATATTCCTTATCCTCATATATTTTTTTCTCTCTGACAAAGTGGGTGAGGACATCCCGGTCAATATACCGCTGCTTCAAGAGGT
>MVQL01000037.1 GCA_002067205.1 Pelotomaculum sp. PtaB.Bin104
GCCAGCTTAAGACTTGTTTCAGTCGGTGTCGGGCCGCTGAAAGTAAATGATGGTGTGAACGCGCCGCTCGCGCAGTTGATGGGTGAGGAAGCGGCTGTTCCATATAAGGTTGACGAGCTGGAAGGCACGTTTTTTGACGACAATCCCCCGGTCAACCTGACAATCGGCAGTACGTTTGCCGTACAGGGTATAAAAGCGAGTGGTTCATTGGGTAACGCAAAAACCTATACTATAGATGCTACCAACAACACCCTGACCACTCTTGCTGAGGCAATTAACGCGGACAGCGCCACGACCGGTGTAAAGGCTGTTGTGACCAACGCGGGCACGAACCTGGCCAGTATAAGTCTGGTTTCTGTCGGTGGGGGGCAGTTGAGGGTTACTGATGGGATTAATACGCCTCTTAATACTTTAATGATCAAGGAACCTCCTTCGGCCTCTTACAATGTCACCACAGAGTCCGGTGCGCTTATACTGGATTTCATTGAGACGGCTGAGAGCGTTTCTCCAAATGACGGCGCGCTGGTAGGTTTGGAGATCGCCAGGCAAAATATAGACGGGTACCTGGCCGGCCTTGATACGATGGCCATGGCTTTAAAAGATATAGTGAATTATTTGCACGAAAACGGCGGTACTGAGTTCTTTAACGAGACTTCAGTCGGAGCCGCTGATTTTGACTTGGCGAATGTAATAAAAGACGACTTAAATAATATTAACTCCAATCAGGCCCTGAATATTGCCGGTATGCGCACCGAACTGACAATGTCCAACCATACCGCCACTTTTGAAAATTATTACGCCGGTGTGGTGTCGGGCATGGGGGCTGATGTCAAAACGATAAGGGAGAGAATGGAAGCTCAGGACATAATTTGTGAGCAAAACAAGAAAATCCGCGATTCGGTCACGGGAGTTTCATCAGACGAAGAACTGACTAAATTGATCCAGTATCAATACGCCTTCCAGGCTTCATCAAAAGTAGTTTCGACTATTGACGAGATGCTCAATACTTTGATTAACAGGATGCTTTAAAACCTTGCGAAAGGGTGGCGTTAAAATATGCGTATAACCAATAATATGATTTACTCGGGAATTGTTTCCAACGCCCAGAGAAATCTTCAAAGGGTTGACAGCGCGCAGGAAGACATCTCTCTGGGAACCATGGTGAACAGAGCCAGCGATGACCCTACGGGTTTCAGCAATATTATGGAAATCCACGGCCACCTGGACCGCAACAACCAGTATGACCGGAACATTACTGACGGGCTGTCCTGGATGACCCAGGCCGAATCGTCATTTGACGACGCCACCCAAGCCCTGCAAACAGTAAGAGAGAAGACGGTTCAGGCTTCAAACGGCACCCTGACGGAACAAGAAACAAAGGCAATCAGTGAAGAAGTTGACGCCATGCTTGACCAGATGGTGAAAGTTGGCAACTCCGATCTAGGCGGCAAATATATTTTTGCCGGGTTGAATAACGCGTACCCGCCTTTTGAGCGCAACGGCGACATAGTGACTTTTTCCGGGGACTATACCGCG
>MVQL01000038.1 GCA_002067205.1 Pelotomaculum sp. PtaB.Bin104
CTTTGAAAACCATTTGCGCTTGTAGCGGGTAAGCTCCTTGATGGCTTCTTCCTTGTCCATTGGAATGAAGCGGGTCATCCAGCGATATTCGACGGCAAGCCTGTTCAGCGCGTCGAGAATTCCAGGGATGCTTGTCCCAGGGAATCCAAGAACCGATATGGCCTTGAAGCAGGTATCCCCAAGCCGGGGTTCCAGCCCGCCGATCAGTGGCGTGTCGGCAAGAACGGCGTCCAGATACATGGGTATCTCGGGGAATCTTACGGGATGGCGCTTGAAAGAGATCGTGCTGTGCAGGTAGGTAAGGGTTTCCTCGTCGGTCAGCGGCCGTATCTCCGGAAGGACGCCTTGCAGAAGATCCAGGAGCCTTCCGACTTCCACGCTGAAAAGGTTAAGCTGCGCCTTGTAGTCCACAGCAACCTTGCTGCTGTTCTCGACGAAGAATGACGCTATCCTGTTGGAAACATCCGAAGGGGGAAGAAAAACCAGGGTGAGGTAATAGGAGCTTTCGAAGTGGTCATTTTCCTCGAAGGTGGATCGCCTTTCCTCGTCGATCATGAAACTCAGTTGATCGGGGAAATCTGCTTGGGGATATACGCGGGACAGCTCCCGCTGAGCTTCAGCGAAAAACGCCCATCCGGACCCCAGCCGTTTGAAGACATTGTTGAACCTGGATGAAACGGAAACCAGCTCCGTTTCCGTGGCGCTGTCGAGGTCCGGCCCCCTGAATTTCACCGTCTTCTGGAAACTGCCATCCTTGTTAAGAATGACGCCGGGTGCGACAAGCGCCGCCCATGGCAGAAGGTCGGAAAGGCGGTCAGGATTTTTGCGGTATTCTCTGATCCGGTACATTGTTTCAATCCTCGCCAATCTCGTAATAGACAGGCGCTAGGTCAGAAGGCATAGAAAACATTGAACCTCAGACTCCGTAAAAACTTTTCTGTTTGATATGCCTCCGGAAGCAGCCGAAAAACTGCGGGTCTTTCCTGGCCGCCACGACTGCCAGGACATGAAGGATAATGCCGATGGGAATTGACCAGTAGGAATGAAGTCCCAGCCCGAATGCGGCAACCGTGGTGCCGTTCAGGATCGCGATTTCACGCGGGACGCCTGCCAGCATGATCTGTTGAGTGAGGCTGCGGTGAATGGGAACATCAAAACCGTTCGTAGCCATCATCTTCCCCCCGGCCTAGCGTCAGAATCCGGCCCCGCCGCCGAACCCGAAAAAGCCTATTCCGAAGCTGGTTGCCGTGAATGCGATGGACAGCCCGAAGGCAATCTGAAGGATTTTTCGGAAACCGTGCCCCCCTTCCCCGAAAGCCAGGGCAAGTCCGGTGGCCGCTATCGCGATAGCGCCAAGGGCCTTTGCGACAGGCCCGGTGATGGAGTTCAGAATCTGGCTCAGCGGGGTTTCCCACGGCATGCCCGAACCGGACGCCAGCACGTTGGATGCGGCGGACAGGACGACAACAACCACGGCTAGGTTTATTGCTCGTTTCAACATTAGAGACCTCCTATCTTTTTGCCGATCTTTTATATAGAATTTATTCATGTATTTCTACTATTTTAATTTTTGACTCTACGATTTTTTATTGCTTGGTAACGGCCTTTCAATTGCTTTGATGGCATCAAAATGCTAAAATCTGCTAATATCATTATAATATAGCTTTTATACGCATAATTTAGCCCATGTCAAGCATTTTAATGCTTTTTATGGATATTATTGGAATCATATATGTTGAGTGAAAGATTAAAAGCGGTACGGTTAAAGCAGAATTTAAGTCAGCGAGAAATTGCCCAGACGCTAGAAATCGGTCTGAAATCGTGGCAGCAATATGAAAATGGTTCGAGTATTCCAGGGGGAAAGGTTCTGGAAGCCTTGCTCTTGAAGCTTCGGGTAAATATTAATTGGCTGCTATCAGGAACGGGATCGATGTATTTCAATGAGGGCGAGGTTGAATACGATAGGGAGTTGATGATTCAGGCTATTGCTGCCCTAGATGATTGCCTTGCCAAAAGGGGAATGGAGCTTGATCCGGTCAGGAAGGGAAAGGTTGCAGTAAAGCTTTTTGAGAATTTAAAGAGGTCGGGGGTTTCGGCGGGGAATTTGGAGATGATTGGGAAAGAGGCGGGGGAGTTGGTGGAGTTGGTGTAGAGGGATTCTGTCTGTTGCCCGAGATTACATAAGTGCAGGCCGACATCTGGAGCCAGATGTTTTTGATGAGGTGAAGGTAAAGGAGGGAATATGGCAAAAGAACAGAAGGGGAAAGGAGAAAAAAGCTCAGGCAGCTCCATAGTTAGAGGACGAGACGCCAAAACTGGTCAGTTTATTTCGGTGAAAGAAGCCAAACTGCGCCCGGCAACAACCGTGGTAGAAACGATAAAAAAGGCATCCGGAGACAAAAGCAAGGCTGGTGTAAAATATCAAAAACCGCCAAAGAAAAAATAAACATCTGCATGACTAAGGAATTTTTATGTCCAGAGCACTTTTCGATGTTGTTGCTATGGTTACGACGGGAAACTCTGCGCTCGATGACTGGAAGACAGGAGCGGAACTAGCCCAGGCAGTACTTACCTCAGCAGCGATCTTAATAGGCGGTATCTGGACCTACCTTCGCTTCATCAAAAATAGAATCCGTTTCCCCAGAGCAGAACTATCACATACCGTAGTCTACAAAAAACTTTCAGCCGGGAAGTCCTTGCTTCGAATAAGTTTAAAGGTAGTGAATCAGGGAGATGTCTTGCTTCCGATATCAAAAACATGGACGAGGATATCGCAGATCCTGCCGATGACCACGAACACTCTTAATACGTTAGAAAATGGAAATAATCTTCAGAGGGATGACGATGCAGAAATAACATGGCCGGAAATAGATTGCCTGGAAATTACGTACGAGCCCAAAACCGCGGAAATCGAGCCGGGCGAATTGGAATATTTTCACTTCGATTTTGTCGTGTCTAGTGATCTTAAAGTCGTTCATATATACAGCTTCTTTACAAACAAGAAAAAGAAAGAATCAGGTTGGCCTTGTACAACGATCATTGACCTGAACGAAATGGAGGGCGCCTCAAATGCAGTTTAAAAGACAATTGCCGCCAAAATCGCCAGCTCCTAATAAACCATCACCTGGTGGACAAGTCCCACCCAAAAACCCTCCACCGCCTAAAAAATGATTTTCACGTGACAGCGTGATTCTGTCTTGACTTATAACCGCTTCCTGTACGAGTTATTCAATGATGCGGTCCGGAAGGGCAATTGGTTGCAGTAAAGCTTTATGAGAATTTGAAGCGGTCGGGTGTTGCGGCGAAGCATTTGGAGATGATTGGGAAAGAGGCGGGGGAGCTGGTGTGAGAGCTTGTTGAAAATCTCCCGAGATCTCTTATTCTTTTCTAAGCTCAGGCGAATTGCTAATTGTTAGTTTTTATCGCGCATATTACTCGGATAAAGGTGGTCACTATGGGATTGGCAAAATTGATCGCAAAATTTGGCGCTCCAGGAAGTGCCGCAAAATCCGTGGCAAATGGATACAAAAAAATAAAAGCAGCTTGTCCCGGAATGTCGGACAAGGACATTTTCAAGAAAATAGTCGAGGTCAGATATTCCTTTATGGGTGAAAACCACTATTTAGATCCGATTAGCAAGATGATTGACAATAATGAAATTGATAATATTTGTGAACTTGTGATGAGCATTATATCCCACGAGTCTAAAGACTTTGAGGATCTGCCATTTAGTTATAAGACTGAAATACTATCTGCCGTAGCAGAAATACTTTGCAAACAAAAAGTGATAAATCCAAATGCTGGTTAGAATACATGAACATTATCAATACTCGGGAGATTTAAATGGACAGATTAGTTGAGACGTGGGTAACTAATCATTTTGAGATACCTTATAAATGTACCATCAAAACAGGCGTTACTTCAGGGGCTGATGGTGAATACGATTTACTTGGTTTAAAAACTACTATTAAAACAAAAACTGATGACATATTACATTACATCAAAAAAGAGCTTGGAGATAAGGCATCACCATTTACAATTGCAAACACTCTTCTTGAATATTTACCAGCGGTTACATATATCGAAATCACTATGAATGGTGAAGACGGAGTTACTATTTACAAGGAAACATAATAGCTAAGAAGAGGAAATAACTTTGGACCAAGTTCAATCGCTAGAAGATAGGTTCCACAATGAAATGCTGAATGTTTACAAGAGAGCTTTATCAGAATGTAGGCATGACGCACGAATCTTTCTGAGAATGGTCAATGAATATGGGGGACTGGAAGCGGCCAAGCGTTTATTAAGGGAGCATGGCATTCAGTACGGTTTTGAACAACTATGGAAATGTGATTGCTTGCATCTTACGATGGAAGCTTTAATTATTAAGCATCCTTGGAGCACCCTTTTTCTCGATTCTGAAATCAGTATTGCAAGGAAGCGGTTAGAAAGTTTGGGATATTTTACGAAAACAACGGGTGACGATGACAGCAGGAGATGTCCACGATGTTCAGAAATGGTAATAATAGCTGGCAGAACCTGCGGGAGCTGCGGCTATGAATCAGACGATTGAGGAGTTGGATTGATCCCATACTTTCTCATCAAGCCCATTATTGGAAAACATGGAACGGAATTATCAATTGGTCCGCACCCCACTAGCCACGCCTATGCCGCTTCAAGAGGCTTTATACGCTCTTCTATGGCATTCCCTACCCTGCGCTTTGCAAGTCTCAACTCGTAATCAGCCTGTAGACCGGTCCAGATCTCCGGTGATACTCCGAAAAACCTGCCCAACCTCAAAGCCGTATCGGCAGTAATCGACCTTCTACCATGGATTATTTCACTGATTCGTCCAGGCGGAACGTCAATCTCCCGGGCCAGGCGGTTGATGCTCAGGCCATGGGGCTTCATGAAGTCTTCCAGTAGAATTTCTCCTGGCGCAATCGGGTCCAGCAATTCGTTTGTAATGGGATTCTTGGTTCCCATAGTTCTCTCTCCTCTCTTCTCTCTATCTTACAGTAATTCAGTCCTCACGACAGCATTCAAACAGCTAGATGTTCAATAAATCAGTACTTTTTCGGAAAGAACTCTTTACCTGCAAGCCACAAAAATATGTCTATCTGCCTAAGTGAAAACTCTTCAAGTCGATAGTGCCGCTGGAACTTGTTGATTATTTCTATAAAATGCCTGTAGCTCTTCAAGTCACTTTTTTCAAAGTTGTGGAATTTGTCATGTTTCCTGTAATGCCATAGCATCTTTTCTACATAGGAGTCGTAAATAGGGAAGATATCTGGTTTATGGTGACTACAGTATTTTGATGCAAACGAATAGAAATTTTTTAATTTACCCTTAATTGATACGGAAGCAATTGTATTGACTAGCGCATGGCAGTTGTTATGAAGATGAATATCGATATTATGGTTCAGAATATGCTTTGCAACCGTAAACGTGTCAAATATATTGGTGCTATAAAAATCATTTAGTGCGCATACTTTTAACAGAATATGCTCAATTTTATTATTTTCTGGGCATAGCTCCTTGAAAAGTATGTTTAATGATGCTTCTTGTAGCGTGTAGGTTTCCAACTTTTCCCATCTACATAGATAATCGGAAATTAGATCTGGAGTTGGCCTTTTTGGCTTTGAATTCTCTTTTTCTAGTATAGGTCTCGCTTTGTTTATAGGTTTTTCAGGAAGCCAGATACCTGAAGAATCCTTGTCTTCGGGGGCAGCAATATTCCCTGCAATAGAAATCTCCATGGGCTTAGTTGTCTTATCGCAGAAAAAAAATCTGTTGGTGCGTACTAGGCTATAAATTTGCGACAGAAGAGCATGGTCTAGGTTTATGCATTGCTTCTTCTCAACAGCTCTGGCGTGAGAAGGAATTCCGAAAAATTGTGGGTAATCCTTCTTTATGGCTTCTCGAATTTCTTGAGGAGACACAGGTCGGGCTGCCGAAACAAGAATTGTCTTCACTACATCAGTAAATGTCATACTTGCCCTTCATCTGCCTAAATATTCCAGTTCAGTGATAATCAACAATTTCCACGTCGTAAGCGTCGCCGTCACGCCAGACAAAGCAAATTCGCCATTGCTTGTTTATCCGGATGCTGTGTTGGCCGGCACGGTCTCCCTTGAGCGCTTCAAGTTCATTGCCAGGCGGAATTCTTAAATCCAGCAGAACTTTTGCTTGGTTCAGGTAAAGAAGTCTGCGGCGGGCCTGGTTCTCAATTGCCCGGAATGTCAAAACCCTCAGATCATTGAAGAGCGCTTCCGTTTCCTTGCCTTTGAATGACTTGATCATTGTCGCCCTTATCTATAACGCATTACGTAATACATACTATACTAGATTCTAAATAAAGCGCAACAACAATAAGTCCAACACCTGGAAATTCAAGCAACCTTTGTCATATCGTATGTATTATTTGAAATCCCCCCTACCCTGGCAATCTCCCGGATCTTCCGGCCATGGCCGCACCTTTCGATATGGATCACGATGTTGACCGCCTCGGCGATAAGCTCTTTCGGTACGGTTATGACCGCTTCCTGGATGAGCTGTTCAAGCCTGGTCAGTCCGGCCCGGGCGCTGTTGGCGTGAACGGTGGCGCACCCTCCGGGGTGGCCGGTGTTCCAAGCCTTCAATAACGACAAGGCTTCCGGCCCTCTTACCTCCCCGACAACTATCCGGTCCGGGCGAAGGCGCATGCTGGCCCGAAGAAGGTCATTCATGGTGGCTACGCCTTCCTTGGCCCTTAAAAACACGGTATCCGGTGCGGAACATTGAAGTTCCAAGGTGTCCTCGATGATTACGATCCGGTCGTGGGTGGCCGCGATCTCGTTGAGAACCGCGTTGACAAGGGTGGTCTTGCCGGTTCCGGTCCCGCCGGTTACAAGGATGTTCTGCCGGGAGTGGACCGCCTCCAGGATGGCGGCCTTCTGGCGTTCCGTCATGATCCCCTGGCTTACGTAGTCATCGAGGGTGAAAATCAGCAGCGCCTTCTTCCGGATCGTGAAGACCGGAGCCGGAACAATGGGGGGCAAGACCCCCTGGAAGCGGCTGCCGGTGCCGGGAAGCTCGGCGGAGAGCAGCGGCTTTGACTCGTTGCACTCAGCCCCGGTGCCGGTGGCAACCAGCCTGATTATCCTCTCCGCGTCCTGGGGGGTGATGGTGTGGCCGGTGTCCTGCCGGCCGA
>MVQL01000039.1 GCA_002067205.1 Pelotomaculum sp. PtaB.Bin104
ATATATTATCTTTTATGGAATCCATAAGGATTAAAGCTTTGAATTTTCTTCATATTTCCTTTATATCCCCCATCCCTCACACCCCCAATAACCTATACTGCACCGGCAGCACCGGCACCTCATCCATCCGCCTAAATATCACCTTCCCCATGTTTACCGCCGTAGCCAGTTCCAAATTTGCTCCCTTACTTGGCGCTACAAAATACAGCGCGTCACAAATCTCCAGCCAAGGCAAATGCCAGTTCATATAATCTTCCCATTTTAACCCAACCCCCAACTCCCGCGCCCGCTTGTCTACCCAGTGCGTCAAATGCGGTATATAAGGGAAATGGCCGCGCTGGTATAGCTCAATACCTATGTCGATAACGCGCTGGGTATTTCGCCCCTGGATGGCGTCGCTTGCGTCCGTGTAGGGTCCGGATATGAAGATTTTGAGGGGTTTGGTCGTTACCGACCTATTTGCCTGGTTTATTGCACACTCATGCATTGTCATTTACCTCCATAAAATCTAATAATGATGGCTGCCACGCTTCCTGTTCCGCATGCTTAAGATTCTGAATACCTGATAACCAATAACTCTTTTTTAACTCTATCCCAATGAAACGGCGCTTAAACTTAATCGCTTGATATCCTTCGCTACATATTCCGGCGAAAGGCGAAAACACAATGTCACCGGGATTGCTCCAAAGTTTTACTGCTCGTTCAATTACCCCTAATTGCAATGGGCACAAATGCCGTTCATCATCCGTCTCCCTGGCCTGTCTTACGTTTAAACAATCCGTCTCCCTGATACCGCCCGGATAATCTTTGGTTTGCCTGTACCAGACCGGAGCCGCCCATTCAATCCATTCTTCCTCGGTAATCCAGCCGCCGCCCGGGTTATACTTCTTTGATATGCCGGCACATATAGGCTCTTTGTTGTCTCCGGGTTTCCGAAAATAAATTAGATAATCAGCCAAGGCCATTCTCATAACACTGCTGTCAGTGGCTAGAGATTTGAACAATAGCCCCCGTTCTTTGTTCCGTGTAGCCTGGATTTGCGGATTCTTGTCAATAGTAACCTCGCCGGCATAAATCCACCCGGCATCTTCCATCATCTGAATTACCCTGCCGCGGTAATCTTTAATACCGATATATCCGTCCCGGCTTTTCATGGCTGTGAGCTGCATTAAATGAATACAGCAAAGGCGCCCCGGCATCGTTACCCGCAAAAGTTTATCCTTGCCAATCAAATAACTGAAATGCTCAATCATCTGGTTAATAGTTGTCGTATTGCCTATGTCATGGGTTGAATTCGTATAGGCATACATTCCGGGAAACGGAGGACTAAAAAGTACTAAGCCGCAGGAATCGCTTTCGATTTTATCTATCAGCTTAATAGAATCCCCGAGATAAAGTTTCCAGGTTGAACCTTTGGCTAGGTCCTCAATGTATTCCATTTCATTCCTGATACAGCGGTCCATTTGAAGTCCTTTCATATGCTTAACAATGTTGTCCATCATAACCATCGCTTCTTTTTCCTTTCGCTCAATATTAGCCCTCACGGCGCCTTCGGTTTCAGCGATAACAATGTGAACATTGACTTCGTTCTTCTGGCCGAACCGCCAGCAACGGCGTACTGCTTGATAAAATTGTTCATAGCTGTCAGACAGCCCGACAAAAACGACATCGGAACAGTGTTGCCAGTTCATCCCGTGGCCGGCTATAGAAGGTTTTGTGACCAGGACCTGAATATCACCAACAGAAAAACCAATCATAGATTTTTCCTTGTGTTCCGGACTATCGCTGCCCCTGACTTCAACCGCACCGGGAATTGCTTTTCGTAAGGCTTCACTCTCCCGGTTTAAATCACACCACACCAACCAGGGAGAATTTTTACTGGTTACAATTCTGGCCGCTTCGTTTACCCTCGCTTCGATTGACTCCTGTCTTGCCCGCCGTCTTTCTTCCAGTGTCTGCGCTTCTACGGCAAAAAACCCATTTGTTGGTTCTGTTTTTACAACATGCTCAATAATATTGAGCTTTGGTAGTATAAAATCTCCGTCATCGTACCCAAGATCGGAAGGTTTGCGTAAAGCCACACACCACCCGGCCATCCAGCGCCAAAAATCCTCTTTGGCGTGCCCCTTCAATCGCCAGGAGTGAGTCGTGTTACCGTTCTGGGTAAAGAAAAGGGCGATAATTTTTTTGCCATTCATAATACTTAAAAATTCAGCATGGTTAATGATTTCAATTAAGTCATTGGGTGCCGGCGTAGCTGTGCAGGCTAAACGGAATTCAATACCGGAGGCAAAATTAGTTATTTCTTGACGATATTTTCCAAAAAACGCCTTTAAGATAGAACTTTCATCAAGCACAATTCCTGCAAAATCTTCCGGCCGAAAATGGTGAAGCATTTCGTAGTTTGTAATGTTTATACCGGGCTTAATATCCGCCTGACTGCGACAGATATTAACTTCAACTCCAAATTTAATTCCCTCGTTGACGGTCTGCTTAGATACGGCGAGAGGTGCCAGTATCAATACATTCCCACCAGTATAATCGCAGACATGTTTTGCATAAGTTAACTGAATTGGTGTTTTCCCGAGTCCACAATCAGCGAATATCGCCGCTCGCCCCTTTTTCAAGGCCCACCGGACAATATCCCGCTGAAATAAGAATAGCCTTGGATTTATTTCTTCCACCGGCACATCAAATCCGGAAGGCTGAACGATTATTCTTTTACTTTCCAAGAAGGATTCATAGTCTGTCATTTGCCTTTTTCCTCCACCCTCTCGTATCTCTCGTAATACCCTTCGTACTACCCCAACTCCCCCAGCCTATCGATCGGCGTCCACCCCGGCTCCGTTTCCCGGCGCTTCGCCTCCGGCTCAATCGCCACCCGGAGCAGAGGATTGAGGAAGCGTTGCTCGAGGTTGTCTTGGTGCTGCTGTTTTTTGGTTGGTTGCTTCTTTGTTGTTGTGGTGGGCTGTTTCTTGGTGGTGCGGGGCTTTGCGTTGG
>MVQL01000040.1 GCA_002067205.1 Pelotomaculum sp. PtaB.Bin104
AGCAGCCAAAAGCGAACCGGACGGTTCCCCGCGGGTGGGTTCCAATTGTGTTATGCGCCGCGGGCGCGCAGTGCAAGCCGGACCTGCAGGCGATGTCAAAACGCTTGTCCAGCAGGTACGCTACCGTTGACGGCGCGCAACGGGAAATGTTGAAGCTGACAACCGACACTCTTTTGTCCATGTCGCCAGGCCCGTACAGTTCCACACCTTCAATTTTCCCCGCTTCTTTGATAAACATCCCGGTTAACTTCATTTCCTCTCGCCTGATATTTGACACGCCTTTTTCTAAAACATACTGCACGCCGGCGCCCAGGCCGGCGAGGCCGATAATGTTCAGGGTGCCGGACTCAAACTGGTCCGGTAAAAAATCGGGCTGGATTTCTCTTTCGGAATTACTGCCGGTGCCGCCCCTGACAATGGGTGAAAGCTCGATCCCTTCCCGCACGTACAACCCGCCTGTGCCTTGCGGGCCCAGGAGGGACTTGTGGCCGGTAAAGGCCAGCATGTCGATGTCGCCGGACGCCGCGTCAACCGGATAGGCGCCCGCTGTTTGAGCCGCGTCCACCAGTATGCGGCTCCCATACCTGTGAGCTATTTCAGAAATAGTAGCAACGGGGGCTATGGAGCCGGTCACGTTGGAGGCGTGGTTTACCACGACCAGTTTGATTTTTTCTTTTTTGAGAATATCCGCGAAGGCTGCCGGGTCCACCAGACCTTCCCTGTTTGCCCGGACGGTAAATATTTTTATTTGCCCGCGCTGCTCCAGGTAACGGAGCGGGCGCATCACGCTGTTATGCTCCATGGAGGTGGTGACAACCTGGTCCCCCTTTTCCAAAAAACCGTTTATGGCTATGTTGAGGCCTTCGGTGACGTTTTTAGTGAAGATGATCCGGGCGCTGTCTTTGATCTGAAAAAGCCGCGCCAGCAGTTCGCGGGTATTGAAGACCAGCTCGCTGGCCTTTATCGCCAGCCTGTGGCCGCTCCTGCCGGTGCTCCCGCCGATGTTGAAAAAATAGTCCGCCATGGCCTCAATCACCGCTTCGGGCTTGGGAAAACTGGTGGCGGCGTTATCAAAGTAAATCATCCCGGTACCGCACCCCCGTTGATTGAAATAATTCAAGCGCCCTGCCTAGCAATGGTTCTTCTACTCGCAGCGACATCCCGCACTCGGAAGAAATTTCTTTGGGAGTGGGAATCAATTCATGCGGAATACAAGCTTTCTCGAGTTCACTTTTCGCTTTGATCACATCATGGGTTGACTTAAATACAATCACTACCGCTTGCGGCAAGGCATTTTCCTTCTTCCTGTCATCTCACTAACCCTTACTATCTTACCATACAACTGCTTTATGATTTAAATAGATTTATTTTATGCTGATTTAGCAATCGATAAAATAAATTTATAAGTAATTTATCGTATAAACTATAAATCCGCCTCCTTTTAAATTAGGAAGCGGATTTATACCGAAGTTTACTCGTCTCGAATTATTCTGACTCCTGACTCCTGAATACTTGTTAGTTAACTAATTACCCGGCGAGCGCCTAAATACCTTTCACGATAATAAGGGGTGGACAATGAAGTTATACAAACCTCGCCGGCGCCGGAACTGCCGTGAATGAACTGGTTGTCGCCGATATAAATGCCCACATGCGACGGGCCGCTCTCATAGGTGCTGAAGAAAACCAAATCCCCCGCTCTCGGCTGGCTAACCCGATAACCTTCATCAAACTGCTCGTCGGCCGCGTGAGGCAGGTCAATGCCGAAATGGCCAAAGACATAACTGGTAAATCCCGAGCAGTCGAAGCCCCTTGGCGAACCACCCGCCCAAACATAGGGCGTGCCCAAAAATTGTTCCGCATAAGATACTATGGTCTGTCCTTTTCTATCACCTGCCGCCCCGCGGCTTGGAGTAAAAGTCGCAGGATTGAACCGCTCCAAAGCCTGTATTGTTTCTGGTCCAACAATACCGTCAACCGTCAACCCGCAATCCGCTTGAAATCTTATAACCGCGTTTAATGTGGCAGGGCCGAAATCTCCATCCAGCGCGCTGTCGTAATAGCCATACGATTGCAATTTCGTTTGAACCTTCAAGACATCGTTCCCGGACGCGCCTTCTTTCAAAGCCTGTCCCGCGTACACCGCTGTGGCTGTGAGAAATGTAACAAGCAAAAAAATACTTAAGGATATCGACAGCTTTCTCTTAGACACTGCATCACCTCGTTGATAAATATTTCCCGTTATAGTTCAGGTGGAACATTTCACGCAACTTTTACCAAAAAAATTCGACACAAATTTCAAAAATCCTTTTTAAATTTCAAGAAAATTTTATCTATATCAAGAATCTAATTCGCTGTGTTCATGTCCGGCTCCAACTCTGTTTCGTTATCGCAACCCGGCTTAAATGCCACAAAAAAAGTAGTTCCCGTTGGGCCGGTTTTTACATTGATAGCTGCGTTGTGCCTGGCCACGATGCTGTAACACACGGACAGCCCCAGGCCTGTCCCGTTTTCTTTGGTAGTAAAGAAAGGATCACCGATTTTATCAAGCACATCGGGTTCGATGCCCGGGCCTTGATCCTGCACCGATAAAACCACCTCATCACCGTCCATAAATGTCCCGACGGTCAAGTTCCCGCCGGGTGACATCGCTTCCAGCCCATTTCTAACAAGGTTTAAAATAAGCTGGCGCATTTCCCTTTCATCCAGGAATAAATCTGAAATATCTCCAAGCTCAAATTTTATATTTTTATCGAAGTTTATCGCATCAGCCAGGATTAAAGGTGATAAAGCTTCCACTATTGAATTAAGATTCTGCATTTTGAAATTCACCACCCTGTTTCTGGCCAGGGAAAGGTACTCCGTTATTATCGAATTCGCTCTATCCAGTTCTTCGACCATCAGATTAAAGTATCCCCTATGTTTAATATACTCATCTTTTCTTTGAAGCATTTGTAAGAAACCGCGCACCGTGGTCATCGGGTTTCTTATTTCGTGGCCGATACCGGCGGCCATTTCTCCAACCAGGTGCATCCGCTCCAGCCGCTCCATTTCCTTTTCAACTTTTTTACGTTCGGTGATGTCTTCCGCGATTTTAATAAAATTAGTGATTGCGCCATCGGGGTTTCTAAAAGGCGAAATGGTGGCAAATTCCCAGTAATCATCACCGTTTTTCTTCTTGTTGCAGAATTCACCCTGCCATACACCGCCCGATTGAATTACCTCCCAAAATTTTTCGAATTCATCAGAAGCAAGCCCGCCGGGTTTCAACTCTTTTCCGATGGCGTTATCATATGGATAACCAGTTATTTCAGTAAATCTCGGATTGACATACTCGATTTTGCCTTCTGTATCTAAAATCATAATGATATTTGGACTTTGCTCGACGACACTGGACAATTTCTGATTTTGCCGCTCCGTCTGTTTCCTATGTTCAATCTCTTCATTGAGAGATAATATGTTCTCTTTTAACTGCTCCTGGTACTGCACATTATTATCTATTAGCACGCCGACAAACCAGCCGACTATGTACATAATACTGATCATGATTAAACTTGATTCAAAAGCCTGAAAGAAATACATACCTTTGGCAATCATTTCATAAACAACTATGAAAAAGGAACAAACAGTGGACATCACTATGCCAGCCGTTTTGCCCATAACTGAGGCGGCGAATAAGACCGGGAGGATAAACACTACTTTTAAGTAAAAAATATTTTCTTTCTCGATAAACAAAGTAGTTATCGCTATTAGCAGCGGAAAACTTATATATATAATATTAAATAATGATAAATATTTCCCATCCTTTTGCACTAAATGTTTTTCCAACTTGTATAACAGGATAATTAACCATATTAAATTCAATGACATG
>MVQL01000041.1 GCA_002067205.1 Pelotomaculum sp. PtaB.Bin104
GCCTTGCAGTGAATTGGCAACCATTTCAAGAACCTTCTTGCCACTACAATACGCCATTAGTCCGTTTGGAGGGACAAGGCCAATATAGGTGTCACTATTTTCATCACCGGTTCGGATCGTAGATGAGTAGATTTCGCCGTCGCCGGTAACCTTTAATCCATACTTCCCTTCGCGAATCAATCTTAACACCTCCTACGCATGTAATACTTTAGGCAAAACTGAATTTCTCGTTGCCTTGAAATCGACAATCCGATCCGGCAAAATAATCTGCACCTGCACATCCCCGCCGCAACAGTCAACATGATCTATTACCCGGAAAACCATATCCACAGCGAAGCCAAGGACCTCTACGGGACCGATCCGCTCAAAGAGTGGTGCCCGTATATCTTTTAAAGCATCCTGGATTTCCTCGTCCGACGCCCCGTCAATACGCAGTGTATATGGTTGTGTGGGCGCGTATAGCTGCGGTATTAAATCGGCGGGAGGGTGAGGGTTAAACCTTATAAGATTATAAGGGAATCCTCTGTAATATCCGCTCAAATGAAAGCAAAATGTACCATTTGGCGATCCCGCCCAATAATCGGCTAGATAATCACGCAGCTTGTCCGCAAGCTGGGCGGGAGGTAAATTAGAGTCGACGGTTTTTTCAAAGTTATCGAGAGCATTATCCATGGTCAGGCCGCTGAATTCTTGAATGCCACACCAGGCAAGCCCAACATTGTTTTTCAACTGAAACAACTTTTTCGCGCTGTCGTTTTCAAAAACAGGTTCGTATTTCAAAGCGGGTTTTGTTAAGTTTGTTACAAGGCTAATTTCACTCATGACGCGGCTGTCGGAAAGTTGTAGAATTCTGTCTTTTAGGATAATTGAAGCGATAATAGACATATATTTACACACTCCTTTTTCTTTTGTATATTATAGTTTTTTGCTGGAGCGGGACCGGATAGCCCCGCCTCCCCCGGTAGTCGTTTACGCCTCGTTCAAGAATCAACACTGTAAGCCATATTCTACCGCCCCTTTGCCGTTGACAGTGAATTAATTGATCGCGCCATTCTGCGGCTTAAAATGTCCATGTCGGCGGTATCCTCGAAACCTACTTTTTCGGCATTGAACAGGGTGTTGATTTGAATACCCTTGCGTTTCTCCATAGCCGCTATAAGCCTGTCAATTTGAGCATCAGAGAAGCCACCTGCATTAGAAGCTGCAACAGCGCTTAACTTCGGCGTATTTATCGCCGCAACAAGTCTTTCCACCCCGGCGAAACCGCCAAGACCGCTGACAGTATTAGCGTTTAACACATATTCCCCGCCCTGGGCAATAATAGGAATGTCACCGCTTCCATAGATAGCGCCGCCGCCATGGTAAACCGCTTGCTGTCGCCATATTTTTGCTTCGTTGTAATTCAGGTTATGGAGTATATTGGCTATGTCAGCAGGAAGTTTATTGTAATACTGTACTGCCTGGCTTGCGGCAGAATCCATTAGCGCCTGGTTGCCAGCCTTGTTTGCGCTGTCCCACTGGCTTTTTAGATAAATAATTTCATCTATTAGGGAACGGTAATTGTAATAGTAACTATGTTGCGTCGTGGCAGCTTTATTTGCCGCGCTGCTGGCGCTGGCCGCCTTGCTTGCGCTTGTTGCATCACCCACAAGGTTTTTTATTCCACTCATGGCGTCCTCAAGATCCAGGGAACCGTCCTTGATACCCTTAACAAGTGATTTGATTAGATTTATTCCCCTGTCATAATATTGCTCATCAGTAGTAGCCAACGAGGCCAGCATTTCCAAATTTTTGTCGCTTAATAATTTTTGCACTTCATTGTAATAATCTTGCAACTTCTGTTTCTTTTCTTCCGATGCCGCTTCAAGGTCGTCAATTTCTGCCTGGATAGCGGTCTTACGGGTATCGGCTTGTTTTTTCAATGCGTCAATTTGATCTTGGTAAATCTTCTTCTGATCGTCCCTGGCCCATTTTTCTTTTTTCTGCTGCCAAGCATATTCCTCGTCGGCCATTTGTTTTTGCAAGTCGGCCATTTTGTCTTGGTGCTCAAGGCCGGTCCGGACCGATTCATAATTATATTGCTCTTGCAGATCGGCCATTTTCTGGTTATGTTCCCGTTCGGCGTCTTTACGGTCAGAGGTTTCCTGCTCGGTATCCAGGGCGTCAATAAGAGCTTGAATGGCGTCAATTTGTGCATTGGTAGATTCTTCTATGGCGTCAATCTCGGCCTGTTTGTTTTTCTTCAAGGTTTCCGTGGCCTTGTTTTCGGCTTCAATCTCAGCTTCAATTTCTTTCAGCCGGGTGTCGTAGGCATCTTTTACGCTGTCCATTTCTTCCTTGAGGCCCTCAAGGTATGTTTGCTTGCGTTCTTTTTCAAGTTCCCGCTGTTGCTCCACACTCCATATTTTGGCATTTGTAAGATCGTTGAGGTAAGCGATTTGCTGCTCGGTGGACATCCTGCCCATTTCTACCTCGTACTGCATCAGTTTTGTAGCATCGTCGAAAGCTTTCTGGAGGTAGTCGTCATGAGTTTTGGAAATAGACTGCATGGCTTGCTTGATACTTAATTCAGCATCCCACCAAGTGTTAGAATAATTACCCACGTCCTGGCTAAGCTGCTGGATAGCCGGGCTGATTTTCTCCATGGCGGCGTTATATTGTTCTTGCGATATGGTGCCGGATTCGTACTGCTGATTGAGATCGGCCACTACCGCGTTGAGATTTGCCAACTGGGCGCGCCCCGCTTCAGCGGCGGTGTGGAGCTGGTTTTGTTTTTCGGCGCTAAGTTGGATTGACTGGATGTATAAGCCTTGCTGCCGGACTACTTGATCCAGGGTTGGGACGGTGGCGTTTTGTAACTCAAGGTCGATAATTTGCTGTTTGGTGTTGGTCCGTGAAAGCAGGTTATCAGTTTGCTGGATGACATTGTTGTATTGGTCTAGGGAATGAGTTGCAATGTCGGCAAAGTCTTGGTATTGGGCGGCGAAGTCACGGAGGGAATTACCTGTTTTCTTGGCTTCATCACCAACACCGTTAACAGCATTTTCCAGTCCTTGGGATGTCGGAGTTGTACTGATAACCGAACCCCGGAGCCGTCCAAGGTTTGCTTCCGCATCGGCTATAATCCTTTCCTGCTGGCTGATCTGGTAGGCTGTTTCATTGTTAACTTCATCTTGAAAAATCTGCATTCGTTCTTCCGCAGCCTGACGGTTAATCTCAGCGGCAGCCCTGTAACGCTCGGCTATCCAGTTAAGACCGAGTTTCTCGGCACCAGTTGCAAGCCCCTCATAAAGACCGGCGCTTTTGCTATATGTTCCAGTGCCTATACTTGCCGCTGTCTGCTCTAAACTCAAAAGTCCTTTAATGGCAGCGCCTTCAGCTTTAAGCGTCTGGATTCTTTCAAGCGCCCCATCGATTGTGGCCTGGGTTTGTTGTGTTTGTGCATTAATCGTGTTCTGTACAGCAATTCGTTCCGCTTCCATCTTGCTGTTGAAAGCACCCTTTTCTTGGTTTATAGCATCCTCGGTGAATCCGGCAGCCTTTAACCTTTCCATTGCTTCCTCACCGATGACGATTTTCAAACCTTCCTCGGTGGCAGTAAGGGTTTTCTTAACCTTATCGGCCTGTTCCTCGGTCAAAGTGCCGCTTTCTATTTGCTGTTGCAGGTTCTTGTGATAGCCTGACATCTGAGTGAGATAATCAGCTTCCTGCTGATACTGACTTATTTTTTGCTGTCCTATGGCTATGTCATCTTGAAAGGCTTTGCTAAGCTCCAGTTGGCTCTTTTCACCTTCACCGGCTTTATAAACGTACATTGCCAGAGCGCCCAGCAAAAGACTTACTCCAGCAGTTGCCAATGCTGTTGTGGCCGCAAGCCTGGCTTGAGCGGCGGCGGCTACGTTCGCGGCTCCCGCCTCCGCTATTTCGGCGGTAGTAACGGCTGTTACGGTAACGGCTAATGCGGTATTTCTTGCAGAAAGCGCCGTTACCACCGGGAGCAGTGTATTATATACCCCGCCTACCGCTTTAGCGGTCAACATTAAACCGACAAAGCCACCGGTTACTTTTACGAGTTCCGGACCGACATGACTAAGACCCAAGATAAACTGATTCAGGGTATCCAGTAAGGCCTTAATCGTGTCGCGTAACCCACTGTCACCGGTAGAAGAGAAGAGGTCTATAAGAGTAGCCTTTAATTGCTTTGCCTTCATAGAAATCGTATCCATTTGAATCTTGGCGTACTCCAGGGTTTTCCCTTGACTTTCTACGCTCAACGCGATCCCTTTTATAATGGTCTCAGGATCACCCAGGGCGGCCCCTAGCTTCGCCCACTGGAATTTTCCTCCAGCCATAGCCTTTAATGTTTCCTCGTCCAATTCCTTCATTGCGTCCTTGGCTTTATATGTCTTGGTAGCAATATCCAAAAGTACATCTATTACCGGACGCCATGTCTCCTGGCCATCCTCGCCAACCTCTTTCATTTTCACGCCAAGGGATTCAATGCCCTCTACTGCCTTATCCGAGTGGATTGAACCGAATACCGATTTCCACATGTTGCCAAGGTTAGCTCCGGCAAGCCCCGTTGAACGAACACTGGCGGCTATTAGCCCTTGCAGGCTGTCGAAATCTACTCCGACCATCTTAGCCACTGCGCCAGTGCGTTCCGTCGCGGCGGCAAGATCCTGGGCGCTCACCTGGGCATTGTGAGCGACGCTTGACCAGGAATCTACTATTTTCATACTGTATGCCGTAGCCTCAGAAGCATTTTTCGCGGTCATTCCGTATTGGTTCATGGCTGCTTCAAGCCCACGCGTGGCTTCGGTCAAGTTAAGGTTGTCCACTATGGATAGTAGTGTGGTAGAGTTAACTAAAGTCTCAACAGTAGCAAGGTCTTTGTAGGCACGTCCCCATAATTTAGCGGCGTCGGTGACTTCTGTAACCGACGCGCCATAGCGTTGCATTATATCAAGGAAATCCCTGCTGGCGGCGTTTAGTTTGGTCTGGTCTTGCTCCAAGACCGGCAAAACTTGAGCTACTCCGGCCATCCCTTTTTCGACCTGAACCAAGCCTTGATTCAAAACATCAAAACCACCATAAAGCAGGCCACCCGTCAAAAAGAAATTCGCATGATGCGCAAAACTATTCGCTGAAAATACCCTATCGATAAAACCCTTTACATTCGTGGCCTGTCTTTGTATATCTGCGGAATAGGTCCGACTCTGCACGGCTAATTGCTGCATGGTTTGTGCCTGCATCTGCGCAACCTTACCTACCGAGGCGGCGAACATATTGGCTGATTGGCTGGCTGTTAAGAACTGACCTTCTACGTTTTTTAGTGTTGTATTAAGCGTTGCGGCTTCTCTTTCCAATGCTTCAGCCGCGGTTATGGCCGGGCGAAAATCCAGGCCGAGGCTGGCCATAATTTGGCTAATGTAAACATTTTCAGGCAAGGTATCACGTCCTTTCTTTTAATTTAATGAGGAAGCGTTTATTTCAGGAGTTACAACGGGAATATTATCTTTATACCCGATAACTGCTAACGCTTCTTCAGTGCCAACAATTTCCAATATTAATTCGCTTATTTTTACCATATTTTCACAAAGGCTAACGGTGGCTTCAGATGCCCGGCTCATTAGTATGGCTCTCGCCTGCGCCCGTGCTTTTTCCAATTCGGGCGACACAGGAGCGGGAGCGGTTATTTTCGCGGCGGCGGCGCTGATATTTTTTTCAGCATCCTCCAAAACAGCAGCCAGGTTTTTGATTATGGTTTTAATTGTGCTTATATACATATCCAATCTCCTTTTTTGGGTTAAGGCCACCACTCACTAGGGAGCGGCAGCCTCCAGCCGGGCGGTAACTTTTTGCTTTAATTGTTGCCGCAACTGGCGTTCTTCCTCACTTAGCCTGGCCTCCTCGGCTTTTTGTTCCTCGATTGCGGCGGCCAGGTCGGCTTCCGCCTACTGGATGTCCGCGGCAAAGGTTTGCTGTTGGGTGCTGAGGTCAACTTGTTTTTCCTTGAGATTGCTAATTTTTTTCTTGGATGGCGTTGATTTTGTTGTTAGACATAATATTAATACTCCTTTCTAATATTTGGTAGTTTTGATTTTGTGCCAGCTTAAATCTGTTTTCATAATCAATCAACTCCCGGCGCGCCTGCTGGCGCTGGCGGGGTGACTGTAGGCGGTCGAACGTGACGGCGGGGTAATACTGAGGCATGATTTAATCCCCCTGGCCGGTCGTTAATTCCACGGCGCCCATCCCGTCTTTCCATGCGACACGAAGGTTGAGCTGATCTTGAGCATTTAGGGTCTTGCCTCGTAGTTCGCGGCGTTTGTCCAAAAGAATTGCCGTTGCAACCGGCAGTTGACTTAGTTTAATCTCGCCTGCTTCACTCTCTAAGCGTCTGAGAAGCTTGTCCAAAATTTTTTCGATCCGGCTTTGGTATTTAAAGTCAACGAATTCGCCCACCTCTGCCCGGAATTCGCGAATGATGGCTGTAACGGTCGCGCGATTCAGGTTGAATTCCTCTGCTGTTTTGCTGATATTATTGGACTCTAATACCGCCTTGATAACCAAGTCTTTCACTTCGTCCGGGAGCGCGTTGTGCGCTGGCTTGCCCTCGCTGGGAGCGGGGCGCGGATTTAACGGCTCTAGGACTTCCAGGACTTCAACGGGTTTAATGTCATATATTTCCAAGTGGATCGTCCTCCTCTCTGGTTGGTGTTGGTATCAAGGTTATCAGCTTGTCAGTGGTTACTTCTTTCCTTCTTGCTGTAAAGCTGATTGACTTGACAGTGTTTGATTCGTATAATGGAATGTTAAGGCAATTTTTACCTGTTGTCGGTTCATGGTTTCCGGCTTAAATGGCTGTAAGTGTTGGCGTTGTTGCGTTTGTTGGGATTATTGGTTGCAAATTAAATCGGTTAGATTGCGCGAACACTAAAAAATAAAAAGTTTTCGCCGGGGCGAGAAGCGGCGTTAACCACTTCTAGCTCTTTTCTTAATGCCTTTTATACGATATGCTCTTATTAAATGGTCCATTATCTCCCCGGGGAAAATGTTGTGTTCAGTCCTCAGAAAGT
>MVQL01000042.1 GCA_002067205.1 Pelotomaculum sp. PtaB.Bin104
TAGTTTGTTTCTTAATAACTGCGATAGGGTAGTTGCAATTAGCTAATTGGCTGATTGCAAGATATTATTGACTTCTTCACGCATATCATTTTTAGATACCGTTCTTCGGTGTAGTATTGTTTTTTTGTCAAGGTCTTTGAGGCCGGATGGAATTTCATTACTGCTCAAAACAGAGAGCAGTTCCAACAGTTCAAACTCGTTTTTACCCTTCACCGCGTCATCTCCAAGGACGGCCCGGACTACGCTTGTGTTGAATTTAAAAGGACTGGCTGTTGATGCTATAATTGTTTTTGTATTATCGCCTGTAGCTTTAACGTATTTTTGATATACACTTATGCCCACGCCGGTATGGGTATCAATTACGTAACTGTATTTTTGATATATTGAGCGAATTGTTTCTATTGTCTCGTTGTCATTCGCAAATCCGGGCCAGAAAAGTCTATCTATTCGTGCGAAAGTCAATTCGTCCACTTGATATTTCCCCGAATCTTTTAAGTTAGCCATCCATTCACTTGTTTTGGCGTGGTCGCGGCCGTTCAGGTGATATAACAGACGCTCCAGATTGCTGGAGATAAGGATATCCATTGAAGGGGAAATAGTCTTCCAGAACTGCCGTTTGCGGTTATATACACCGGTTCCGATGAAATCAGTGAGGACATTGTTGGCATTGGAAGCGCAGATAAGCCTGCTTATTGGCAAACCCATCTCCATAGCGTAATAGGCAGATAAAATATTGCCGAAATTACCTGTTGGCACCACGAAGTTTATTTTTTCTCCCAGGGTCACATTTCCTCTGGCCACCAGGTCCAGGTAAGCTGAAAAATAATATGCAATCTGTGGCACCAAACGTCCCCAGTTAATTGAGTTGGCAGAAGAAAGACGGTAGTTTTTCCTGTACAAATCCTGGTTGAACCCGGTGTTTCCAAAAATATCTTTAACTCCGTTCTGTGCGTCGTCAAAGTTGCCCCGGACGGCGACTACATCCACATTGTTACCTTCCTGAGTGATCATCTGCAGTTGCTGCATCGCGCTTACTCCTTGTTCCGGGTAAAAAACAATAATCCTTGTGCGCGGCACGTCTTTGAAGCCTTCCAGGGCAGCCTTGCCCGTGTCGCCAGAAGTGGCGACAAGAATCACAATAGTTGATATATCTCCAGTTTTGACCGCTGCTTTAGTCAATAAATGGGGCAGAATTTGCAAGGCCATGTCCTTGAAAGCGCAAGTCGGACCATGCCACAACTCTAAAATATAGAGAGAATCGTCTAATTGGCGAACCGGAGCAATAGCGGGTGAATCGAACTTTTCCTGGTTATAAGATAAAGAAACACACTCATCTATCTCTTCTTTGCTATAATCTGTGAGGTATTCTTTTAAAATAACAGCGGCCCGGGTTTGATAGCCCTGATCAACCATCTCTTTTAAACGGTTAATGGCAATCAATGGTATTTCGCAAGGAACGAATAACCCTCCATCAGGTGAAATACCCAGTTTGATTGCTTCAGCTGATAAAACCTTTTTGAACTGGCCCCTGGTGCTTTCGTATAACATGGCAAGTCCTCCTGTAATAACTGATTACACGTTATATAACGAATTGTAACCTAAATGGCCTGAACTGACAAGTTTAGCAAAGCCGGCATGTTGCTTTTTCCATTTTATTGGGCAAGATAATAGTAAAAACATTGAGGTGTTATAAATGCTTTATGCTAAAAAAGAGCCGAAGGAAGATACAAGAAGTGTTTTAGGCCGCCGGTTTGATCAATTATGCGGGCTTTTTCTCTTATGGTTGGCAAGTTTTCTTTTGCTTGCAAGTACTGTTGAAAGGCTACTTACAGCTTTAATGTTTTCTATCCCGCTACTAGTTTTGGAAGCCGTGGCGCTGCGGATATTTTTAAATACTATCGAGCGTAAGCGACAACAACGGAGGAGGTTTTGGCTAGCCGGCAAAAAGCTTATTGAAGATATCTCGAAAGTTAATTCCCGGAATGAATTTATACATACAGTGATGGAGTTATTCGCAAGGATACCTGATTTTCAGACTTTGAGTTTAAATACATCGAAAAAATGCGACGTCAATAATGAAGAACAGGGAATTGATCTAGTCGGTATTTATCAAGGTATGCCAGTGGCAATCCTGTGTATGCGCACAGAAGGGGATAATAGAATAAAGCATTCTGATATCCGGTCATTTGCCGGCGCGCTGAGCCTCGGGGGTTATAAAAACGGCTTATTTGTTACAACCGGGGAATACGCGCCTGGATTGACGCGTGTAGTAAAAGAAATATCACGCAGAGGCATCAATATAAAACTGATAGACAGGTTAGGGCTGATGAATTTAGCGCTGCGAACCGGTTTAGAAGCATTGCAAGAAAAAGATGCAAAACCAGGGGTGTCTTTTCCGGCAGCGGAAGAGAGGCGGGCAATATTTATATTGATATGGAATTCCGTTTTTCGATTCGAAAAGGCAAAGAGTTACTTTTTATTCGGACTGATATTATACGGAGGGCATATATTGATGCGCGGCACAACCTTTTTAAGTCTGTTTTACCTGTCCTTCGCGTTGTTAAACATCTTAATGGGTACCGTATGCCTTTACTTGGGCAGGAATGTTATGGGAACTGACCCTCTAAAAGGCTTTGAGCCGGACAAGCAATAATAAGCATTTTTCATATTATTAAGTCGCGCATGACCGCCCACAGGCTGCAAGAGGCGAACCCGTTACATTACCAGGCTGGCGGTGTTTTTTCGTCAACCACAGCAAAGGTGTAACCCTTTGCTTGTAAAAACTCAATTATTTTGGGCAGGGCCGCGACATCGCTTTCGCGGTTCTTTATGTAATTAAGCGTCGCGGTTCCGGGCGAGCTTAGACTGAGATTGATTTCGGTACCGTCATGCATAAGGATAATTGGCGCCTTGTTCATTTTTTCCATTTTAACAACCCCATTTGCAACATTGCCGTAAACCTGCTCCGGTGTCGCGCCGTTGGGGTCGGTGTCCCCGGAGGTAACGTTCCACCCCAGCGAAATATAACCTTTTTTGCTTAGCAGAGCATAAGTTTCTTTATTTAATTTAGGATCACCGCCGGGAGCGCGGTACACTCTAACGTTTTTTCCTGTTAACGAGGCGATTGCCTGATTGCACTTCTGCAGATCTTCCAGGAAGGCTCCGGGACTGGCATAAATTTTATCGTAATCATGGCTATAGGTGTGGTTGACCACACCATGTCCTTCATTAACAATTCTTTTTAATACTTCAGGATTTTTCTCAATGTTGTTGCCGATGACACAAAAGCTTGCTTTCACACCGTATTTCTTTAAAATGTCCAGAATTATGCCGGTGTAATGAGAGTTGGGCCCGTCATCGAAAGTAAAAAAGACGTATTTTGCAGGTTCAGTTGGTGATATGTCGGCAGGCTGCGGATCGGTTGGGACTTGAACAGGGGCTAAAGGCTGACTTGACGCTTCAGCCCGGGCTGAATTACCTGTTTGGCTACCTATTGCAACCAGCGGAGTTTTTGTGCAATTAGCCAGGAGTATTAATCCGATAAGCATTGGTATGGAACATTTATATAACATTGAGTACTCCTTGTGCCTATCTAGTTATCTAGTAACATAATTGAATATACTCCTGGTTGTCGAATTATGCAATACAAGATTTCCAACATGAAGGCTAATTATTACCTGGCCGGTTTGGACTCCACTTGTCATTATAAACAGAGATTATTATATTAGCAACATGGCGACAAAGGGTGTAAAATATGATCAAATAGTACCGCAAACGGTTTATCAATACAAGGTAAAACGCTGGAGAATGCCGGAGAATATAGGTGAATTTATTTATTATAATGAGGTGAGATAATGAAATACGAAGAAAAAATTGATGCTTTTGTTAACCTGTTAAAAGGATCTTCCCGCACCTTCGCCCTGACTGGCGCCGGGATCAGCACGGAGAGCGGCATACCCGACTACCGCAGTCCGGGTACAGGTCTGTGGAATAAGTTCGACCCGATGAAAGTTGCCTGCACTTCCGCGTTGCGCCGTGATCCGGCGGCATTTTACCAGAATAATTTAAAACGTTGGACAACCTATTCCAGGGCTGAACCCAACGCGGCGCACTATGCCCTGGCCCAACTGGAACGGGAAGGTTTCTTGGTTGGGATAATCACTCAGAACATTGACGGGCTGCACCGTAAGGCCGGCTCGCAAAAAGTTTGGGAGGTGCATGGCCATCTACGTACCTGCCATTGTTTTGATTGTAAAACCAGTTATCCTTTTGAGTATTTAGTCAACCAATTTGATGCCGGGAAAAACCCTCCCCGCTGTGATAGGTGCAACGGTGTGTTGCGTCCTGACATCGTTCTTTTCGAGGATTCGATGGGTGATGATTATTTCCAGGCGACAAAAGCTATTTCAGGTTGCCAGCTTCTTATCGTTGTCGGAAGCAGTCTGCAGGTCTATCCGGTTGCTTCGCTGCCTGACTACGCCAGACAACTGGTAATCATCAACCAGGATGACACTCCCTATGACAGCCAGGCAGATCTGGTTATTCACGAAAAATCCGGACAAGTGTTTATTGATACTCTGGTGGCGCTGGGAATAAAAAAGGAATCGTAATTTTATGAACAGGTTGAATAAATATGTTACTTTTAAAATTGGAGACCAATGGTTTGGTTTAATACTTTCTAACGTGGAAAGAATTATTCGCGCGGTAGAAGTGACCCCATTGCCTCAAGCACCGGAAGTTGTAGCTGGTGTAATCAACTTTCAGGGCAGGATTATCCCAGTTGTTAATATCCGGGGGCGATTCAGTTTTCCCTGCCGGGAAATTGGTTTAAATGACCAGTTCATCATTGCCAATACGTCAAGGCGAACTGTAGCCGTGGTGGCGGACGCGGTAGGAGATGTTGTTGAACGGCCGGAACAAGAAATCGTTGCGGCAGGAGAGATCATGCCCGATATAGAGTATGTTGAAGGCGTAATAAAACTTGAAGACGGTATGATCCTGATACTTGATCTTGGCAGGCTGCTTTTCCACGAAGAAGAACAAATCTTGAAAAATGCAATGGAGGAAATGTGAAAGAAGAAAGAAATCTTCCCGCCGGCATCCCGGATATCGTCCTTGCTCAATTCAATGAGTTTCTTGCCGAGCGGTTGGGTCTGTACTTTCCGGAGAAGCGCCGGCATGAGCTCAAGCGTGGGATTAGCGCCGCCGCTTTTGCCTTTGGCTTTGAGGATATGGAATCATGCATCCGGTGGTTGATGTCATCGCATTTGTCTAATTGTCAAATTGATATTTTAGCAAGTCACCTGACTGTTGGTGAAACTTATTTTTTTCGGGATAAAAATATTTTTGAAGCGCTCGAAAAGCATATTATCCCTGAATTGATAAACTCCCGTAAAACTAGCGACAAAAGGCAACAAATAAGGATCTGGAGCGCTGGTTGCAGCACAGGCGAGGAGCCATATTCAATCGCGATCTTGCTGGACAAAATGGGTTGTCATTTAAGGGATTGGCATGTTACCATCCTTGGCACAGACATCAACTCCAATTTTTTACGGAAGGCGCTAGAGGGTATTTATAGTGAATGGTCGTTTCGTGACACACCGTCATGGGTCAAGGAGAGATATTTTAAGCATTCAAAAGATAACCGCTTTGAGGTCCTCCCTCATATAAAAAAAATGGTGCGGTTTTCCCAACTTAATTTAGCAGAAGAAACTTACCCGTCGGTGATAAACAACACCAATGCGATGAATGTGATTTTTTGCCGCAATGTGCTCATATACCTTTCACCTGAACAAAAAGAAAAAGTAATTCAACGTCTTTTCCGCTCTCTTCAGCCCGGCGGTTGGCTTATCACCAGTCCCGCCGAAGCCGTACCCGCTTTATATTCCCAATTTACCAAATTAAATTATAACGGAACGATTCTGTTTAAAAAAAATGACATGCAGACTTATCTAATAAATAACTCGGAAACCACACCGTTAATAACCGGCAATTTTCTACCGAGCAATTCCAGTTTTGAATATCTACCTGAACACACAGGTGTTTTTCAAACTGACTTATCAGAAAAAACCGCCGTTCAATCTATTGATGATGGCGTATTAGATGATGCCCAAACGTCCAATGGAGATTCCCGCAACGACATAAAAATGGCTCATTTGGCACGGATTTGCGCTAATCAGGGAAAACTTAATGAGGCGCTTGAGTGTTGTGAAAAGGCTATTTGCGCTGATAAACTTAATCCAGGCTTATATTATCTCCTCGCCACAATTCTGCAAGAAAAAGGTCTGGTTGAAGAGGCGATAGTATCATTAAAACGCGCGCTCTACCTCGACCAGAATTTTGTTCTAGCTCATTTTGCATTGGGAAACATCACCATGCGGCAGGGAAATCATCTTGAGTCGGAGAAACATTATAGAAATGCTCTAACGCTTTTAAGCAGATATGCTCAAGGAGACATCTTGCCGGAGTCGGAGGGCATTACTGCCGGCAGGCTATCGGAAATTATAGCTAATATAATTGGAAATTGGAAGTAAGATTTCGAGATAAATAAAGAAATGACGGGGTGTGTGCTTTCCATTAACGAAAAAGGGGGTTGGTATGGGAATGGCGAAGATTGTTTGGAATGATATATACAACCGTTTGGAAAATGCCAGGGCGGCTGTTGAGAGGGGATTTACGCCATCTCCTGAAGAAAAGAAAATAATTCTCAGAACCAGGGCAAAAACACTTGCCCAAGTGCCCAAACATAAAGAATCGACTGAAATGCATCTAAAAATCCTCGGGTTCATTTTGAATGGTGAAAAATATGCGGTTGAGTCGTTGTTTATCCGCGAGGTCTGCCCGTTAAAAGAACTGACACCGCTTCCCTGCACACCGCCGTTTGTTCTTGGAATAATCAATATCCGGGGACAGATATTGTCAGTCGTTGATATAAATAAATTTTTTGGTATTCCTGGGAAAGGATCTAATGTTCTCAATAAAACCATAATTGTTCACAAAGGTGAAATGGAGTTTGCGATTCCCGCGGAAACTATTACCGGTGTCAGCTACATACCGCAGGATAAGATTCAACCATTGCCTCCCACCTTGACCAACATACGCGCGGAATATCTGAAAGGTATGTCAATGGAACAATTCATCTTTCTTGACATGGTTAGGATTCTATCCGACAAACGAATTGTTGTTAATGAAGAAGGAGAAGATTGAAACGGCAAAACAAATACATAGGGGTGACAAAAATGAATTTTAGAGACATGAAAATCGGAACGCGGCTAGGTCTGGGCTTCGGGCTAATTTTAATCCTGCTCGTTATTTCGACGCTGGTGGGAAACAGTAGTATGGGGAAGATTCAGGGCGATATGAATCAGATCTATAATGTTAACGTTGTCAGTATGGAATTGGCTTATGATATGTTGGACTCAATGGCCGTCATCTCGCGGGAAACCCGCTCTATTCTTTTATTGGAGGATATTAATGCCAAGCAGGATTCCAGCAACAAGATTGAAGAAGCGCGGGCTAGATATAACAAGGACTTTGCCAAGCTTAAGGAAATGGATAACACTGTTGAAGGCAAGTCTCTACTGGCAAATGTTGAGAAGGCTATCGAATCCGGCAAACTATCCAACGATAAAGTGGTTACGTTAGGCTTGGCAGGTAAAAACGCTGAGGCAGTTTCTGTAGTTAATAAAGAAGCTATGCCTGGCATGGCTAGAATTGAAGATTCATTGAAAAGCGTTGTCAATTACCAGGAAGAGCGCAGTAAAGCACGTTTTAATGAAGCTGCTCAATTATACGCCAGAACCCGCTTGTTTATGTTAATTACCAGTGGTGCAGCGATAATATTGGGGATATTCATTTCTTGGCTGATTACTTTCATCATCACGCGCAGCATCACAAATCCCTTGAAAACCGCTGTAAACGTGGCCGAACAGATTGCTGCACGGAATTTAAGAGTTGATGTGCCTGTCAATAAGAGCCGTAATGAAATAGGTTTCTTGATTCAATCATTCCACAGGATGGTGGAGAATTTAAGGGAAGAAACCAGGCAGATTATGGAGGGGGTAAACGTTCTAGCTTCCTCCGCCAGCGAGATCTCAGCCTCGACCGTTCAGTTCGCGTCCGGTGCGGCGGAATCAGCCGCCGCTCTAAGTGAGACAACCGCCACTATGGAAGAAGTACGGCAGACAGTGCAGGTTTCCAGTCAGAAAGCCAAGTATATGTCGGAGATTGCCCAAAAGGCGATGCAGGCTTCACAAGATGGTCAGGACTCGGTGAATGAAACGATCAAGAGGATGGATCTAATTCAAGAACAAATGGTTTCTATCGCTGAAAGTATTGTCCGGCTTAGTGAACAGAGCCAGGCTATAGGGGAACTTATTTCTATAGTCGATGACGTGGCGGAACAGTCAAACCTCCTGGCGGTCAACGCTTCGATCGAGGCGGCCAAGGCAGAGGAACACGGGCAAGGGTTTGCCGTGGTTGCCCAGGAAATCAAGAGCCTGGCGGAACAGTCCAAACAGGCGACGGCTCAGGTGCGGAGAATCTTGAACGACATCCAAAAAGCCACCAGCGCGGCGGTAATGGCTACTGAACAAGGGAGTAAAGCGGTTGATGCCGGTGTAAAACAATCCACTGAAGCAAGCGAGTCGATCCGGACTATGGCGAATACGATTACAGAAGCAACGCACGCGTTAACTCAAATTGCGGTTACCGCCCAACAGCAGTTGACCGGAATTGATCAGGTGGCTTTGGCGATGAATAATATTGAGCAGGCAAGCAATCAGAACGTCGACAGCGCAAGACAACTGGAAACAGCGGCGCTGAAATTGGACGAATTGGGACGGAGGTTGAAGGAGTTGGTTGAGCAGTACCAGGTTTAAAGAATCGGGGGAGCTAACATGCCCATGCAAGAAAATAAGAAAGAAAACGGCTTGCTCAAAAGACTGCGTTCACTTTTTAAAATCGAAGCTGAAGAGCGTCTTAAAGCAATGTCTGCCGGACTGCTTGAATTAGAGAGAACGCCGGATGTTGAAAGCCAAACCGCGGTGGTTGAAGCTATTTTCCGGGAGGCGCACAGTTTAAAGGGCGCTGCGCGGGCAGTCAACATGACAGATATTGAAACAATTTGCCAGTCACTTGAGAGTGTGCTGGCTATCTTGAAGCGTAAGGAGATTAACCCGTCGCCCGAACTTTTTGACACGTTACATTACGCGGTCGACACAATTAGTAAGCTGCTTTCCACTACTGAAGGAGAACAAGTTCTTATTACAAAACTCATTCAGCAGTTAGCCGAACTGGAAACCGGCAAGCAGTCAGGCAGCACCCGGACGGAAGAACCTATACCCAAATTAAAAAGAAATATCCCGACGTCTCCGCCGGTCAGCGACTACCATTTATCACAAATAGCAGGCATCGATACCGCTGGTCAAGCTGATCCAAGTATTTTGGACAAGCCATCTGTATCAGGAACGGTGCGGATTTCCACAGAAAAGTTGGACTCACTATTACTGCAAGCTGAGGAAATGTTGTCAATAAAGCTGACAGCGGACCGTCATGCCTGCGACTTGCGTGATATTCAGGATATCCTTGGCTGCTGGGACAAGGAATGTGAGAAATATCATCCGGGTACGCAAACGGATAAGAACAATTTACAATTTGCCAAACTGGTAGAGTTTCTAGATAGGAATCACAACTTCATTAAATTACTGGAAAGCAAAGTAAAGAATTTGATAAAATTAGCGGAACATGACCGCCGGTCGATTGGCGCAGTTGTTGATAATTTTCAAAAAGATACAAGAAAAGCGCTTATGCTTCCCTTTTCCTCTCTTCTGGCAACGTTTCCCATGATGATTCGTGATTTGTCCCGGGTCCAAAACAAGGAAGTGGAGTTGATTTTGCAGGGAAGTGAGATTGAAATTGACAAACGCATCCTTGAAGATATGAAAGATCCTTTAATTCATTTACTGCGAAATTGTATCGATCACGGTATAGAAAAACCGGAGGAGCGGGAAAGAAGCAAAAAACCACGGTGCGGGAAGATTGCTGTGACTATTTCACAAGTAAGTGGCCACAAAGTTGAGATCCTCGTTTCGGATGACGGAATTGGCATTAATTTAGACAAAGTTAAAGAATCGGCTGTAAATAAGGGAATATTGACTAAAAATGAATGTGATAAACTCCGCGAACAAGAGGCGTTGGCGCTGATATTTCAGTCGGAAGTCTCTACAAGTCCGATAATTACCGATATTTCCGGCAGGGGACTTGGGCTTGCCATAGTGCGCGAGAAAGTGGAAAGACTCGGCGGGGTCATCACAGTGGAAACCCAACCTCAAAACGGGTCGTTATTCCATATGATTATTCCGGTAACACTTGCTACTTTCAGGGGGATTCTCGTCAGAGTGGCCGAACAATTTTTTATAATTCCTTCAACTAACGTAGACAGAGTTATGAGAATTAAACAAGATGAGATAAAAACGGTCGAAAATAAAGAAATTATTTCCTTGAAAGGTTGCGCTGTTTCCTTTGTAAGACTGGCTGATGTGCTCGAACTTACCCCTCAAGAAAACAAAGACAGTAGTTTAGGATATATCCCGGTGCTGCTGCTAGGCACTGCGGAAAAACGGATCGCCTTCGCTGTGGACGAGATTGTATGTGAGCAGGAGGTACTGGTCAAAAGTCTTGGTAAACAGCTTTCCCGGGTAAGGAATATAAGCGGCGCCACTGTACTTGGATCCGGAAGGGTAGTTCCCGTTTTGAATGTTCCGGATTTGTTGAAATCGACAGTATGGATTAAAAATGCACCTGTTGAAACGGCTTCAGCGACAGGGAAAGCAGGTTTAAATAAAAAATCAATTTTAGTTGTGGAGGATTCGATTACTTCAAGAATGTTACTAAAAAATATTTTGGAGTCGTCAGGGTACAGTGTCAAAACCGCTGTTGACGGTATTGAAGCGTTAACAGCGCTGAGAACGGATGACTATGATTTAGTTGTGTCGGATGTGGAAATGCCGAGAATGAATGGCTTTGATCTCACATCCAGGATACGTATGGATAAAAAATATGCGCGGTTGCCTGTTGTTTTGGTGACAGGGCTTGATTCCCGGGAAGACCGGGAGCGTGGCATAGATGCGGGAGCTGACGCTTATATTGTGAAAAGTAGTTTCGACCATGGCAATTTGTTGGAAGTCATAAATAAACTTATCTAACTGCATGTGATTATTCTTTTGTCATGTCGTTTTTTGGGGGGGAAATGGTATGAACGATATCAACGATATCAATATTTTGATTGTGGAAGACAGTCTAACCCAAGCAGAGCAACTGAGATATACTCTCGAACAGTAC
>MVQL01000043.1 GCA_002067205.1 Pelotomaculum sp. PtaB.Bin104
TAATTATGGTTATTCCTCTGACTTCGCAACCTTGTCTTATGAGATCTCTTAACCTAACTGCAACCTGATCTTTTAGCACATGATACCTATATTTGGTTATCCACACAAAGTGGTATTTTATGTCATATATCGTGTGACTTCCCTTTTGGTAATCTGCCATATCATTCACCTCATGGATGAATGTTACACCTACCTCTAAGCAGAGTCAATGCTAAAAGCTTTTCGCCTAAAGGCGAAGGTTTTGGACCTGGTACTTGGAAAATAAAGCTTACTTCCATAGTATCATCTAAAGAATTTTTTATAAGCTTTGGATTAATTTCTATTACTTCGGTCAATTTTACTTTGTTTCCACTCATAAATAACCTTCTTATCTATCATGTTAACATTTCCTTCAGTTCGGCCAAATTCATCAATATGGCTTTCTCCAATCCTTCGATCGTTGCCATAATCATTTCTGGCTCTTCGTAATCAACTTCCTTATACTTCACTTCTTTATACCTATTCACCGATAAATCATAGTTATTGGCCACAACTCTTCTTTCGGGACGAGGAAGGACTTCTCAGTCCGCTTTCTGCCTTCTTCTCCAGCCAGGTTATGGAACCGGGTGATTATATCATCAATATCGTTTTCCTTTATAGTATTCCGCTTGTCGTCCAAAGAGTAGCCATCCGCCTGCATGTCGTAGAACCACACCTTGTCCGTGCCGCCGGCTCCTGTCTTGGTGAAAATGATGACAGCCGTGGATACGCCGGCATAAGGCTTGAATACCCCGCCAGGCATGGAGATAACCGCTTCCAATCGGTGTTTCTCGATAATTTCCTTCCTTATCTCCTTATGAGCCTTTGAACTACCAAACAACACCCCGTCAGGCACGATAGAGGCGCACCGCCCGCCAATCTTCAATATGCGCAGGAACAAGGACAAGAAGAGGAGTTCCGTCTTCTTGGTCTTCGTTATCCTCAAAAGGTCGGCTGACACCCCTCATAGTCCAACGAAACCTTGAAGGGCGGGTTCGTCATCACCAAGGTATATTTATTGGTGTGGGTATTCGTTTCAGACAGGGAATCCCTATATTCGATGTTCGGGTTCTCAATATCATGTAACATCATATTCATAGCTCCAATCCTTAACATGGTGCGATCCATGTCAAATCCATGGAACATACGGTTGTTGAAGTAATCCTTCTTCCATGCGTCCAGGAATAAGTCGCCATGACGCTCCCGCAAGTACTCACCGGCAGCCACCAGGAAACCAGCCGTACCTGCGGCCGGATCGCATATGATGTCATCAGGTGTAGGTCGCAACAACTCCACCATCATCCTAATGATGTGGCGGGGAGTCCTGAACTGGCCGTTGGTACCTGACTGGGAGATCTTCGATAAGAGGTATTCGTAAAGATCGCCCTTGGTATCGCGGTCATCCATGGTCAGTTCCGAAAGCCCCGTTACCACCTTCTCCAGCAGGAGCGGCGTGGGGATAATGAAGATGGCGTCAGACATATACTTTGAATAGGCCGAGTCCCGGTCCCCGTGCAGGGATTTGATAAAGGGGAAAACCTCGTCCGAAACCACCTTATACATGCGCTCCGCCTCAAAACTCTTGAACTTGCTCCACCTCAGGTGCTGTTTATCCTTCGGGAAGACAGTCTTATGCGGCACTCTTAGCACCGACGCCTCCTTTTCCCGCTTCGTCTCGACATCATCCAAGCCACGGATAAAGAGAAGATATGTAATTTGTTCAATCACAGATAGCGGGTTCGTAATTCCGCCCGTCCAGAATGTCTCCCATATCCGATCCACTTTATTCTTTATTTCACCTGTTACCACTAATTAAGGGCCTCCCCTGGCACATAAGTTACGTTAAATCTTCTAATGACAAGTAAAGGGTTCTCAGAAAATTGATATTCATCTTGAAAATTGTTTTAATAACAACCTATCCTATCCTGAAAATTAAATGACGTCTTAAATCCTTGAAGACAATAATTAATAAAGCCAGCTAAGCATGAAACCTAGGAGAGCGTTGCAAAACTCCCATAAAAAGCACACTAACCCCATAAAAATCCAGCAGGAGACCAATTAAAAAGCAGGAAATCCCCAGCATCCCGCTGAATATTAAAGATATAAGAAGATACAAGGCGGTAATCTAAAATGCTGGGTCATAAAACAACCAACTCAAAATTAAAATTAAATGCTTAAATTATAAGCTCAACTAACATTCTTACCATTATATACCTCTATTTGTTTTTTAAAATTTAAAAAGTGGCTGAGCTCAAAAAAAACAGGGTTTATGCAACACTCTCCTAGTTGTTTGATTTCGTCTGCCAGAAAATCAATGTGACGCAACTGGGTTTTAAGCATTAATCTTTGGTGGTGCCCGATTAGTCCGTTAAGTGCCCGCTGCAATTCCGGCTTCTTATTCTTGAGCCTGCGCTGGGCCAACTCGGACAAGATTTCCGGGTTTTCTTCGCCGTCAATCATCGCTTCAATCATGGCGCGCGCCGATTTGCCCAGTACATCGCTGGCTACGGAAGATAACTTGATGTTAGCTCCTTCAAGAACCTTTTGGATGCGGTTGATTTCCCGGGCACGCTCTTCAATGAGACTCCGGCGGTAGCGTATGATTTCCCGCAATTCTCTTTGATCGCGGGAAGGAATGTAACTGCCTTGCAAGAGACCATGACAGAGCAAGCCAGCAATCCATTCTGCATCTTTATGAACGTCAAGGCCGCATGTTTAAACAAATTCATCACTCATCCATTACCCTATCAGGGTTCTCTCCTCTCGCCCTAAGATCATATTCTTTAAAAAAAGTTTCTACAGCAATTCTCTTTTCATCTTTTAGCCATTCCGGCGATTCCTGAAAAATCCGGCGTGCTCGATCAATAATTGCTGACGGCTCGATAAACGGTTCAAGGACTTTTGGATCAAGTCGCCAATTGCTCCTGGAAACCCGGTCGCCTAAAGCCTGACTATAGCTTTTTGAGAGGAAGCCAACCAGTAAATCGACAAGCCCTTCGTCGGTCGTCAATAAATCTGACTCTATCCATTTTCTCGGCGCTGCATCATTCTCCCAATCCTTCCAGCGGTAAAGGATGCCGGCAAAATTCCGTGAATTGATAAGGTTTCCACTGTCTGCGGCGTCTTTAATTTTCTTAAGCCCTATTTGTTCTAGTTCCTCCAGGTGCTGTGCTCTCACCAATCTTTCTTTCTCATCGTCAGCCTCAGAGCCAAGTTTTCCGTGCTGTTGACCTAAAGTATCGGTTCCGTAGCTTTACCCCATACACACCACCCAGCCTCAGAGCCAAGTTTTCCGTGCTGTTGACCTAAAGTTGCAATTTCAGTTACTATTGATGATAGTGCATTCCCATTTGTGAAAACCTCTTTTAAGATTTCAAATCTTTCTTGTTGATTGTCGTAGCGCTTTAACAACTGAAACATGATGCGACCTAAGCGAACATCATTACCAAAGCTAAAAAAGCCGCGGGACTCATCTTCAGGCACAAGCAAATGGTCACCGACATCAAAGAGAGCGAACAAAATGTTCTTTATGTGAGCTTTTGGTATTTCTTTCCCGGTATAGTCTTCCATCCTTTCAAGAAATACGCTGGCTCGTGACCTTCCGTCTGAACAATGTTGGTTTGCAAGATCTAACAAAAGTTTGCCAAAGCTATTTTTGTCCTCCGCTAAAGCAAGAAATGCCTTCATTTCAGCATTAGAAATTTGCCCTTCCGGTATGGCGAATTTAAAATAAATCTGAAACTTGTCCGGGCTGCAAATGCGTAATTGTTTCCTCCAGGTAGCTTCCCAATCAGGGCCATAAAAATTGTTATCAAAAACAGCCCGTAATTTTGGAAAGATACGCAGCATTAAATTTTTTACTATTCCTTTTTCATTTTCGGGAAGATTTTCTAGCCATTGGTTGTGGAATAGTTTTAATTTCTCAATATTTGGGCCTAAATAGCCTTGTCTGTCTGCAAGACCACTGAACATCTCTGAATTCGACCTGATTAAATAATAAATATCAGGTAAAAATACTCTGATGGTTTCAATTGCCAGAAAATCGACGGGATTTACTTCTCCCATCACAGAAGGGTATGTTATTTTAAGAGCATTTGTCAGCCTTTTTACATCACGAACTGTCTTTAGGAAATGGTCGATGCCGTCCCAAAATACATTGCCGAAGTATGTTTGATCAAATAAATCTTCAGTAGTACCAGCAAAGACTTTAACCAACGTTTCTAAAAATAGCTTACGTACGCTTATCTTGTCAGGAAGCGGCATGTCAAAAGGAACTTGAATGATTTTTTCCAGGTAGTTAGCGCCGGGTACCCTCTGAACTCTTTTAAGCGCCTTAACCACCACGTCTTTATCAAAAGCAATCAAATAACTTGTTTTAGGG
Source organism: Pelotomaculum sp. PtaB.Bin104 (assembly GCA_002067205.1). GTDB lineage: Bacteria > Bacillota > Desulfotomaculia > Desulfotomaculales > Pelotomaculaceae > MVQL01. Next base: position 4,400 of record MVQL01000043.1, read on the forward strand.
AAATTTGCAACAGCCTTGATTACCCGAAAAATAGTTACGATTTCATCAGCAGAAAGGCGATCAATATCGTCAATGATAATTAAAATGCGAATATCTTTTTTTCTTATTTCTTTTGAAATTTCCTCTTTAATCTCCCAGGCCTGCTTCTCAGGCATCTGATTTAAAACCGGCAAGATTTTTCCTAAATATTTTACTATTCCCGTAGGGTCCGGAATATCAGAAATAATTTCACCAAACCAGTCTAGTTTGCCGAGCAATTCTTTAAAAATATCATTCTTCCCAAGCGCTGCTCGAAACTCTTTAAAAAACTGGTTCAACAAATCCCCGCGACCGGAAAACCACCAGGGATTAAACCGGACAATAAGAGGTTTTTCCTCTCCTTCTTTGGCTTCGATATAATATTGAATAAAATTCAAACACGTGGTCTTACCGCTTCCCCAAGGGGCAAATAGAGCAAAAACAAGTCCTTCATCATTATTAAATTTACAGATTGCTTCGGCCAGATTCTTTGCAAATGGAGCGTAACCTAACCGATCATCGGCGGGGTTTTCCAACGGAGTATCAGCCAAAATATCTTGCACTTTTGCATAGTCAACTCCTTGTTTAACCTAAATTATTTCTTACAGATTTATCGACTAAATTTTATTCATGGAAAACATTTCTTCGTTTAAAAATAAATTTCCTGCAGAAAAAATGAAATAACTTCTGTGGCTGAGGGGGTCAGTAGGGGTCTGACCCCCTCACAGCGCAAAAACAATTCTGACAATTCAACGACGAATGGCTGACTTACGTTACCGGAGGTTGACCTTTGTTATTCGTCAATTATTTGTCAACATTACAAGGGTAGTCGTTCTACGAACAAGGTTACTATTACCACTGTTATTTGCCTACCTCTGTTAACCATCTAATAATTCACAAAGAAAATCATACGCCCTCCCCCTGCTTAACAGATCGTGGCAATATTGATTTCTATAGTTTCTCAGACACCCGTAACAACTGGTTTCCGGAGCGCAGCCGCATTTACCGTCTATACGGCGCAAAGCAGACCTGATCACCTCCGGCAAACTGTCGCCAATCCTTTTAACGTGCCCCGCGCCACCGGGCACATCATCATAAATGATTAGGGCCGGGTTGCCGGCGCTACTGGCATAATAATAAAGGCAACCGTCTATATCACCCCGGTTAATGGCCAGTTCCTCACTGACCCCTTCCAACACGGCATAAAGCACCGACAGCCACATGGCGTCATCGTATTTCGCAAGCCCCTCGATACGCAACTCAAATACATCGGATATAAATTCGTGGCCCAGGTGATAATAACCCAGACTGCCATTGCAATCCTTACCGCCGTATGGTCTTTTATGGGTTTTGCTTTTTCTTTTGCCTGCTATTTCCGCATATCCGCACCAGTTGCAAACATTAAAACCCGCCCCGCCGGGGCCTTTGTTAATAACTGCCAACTTGCCGAAAGGCGAGTAACGCCAATTAAACATATAAGAACCCATTGTCAATTGGCCTTCTCTGGCCTCACCGCTGCGGACCCCCGTTTCCTTTTCATAGTCTGAAAAATACACCCTGGAGCTAAAACCTCGGCCAGGCCGGCTTTCACCCGGCACACCCGGTTTCTCACCGCCGGTGACAAATCCGAAAATAGGCTCTACAAACTTGTATTTATTACCAAGGGGATTGTTACAAGCGATACAAGTGTCGCTGCTGCTATCCTCCGTCAAGAACCTCTGATACCGGCCACATTCCTCACACACAGTATAATAGTAAACTGGCCATTCCAACTTGGCCACCCGCTTCAGGCCCGTGCTTTTCCAGAGTCTGCCGCCGGCCACAATTTCACTGCCGGGGGAATATTCTCCGATGGCAATGCGCAGATCACGTTCTAACTGCAACTTGCCGGCTTCCGCGCCATGATGAGTTATTTGCAGTTCCACAACGTCCACAGGAAAACCATATTTGGGCAAAACATTGCGCGAGGACAGAAAACCCAGCAGATCTTTTCTTTTTATTGTTCTAATGGCCCTTTGGATATGGTCCACATCTTTGCCCTGCTGGATATTCTTTATCAGTTCCTCCTGGAGGATCATTAAATCACTTTTTACTTCCTGATCTGATCTTGTCAAGGATCCCTCATCTGAAAGTAACCGTTGCACCCAGCGCCAATCGTTAATTCCTATTTGCTGCTGTAATTCTTTCGGTACAATCCGCCGCAGAGATTCCAGCAGACCCCTGGGCTTTCCGGATAAAAACCGCCCCAACTGGGCACACCCGCCTGTATCTTCTTCCGGACGGTAAAAATTTTCCACACTGCCGTAATACTCTTGCTGTTCCCGGAAAAACATGGCTAAAGCTGTAGCGTTGCAATGCCGTAGAATGATCTTCTCGTTACGCAATTCAAAATAAGGTGGTTTAATCTCACCAGCGATCATATTCTCAGGTCTGGCGTAAAAATTCAAATCATGTGATCGCCGCTGGGCAAAGGTTAGAGAAAACGCCGTAGAATCAGTACGCCGGCCGGCCCGGCCCGCCCTCTGCACATAATTTGATGTTTCAGGCGGCATGTTGCGCATGAACACTGTTTCCAATTCACCCACATCCACACCCATCTCAAAGGTGGTGGAGCAGCTTAAAACGTTGACCTTACCGAGAACAAACTTTTCTTGCAGTTCAGCAGCCGCCTCGCCTGTGAGTTGGGCGGTATGTTCCTCGGCCATCATGGGAATCGGTTCAGCATTGTAATAAAGATACCCGTAATGGTTCATATTCAGTTCCGCAACCGGATCACAGGGTAATAATTCTCCCGCGCAACGGTACCTCGGGCATACGCCGTAAAGGTTGAGGGAGAATAACCCCCCACAGTCCGAACAACGGTACCACTGACTTTTTCCATTATCAAGCGACATGTCCCACATTTGATACTTTAGTTGATAAACAACACCCACATCTTTGCGGTTGATCACCCTGAAATAGTTCTCACCCCAGATGTTCTTCTGTTCCATCAAGCTCCGCCAAATACCGCTTAAGATTTTTTTAGCCTCTGTTTCTATGGTGGAGTCATCCGCCTGGGCATTCTTTTTCTTCAGCAATTTTATTAAATAATCAAGGCGCGTGTTTTGCTTTTTTCCCTTAGGCAGCCAGGCCAGGACACTATTCTCCGGAGACGAATCCATTTCACGAAAATATACCGGCCTGTTGCGGGGGGAAAAAACCTCATCATCAGGACCAATTTCATCCGGAAATGTCACCGCGCCTTGCAGGCGAAAACTGTTGAGCATTATTTCATACAACTGCCAGGTTTCTTCTTGAGTCATTCCCAATCTGTTAACAAAATAAGACGGCGCCTGCCAGCGCGGCGGCCTCACCAGGCTAAAGCGCACCAAGCCCAGTCCCTCCAAACTGTGATTGCGGTCTAAAGCCAATAATTCAGCCATCGCCCACCGGTAGGCTTCCTTTATTCTTTCCCGTTTGCTTTGGCTATGTGCAAACAGTCCGGCGTCTCTGGCCTCTTTTACCAGGAAGTCAACTAAATCATTCAGCCGCAAAGCCTCCGCCTTCTGTTTCAAAAGCACTTTGACGATTAAACGCCGCCAGATAATCTTTTCATAGGTTCGGTTCAGATAACAGGCAAAAAACGCGGCATCCTGGCGGCTGTCTGAAAACACTAAAAGCTTTCGGCCATGTTCTTCCCTGGTTGCCGCTATCTCCGTTACAGCCGGCGCCATAAATTCATCTGTTTCCCAAAATCCGCTTGCTCCACCATCAATAACGGCGTCCATGTCCGCATCCGCCATTTGCGGCGGAATCTTCTGATAAAGAGCCGTTGCCAGCACACTGGTCGGAGCATCTTGGCCGGTTAAAAAACGCGTCACCAAATCGTATGCATATGACCCGCAGGCCGGACATCTCATCTGTTTCCCCTTGGGGGTGACCAGCCTCAGTAAACGCCACTTGCTCTTCGGGCTGGCATGTCCGCAGCACGGACCATCTAGTAATTCCCCCTGCCGGCGGATATCGCCGCAGGCGGCGCACAGTTCGTATACCTCATATTTCGCGGCGGTACCAGTAACCTGATTGATTACCTCCTCGTCCTCTTCATCAGGAATACTGTCTGCCATGCTGTACTGAATCTGAAAATAATCGCTATAAGCAAAATCCTCAACTCCCGACCCCAGACACTGAACGAGCTTGTCATCAGCATTTATCCGGCCAATTAAGAACTCATGCCCACACCGTTTGCAGGTCCCCAACTCAAAGACAGGCACTTCCACGCCATTCTCCCGCCAGACTTTACGGGCCTCTAAAAAAAGCTTTTTCTCCGGCCAAAGGCCAACATAAGCCCCTTCCAGCGCCCGGGCAAAAAGGTGATAGCGAGCGGGAAGCAAAGGCAGATCAGTGGCGCCGGGCCTCGCCCTGACCGCCATATCGACCAGGGCGATCAACGATTCCCGTGCCTCCGCCGGGTGCAACACGAAATCCTTATCCCCGCAGCCGCTATTGAATACCTCCATAGCTACATCTGTTAAGGAGCGGGAACTCCATAGCGCTTTCCTAACCGCGTTTAGATTACCGTCACCCGATAAAAAGCAATATAAAAACCGATTTAGAGCTTCACCGTCGTCCGCAGCATTATAAACCCGTAATGCCTCTTCCACTACATCCTTGGGTAATGCCCACCGGCCTGCCAACTGCCGTATCTTTTCCGGCTGCAGCCCCTTGTTTGCCACAGCCCGCATTAATTCCCGGTATATACCCGGCTCCGGCCTGCCCCAAACCCTGTCATACTCTTCCAGACTGTACCGGGTGGCCTCCACTACATCCTGCCGGTCAGGCTGGTCTTCAACCCACTCAAACTCCTCATCAAACAAATTCCGGGCGAACCCCGCCACCGCCGGATAGTCCCGCTGTCCCCCGCCCAACGTGGCACTGGTGGCAACACAGCGAAGCATGCCGCGGCGGCCCCGGACAACCCTGTCCTTCAATCTGCGCAAAAGCATGGCTAGTTCAATTCCTTTGGCGCCTTTATAGGTATGGGCTTCGTCTAGGATGATAAATTTCCAGGTTTTATCGGCATCCACATCAAAAAACACGCAATCCTTCGGGCGCAGCAACAAGTACTCCAACATGGCATAGTTGGTTAGCAAAATATGGGGCGGCTTTTCGCGCATTTCCTCTCTGGACAGCAGCTCATTTTCAATCATGGGTTCCCTGGGGAAATTTCGCCGGAAATGTTGTTCAGCTTTAGAACGAGTTTGTTCGGTTTCACCAGTGTAACGGCCAAAGGTAATAAAGGGGTAATCCTTTAAAATAAGCCGGAGTCTCTTCATTTGGTCATTAGCCAGGGCGTTCATGGGGTAAAGCAGCAACGCTCTTACCCCCGGGCACAAATCTCCAGCCTTATACTGGCGCAGCAGGCAATCGAAAATGGGATAAAGAAAGGCTTCGGTTTTACCGCTACCGGTACCGGTAGCTACAACAAGGTTGCGTTTGAGTCGAATTATTTTATGTAATGCGGTTTCCTGGTGAACATACAATGGCCTGTCCATGGGAATACCTTGACTTAATCTGTCAAACTCGGGGGTTAACAAGCCTTCTTTAATTAGCTGGTTAATTGTTTTGCCGGTTTTATAAGGCAAAGTGGCTTCAAGATATGGCCCTTTTACGAAGACAGCGGGGGCTTGCAGTGCCTTTTCCAGCTGCAGTCTCAATTCCCGGTCGCGAAGGAAAAAAACCGTGGCCAAATAACGAAGATACGTTTCTCGAACATGTTCTGTTATTTCCAGGGGATGTAATCTCATGCTCTCACCTCACAGCAGAATACTAAGCAATATTTCAAATAAACATAAATCCCGGCAATACAGGCCAGGATAGATCCGGCAAATATCAACGGCGAGATCAACAAGCTCCAGCTCATAAGCACAAGCGCCGGGCTCCCTAGCCCACTTCCGCTGCGCCAGGGCAACCACGCCCGAGATGTATGGAAAATTAACCAACGCCAAACTGCCCTTTGGATCAATATACCGGCCAGCCAGGCTATCGATAATCAATGGATTGGCCTCATACTCCTCAGTTGACAGATTTCTTAAAATTTTATCAGCCCGTCCAAGATTCTCCTGTACCCAGGCATTCACATACTCTTCTCTCTGTGAGCTTTTTATATCAATTAGCCAACGGAACAGGCTCCAAATATAGTAATCCGGATGTAGCAAGCCCCTGGGTTCAATGTTCAGCAGGTTGAACATATCCTCCAATTCTTCCGCGCTTTTTAAACAGACCATTTTAATACCTTGGGAATCTCCCATAATCTCCACTGGGATTTGGGGCAACACTTCGTTACAAATACATTCATAACGCAGCAACCGGTAAAGGCATTCCGTCAAGGAATATTGGCAGATCGAACCATCAGGCCACTTGTAAGGAATTACATCGGTACGCCCCAGCAATCTTTCCAGTCCCTGAAAGCTAAGACCGTACACAATTGTCCCGGTGGAAACGGCAGAGTCCTTTGAATTGTTGTAAAAAACCTGTTCCAGTAACAGAGCGGCCAGCGGCCAGTTTTGCCACAGGTCTTCTAACTGGCACCCTGTTGTTGTGTCCCGGTCCAAATCCCCATAATTCAACGAACACCATCCTGATACAACCAGCACCTCGGGTGGAATAACGACACATTCCTGAAATAAACTCAATAACTCTTTCACACCCTGCGGATAGTTGTCAGGCATTCCACTGCATCTTAAATACCGCGCTAAACCCTTTAATTTTGAATCGTTTTGCTCATTGCACAGCATCAGCCCGGCTAGGAACAAGGCGTTAAAGTCCTTGGTTTTATACTGACAACGTTCGTTTTCACCTGAGGACAAGGAAACAGATTCATAGTCGTAACCCCCATGGATTAAGAAGCGCTCTAGATTACCTAAAGGTGTATGGGGAAGCGTCTTTGCGTAATAATGCCATTCGGTAGTATTTACTTTGAGATCGCAAACATTATTATCTGCCGCGTTTGGTAATAATGGCCGGGCAGTATGATTTATAAATAGATCTTCTTTTTCTTGGTAGCTAATTTCAAACCGGTATATTCCTGGTCCCAGGAGTTGGGGAAAATCCAACCGGAGGTTCGTTGTATTGTCAGGAACGGTTGCAGTATATGGTTCTTCCCAGGGGCGCCACAAAGACCACACTCTCACTATCCTGTTTGCAACATGGTCGTTTTCTTCCCAAAACACAATGCAACTGCTGACATTCCCGCTCAGGCTGTCAGGCATTACCTGGACATTGCTGGCACGCCACTCTCTGTCAAGCAAAGCTACCTGGAATTCCGACAATACCTCTTTTTCGTCCCGTACTGTAAGCCAGAGCTCGTATCCCGGCCAAGAGGTAGCGCTAATGGTGTCCTTAAACTGGCCAATGCTAAAACGGAGTCTTCGATGTTCGCTCAATTGACCTATACTTGTCTGCAATATTTGACCTTTTAAATTTCTCAAAGTCAATTGAATATGATAAACGTTCCCATCCCAATTAGAATTAAGAATCAGTTGCAGGTCTTCACTATCTCGCCAGGCACTTGCCCCCAGAGTACGACATTTATTTTCCCAAACCAGGCTGTAAATGTCTTTTAGACCAAGCCATCCCCATGACAATGGCCTCAAATTTTGCCGGATCGCCAGCGGTCTTGCTAATGCACAGTCGTCCAGTTCATAAATAATAAAGTCAGACTCTAATACGACTTCGTAATAGCTCTTATCACCTTTCTCCTTTTTATTAACTAAGGTACAATTCTTAAAGTTTATCGATATATTTGACGGTACTGCGACAATCACATTTACCGGACGGTAACCGGTTTTCCCGGCAGGCCACAGGTTTACCGCAGGTACTGAAACATCCATCCCGTACACACAATTTATTTTAAATAAGGCGTCACTTCCCAAAGGACCGCGCACGGAAAGGTTATACACTCCCAAAGCTTTTGTCCCCAGCACTCCGGGAGCATCTAAAGGCAACAGCCAGTTGTAGCCATCATTATCCATATACTTGGCCAGTTCGGACAATGGGGCTGAAACTAACACCGCCTTGTCCTTCGCGTTTTCCTTACTAATAAACAACCGCCACATTTCCAGGGAAGCTCTCCCATCAGCATAACCGCAAGGAATACACAAGGACGGGAGTCTACCCGAATAGGTAAGTTCACCCGGACCGTCCGCCCTCAATAAGTTCCCACCTGTTAGAGCCGGACGGGTGGCTTGTCCTGCCATAGACAAAGATAAAACATTGTCACCATGGCCTTGCAATTTAACAGTCCTGGCGCTTTCCGTATAAAGGGCGATGCATTTGTAGTTTCTCCACGAAATACCCAGGGGAGGTATTTCATCAGAGGCAACAAACTCATCACAGACAACATCCCAACCATCCCGCAGAATCAACCATACTCCTTTGGCCGGCAGAATGTCACCCCGGACCAATTGGCCGGAATTTATCGCAAAAGCCAGATAAGGCCTGTCCGGCTGTAGCGCGCGGAAAGTCCATTCCCTATATTCCTGCCCGTCAATTATAAGGCAAATATGATAGTTTTCAGCCGGTGGCAGTGGAACCTGCTCCAGGCTGGACCTCACACAGTCACCCACGCGCCATGCTTTGCAGCGTACCCGTAAAACCTTTTCCCCAGCCTTTATGTCCCAGCTTACTCCCATCAATACAGTTTCGAGTTGCTGCGCGGGCAGCAAAGCTGCCACCCCCAAGCCATAAGGGTCCATGAAGATGACGGGGCTGTGCAAGACATCCCGCTTAACCTTTTTATTTTTCTCATGAGCCTGCTTAAGCCAGAGATCATAAGCCCGGGTTATTCTATCCGGCAGGCCAAGTTCGTCGCTTCTCGGCACCACTTCTTCACAAACAGCTCGCCTGGCCATTTCCAAAGTTCTTTCAAAGAAATCCAGGGCATATTTACCCCCTTTAAGCAAGAAACGTTGGATGGGTTTATCGACATGGTAGCGCAATCCCGAGCCATGGGACAGATCGTCCAGTATTTCTTCTGCAGTAACCCCACCCATCTCTATCGCCGGGGTTAAAACAAATTTAAAAAAATCCTCCAGACAATAGTTGGGAATGCCACCATGCCCGAGGATTGGTGTTATGTATCGCAACCCCTTGATATCATCAAAAACAGGTAGCTCATTACGTCTTAAAAAATCAAGAAAATGTGCCCCCCATTCCCATGTAGCACTTACCGGCACACCGGCATTCTCTTCCATGGCAGGCCAAAACTCACCTGCCTGGTAATGGCGAATACCGGTAAAAACCAGAAACACCGCCATACAGACAGGAAAATTAGCCCAGAGTAGTTTGGTTCCTTCCCTTGGCCCTTGTTGCTCCATCGTTTTCTTGATCGCTTTCCCCAGTCGCAGCCAGTCCCCGGTACCCAAAGGAATCCTGCCTAAAAGTTCATTTGGCCGAATCCACTCTTTAAGCTTTTCTTCGCACTGACGAAGGTTACGGCAATTGGACAGAATGTTATCCCCGGACATACCCTACCCCAAAAAAAGATATTAACTCCATAACACTACACCAAAGATGATAGTATAAGTGAGTTGCTTAAGAGATAATCATTTTTTTAACTATCCTATCCTGAAAATTAAATAACGTCTCGACTCGTAAAAGACAATAACGAACAAAGCCCAGCTCCATTTTAAAAACATGAAACCTGGCAGCAGAATGATGATGGAAACAATCAAAAAACTTAAGCTACAGCTTCAACGTGACCTTGCATCCAAGAGATTCCAGTTCCTTAATGTATTGTTTTATGACGGTCTCACGCTTGCGTTCTTCATAGTAAGTTGGACCAAGCTCAATATAAAGTTGCTTCCGTTTTAATATGTAGTAGACGATGGTCAAGATGCTGTGTGCAACTGCCACAGCGGCACGGTTCGCACCACGTCTTGCGGCAAGGCGATGATACTGACTGGACAAATAGGTGTTCTTGGTTCTGGCGGCAGCTCTTGCTGCTTCTACCAGCGCGCTTCTCAATTTCTTATTACCCTTGCGTGATTACCCTTGCGTGTTCGCCCAGACTTTCGCTTTCCGGCGCTTTCATTGTTACCTGGAGACAGTCCCGCCCATGAACATAAATGAGCAGCAGAGGGGAATTGGTTCATATCGGTTCCTGTCTCGGCTAAAATTTGTTCAGCCGTGCGCCGCCCCACACCGGAAATGGTGTCCAACAGCTCCAGGTCTTCGTCAAAAGGGAGCATTCGCTCTTTAACCTCTTCGTCCAGTCTTTTATTTCGTCGCTGAGAAAGTCGATGTGCCGTAGCTGGGTTTTTAAAACCAGCTTTTGGTGTGAACCGATCAAACCCTTAAGTGCTCGTTGCAAGTCTTCTTTCTTGTTTTTTAATCTTCGCTGGGCAAGCTCGGACAAGATTTTGGGGTCTTCTTCACCGGCAATCATTGCTTCAATCATGGCACGCCCCGATTTGCCCAATGTATCACTGGTTACGGAAGACAGCTTGATGTTGGCTCCTTCAAGGACCTTTTGAATGCGGTTAATCTCCCGGGCTCGCTCTTCAATAAGGCTACGGCGGTAGCGGATTAGTTCACGCAATTCCCTTTGATCCCGATATGGGATGTAGCTGCCTTGCAAGAGACCGTGACGAAGTAAACCGGCAATCCATTCCGTATCTTTGACGTCGGTTCTACGACCAGGTACATTCTTCATGTGCTTGGCATTATTAACAACCAACGCCTGGATGTCTTCCAGTTCCAGCAGGTTGTAAATTGGTTTCCAGAATGAACCGGTGCTTTCCATCGCCACATAAGTACAACCTTTGTCTTTGATCCAGTCCACCATTGAAATGAGGTCATCGGTCATCGTTGAAAACGTGCGAATCTCTTTCTCTTCAGGAGTAATGATGCAGGCCACAACGGTTTTTTTATGAACGTCAAGACCGCAGCAATGACTGTAAACGAACACAACCTCCCTTCGCCAGCCGTAAAAAAGAGATTCTACTTAGTTCTATTTTCATCCTTCTGCTAGTGCCGCGTCAGCGGCATGGATGTCTAAATATTAAATAACATGAGAACAAAGTCACTTTAGTATGACGTAATGCTTACTTGGAGGGTGATTTCGAGCTATAATTAAGTGAATGAGTGAAGCTAGCGAGGCACACCTGTTTAAGTAATCGAGCTTAACCAAACCCGAGCTCAAACATGAACCCGTTGGTAAAGGTCATGCCATGCTATTTATGTATTACCGAGTAAACCATAACTCTACCTACTATTATTAGACATAATTAGACAGAAGGCAGGAAATCCCTGCAAACTAAAGATTGTTAAACTATTTTATGCGAAATTAATTTTGATAAATTGCAGGTTTCTACTGGTAGGTATCCGACCCCTATACAATTCGGAAGCAATTTTGACAATTCAACGACGAGTAGCTGACTTATGTTACGGTGATTGACCTTTGTCGGAGAGAGCTGGGTGCGGGAAATAGCCGAAGAAGACCTGACGCTGGTTGATAAGTCTTATGTCCTGCAGGACTTCAGTGACAAAGAGGCCGATATCGTATACAGACTGCGTATCCGGGGTACCGACATAATATTCTACATACTGCTGGAGTTGCAGTCGACCGTGGACCACACCATGCCATTCCGTTTGTTGCAGTACATGGTCGAGGTGTGGCGGGACGCTTATAACAACACGCCGGAGAAAGAGAGAAAGCGCAAGGGCTTCAGGCTGCCGGCCATCGTGCCCGCCATTCTTTACAATGGCGAGGGCGGTTGGACGGCCCGCCGGAACTTCAGGGAATACCAACTTGGACAAGAGAGGCTATCCAGACACTTGCTGGACTTCGAATATATACTCTTTGACGTCAACCGATATGGTGAGGAAGAACTCCGCCGGCAGGCCAATGTGATCTCCAGCGTGTTCTACCTGGACCAGGCCGTTGTCCCCCCGGAGTTGATAAACCGGATCAGGGAACTGGCTGACGTGTTGAAGGGGATGACCCCGGAGCAGTTCCGGCAAGTTACGGTGTGGCTGAGGAACGCTGTCAAGAGCAAATTGCCGCAAACACTGCGTGAGGAAATGGATCGCGTGCTGGAAGAAACCGAACCCTGGGAGGTGGATAAGATGATCACCAACATCGAACGGACCCTTGACGAGATGCAGAGGCAGGCAAGGACTGAAGGTAAAGCTGAAGGCAAGGCCGAGGGGAAGATTGAGGGCAAAGTTGAGACAGCCAGGGCGGCGCTGAGGGAAGGATTGGACGTTGACGTGGTTTGCAGGATAACCGGGCTGTCCAGGGAAACTGTTATGGAACTGAAGAAAACGCTGGAAAACTGAAGACGAAGGAACAATTTTCTGGCCCTTACCATTTATCGACAAGTGGCAAGGGTTTTTTGTATTCATTTTAAGGTTTTCTCACATCTTATAATTTTCCTGATACAGGGTCGGTTCAGTCACCAACTCCTCTTTGCACATCTTATGCCAGGAATTTATATGTTTAAGGGGAAAAATGCGCTCAGTCATATCCAAGCTGCCCCAGGATATCAAGCCGGTGTTCAAACGTTCAAACGCGTAACCGGTAACTTTATATACTATACCTTCCTTTAAAGTTTCCCAAAGTACAAGGGTTTCGACTGGATCGCGGCGGGTATAGATATGGCGGGTGCCATAGATTGCAGTGGGACGTGAACCGTGACAGCCGAACTTCTTCGTGTCATCAAAATAGTCCAATGTTTCCCCGATTTCCCGGATATCACAAAATTCTTCTTCTCTCCAAAAGTAACCGGCTACTATTTCAGAAGATACGGCAACCGGCTCTTCATCAATCAAGAACAAAGGTATATTATATTGATTATGCACACAAAACCTGATACCAAAACCATATTCACACCTGCGCTTCAACACTTCGCAAAACAAGCAGGACTTTCACTTCCACCCGAATTAACCAGGGAAATGTCATCAACCGAATCGATAACTATTCCTATCGCGGACCAATTATACAAACTGCCGACTGAACCTAATGAGCCCCGGATGCCGGAAATCGTTAAACTTGTCACAGCAGAACTTAAAAAGTTCATTCCCCTTGGGTAGTTGCCGCTACAATACTAGTACTGCGTTTCTCGCTGAAAATAGCAAGGAATGAGTCAGGGAACCGTCCCCTGACTCACTCTGCTGACTCACTCTGACTCATCGAGCGGATCCTTGACGAGATGCAGAGGCAGGCAAGGACTGAAGGTAAAGCCGAAGGTAAGGCCGAGGGGATAGTTAAAAAGAAAAATGTTTTAATTTTAGTTGTTGGAAATCGAAGAAACAAGATAGTTTATCATGATACAATTCAAAGATTAAAACGATACAGACCAAGATTAATCGGATCCAAATATATTTTAAGATTAAATAAAACAGTTCCGGCCAGGCATAGAAGTAAATATCCTTTGATACAGGGTCGGTTCAGTCACCAACTCTTCTTTGCACATCTTGCGCCAGGAATTTATATGTTCAAGGGAAAAAATGCGCTCGGTCATGTCCAAGCTGCCCCAGGATATCAAGCCGGTGTTCAACCGTTCAAACGCATAGCCGGTAACTTTATATACCATGCCTTTCTTTAAAGTTTCCCAAAGCAGAAGGGTTTCGACAGGATCGCGGTGCGTATAGATATAGCCGGTGCCATAGATTGCAGTGGGACGTGAGCCGTGACAGCCGAACTGCTTCGGATCGTCAAAAGAATCCAATGTTTCCCCGATTTTCCGGATATCATAAAATTCTTCTTCTCTCCAGAAGTAACCGGCTACTATTTCAGAAGATACGGCAGTCGGTTCTTCATCAATCAAGAACAAAGGTATTTTTTCCGGGCTTGGGGGGTTCCATCCCCACCGCCTTCTAAAGTTGAATTCCAACTCAGTCATTGACTCAGTCATGATGAAGCACCAACCTTGCCGCGCGCCCGTCTTTCAGCGCATAGCAGCCCTCTCTGGAAATCACTCTTGGGTTGATAAATATTTTACCCTCACCTAATAATACCGGCACCAGCACGGGTGCGCAACAGGTCAGACAAGCCATTCCGCTGGCAATTCCCAGCATGAAACCTTGCACCATATTTTTATCCTTAAAACGCTTCCTGTTTTTGATTTTTATCTAACTTTACAACCTTACCGCGACTAACCCGTAGTATAAACTGACAAACTGCATTGAACTATATCAGTCTCATGCCAGAAGAACTTAGGAGTTCTGTGACCTCCTCTTTTCCAATTTCTATGGCTTATTGGCGGGCCCATTTCCATCTTTTCCTTTTCCCATTCAATAATCGCTGTTTTACCTTCCGCTTTCAATGCTCGTTTAACCTCTACGATGAATTTCATTTTATCTTCAATCTCATGAAGCACATTGACCAGAAGGGCAAAAGTTATGGATTCACCCGGAAGCTTCAAGTCATATTCATTTATTTTTAGTAACAATATTTGAAACACCGGCGAGTGAGGCACGTTTTTCAACTTCAGCAAGCATTTCCTCCGAGATATCCAAAGCATAAACCTTGTTCCGGCAGTTTATTATTTCTGCGGCAGGTATGGTAAAATACCCGATTCCGCAGCCTATATCCGCAACAATATCCGCTTCACTCAAACCCAACTTTTCAAGCGTGGGAAGATTTTTCCTCCTCCATTCATTATCAAGCTTATTTCGGTTTACTGGGTCAAATTTATGCATTCTGATACAGGGTCGGCTCAGTCACCAACTCTTCTTTACACATTTTGCGCAGGAATTTATATGTTTAACGGGAAAAATCCACTCTTAGCCCCTCTAAATCATCCGTTTACTACCCTCATTCCAAAAATCTACCAGGAGTGCCGGTAACGATAACAGCACGCTATAATTATACAATAAAACGCACAATATACCAGCAAGATATGGATTAGACTCCCAATTGCCTGTCCCCCTTGCCGCCGCTGTCATAAACAATTACTTCCGGCTTCTCATATTCTTTCCTATCCATAATCATCCCCCTTTCGCTGGAATTTTTCATAATCTCTAATCACTTCATCCACAGCGCCGGTTTTCACTAACAAACCGTTGTTCAACCAGATAGCGCTATTGCATAAATTTTTAATTAAATCTGTGTTGTGGCTAATAAATAAAATTGTCCGTCCCTCCCTGGCGAAGGATTTTATTTTCTCTAGACATTTTTTCTGAAACGCTATATCCCCAACAGCCAGTACCTCATCAATGAGTAATATATCCGGCTCAAGATGT
>MVQL01000044.1 GCA_002067205.1 Pelotomaculum sp. PtaB.Bin104
GCACGCCGGGATCTGATTGGGGGGCCGGGCACAAGGCACTTAGATGGTGTTCGAGGCCCGGGACCTACCAGCCACTGCATCACGGCTTAGACCCTCCACTTTCTTTTTCTGGTATTTTCTCCGATCTATTGAGCAAGCATCATTGAAAAGATACAGAAACTGGATGTCCCTTGACCCAAGATATTTCAGGAATACCCGCAGGGATGCCAGCCTGTTGTTGCATGTCTCAGGGCGGCATCCCCGAATGGCAGCAAGCCAGCCCAGCCATTCTTCAACAAACGGCCTTTCAAAGCATTTTCTGTTCAAGCTTGTCTGGGTTATTCCCTTTATTGCCTCAAGGAAGCTAATATACAGGGCAAGCGAGGTCTGATATGATTTCAGAGTGTGCATGCTCGCTGTTTTCTGTGAGGGGGCATATGTATTCAGGAAATCTGCTATGTGGCGTGCAATGACAAGTGCCTCATTCCCAATCTTCATCATCCACCTCCGGTATCAGAGCATTGAACCCGTCCTCTGTGTGTTTTTCCAGAAGATGCGACATCCCCGGCACGAGGGAATAGTAATAGCGGGTGCTCTCAATCGTTGTATGTCCCATGCTCTTGCTGAGATAAAGAAGTTTATCATCAAAGCCAAACCCCTCATCTACCCATCGGTTGACGTTTTCAATGGCATAATGATGTCTCAATTCGTATGCGGTGGCGCGGGAACGATTAACTGCATCCCATAGCTGGCGGAAATTCTTCTGCACCCAATTTCTTGTATGGAATCCTCCATTCCTTGCAGGGAAGAAATAGGTTCTATCAGGATAAAGCTTTCCAATTGCCTGATCATATGTCCGCATCAGTCTGAGCATAGAATCATGCAGGACGATATAATGCTGGTCATGTCCCTTTGAATAGCAGACATCCAACACCCCATCCGACAGGTTCACATCTGCCCTTTGAAGCATCCTTGCCTCATTTGTCCTGATCCCGCTGCTGTAAAGCAGGCGAAAGAATACGGGCACAGTTATCTGCCTTGATCTCTGTTCCGGAGTCTGGGCATAAGGAGTAAGGCTGTCGCATTCATGGAAAAACCGTTCCAGCTCTTCCCTGGTAAAAGCATGCGGGATATATGTCCTTTTTTCCTTCCGCGGAACTTCAGGCGGCGCAATGAGGGTAAGCCCGCGTTCACGAAGATACCGTACAAAACTTACAACAACATAAATACGGGATCGGCAAGAATTATTCATTTCGCCTTCACGCTGCCTGCACCATGAATCGACCATTTCCTGTGACAGTTCCTTGTTCTCCGGATAATTCGATGCACAGAAACGGTCAAACAGAATAAGAAAAGGCTCATAAGAGGAACCGTTCCACCTATCTGATGCCTTTCGGTAATGTATGAACGATTGAAAAAGCGGAGCAAATGCAGAACGGAATTCAGCCATTTCCAAACACCTCCCCTGCAACGGGAAAGTCTGAAATATCCAGCGCACATTCCTTCAGATGGATGAAATCTGCACGGAGATAGGGTTCAAGAGAATCTGGAGCCGTGTGTCCAAGGGTGCGGCTGATTACAGGCTGGGGGACGCCGTTGCCAAGAAGTGCGGATGCCATATGATGCCGGAAGATATGGGTTCCTTTCCTCATACCGGGGGACTGGCGAATCCCTGCTTCCTTCATGATTTTCCCGGTGATGTTTCCGATGCTCCCGCTGTCCAGCGGTGTGAACGGCCTGGTCAGGCTGAGGAACAGATGGCTTTCGCCTGAATCGGGGCGTTCCGATGAAAGATAGTCGTAAATGGCATTGCCGATCATGGCAGAAAGCGGGAGCTCCAGAGGCACTTCCGTTTTCTGCTGATGGATATGTATCCGGTCATTTTCCCAATCGACTGCATCCAGAGTCATTCCCGCCAAGTCGCAGCTTCGCAGTCCCGTATACATTAAAAGCATCCCGATTGCCCTGTCCCGGAGCGTCAGGCCGTTCTTGCAGTCATCCAATGCCGCACGGATTCTCGAAATCTCTTCGCCGGTAAGGTACTGGATATTTTTTCTGGTCTCACGCAGGGAGGGGAGAAAACAAAGGATTCTGCTGCATTCCTTTTCGTTCCAGGCAAGCCCCGCCTTAAAGACGGCGGCAATGTCTTTTTTATAGGAGCAGCTTTTGATAAGCGCTCCTTCTTCAGAAACAAAAAAGGAAATGACCTGTTCCTCCGTGACCTCCTCCAGGCTGTCTGCGCCGTCCTTCTGAAGGGCAAGAAGAAAGGATGCCGCATGATGCGATTCACTATAGATGGTTGTATCCTTTTTGCCGCGCTTTTCTTCCGCTTTGCAGTAAAAATCAATCAGCTCCTGAAATTCAGGAACCAGTAGGTGGTAAGCGCCGCGGCTGAAAAGCGTGTGCCGGCGTCTTCCATTCGGATAATTCCCATAAACATCGAATTGCTCGATTGCACCGATGATGGTTCTTTTGTTGCGCAGGTAATTCTTTGAATGAGGAGCATGGGTGTACTCCAGATAGATATCCGTGTAAGATGCCCATTGTTTTATTTCTGCATTCCGAAGGATCCAGCCGATTTCATGTTTGAACCAGCTTATATAGAGTTTGGAATACCCGTTGCTTTCCATATAGGAAAGTAGTTCTTGATGATGATCAAGAAGATTTTGAAAATCCATAGTATGACCTCCTAAATGTTATAGGATAATCATACAGGAATGAAATAAAATCCAAACCTTTTTCAGTAGGAAAGCGGAAGAACTCTGGCTTTTTTGCTAATAGTTTGGATTTTATTTAAGTTTGGATAACGGATGAAATCCAAACGTTTGGATTTCATTCGGCATTCATTCTGTACATTAAGTCTGAACAGAATGCTTGATTCAGGAATGGATCTTTACGTTGCAGTTCCGGTGCTTGCATCATATGTTGGACATGTTAATTTGACTGATACGGAAAGGTACATCCACCTGACTGAACATGGATATGATGAATTCGTGCGCAGGGAGGGAGCACTTAAAACGCTGATACCAGAGGTGGATGTGTATGAGCTGTTCCCGATAAAATAGACACACAAAACTGCAGGTTGCTTCAAATTTCATAGCTTTCAATAAAAGATAGCATAAGCCCCAATTGAGTATTTTTACCGCTCAAACACCGTCCTCCAGGCCAAGCCTTGACTCGGTATGCAGTGTGGAGGCGCCCGACCGACCGACGACCGAAAGCTGAACGAAGTTCGGACCGGTCGGGTTCTGTCAGCTTAGCATACCGGTCAAGGCCGCTCCACTACGTTGCGCGCCGCTATCGCGGTTGGCCTTCCGGACTAAGTTTTCAAAGTTACGTAGCCTACTGGAAGGGGGACAGCCCGTGCGCCAAGCTAAGGGCGTATCATATAGTGGGTGGGAACCCCACTAGGAAAAGTTTAGCCAACTATCCTATAGCGAGTCTTGGGAGGCGCGGGGTGATCCACGTCTCTAAGCGTAGACAGCAAACTAGCAGGCTGGAAGCAAAAGCTGAATCGATTGAGCCCCGTAATCACCTCAATGGGAAGGCCGATGCAGTGGACTGTGCAGAAGACAACATCTGACTGGTCGAAATGGCGAGACCAATCAGGCTTCCCCGGGGTCGTAGAGACTGGCATGTTAGATACCGTTATGATACGTCAACTTGGGAGAACTTACCTGTCCTTCATGATGGAGTATGGCCGACAAGCGATAATAAAGCAAGGGAGCCAAACAATGGGTAAGTAGTCGGATTACCGAATAGTACTGATGAAACAGAGTAATGTCTGCAGAGGGAAGGCGGTAACGTACTATCGCCCCTACAAGGGCCACACAATCTACACTCACGGAGGTAGAAACATTGTGTTAACAAAACTTGCAGGGATAGCAAAAGTAGCCAGAGAACGTCCGCAAGAAAAGTTTACGTCATTAGCACACATAATCAACGAGGAAATGCTTGCTATTAGCCATAACGAAATGGATGGTAAGAAAGCTGCCGGAATAGATGCCTTAACGAAACAGATGTATGGCGAAAACCTGGAACAAAACCTCAAAGACCTGGTACAACGTATGAAACGCAATGCCTATCGCCCGCAACCCGCGCGAAGGGTATATATACCCAAACCGGGAACAAGCAAACAAAGGCCACTAGGCATACCGGCCTATGAGGACAAGCTCATCCAAGCTGTACTGGCGAAAATACTGACCGCAATATATGAGCAAGAATTCTTGGACAGCTCATTCGGTTTCCGGCCAAATCGTAGTTGTCATGATGCTATAAAAGTACTGAATGCAATAATAATGAAAAGGCCCATAAACTACATCGTAGATGTAGACATAAAAGGCTTCTTTGGAGCGCCAGGATAAGCCTGGTGCTTCCAGCGGGTGAGATTCCCGCTCCGGAAAGGGGAAAGAGCCGCCCCACCGGGAATCGAGTCTTGGGTGTGTGATTGGTAACAACACATGCTAAGCGTGGACAGAGCGACAAACGGGCCGTAACGCAAGTGAAGTTATTGAGCCTCGTGAGACATCCGGGGGCCGACATGGTCGAAAACATGGAAGGCTACAGTAGGTAACCGATAGAGGCGATGGTTACCGGAGACCCCGGCGGGGTCTGAGAGCACGGCACGGTTGGAAATGGAAGCATCAAGGAACCTGGGAGATCCACCGCGGTCTTTACCAACTGTAGAGTACGCCAACTAAAAGGACCATCCATAGGAAAGCGGACGCCGTGGTGGAAGTCGGACTCGCTGATAGTACTCAGAGTGTGGGAAAGCCACATACAGGGGGAAGCGGCGGGGCAGAGTGATAACCTGACAGGGGAACATTCTCTACACACAGAGGCAGGATAAGAATGTCAACACAACTGAGCAGGATAGCAGCAAAAGCCAAATTAGA
>MVQL01000045.1 GCA_002067205.1 Pelotomaculum sp. PtaB.Bin104
TTTCCTGCCTTTCAGCTTCTGACTCCTGAATTCTGACTCCTGACTACTTAAAGAAGTAGTACAGCACTCCGGCTACCCAGGCTGTAACTATACCCCATACCAGCACCGGCCCGGCAATAGTGAATAGCCGCGCCCCGACGCCGAAAACCAAACCCTCGGCTCTGTACTCCAGAGCCGGAGATACCATCGAGTTGGCAAAGCCTGTGATCGGGACAATGCCGCCGGCCCCGCCAAACCTGCTGACTTCGTCGTACACACCAATACCGGTGAGAAAAGCCGCCAGAAAGACCAAGGTGGTAGAAGTCGCCGCCCCGGCTTCATTAATGTTCAAACCCCTGGTCAAGAAGAAACTGAGGATAAACTGACCTAATAAACAAATCAAGCCGCCTATCACAAAAGCCCAAAATACATTTCTTAAAACCCTGGGTTTCGGCGTGTTTTCTTTTACCATTTCCGCATAGCGCTGCTTTTGTTTGATCAGCGGCGTTGCATTATCCGGCATTTCTGTCACCCCGTAATTTATATTTACCAACTCAAATGCTCCTTATACAAAAAAGCTGCTGACCTCCAGTCAGCAGCCTGTAGATTTGCGGTGATTACCCGCTGTCTTAATCGGTATGGGCAATTTTCACGTTGGCTTTGTATTCCACCAACTGCCCGTTTTCAACGTTGGCAGTAAAATTGACAATTTCCACACCTACTATGTTCTTGCCGTACCGTGAGGCCTCCGTAATGGCTGACTGCACGGCTCCCTTCCAGCTATCGGGAGATTCACCCACCATTTCAGACACTTTAACGTGCAACCATCATCCCTCCTTTATTTTTTAAAGCATTTGTATTATGCCTGCAATACTGCTTTTTATACGTTTTATTAGCCACTCTTTTCCATTAGTTCTTTGAGTTTCTTTAAAGCCTGTCTTTCCAGCCGCGACACTTGTACTTGCGAGAGTCCCAATTTTTGCGCGATGTCCGACTGAGTTTTATCCTCAAAAAACCGCCAGGCAATAATCAGCCTGTCCCTTTCAGAAAGGTTATCTAATAGTTCTTTCACAGATATTCTGTCCAGCCAGGGCGCATCCCCGTCTTCCTTGTCTTTAAGCTGGTCTAACAGATAGATTGGGTCTCCGTCATCCTGATGGAGAGTCTCATAAATTGACGTAGGTGTTTGAGCAGCCTCAAGCGCGTTGACAACTTCTTCCCTGGACAACCCCAGGTCCGCGGCTATTTCACCCACTGACGGCTCACGACCCAACTTTGCGGTGAGGATATCTCTCGCCTGCTGAATCTTATATGCGATTTCCTTTACCGAACGGCTGACTTTTACCGGACTGTCGTCCCTTAAAAATCTTCTAATTTCGCCGACGATCATCGGCACGGCATATGTTGAAAATTTCACCTCATAACTGGGATCAAATTTATCTATCGCTTTGATCAAACCAATGCAACCGATTTGAAAGAGGTCTTCCAACTCGTAGCCACGGTTTTGAAAACGCTTGACCAGGTTAAATACCAGTTTTAGGTTGCAATTAATCAGCCTGTCCCTGGCATAACCGTCACCCGCCTTCGCCTTTCCAAGCAACTCTTTCATTTCCCGATCTTTCAGCAATGGAAAGCGGGGCAGGTTCATCTCAACCAGCCTGCCATTCATTTTTTCATCTCCCGCCTATTGCTCCGGGCTTATCCGCGCTACCCCGGAACCAACCCTTTTGCTCATTGTTACCACAGTACCGTGGCCAGGAGTTGAGTCCACCTTAAAACTGTCCATAAACGAATTAATAAATGTAAAACCCAAGCCTAAGCGTTCAGAATCGGTAGAAAAAGCAGGCTGCAGAGCATCGTCGATATCTTCTATGCCCCTGCCGTCATCCTCAATTCTGATCTCAATGGTATCCTCCGTCAAAGCGGCGTATATTCTTATAAATCGGTCCGCGGCATTCTCATAACCATGGATAATGGAATTCTCCACCGCCTCAGAAACAGCAACTTTGATTTCTTCCAAGTCAGACAGAGTACATTCAATTTGCGAAGCAAAAGCGGCGACAGTCACACGTGCAAAAGCCACATTGGCGGGAATGCTTAAGAATTCCAATTTCATTTGATTGTTCAAGAGCATAGTATTACCCCCTAACTGATATTCTCCAGTGCGGCGGCTTCTCCAGGAAATTCATCCATAATCCGGAGCAAACCCGACAGTTCCAGAATCCTGCGGACCTGCGGCTGAGGTTCTACGAAACAAACCCTGCCGCCTATTTTTGTTATTCGTTTATACCTTCCAAGAACCACCCCTAACACCGAGCTGTCAATAAATGACACGCCTGCCAAATTTAGAATTATGTTTCTAACCGGTTGATTGTCAAGGGCTTCGTCTAAAGTATTCCGCAAGTCATCGGCAACACCCAGGTCTAGATCCCCGTTTAGTCTCGCGATTAATGTATCTTGTAATTGCTCAAGTTCCAAACGCGCAAGCACCACCTTTTCGTATACCTTATTGCTAAATCTTACCAAATATTTTTTAAAAAGGCAAGGCAAGTCAATAGATAAAAAAGGCCCGGATTCAATCCGCGCCCAATATACTCAAATAGTTTCATTATGATTCTCTATTAAAAATAATATATTAGAAAACCTGATCAATAACCCGTTTCATCTGTTGTATCATAGTTGCTTTGAGAACATCGCTGCCGGCCACCAAATTAACCCGCTTGACCTCCTGGCCGCCCTTGGTGACAACATAAGCTCCCACTACCTGCCCCTTTCGCACAGGAGCGCTCAGGTGGTCAGGAACCTCGACTCTTGATTCAAAGCCCTTTTCTTCTCCCTTAAGAGCCACTACGCTAACCTTCTCAGCAGTTTGAGCTTCTACCTGATTCACTTGCCCTTTGCCTACTTTTATAGTGCCTACATTAGCTCCCTGTTCAGCAATTTTCACCGCTTTATACCTGGCAAACCCGTAATCCAGCAATTTTGTCGACTCACGGAAATGGCTTCCCGGTTCCGACGTGCCCAATACTACGCAGATTATCCTCAAACCGTCCCTTTCAGCCGAGGAAGCCAAGCAGTATTTCGCCGCTTCTGTCCAGCCGGTTTTCCCGGCGTCTGCCCCATTGTACCACCATAACATCTTGTTCGTGTTCCAAAGCTTGAACGCTCCGCCTCTTAATTCCGATTCTTTCATTGAGGTTATTTGCCGGAACAACGGATATTTTAAACCTTCCTTTAAAATAACAGCCATGTCATAGGCGCTGGTATAATGGTTGTCAGCAGTCAAACCATGACAGTTGACAAAATTGGTGTTCACCAGACCAAACTCCTTGGCTTTATCGTTCATAGCCTGCACAAAAGCCTCTTCACTGCCGGCAATATGTTCCGCGACAGCCACACTGGCGTCATTTGCCGATTGTAAACCTATTGCCAAAAGCATTTCCCAAAGAGTCATTTCCTCACCCGGCTCGAGGTAAACCTGCGAGCCGCCCATTTCCCAGGCGTTTTCACTGGTGACAACCTTGTCTGTTAGTTTAAACTTGCCTTGTTCCACCGCTTCCGACGCCAGCAGTAAAGTCATTAACTTCGTGACGCTGGCCATCGGCAACCGCTTATTCGGTTCCTTTTCATAAATAATCTTGTTGGTCGTGGGTTCTAAAAGCACCGCCGACACGGCAGTGGTCTCCGGAACAGCAGGCGCGGCAACTTCCAACGTTGTTTTTTCCGCGCCAACGGCTCCGGA
>MVQL01000046.1 GCA_002067205.1 Pelotomaculum sp. PtaB.Bin104
TGAAAAATGGGTTGAAAGATGCAAAGGGTCCGTCGGCAACGGCGGCGAAGCCGAATTTGCGAGGAATATCTACGGCATTGTGCGGGATTTTGACTCCCTGGCAATCCGCGGGATCACCAAACCCAGGGTCGGGGTGGTGGGAGAGATCTTTGTGAAGTACCATCCCCTGGGCAATAACAATATCGTGCAAATCCTGGAGGACAGCGGGGTCGAGATTATCGTCCCTGGTATCATGAATTATCTCCTGTATAATGCTTATGACTCTGACTTCAAATACAAAAAGCTTGCCTGGAGCAAACAGAAGCTTTTGGCGGATAAAACCGTCATGGGGCTGCTGGAGTATTACCGAAAAGACATGAAAAAGGCGCTGAGAAGCAGCCGCAGATTTCAAGCGCCTCCCGAGTTGACGGAAATGGCGGCAGCGGCCGGCGAGATATTGTCTCTGGGCAATCAGGCCGGCGAAGGATGGTTTTTGACGGGTGAGATGCTGGAGCAGATTAAGAGCGGCGTTAATAATATCGTGTGTGTGCAGCCCTTTGCCTGCCTGGCCAACCAAATAACGGGGAAAGGGATGATCAAGGAGTTGAAAAGAAGATACCCCAAGGCCAATATCATTCCCGTGGATTATGACGCGGGAGCGAGCGAGGTTAACCAGATAAACAGGATCAAGCTGATGCTTGCGGTTGCCTTTGAAAACGCCTGAACCGGATAGCTTGGAAAGGAGCCATACTTTATGAAAGTTGTTTTATTAAGTCCTCCCGGATTGGCGCCTTTTACGCCGCCCCTCAGCATCATGGCTTTATCCTCTTATCTGCGCCAGGAGGGCATAGAGGCGGCGACGATTGACACATCCATAGAATTCCTGCATTTTAATTTGTTTCCGGAAAGACTAAAAGATAAAATACAAGCGGCAAAGGCTGTATTTGCCTCCTTGGGGCCGGAATTTTCTTATCCTGAGCAAGAAGAGATAACCAAAATCAACAACCGCATCGATCGGGATTTTGCTGTTGTGCAAGAGGTGTGGGGAGAAGAAGGATTCAACATCAGTAAGGATAATTTCGAGACGGCTGCCGCAGCAATCAATAATGCCTTATTATTTACTTCATTGGTGAATTTGCCTACCATCCACACGTTAAATTGTCTTTATGCGAGCGAGAGCATGCTCCGGAACAAATCCGAAAATCCGTTCCTGGAATACTATCAAAAAAAGCTGATCCCCCGGATTGCGGAGTTTCAGCCGGATTTAATCGGTATCTCTTATAGTTACGAAAGTCAATTGTTCCCGGGATTGTCGCTAACCGCTGAAATACGAAACGCCTTGAAGGTGCCGGTGGTGTGCGGGGGGTCATTTTTTTCCATCATGTGTGACGCTGTCTATAAAGACGGGACCGGTTCCGTCAGTACGAAGAAAGAGCAGGAAGAAGACCTGCTCGGGCTTTTACATCCCTTCGGTATTTATGGGGAAGGCGAGGAACCGTTGCTGGCGCTGTGTAAATGTATGGAAAAGAATGGGCAGTACCGGCACGTCCCCAGGTTGCTGTACTATGACAAGAAGCTGGAGGCCCTTAAAGTCAATCATCATTCGAAAACAATTGAGGCCGGTAAACTGCCTCTGATTGATTTAAAGGATTTGCCTGTCGGCAAGAAATATCTCACGCCCCTTGTGTTTGCGCCGCTGATGTCTGCGCGAGGCTGCTATTGGAACAAATGCGCTTTTTGCGTGCTGGCCGAATCAATCGGGAGCAATTGGCGCCGGCTTCCCCAAGAAAAGATCATCCAAAATATAAAACTGTATAAAGAGCACTATGGCGTAGATTTTATCGTATTTACAGACGAAGCAATGCCCCCCGTTACTCTTCGGTTTTTAGCGGAGAGAATCTTACAGGAGGGGATAGAAATATATTTCGGCACCATGATGCGTTTTGAAAAGGGGTTGCTGCATACGATTGAGCTAGCGGCAAAAGCAGGCTGCAGGTTTCTTTCCTTTGGTTTTGAATCAGGGTGCCGGAGAATTGTTTCTGCAATGAGAAAGGGGTATTCCCATGAAACCGCCCAGCATATTCTGGATCAATGCGCTGAAAACGGCATCGCTGTGGAATTGCACGTAATGTTCGGGTTTCCCACGGAAACCGTGGATGAGGCCCGGGAGACCATTTCTTTTTTGGAAAAGAACAGTGACAAAATAGCCGTTATCAGCGCAAACCCCTGGGTTTTAGCGGTTGGAAGCCATATCTATGATCATCTGGAGCACTACGGCATCGTTCCCAATGAAGGAAGAGTTATTGCGGACGATCCATCCACCTATTCGGTAACGGAGGGGATTGGCTATAAACAAGCCCTGGAAATGGTCAATTCGCTATACGGCAATCCGCTTCTTGGGAAAAAAATCCTCAGGCGTATGGGCGTGCACGGGTTCTCAGAAGAATACTATTATTTGCAAAGGCACTTCCCGGAAGCCCTTGCGTCACCCTTGGCGATGGCCCGTAATCCAGGTGCGGAGGGCAACCATGCATAAAATTTTTCCGACCTTAAAGCATGTCAATCTTCCGAATCTGATCACTGCATTTTCAATAGGCACGGGACTTTGCGCCTACCTCCTGTTTTTGCAAAAAAACTACCGGCTGGCCGTTGTCCTTTATGCCCTGACTTTACTGTTTGATCGGCTGGATGGCCTGGTGGCCCGGAGGTTTAAAGCGGAGACCGAGTTCGGCAGGGAGCTTGACAGCCTGGCCGATGCCGTTAATTTTGTGGTTTTCCCTGCTCTGATGGCTTATTCCCTGGGGTTTAACAGCTTCTGGGCAGTATGCGCCCTTTATCTCTACGGGCTGTCGGGCGTGTGGAGGCTGGCCAATTACAATCTGGAGGGTTTGGTTGAGGTCGGGGGCAAAAACTGCTTTACCGGAATTTGCACTACCCACGCAGGCGCGCTGGTCCTCCTGGCCATGATCTTGCACCTCGCTTTTTTCCGGGGGGAGCCGCTGTATTTTATGTATCCCTTGTTCATCCTTTTGGCGCTCCTGATGAATTCCTCCTTCAAATATGACAAAAACGGCTGGTTTACAATATCCCTGTATGTGATCATGCCGGCGGCAGTCATAATGGGTTTGATTAAATTATAAGACCGGGGAGACCGGCATGAGCAAAATCCATAAAATCTATAATAGAAAGACCAAAGGCTATGAGCAGGAGAAGGTGGCGGGAGAAGACTCGATTAAAAGTACATACAATACCGTTCTGGGCCGGCTGGGGCTGGAACTGCTTTTAAAACGGAAGATTTACCCCTTTATCCTTGGCAGGCTGAATGATTCCCGCTTCAGCGCCGGCAAAATTAAAGGCTTTGTCCAAGAACACGGCATCGATATGTCGGAATGCATCCACGATCTCCATGATTTTCAAAGCTTTAACGCGTTCTTTGCCAGGAAGCTCAAACCGGAAGCAAGAGAGTTTGCGGCTGATCCCCGTCTCCTCTTATCGCCCGGAGACGGGAAGATGCGGGCCTGGAACAATATTGATATTGAGCGCGTGATCCAGATCAAAGGTTTTTCCTATGCTCTGGAAGAGCTGCTGTCGGACAGGGAACTGGCCCGCAAGTACCGGGGCGGGGTATGCGCGGTATTGCGCCTTGGGCTGGCGGACTACCACCGTTTCCATTTCATCGACAGCGGCAGGTGCGCCGGCAGTAAAAGCGTAAAAGGCTTTTACTATTCGGTAAACCCGATCGCCTTGCAGGCCATACCGGGGCTTTTTTGCCGGAACAAGAGAG
>MVQL01000047.1 GCA_002067205.1 Pelotomaculum sp. PtaB.Bin104
TTCAATTTAGAAAAATGCCGCGCCAATTGCTGGCACTTTTCTACCGTATTAACTACTACCAGCACTTTATATCCTGCTGAGACAGCTTTAATTATGTCACTCTCAGCCTCTTCAATATAGCAGTCTTTAACATGATAATAGCTGCGGCTGGCATTTAACAGACTCTCTTCTTTTACTAGAGTAAAATCGTTTAATACATTTTTTAAAATATCAATAAGCATCTGCGGCATCGTGGCGCTCATCATTAAAAATCTGCTTCCTCTGGCGGCTAAATGGCGGATGCAAGAAGTCAATAAACCGAGGGTCCATCCATCATAGGAGTGTATTTCATCCAGAACAATAACCGCATTAGCCGCGTTTATTTCTTTTAAAACCCAACGTCCGGCGTTAAAGCCGCTGGTAAGCAACTGGTCGACAGTACCTACGGTGACAGGTCGCATGAAAGATTGGTCGAAAAGCAAGTTGCGCCTGTCTTCCCAGGAGTCTCCTTCACCTTCTTCGCTTTCATTTAATAAAAATAAATTGGCGGTGGAATGAGTAAGGCCAACATTTTCCTTTCCGAATATATCGGCCAATCGCTGCCATATTTGGTTAGCCGTATTCATAGTTGGTAAGAGATATATGATCTTAGCCCTCCCCATCTCAGTAGCGTTTTTAAGGGCCCATAAGAGAGATCCCTCTGTCTTTCCACTACCGGTAGGGGCTACGGCTAACAGATGTCCCGAACAATCCCCCATTTCCCTCTGGAAGGGGTGAAGCCCAGAAAAGGGGATCTTTTTCTCCTGACACCTTTTAGCGAGAATACCTATAAGTTGTTCAGGTGATTTTTCAACCGAATAATTTACTTCTGTTTTTCCTGATGAATACCAGTCCGCATAATGTAAAAGTCCTTTGGTGAGTATATATAGATCTCTTGCTTTGTCATGACCGTCAATATTCAGTAATTTTCCAATAATGTTGTTACAAGGATCAACCAAGGCAGCCAGTCGGTTATAAGGTTTTTCCTGCTCCAGTCGGTCACTTATTGCCGGGAGTTGCCAGCCATGGCGAAGAAATATTTCTTCAGCCAGTTCCAGTGCTTCCTTTAATCCCTCGTGGGAAATTTGAGGATTAAGTGAAGTTCTTTCCCTTTCAAAAAATGTCAGGTCAGTGTTTAAAGGCCGGTGGTGTCCGGCTACGGCTAGAGCTTCGACCGGAAGTTTAGTAAAAGGCGTTTCTTTATTCAAAAGAGAAGCTGCATAGGCTGCAAAAACAAAGGAGACCAATTCATGTCTGTAATTATTCTTAAAGTTGAATTTCTTGCCTGTTCGTTTGGCTTCCATCATCTCTTGGAAAGGGATAATCATTTTACCCAGATCATGCAGAACAACCGTAAGAAGCGATCCCTTTAAAAATCTTTCAACGGGAAAGCCGTGCTGTTCAGAAAACCTTTCAATTAAGCGCCTTTTGGCATCAACAGTTACCCGCCATGCTCGATAAGCTTCTTCAATATGCTCCCGATAAGTTTGATCTGGCTTTGCCTTGGCATAAAAAATGGTCATAGTATTGGCAGAATCCTTTCTTCCGAGGCAATACCCGGTACCGGTTTTTTCAGGGTCACCGGAGTGTCAATAAACGTGAAATGTCCTCTACTTTTCACTCTGCGCTCATCACCATTAAACGTAAAGGACACGGGTAACAAGAAAACACGCGGTGCTCGAGCTGGTCTGTTCAACGGCAAGTCGTCTAGTTTAATAGATGACTCGAAGTTTTCACTGTGGTCACCGGGTAAAATAGTATATTCATAGTTTCTTTGAGGTACTGGTTCAGCTTTTTTAATACTTCCAACAAGCCTTAATTTAAGCAAGTCGTCGCTAGTTCCGGCAGTTAAAGCATAAACAGGGGATAGAAAAGCCTGTCTTAATTCATTTATTTTCCTTTCATTTTTTGAGGCATAAATAATGAATAGCTTTAAGTCGTAAAGGATTTCTCGCGTAAGAACTGCGGATATTACTTCACCCGATTTAATTTTTTGAAATTTCCAGAGGTCGTTTGTTTCACCGCTATGTTTACCCCAAACCCCGCAGGCAAGACCTTCTTCTCTTAGTGTCATCGCTGCATCAAAAGATAATCCCATTGCCGCTCCGGCTAACCCCAGCAGAGCTGTTAGCGGTGGTAAAGGCAGGGTTTGCTGAAATGTATGTGTCTCCGGCAAGCGGAATGAAGCTGTTGGAGTATATGCTTCCAAAATAAAGTAATACATATCTTTCACCTGAATTCATTAAAGATAACAACTACTTACCCAGTTATCCATAGCTACAAACGCTTCTCCTATTGAGACGGTGTTTTCGGGAAGGTATTTGAAAATTTCTTTCCTGCCGCCAAAAGTAACTGCTAAAATCTCTTCTTTGTAGTCTTTAATCACTTCTGTAAGCAAATCAATGTTTATGCCTTCGTTTATTGGCACTAAAGATTCCAAAAAAACAGGATTTTTTACCTTCAAAAGGGCGGAAGCTATGAACTTGGGCGAAATATCAGCCAGGAACCTGGTCTGGCGTCCCGAGGACCAGAGGTTTTTCAATGCGGAAAGCAGAGCTTTTACCCTTTTAGCTTTTTCATCTGCCGGGAGAGCCTTATTAAAGCCCTCTCCACAACCGACACGATCTATTTCTATTAAAACAGTTCCTCTGTAGAAACCAGAGTGGATTTCTGTTTCAAAAATATTTGGCGTGCCTCCGGCAGTTACACTCATGTAGTTGGTGCCGAAGTCAAGGTCTCCCTTGTACCTTTCCATTGATACGAGCGGCGAGACCCGTACAGGGGAGGTGCGCTTAACAGCAGATCCTTTTTTGCCTTCGTCTCCCTTTTCGGTGCCCATGAAACCAAAGAGATCATCGTCAATATATTTTTCAGGCATCTGTTGTGTAGTGGCAGCGCCTTTTTTAATTGTCGCCGCAACCCCTTCAGAGAGTTCCCATCCCAGATTGGCTAGTTGATCACGCAAAGCACGCCTTACCCACTGGGCTGAACCATAAGGATATTGTTCTGTACCACGGGTGAACTTCTTTATGCTGGAAATATTGTCTGCCTCTTTGTCTGAGCCGTTTAGGCTCCCGAGTGATGTTTGGACGAGATAAGTGATGGTAAGCGCTTTAGCATTTTTCATTATTAGAAACCTCCCTATTTTTTTGTTTCACTGGTAGCGGCGTTAAAGCTGTTCAAGGCGGCGATCATGCAAAATTGCTTAAATTCCTGAAAATTATTGTCATTTAGTTTTCCTTCGTAAACATCTGGAGGCACAATGAAATCACTGCCCAATTTAAATTGCAACCTGTTAATCTGTTCGAGAAAGTCAACTTTCTTTCTGGATTTACGCAGGGCGTATAGATCGCCTTTCTTCCCGTCCTCACTTTTTCCTACCGCAGCGCCTATGCGCCTGCCGAGAGTAACGGCAGTGTCCTGTTCTTCCCTGGTCATAACACTATCATCCTTTCTTATTTCGGGTTCATAGATTAATAGAAAGTCGACGATTGGTTTGATATAAGTTCTTTCTGAGCCATAAACGAAGATTTCAACAAGATCGAGGATTGATTTCTTTTTTAAGATCCTTTCACAAATACGGTTACGTTTAAGGGTGGCATTTTCATTTTTTTCTTGGGGGTCATAAAAAAGACGCATTACCTCCTTTATTTTAACCCCGTTTTTTTCTACATGATCTAATAGACGGTAGAAATAAACCGATTCGCGGAACGGCCAAAGAGTTTTTACCGAAAAAGTGTTGCCTTCTTTTCTTGCGTGCATCGTGTAAAATTCAAGAGGGGCTTTATTTAAAGTTAAATCGAGAAGTTCTTCCCAGTCTAGGGCGGTAAAATCTTCTTCTCCCCCCTTTTGATGGAGGAGTACCTTTTTGTATAAAGTGAAGAGAAAGGCAAAAGCAACTTCAAATGTATGATAAAAAAAACCATCAAGGCCATGGTCAAAATTCCGATAAAAATTTGGGTCCCTGTATTCCGCCTCGTGTAAGGAATCAAAGACATCTATCATTTTCTCGAAAGAAGATGAATAAGGTAAAAATATAAAGATATTGTCCCCGCTGGTATAGTAAAAACC
>MVQL01000048.1 GCA_002067205.1 Pelotomaculum sp. PtaB.Bin104
CACGTTGGATTTCTCCCTGAATCACCCGGAGATGCTGGCAGGTGTTATTTTAATCGCTACCGGCGCTAAGTTTAGCGCTATCAACGCGATTCTAGAGATGTTGAAAAACGGACGGCACAATCACGAGTTAGTGGATCTCGTTTATAGCAAAAACGCCTCGCTCCGGTTAAGAGAGCTTGCCTTGAGGGAAATTAACTCCGTCAGCCCGGTGGTATGGTTTAGGGACTTCTACGCGTGTAGATATTTTGACGTAACCTCACGGCTTCCAGAAATTCAATTACCGGTGTTAATAATCACAGGGACCGAGGACCTGCTGACACCATTACAATACGGCCGTTTGCTGGAATACGAATTGCCCGGCGCAAGATTAATCGGGATTGAAGGGGCGGGCCATATGCTGATGTTGGAAAAACCGGAGATTATCAACAAACATATTATTGATTTCGTATCTTCAAAATGATATCGTAGAATTAGCTTATTTGCCAACGAATGGAGGACAATAATGTGGCGGTAAATAAAACAATTAGGCGGATCGGAGTGCTGACCGGCGGTGGTGATTGTCCGGGACTTAATGCTGTAATTCGCGCAGTGGTTAAAACTGCCATAAGAGAATACCGGCTCAATGTGGTCGGTTTTGAAAATGGTTTTGGCGGGCTGATCCAAAACCGGGCGCGTGATTTGACCGAGAAGGATGTCGTTGGCATTCTGCCTCGCGGGGGTACTATTTTGGGTACTACCAACCGTGACAACCCCTTTCATTATCCGATGATCATTAACGGGCAAAAAGTGTTTAAAGATGTGTCGGACCGTGTTGTTGAAAATGTTAATATACATAACATCGATGCGATGATCATTATTGGCGGTGACGGCAGTCTCAGCATAGGCAAGGAACTCTTTGAAGAAAAGGGCTTGCCGGTAGTTGGCGTGCCTAAAACCATAGACAACGACTTATCAGCCACCGACCAGACATTCGGTTTTGATACAGCTTTAAACACAGCCACCGAAGCAATTGACAAGTTGCATACAACTGCTGAATCACATCACCGGATTATCGTATTGGAAGTAATGGGACGCTACGCCGGTTGGATCGCGCTTGAAGCCGGCCTGGCGGGCGGGGCTGACGTTATTTTAATTCCGGAAATACCTTTTTCAATGGAAAACGTAATTAAGAAAATTACTGACAGGCAGGAACAGGGTAAGAAGTTCAGCATCGTGGTTGTGGCGGAAGGAGCGAAGCCGGTCGGGGGCGAGATGGTGGTTCAGCGCAGGGTGGAGGACAGCTTTGACCCGGTACGTTTAGGTGGCATAGGCAATGTTGTTTCTTATCAGATAGAAGAAGCAACCGGCATGGAATCAAGGGCCACGGTATTGGGACACCTGCAGCGGGGAGGAACACCTACGGCTTTTGACCGCATATTGGCAACCCGTTACGGTACAGGCGCAGTCAATCTGGTTATGGCGGGCAAATTTGGAGAAATGGTATGCCTGCGAACACCGAATATTGAATCGGTGCCTCTGGCGGACGCGGTTGGTGAGCAACGCCTGGTCCCTGTAGATGGTGACCTAATTCGCGCGGCAAAGCAGATTGGACTCTCATTTGGAGATTGAATTTTGAATACCTGATTAGTAACAATAATGTATAATTATTATATTAGTATTAAGAAGGATTATATTTTGGAATTACGGAAAGGGGTAAAAAGATGGGTTATTATCTTGTTCCGCCTGTCTACCGGCCACCCAGCGAAGCGGCCAGCCTGATCTTTCAGGTTACCCTGGGCTGCTCACATAACGCTTGCAGTTTCTGTGTATCGTACAAAGGCAAGAGATTCAGGGTTAAAACATGGGAAGAAATCGAAGCCGATATCAACGCGGCTAAAGAATACTATCGCAATATCACCAGAGTATTCTTAGCTGATGGAAACGCCATGGTGGCGGAAACCGGACTGCTTTTAAAAGTACTGGAGAAACTATATCATGACTTTCCTTATCTGGAGAGAGTGGGCATTTACGCCAGGGCAAGTGATTTCCTGAGTAAAAAGCCGGAGGATTTAAAGAAACTGCGTGAAGCAGGCATCACTCTCGCTTACCTTGGTCTGGAAAGCGGCGACGATCGCATTCTCAAAATGATTCACAAGGGATCGACTGCCGCTGAGATAATTGACGGCGGCCGTAAAGCTATGGAAGCCGGTTTGCCGCTGTCAGTTACCGTTATTATCGGGGTGGGCGGTCCGGAAATGTCCGAAGAACACGCTATTGCAACCGCCAAGGCGGCAAGCGCCATCAACCCGGCTTATTTGTCGGCGCTTACCATGCTGATTCCGGAAAATTCATTTATGGACAGAAAAGTGAGAAAGGGCGAATTTAAGCTGCTCACACCTGAGCAAACCCTTCAAGAACTAAGAGTTATGCTGGAAAATATGACACTGGCTAATTGTGTGTTCAGGAGCAACCACGCTTCAAATTACCTTCCGTTGAAAGGTGTGCTAAACCAGGACAGGGAGAAGCTCCTTGCCCTCATCCAAAGAGCGTTGGCGCACCCGGAGTTGCTTAGACCTGAATTTATGCGAGCTCTGTAGAGATAAATAAGAAATATGCCGGGCACACCGTACTATGAAGGAATCAAACGGGTGCCCTTGCTATTTACTGGGGTTTGTGTTAGAATCTTGCATGTTACAAGTTAATTATTCACATTAACTGTAATGACAGAGTAACATAACTTCTTCACCGGGAGGTCCGGTCAATTGAAAATCGGTATTTTTACCGACAGTTATCTACCATATACCAGCGGAGTAGTCCGTTCTATTCAAACATTTAGTGAAGAGCTAACCAGCAACGGGCACGAAATTTTTATTTTTGCGCCCAGTTACCGCGACTGCCGTAAGGAAAACAGGGTGTTCCGGTTTTCGTCAATACCGTCGCCGACCAACCGCGACTTTACTTTAGCGATGCCTTTTTCAATCAAGTTCAAACCTACCATAAAGAAGCTTAACCTTGATTTAATTCATGTTCATTCCCCTTTCCTGTTAGGGCGTTTAGGCGCCCGGTATGCCAGAAGGCTGGGCATACCACTGGTTTTTACTTTTCACACTTTATACGATCAATACGTGCATTACGTACCATTTGCGCAATCTTTAACGAAAGATTTAGCTCAAAGAATAAGCAGGGGCTTTTGCAACCATTGCGACCTTGTTATTGTTCCTACAACTGCGGTTGAAGATTATTTGCGAAAAATAGGCGTAAGCGCGTCAATTCGCGTGGTGCCAACTGGAATTAAAGTGATGAATTATCAGAGCGGCGATCAGAACTGGCTGCGGCGCCGTTTCAATTTACCAGAGGGTGAGAAGATTCTTTTATTCGTGGGAAGGTTGGGGCAAGAAAAAAATATCAACTTTCTTATGGAATGCTTCGCGAAGATTAACGAGGAAATGAGAAATACCAGGCTTGTGCTGGTTGGGGGCGGCCCTGAGGAAGAGGAGTTGAAAAATAAAGCAACAGAACTGGGAGTTGCGGAACAGGTAACATTCACCGGGGTCCTGCCGCCTACCGATGTGGTGAATTGCTACGCCGGGGCTGATATTTTTGTGTTTTCCTCAGTTAGTGAAACCCAGGGAATTGTTATTGGCGAAGCCAAAGCCGCCGGGCTTCCGGTGGTAGCGGTAGCCGCTTTTGGAGTTTCTGAAATGGTGGATGATGGAATTGACGGCTTTTTAACGGAGTTGGAGCCGGTGCAATTTATTGAGAAAATAATCCTTCTTCTCAATAACGATGATCTTTACCAAAGAATGAGTCGCAACGCGAGGGAAAACGCCGAAAATTTGTCCACTGCCAACTGCACTGCAAAATTAATAAATTGTTACAGCCAGGCGATTGAAAGAAGCTAAAAATTAATTCCGGTGATAATCAAGTGAAAAAAATACAAATGCTTGACCTTTCGCCTGAAGTTAAATTGCTTTGGGACAAAATAAATATGGCCATCCAAGAGGTTATTCTTTCCGGACAATTTATCTTGGGGCCTAATGTTAAAGCTTTCGAGCAAGAAGCGGCTGATTACCTGGGAGTTAAACATGCTGTCGGGGTTAACTCGGGAACAGACGCTTTGGTTATTAGTTTGCGGGCCGCAGGGATCGGCCCGGGTGACGAAGTGATCACCACTCCGTTTACTTTTTTTGCGACTGTGGAGTCGATTAGCCGGGTGGGCGCCGTTCCGGTTTTTATCGATATTGATCTCAAAACCTTTAACCTTGACCCAGACTTAATAGAAAAGGCTGTCACGCCGCGTACCAAGGCGATCATACCGGTGCATTTATACGGTCATGCCGCGGATATGAAAGCAGTTCTCGCTCAGGCGGAAAGATACCGGCTAGTTATTATAGAAGACGTAGCCCAAGCCTTCGGCGCGGAATTTGAAGATAAAAAATTGGGCGCTGTTGGTAATGCCGGGTGTTGCTCGTTTTTCCCATCGAAAGTTCTTGGCGCTTTTGGAGATGGTGGTCTAATCGCAACCAATGACGACCATATGGCTGAAACAGCCAAAATGCTGCGGGCTCATGGTTCAGCAAAAAAATATTTCCACGAAGTGATCGGCTATAATTCGCGTTTAGATGAAATTCAAGCGGCTGTTTTGCGGGTAAAACTGCCTGAGCTTGATAGATCGAACGAAAAACGCAGACAGGTTGCCAGGCGTTATAACGATTTACTTAACGAAATGCCTGGAATATCAATACCATATGAAGCGCCTTGCGCCAAGCATGTATTTCACCAGTATACTGTCAGGATACCAGGCGGAAAGCGTGACAAAGTGCAAGATTATCTATCCAGGCAAAATATTGAAACAAGAGTTTATTATCCGGTGCCCTTGCACAAGCTGCCGGTTTACCGGGAGAGTTGCTCCGTCTTAAAAAATGTGGAGCAAGCTGCGACCGAGGTGCTAAGCCTACCTATTTGGCCGGATATGGAGTATGACTTACAAGAGTATATTGTGGATAAGATAAAAATTGCAATCAACCTGTAGCCGGGTTATCCAGGGGGGGTAATGGTGCGAGTTTTATCTTATATTGCCGCATTGGCGATTGTTTTTATTATATTTGTACCTGAAATCGCATCTGCTGCGACATACCAGCCTGCTCAAACAACGAATCTGTCAGAAACCTTAACAGCGCAAACTTACACGGCCATGCAAGCTCATCAAACGTCCATAACAATAGAATATACCGGCGATGTGGATTCATTGAAAAATGACATTTCCAATGCTATTAACAAAGCTTATAATACTGACGATTATTTGCATTTGCTGATAAAAGGCTGGGAACTTAA
This sequence comes from Pelotomaculum sp. PtaB.Bin104, assembly GCA_002067205.1. Classification (GTDB taxonomy): domain Bacteria; phylum Bacillota; class Desulfotomaculia; order Desulfotomaculales; family Pelotomaculaceae; genus MVQL01. The sequence goes on from MVQL01000048.1 coordinate 5,314, forward strand.
AGCCTATGGCATTCCCGGTGATATAACCGTGGCTATCCATATAACTTATCGCGAAACACAGGAACAGTTATTATTGGTCGAGCAAAAAACGTCAGAAATTTTAAGCCAAATAATTAATGATGATATGAATGATTATCAGAAAGAAAAAGCAATTCATGATTATATTGTTTCAAATGTGTCTTACGACCAAACCTTACAGCACTTTACCGATTATGACGCTCTGACAAGCGGGACAGCTGTTTGTCAAGGTTATACAATGCTTGCATATAAGATGTTGACTAAAGCAGGTATACAAGCGAGAATTGTCTCTGGGCTTGGAAAAAGCGAGGAACACACCTGGAACATGGTTAATCTGGAGGGGAGCTGGTATCACTTGGATTGCACTTGGGATGACCCGGTTCCAGACGCGCAAGGTAGAATAACATACAGCTATTACAACTTAAGTGACTCCCAAATTAAAGCAGACCACAGTTGGCAAGGCTTGTATCCCGAAGCTAATACAGATTTCGGTCAATTCATAAAATTGATTTTATCAGGACTCTAGAACCGGGGGATGTTTTGATGAATCTCAAAATAGATTATCGTCACTAACCAAAAGAATTAGCAATACCAGGTTATATTAAGAAATCTAACCTGGTATTATCTTATATTTTAACCATGTGAAAAGAAACAATAACATGCTAAACCTGTCTTAATCACGAGGCAGGTTTTTTCTTGCCGTATAAAAGACGTGGAAAGATAAACAATAAAGAAATAAGGCGGGAGGTGGTTCGATTATGCCCGATTTTGTCATCGGGGAGCATGAAAATATAACCGGGATAGAAAAACAGGCTCCTGATAGAGTTGCCGACAATAAAGAGAGGAATCAATATAGAAATTTAGATAATGTTATTAAAGAATATACAAAAAAACCGGGCCAATTGATTGGGATATTGCATAAAGCTCAGGAAATATTCGGATATTTGCCGGAAGAAGTTCAGACATATATCGCTAATAAAACCGGTATTCCCGTCAG
>MVQL01000049.1 GCA_002067205.1 Pelotomaculum sp. PtaB.Bin104
CAACGGTTCTTCTCTCTTTACAGGAAAAGCAGGCAGTGGGCCAAGTAATCTTCGCCGCTATATTATTGAAAATGATATGTTGGAAGCAATTGTAGCTCTGCCCGAAAACATGTTTTACAATACTAGTATCGGTACATTCCTGTGGGTTGTAACAAATAATAAGGCAAAAGAACGTAAAGGCAAAGTTCAGTTAATTGACGCTACTACCTTGAAATCACCATTAAGAAAAAATCTTGGTGATAAGAACTGTGAACTCACTCCAGAGATTCGAAAAAAGATTGTGGAATTATACCTTGCCTTTACCAAAGCTGATGAAACATATAGCAAAGTTTTTGATAACGAGGAATTTGCCTATTACTCCGTGGATATTCTACGTCCGCTTCGTTTGCGTGTGGAAATTACAGAAGACAGGCTTGAGTTGTTAAGGAAAGACGCAAAAGACGAGCCGCTATATCGTTTAATGTGCAAGATGAAAGATTCTGTAGGCACTGAGCCTATATTAGATTATAACAACTTTATAGTTGAGGTAGAAAACGCCGCTAAAAAAAGTAACATTAAACTTACAGCAAAGCGAATTAAGGCTATCCGCAATTATTTCACTATAGTTGACGAGCAAGCTGAGCCAGTAAAGGACAATAAAGGTGGTTACGAGTCTGACAAAGATTTAAAGGATAATGAGCAAATTCCCTATAAATATGAAGGCGGTATTGAAGCGTTCTATAAAAATGAAATTTTGCCTTATGTCCCAGATGCATGGATAGATGAAAACTCTATCACTCTGGGCTATGAACTCAGCTTTACGAAGTATTTTTATAAGCCTGTCCAACTTCGTGAGGTTGCTGATATTATCGCAGACATTAAGAAAATAGAAGCTGATACAGACGGTCTGTTGGCATCCATAATTCAACTCTCTGGCGGGGGTGAATGGTAATGTTAAGACCTTATATGCATTATGTACAAACTCAAGAGAAATGGATCCCAATGATTCCTGAAAAGTGGAATCTTGTAACAGTAAAATCTGTATTAAGCGAACGTAAAGAAAAGAATATACCTATAAAAACAGATTTTATTTTGTCACTTACAGCTAAACAAGGCGTAATACCATATAACGAGAAAAAAAGTGGTGGAAACAAAGCAAAGGAGGATATTTCCAAATATAATATTGCTCATAAAAACGATTTGTTAGTTAATTGCATGAATGTTGTTTCCGGTTCATCTGGTATTTCAAATTATTATGGTGCAATTAGTCCTGTTTACTACGCATTATATGTGAGGAATAATGATGCCAACATAAGATACTGTGAGTACATTTTTCGTAATAGTCTGTTCTATTCAAGTTTAGTTGGACTTGGAAATGGTATTCTTATGAAAAAAAGTAGTTCAGGAAAATTGAATACGGTTAGAAAAAGAATACCGATGAACAAGCTGAATCGTGTTATGATTCCACTTCCACCTCGCTCCGAGCAAGACCAGATTGTCCGCTTCCTCGACTGGAAAACGACAGAGATAGCGAGATATATTAAGGAAAAAAAGGAGGAAATTGCGTATTTAACAGAATTGAAAAATTCTCTTATTTTTCATGCAGTTACCAAAGGATGTCGCCCTACTGTAACAAAAACGTGTCAGCAAAAATGGATTGGAGATATTCCTGCTCACTGGGAAGAAAAGATGCTTTTTCAGTGCGCCACAGAACAAAACATTTCAAACAAGAATATCCATAATCAAAATTTGCTATCCCTTAGCTATGGAAAGATTGTCAATAAAGATATAAATACCACGACAGGCTTGTTACCTGCATCCTTTGACACATATCAGATAATTCATGATGGAAATATAATCCTGCGCTTAACGGATCTACAAAATGACCATAGAAGTTTAAGAGTAGGTCTTTCCACTCAAACAGGTATAATCACGTCGGCATATACCTGTTTGAAGCCACGGGCGCATGTACTTCCTGAGTACCTCTATCTGCTATTACATTCGTACGATGTGTGCAAACTGTTTTACGGAATGGGTGGCGGCGTTCGGCAAAGCATTGGCTACAACGACATTCGAAGAATGATAGTTCTATTGCCCCCAAAAGAGGAGCAAGAAGAAATTGTAACCTACTGCCACGGAGTACAAACAAAAATTGATTTGTTGATTGATAGCATTAAGAATGAAATCAGCTATCTCGGAGAACTCAGAACTAAAACAATCGCCGATGTGGTTACCGGCAAGGTTGATATCCGTAGTGTGATTATCCCCGAATACGAAATGGCGACGTACGCTGAAATCGATGAGGATATTGATGAAGATACTACCGATGATGAATCGGAGGAAGAAATTTTAGATGAGGAGGTCGATGATTAATGCATACCAATACAAAGGAAAACGGATTTGAAACCCTTATTGTAAATTGGCTTGTGCAACAAAACCATTATGAACAAGGTATAAACGCTGACTTCAACCAGGATTATGCAATTGATGAAGTACGTCTATTCCGCTTTCTGAATGATACACAAGCCGAAGTGGTGAAGGAACTTCGTATTCAGGATAATGCAGCAGAAAAGAAAAAATTCCTTGACCGCCTCAGCAAAAAGATTTCTGACGATGGTGTTGTTGAGATTTTGCGTAAGCCGTTTAAATACAAACATAGAAGCCTGGATTTGTACATGGTTTTGCCTTCCGACGGAAATAAGGAGGCTTCAGAACAATATGAAAAGAACATATTCAGTGTAACGCGGCAATTGCAATATTCTAAACAACATGGTCGCCGCGCACTTGATATGACTATTTTCTTAAACGGATTGCCAATTATGACTTTTGAACTTAAGAACCAGCTTACTAAACAAAATGTCCAGGATGCAATACATCAATATAAAACAGATCGTGAACCATCGGAACTTATCTTCAATTTCAAACGCTGTCTTGTTCATTTTGCGGTCGATGATAACGAAGTCTATATGTGTACCGAACTCAAAAAGGAAAAGTCCTGGTTTCTACCTTTTAATAAAGGTTACAACGATGGTGCAGGTAACCCACCAAATCCAAGCGGAATAAAAACAGACTACCTTTGGAAAGAAATTCTTACCAAGGGTGAACTCTCCAATATTCTGGAGAATTATGCACAAGTGATATGTGAGGAAGATGAGGAAACGAAGAAGAAAACTTATAAACAGATTTTCCCTCGCTATCATCAATTACAGGTCGTGAAGTCACTACTGTCAGAAGCCGCACACCAGGGGGTTGGCCAGCGTTATTTAATTCAGCATAGTGCAGGAAGCGGTAAGTCCAACTCTATCGCATGGCTTGCTCATCAGCTTGTTACGTTGAAAAACGCTGATGGGAATGTGTTTGACACCGTGATCGTTGTTACCGATCGTATTAATCTGGACAAGCAAATTAAAAATACTATTCGTCAGTTCATGCAGGTTTCCTCTACAGTCGGTTGGGCTAAGGATTCCTCTGAATTGAAGAAACTACTTGCTGAAGGCAAAAAAATTATCATCACAATTGTGCACAAGTTCCAGTTCATTCTGGAGGATATCACGGATGTTCACAAAAACAGTAAGTTTGCCATAATCATTGATGAGGCGCATTCCAGTCAGAATGGCAGTCTGTCTGCTAAGATGAACATTGTCCTTTCTGGCAATGTATATAACGATGATGATGCACTTGAAGATAAAATCAACAGCTTAATTGAAGGGAAAAAGATGGCTTCTAACGCCAGCTATTTCGCCTTCACTGCCACACCCAAAAACAAAACCCTTGAGATGTTCGGTATGCCTATGGTCGATGAGCATGGTAAGCCCGTCTACAATGAAGACGGCACGAGAAAATCAAGACCTCATTATATCTACACAATGAAACAGGCAATTGAAGAAAAATTTATTTTAGATGTTTTGAAATATTATACGCCATATCAAAGCTATTACCATATTATCAAAACTATAGAGGACGATCCGCTTTTCGATAAAAAACGTGCGCAAAGCCGCCTTAAGTATTTCGTTGAAACGAATGAATATGCTATCCAAGAAAAGGCAAATATCATGGTGGAACATTTCCACACAGATGTACAAATGAAAATCGGCGGGCAAGCCAGAGCTATGGTTGTCACCAGTGAAATTAAACGAGCTATCGAATACTACCACGCAATAAACCGTTCTTTAAAAGAGCGCAAAAGTCAATACAAGGCTATAGTCGCATTTTCTGGAGATGTCGTTTGGGAAGGTCAAACGGTAAACGAAGCAACACTCAATGGTTTTCCGAGTGCAAAAATAGAAAAAACATTCAAAAAAGATCCTTATCGCTTTTTGATTGTTGCTGATAAATTCCAGACAGGTTATGATGAACCACTGTTACATACCATGTATGTAGACAAAAAACTTGCCGATATCAAAGCTGTACAGACACTGTCTAGGCTTAATCGTTGCTATAACGGTAAGAACGATACATTTATTTTAGACTTTGCGAATAATCCAGAAGACATTAAAAAGGCATTTGAAAGGTATTATAAGACTACTATTCTTTCTGGTGAAACAGACGCAAACAAATTAAATGATTTGATCGATGAAATGGAGCCTTTACAAGTTTATACGAAACAGCAAGTCGATACCTTTGTAGAATTATATTTAAATAACGCTGAGAGAGAAAAACTCGACCCAATTCTTGATACTTGTGTAGAAAATTATAAAGACCTAGAAATGGAGGAGCAGATCTTATTCAAAAGCAGTGCTAAGACCTTTGTCCGCACTTATAACTTCCTATCCGCTATATTGCCATACGGCTCTGTGGATTGGGAGAAGTTATCCATATTTTTAAATCTTCTTGTAAATAAACTACCGAGACCAAACAATGGAGACGACTTAGCAGAGGGCATTTTGGAAAGTGTCGATCTAGAAAGCTACCGCGTAGTTGCACAGGAAACTATGTCGATTTCTCTTGCGGACGAAAATGCAGAAATTGACCCAATACCAGTAAGCACAGATGTGGGTATCCCCGTACCGGAACTGGATACATTAACGCATATACTTGAAACTTTCCATGATATATGGGGTGACTGTGATTGGACAGATGAAGATAGAATCAGACGTCAAGTTGCAGATTTGCCAGATATCGTTAGCCGGGACGAAGCATATCAAAACGCTATGAAGTACTCCGATGCTCAAAATGCACGTGACGAAAGTGATCGTGCTACGATAGAGGCTATTATGAACACAATCTCAACAGGCATGGAGCTATATGAAGCTTTTGAAAGCGACAAACGAAACAAAAATAATCAGTCTTTCAAAAAGTGGTTGTTAGATATGGTCTTTAATGCAACATACAAACCAGGCACTCATAAAGATCAGCCGAGGGTGGATGGATAAGGGAAGGAACTTCAAGAAGATAACCAAACATAAATTATACATCAATCCTGTCAACTCAACCCCTATAAAAATAGACGTTATCTAATCTGTCAACTCAACCCTATCACCTTTAGGGCAGTTGATATGTTACCGCGAACAACAAAAATAAGGGTTTCCCGACATGAGCACCTCTGGCAATGCAGCCGAGAGAATAACTCAATGTCTGGAAACCCTTTGTTTATAAGCATTTTCAGTTCTTCTATTTATCCACTCTTGACATCAATACTACGCACTCCACATGCGGCGTACGGGGAAACATGTCCACCGGCTGCACTTTGGTCACCTGGTATCCGGCGGCAGCCAGCAGCCTGACGTCGCGCGCCAGCGTCGCCGGATCGCACGACACATAAACGATGCGCCGCGGCCGCATTGTGATGATTGCGTCCACAACGCGCTTAGCGCAGCCGGCCCGCGGCGGGTCCACCACCAGCACGTCGGCGCGCTCTCCGCTTCCGGCCAGTTGCGGCAGTGAGTCTTCCGCTGCTCCGGCGATAAACCGGCAATTATCTATACCGTTTAGCACAGCGTTTTCTTTCGCGTCCGCCACCGCCGGAGCATAGTTTTCGATGCCGCATACCCGCTCGGAGTCGGGCGCGAGATAGAGCGCGATGCTGCCCACGCCGCTATATAGGTCGAAGGCGCGTTCGTGCCGGCTGATGCCGGCGAAATCGCGCGCCAAACGGTAAAGCGGCAGTATCAGTTGGCAATTCACCTGTAAGAATGAAGCGGGAGAAAGGCGCAGACGCAGCGGTCCGATACGCTCGTTTAGCTGTTCCGCCCCGGCCAGACGGCGCCATTCCCCGCCGTAAATTCCGTATAACGGCGGCCCCGTATTGACCCAGACCGAGGCCAGCCGCGGCTCGCGACGCATCAATGCAGCGGCGAGATCTTCAGCCGCGGATAATTGGCACTCGCCGACTAACGTAAGCAACAATTCCGTTCCGTCGCCGTTGCACCGCAGCACTAAGTTGCGCAGTTGGGGCAGCGCGTCCGCGTGGCGCGGCAAAACCTCGCGCAATAGCGCGAGCAGCTCGTTTAATTCCCGGCGGAGCAGCAGGCATTTTTCTACCGCACAAATCCGATGAGTAAGATGGTTGAAAAAACCGATGCTCATCCCGTTATTCTGCGCAACGTGCAGCACCGCACGGTTGCGGTAATATTCCGGCAGTCCTGCCAGTGGCGGCGGCACCTC
>MVQL01000050.1 GCA_002067205.1 Pelotomaculum sp. PtaB.Bin104
AAAAGACGGGCAAAATGAAGTCAAGCTTGATACCTCGGAAAAGGCGGTACTGATATTCTCTCCTGATTGCGGGGCATGTAAAAAGGCGGTTCAAGAATTAGCTAAGGCTAACCCGACGGGTGAAAAATGGGCAGCTGTTCAAGAGGACGGAAGCGATCAGAGGGGCCGGGAATACTTAACAGAGCAAGGATTCAAGGGCAGCATTTACTCTTTTGAGGGTTATGCTGGCACTGTGCCCATGTTCATCAGCACCGACAAGGATGGGCAGACATACTCGACTCATGATGTTAGCCAAATGGCACTAAGCCTTCCTCGATAGAGTTAAGTTTACGGCAATAATACTATACTCACTTCTAAAGCGAGTAGGTTTTTCTTGCTGATTCTTATTATTTGTTTTTAAAAAAACCACTAACTCAAGGAGGTATAGGAAGTGAACCCATCTAAAACGGATTTGATAATAAAACCTGGCAATCTTAGCTGTAGTAAATATAAAGCTTTAATATATGGAGGAATTAATAACTGTTTGGGCATCAAAGGTGGTTATTTCCCTTCAATTCATGGGAAAGATCCTGAATTAGTTATCCGTAGACATTTAGGCAGCTATTTTGGTTTACCTGCAAAATTAAAAATGACTCCCTTATAAAAAAACCGGAGGTTAACGCTAACACAGCTAATTGAGCAAGTGTTAAGACTTAGTCGGAAAATGTTTCAACAGTAGAGCTATATGTTCTACTGTTTGTTTTTTTGGGGAATTTATAAAAAATTACTGAATGCATATATGGGGGTATTAATGATGAAGCCTATATCAAAATTAATAAAGAAAGTAAAAATAGAAGTTGCATCAGAAGAACAATACAAACCCAAACCGATGATAACAGGGGAGGATAGAAGGAAAAATATGTTTACTATCTTGGTTTCGGCTTTAAAAGAGCACCCATAACCATATATAAACGATATGTTAGTGTTGAATTCTCTATTTCCCAATACCATCCGCGAGCAACAACATTATTAAAGAAAGTGTTAATATCATATAATATTGTAGAACCTACTAACATATAGTCACGATATTTATTAAGATAAATATTTATGAATTCTTGAAAATTCATCGTAATAGGCAGAGATGGCAATGCATTTGCTAAAGATATTGGATTGTTTGCAAAGTAACCCCACTCAAAAACGTCAGTTGTAATAATCGAAAATCCAGCATCTTTCGTATGTTTCCTAACTAGGTAACAATGATTATATGCGGCTTTTCTTGCGATTGATGTTATGATTTTGTATATATTATCGTTTATATAGTTATCTCTTAAAATATGCGTAATATAAGGTGTTACCAACTGTGTAGCAACGCATGATGATATTGACAAATCGTATTTTGTGTTTATTTCTGGTAACAATTCTATGCTCTTATATTCATAGGTATTAAGTAGTAATTCTATCTCATTTACACTTGCGTTAATACTAGATAATCGCTTGATTTTCGCAAAAAGTTCATCAAGTCCAGAAATATCCATTTGAATTATTTTTACCTTTGATCTTAATGAAATATCAAGTCTCTCAATGGCTTTTTGAGTAGAAATTATATCTATATCAACTAGAATAACTTGTGAAAAATTTTCGGTTAAAAGCTCTAGGGGTATATCGTTACATGGGCCAGCTCCAAAAACAATTACGCTTTCTTTTGATTTTAAATTTTCTAATGCTTCAAGAATAAAACGTTCCATGTTCATGCGTATATCTAACATTGAATCATGTAATTTAAAAACCGTATGATTGATTTTGGAGAAAAAATTTTGGATTGATAATTGCCCCAATATTTTATTACTATATAAACGCCTATTTTTGAAATCTTCTAAACCACTGATTTCTTTAGTACTTGTTTCCTGAAAATTATTAGACTCAATTTTTTCAACCTTACCGTAATACTTTTTTAATTTCTTATTTCTTCCACAGGACAAGGATCATTTCGATCAGGTTTCACTTTAGATAACACCTCAAAATATTTTCCATATTAACTTTGTAAACATACATTCGACAAATACCTTGATATTCCCCCTGTAATGGGGAATTATTCCTTGTGGCAATATGAAGATTTTTTATGTTTGTACCCCGACCCCGGGGCCTTTATATTTTAAGGACAAAACGAGGAAAGGTGGTGAAAGGATGTGGCTGTTTGGAGTTGTGGGGATTTTAATATTCCTCATGGCTAAGTTTATTTACAGCGTTAAACCTGAGCATATCATTTACATCCAGTACCTTTGGCTACTGTACACGATAATGCTTGTGGGTTTAACAACCTGGTGGACAAGGCATATAAAAAACCAGATTGAGAGCCTAAAGACGGACAAACCGATTTTTGACTTCCCCATTGGCATTAGGGAATTTAAACATGTGAACAATTCCCTGCTGTACATTTCCAGGAAGTTAGAGGCGCAAGAGATGGGATGGTGGGAGCAAAAGGCCAGACAGGCAGATGAAAACCTGGGCCTGATCAAAGAAAATTCCACCGACCCGCTGACCGGTGTGGCCAACCGAAGGCAGTTGGATAAATATTTGGCTCAGGTCCTTGGCAAAACAATGCCATTATCGCTAGTGATGCTGGACATTGACCACTTTAAGCGCGTTAACGACACCTGGGGTCACCAGGTGGGAGACGAAGTGCTTCAGCATTTCGCTAGGACAATGCAAAAAGCAGTACGTCCGGGCGATCTGGTTGCCAGGTATGGGGGTGAGGAATTCACAATCATTTGCTGCGCGACACTGGATAATGCGGCTATAGTCGCGGAAAGGGTGCGCCAGGCGGTAGAATCCACTCCCGCCAACACTTCTGCCGGCGAGGTAAGGATAACATCATCCCAAGGCGTGGCGGAGTACAGGGCGGGTGATACGGCTGTAAAACTTAAGGAGCGTGCGGATGCCGCGCTGTATGAGGCGAAGGAAACCGGCCGGAACCGGGTGGTAGTCAGTAAGAAATAATACCTAAGGAGAGGGGTGATTAAGATTAAAATCGCAATACCCAAGAAAAAAATAAGCTTTTGGCTGGCTTTGTTATTGACAATAGCCGCCGCGGTGGCGGTGTTCTACACCATTAATCAATTGTTTATTCCAACGACAGTTGTGGTACCCAAAAAAGTAATTGCGGCAAAAGATGTTATTGCCGAAAACGATGTTGAGGTAAAAGATGTACGAAAATACGATAAACACCCGTCCGCCTTTACCAGTATTCAGGAGGTCGTTGGGAAATACGCCGATGTCAACCTATATCCCGGTGAGCAGATAATAACCGAACGGGTGACCAACAACCCGGTGGCGGTAACAGGCGCGTTCAGTTCCCTTAACCCGGACGAGACGTATATAACCTTTAGCTCAAATGAAGCAAAGTGGCCCAAAGGGCTAAAAGTCGGGGATAAAGTCACCGCGGCGGCCTTTATAAACAATGCCGAAGTTAAGATAGGCGAAAAGTTAAAAGTCATCTCCGTAACCGGAGACAAAACAGAGTCGGCATTGGAGCAGGCAAAGCAGGTGGCCACGCCCCAGTCAGCCTCGGAAAAAATTACACTGGCAATGAAATTTACCGAGGCAGGCCCACTTCTTGAAGGGAAATCCAAGTCAAAAGATTTGGTGTTTTTGCCGGAACACCCGAACAAAGAAAACGGAGGAGAGCTCTATGTCAACGTCCAGCCCGAACCTCAAGGAGTTGGTCAAAAAAGTACGCAAGTCAGTAAGAGATAGCTACGGAGACCTCTTTATTGAGAAAGAGGAGAATAATGAAAGCCAAACCGCGAAGGAAAAGGCCATTCGTGAGCAAACCAGGGCAATAATCGGTGAAGAGAATGAGGGGATTGAAAAACGTGTCCTTTCATACCTTCTCGGTTTTGGTGACATTGATCCATACATTAAAGACAAAGCGGTCAGTGACATAATGATTAACAGTCCCAACGAGGTATATATCGAAAAAGACGGCAAGTTAACCCTGACCGATGTAAAGTTTGATTCAACCGAAGAAGTGATGGAGCTTGTCAGGCGGATGGTACAGTATTCCGGCAGGAGGGTGGACTTCTCCAACCCGGTAGTGAACGCCCGCCTTCAAGACGGGAGCAGGGTAAACGCCGTGATCATGCCCAGCTGTGAATACCCGGTGGTGTCAATCAGAAAGTTTGTCCAACATAAGTTTACCGCTGAAGAATTATTGGTGCAGGGTTTCTTAACCAAAGAGATGCTGCTGTTCTTCGAATACGCCGTCAAGGGCAAACTGAATATCGTCATTTGCGGCGCCGGCGGTTCCGGCAAAACAACCTTTATGCGTTATCTCGCCGCTTATATACCCCCCGACGAGCGTCTGATCGTTATCGAGGATAACCGGGAGCTGGCACTTGACAACCCCCATGTGGTATCCCTGGAGGCTTCCCAAAAGGCTGATGTGTACGAATTGATGGTCAATACTCTGCGGATGCGGGCAGACCGGATCATTCTGGGTGAAGGCAGGGGCATGGAGACATTCGAACTATTACAGGCTATGGGTACCGGACACGAAGGTTCTATTACCAGCGTCCACGCAAACTACGGCAAAAAAGAGACAATTCAGCGTTTAGTTAGAGCCATGCTTAAATCGGGTATGTCCGATTTGGAGTTGCAGAAACATATCATTAGCTCCTTGGACCTCACGGTGTTTATTAAGAAATATAAGGACGGTACCAGACGCATCGTTAACGTTTCAGAAGTAATAGATAATAACGGCGAGCCCGTGTTTAACGAAATCTATCAGTATGACCATCAGAGAAATTCCCATACCGCAGTGGGAAGTCTGAGTGAGGAAGTTATAGCGCGGATGCGGGATAACATAGGGGATGATCACCTCCCGGACATACTTCCCTTTAAGAAGAGGTGACCCAAATTGAAATTAATTATACTGACGCTGATTCCTTCCATCCTGGTGGCCCTAACGATAGCCGCGATTTACATTCATAAAAACAAAGAGATGTTTACCGCCAGATTTAAGCGGTTGCAGGAAGAACTGGAGTCAGCGGCGCTTACCAGGGATACCTTGTTCGCGAATACCGGCGCGCCGAAAAACGCGGAGTTTAAGTTGTACCGGCTGGGCTACAATGTGTCTTACAGGTACTTTCTTACGCTGAATAGCTTAATCGGCTTGCTGCTCGCAACGGCCAGTGTGGCAATATTGAACAATCCCAAGCTGGCCGTCCTGTCCATTGCCGTATGGATGTTACTAATACACAAATTGCTGGACATGGCTTATGAGAAAAAAATCAAGGAGCCGATGGCCGAGCAGGTGGAAATAACGCTGCAACTGCTGGCGGAAGCATATGAGGCCAAAAAGGACTTGCTGGAGGCGTTTGTTGAGGTGTTTCCAACAACCAGGTACCCGTTAAGAAACGAAATGGAACTCCTGATTAAGGACAACAACCTCGGCAAAGACATCAACGCCTGCCTCATCGAATTTGCCGAAAAACTGGACAACCGGGATATTGAGTCCTTCGTGCGGGGCATTATCCTGTCGGCCCACTACGGCACAGACACATACGAAGTGCTCAAGCAGACAGCGGAAATAGTGCGCGAAAGGCGTGAGCTGAAAGAAGAGCTGATTAACGAAACAAAGGGGAAAAACATCACGATTATGATTTTCCTTCTTGCCGTACCAGTTGCGCTCTTCTACCTAATTGCAACGTCCGCATCCGCACGAAGTATGTTTACAAACACACACCAAGGCCAGAATTTGATCTGCATGGTTTTGATAGTGGAGTTTATATGCTGGTATTTCAGTAAAACCAGGGGGGTGTCCGAAAAGCTTTGATGAGTTACAAATCACTGCTGCTGGCCACAGCAATAATTGTTTCCATGGCACTCCTGGCATGGCTGTTTACGCGAATAAAGTTTCCCCGGCCGCTGGAATGGCTTGGCAGGCTCAGTAAAGCAGGAAACACACCGGATACCCTGAAAGCCCTTGACAAAAGGTTAAGGGCTTTAAACATACCCATATCCACCGAGATATTTATTGCCGGAAGACTGGCGTTGACAGCCATTCTATCACTCTCCGGTGTCCTGTTTTTAGCGGTAAACATAGCTAAAGGTTTAATGCTCTTTGTTATGGCAATCTTGATCTGGAGACTGCCTTTCAGGCTGCTGGACCTGCTTGATAAAAGGAGAAAGGAGGATTTAAGAAAAGGCTTTACCTTCATGGTAAGCCAGGTTCGCATTTACGCCAAGGCGGCGGATATGTACCAGGCCCTAAAAATTGTCCCATACGCGATACAGGGTCCGATGGGCAAGGAGCTAAGACTATTATCGGCTGACCTTGAAATGTCACCGATGGCTGAGGCCCTGGACAGTTTCGCAAAAAGGTGCGGCTTAAAAGAAGCCCAGGACTTTGCCCAGATAGTTCTGCTTGGTATAAAGATTGGGGCTGACTTTGATACCGAAAAGATACTTAGCAATTTCGCGAAAGTTCTTCAAAAGCGCAGGGTAGGGGAGATCAAGCGCTGGATCAAACTTCAGCCGATTCTCATGACACTGCTGCCGGCGGCACTTTTATGGATATTCATGCTCATGTTCTTGACACCTTTGTATGCTGAGATAATCAGCAGTTTAAAGGCAGTATAAGGGTATTAAATTAAGGAGGTAATATTTATGTTTAAAAAGTTCATCAAAGCTTTACACAAAGACGAAAATGGACAGAGCTTTATCGAGTACGGGTTGGTGTTAATCCTGGTTACCCTGGCGCTTGTGGTAAGTACGCGCTCTTTGGCCACTGACGGGATAGGACCAAAGTACACCAGCATTAAAACCGAACTACAAAACGTAACTGTCCCATCTCTTAATTAGGCGGTGGTCTTGTTGAAAAAGGTATTGAGCAGGATTCACATGGATCAAAAAGGGTATGTTAACAGCTTGATAATGGTTTTATTCGTAATGGCCATGGCATTAATAATAATAGGCATCAAGCATTATTTAAACCAATGACGGGGTAGCAACGATATTCAAGGCTAAATTTCAGAACGGGAGGGATGTTTACTTGAAAGGTTTCTTTACTAAGCTTCATAATGCTCAAAAAGGCCAGGCATTTATTGAGGTTGCCCTGATCATCATCCTGATTGTATTTGCCATAGCGGGGCCAATGAGAAACCTGGGGACCGAGATTGGAAACAAGACGGGGGAAATGCGGGACAGGGTCACTCAAGTGGGGGTTCCCTGATGCTGAAATTACACAGAAACCACAGTGGTCAGGCGTCTCTTGAAATGCTGTTCGTGCTACCCATATTGTTTATGATTTTCACTTTTATCTACGAGTCCGGCTTTCTTCTATATGACTGGGCGGTGATCAACTACAACACAAGCACCACGGCGGTGAGGGCGGCTACGACTGGGCAGTTTACCAACCAGATACGCTTAAGCCTCGCGCAGAACATGCACGACTGGTCCGTGGTCGGCAAAAACTTAACATACGATGTTAGCGGCATAGGCCCTCCCGGCGCTACTGACAATACGACGGCGTACATTTACGGCACCGACGAAGGCACGCCGGTCCAGAGGGGGCAGTATATATTCGTCAATGTGGATTACCCGTGGCACTTCCGTTTCTTCGCGCTAGATGCCCTGGCCTCCTGGGTAATTGACGAAAAGAATATGCGGTTGCATGTTAACGCCGCTTTCCCAAGCGAGGTGTTTTTCGAATAATGAGTCTTAACAAGGATCAAAGAGGGTCAGTATCTTTACTGGCCCTTTTCCTCATCCCTGTCATGATCGCGATAGGTGCGATGGTAGTAGATATTGGCAATATCTTTGCCGTAAAAATTTCGGTAAAACATAAGCTTAACCTGGCGTGCCGGGCGGCCGCCGGCAAGATTGACATGGACGAACTGAAAAACGCAAATATTGTGATTGACGAAGCGATGGCCACAAACAAGTTTTACGAAGTGTTGGAAACTAACCTGCGCCTGGACGGCGGGCTCCAACCGCAGGCGGGATCAATCGTAGACGGAATGGTATCAGTTGTATATTTAAAAGTAGTTAACCCGGCGGAGTTGCCCTTTACATATAGTTACGGGACCTACACGGAGACGGTGACCCGACCTTCAGTGGTTGGTATTATACAGTTTCCGGTAAAGAACGG
>MVQL01000051.1 GCA_002067205.1 Pelotomaculum sp. PtaB.Bin104
TCGATGAGCTGATCGAGAAGCATGACACAAAGAAACCTGTTCAGGTAAAAGGATTTAAGAATAAGCAATAATCCCACGCAGCTCCCAAAAATCTTCCATGCTCCCGCATTTTTGGGAACTGCTCCCTCGCCGTGCCCTTCTGTAATTTTTTCCGTCATGCTTTTTGCTCCGGCCCACTTGCAGCACATTGTTTTGTTGGCTTTTATGGTTGGTTTAATGATCATAAGGTAAAAGCCAAAAAACAAAGAGCTGCGCCGACGCTTCAGGCAAAAAGACATGCCCGAAAAAATTACCCAAAGGCTATATTAACATAATGCGGCATTATAGGCGCTGGAAGATGGTCCTGCCAAGAAAGTAACATAGTGGCCAGGCCTATAATGCGTCACTATGTTAAATAGCCGCTCAGCCTGCCCGCTCGCCGGAAAGAAAACTCCCGGAACAACCAAAAAAATCCTCGGTAGTTCGCTTAAAACTTTGGCTTAGTAAAGGTAGCTTCCGCCATCGCACAGTCAAGGTCAAGCCCTTCGGGTTCCTGGCAAAAACTTTTTTCTTTTCAACTGAAAGCTTTATTTATCGAAGATGGTAAAAAACTTTTTGCCGGAAACCTTGACACTTCCCCCCGCGCTCGCTCAGGTCTGTATCTAAGCCAAAGTTAAGCCATAGTGTAAAGTTTTATTAGAACCATTTCCACAAAGAAAAAACCGGAAAAAAAGAAAGCTCTCGCGACATGCAAGCGTGGGGAAAAAGCAAGGCTCCCGATAAAATTTTTACCACTAAAAAAAATCAATCAAAAATTTTAACGGGACTTGTCTTGGCCTTGCTTTTTTACAGCGGGCTGGCCAGTGCGGAGCTTGCATACCTTTGCTTTATTTTTTTGTGGTTTGGTTCCGGGTCCAGGCGGGTGGGGCGTGCGGCTATTTGGCGAAGCCCGTCAGTACATAATGCCAGTTATAGGCAGCCGAAACACACACATCACAGAACCGCTGAAAAGACCGGCTGCGTATAACTTGCATTATGTAAATATAGCTTTGGGGACCGTTTTTCCTGGCGTGTCTTTTTGTATGAGAGACAGAGCAGCTCTTGCCGGTTTTGTTTTTACCGCTTAAAGATCCAACCACACAAAAACAAAAGCCGGCATGTGCTGCAGCAGGGCAGGACAAAAAGCATGACAGGAAAACGGGCCGGAAGCGATGGCCGCGGGGAGGAGTTATCACATCAACGTATTGTAAGCAGTATTAAAAGCAGTACCTTAATACGTTGCAAATTAAAATACCAGGACAACAAGAACAGAGAAAACCAGCTACGGCGTGACGATCCCGATCGATTACATCCGAAAACTTAAATGGAAAACCAAACAGAAACTTGAAGTCACTCATTACCAGGACAGGATCATAATCCGTGACTGGAATCGAAGTGATTTTTTCTTTCAATTGAAACGTTCTCAGTTGAAAAATAAAAATGTTTATCTTTAAGGTTAATCACGTTCTTTGAAAGAGATCCGGAACCGGGTCATTGAAAAACCGGGGCACTGGTGCGAAAATAGGCTTTACTGGTATAGTTACTGCCTGAACAATCCACTCAAATACACAGATCCGGACGGAGAATGGTTTCTTACTGCCTTAGCTATGCTTGCTAATATGTATATCAGCACATCAGCTGCAAATAATTGGCAGTTCAACCCTGCTAAATGGGATTGGGGAAGTCCAAAAACTTGGGTTGCTTTGGTGCAAAGTGGAATTTCTGGGTATAGCATTGGATCGACACTTGAAAGTAAATATAGATCTTATCAACTTTCTAGAATAAATGGACATGCTACAGACGCAGAGTATCTTCAACTCAAAGGAGTAGAGTTCAATTCTAATGGTGGTTTAGAATACTCGAATGAAAATGCCAGGGCATATTATGACGCTGTATTTAAAAAGACATTTATTGCAAGAAAGGGATTAAAGGCAATTTATGCTGATGCAAGATCCTTTGTTTCTCCTACTGGCAATATTTATACTCATGATGATTTTCTTGGAACATATATTGGTTCAAACGGCGGATTTGGAGCAGCTTTGACAAATCCCATAGTTGGAACAAGAATGAGCGAGATTTACATGGGAAAAAGTTCGTTTTCAGATTTGCTAACTTTGCATGTTTCACTTGGACATGAACTCAACCATGTTGCAATTCGGTATTTAAATTTGCCTCATTCAGAGGCTTTTGCTTATTTTTGGGCTGCCGAATCCTATCGAGTGAATGGTGATTTATATCATTATAACTTATATAGACAAGTAGCCATTGATAATGGGTATTTCAACCAAGATTTTTTCAAGTACTTTAAGTATGGCAATTTTGGTATTCGTTATTTAATCGGTAATTTTTGAATTATATCATGAAAATAATCGGATTAATAATAATGTTTCAGCTGCATTTAATACCACCAGAATATCAAGAATTTTGGAATTTATTCAAATATCTAAATCCTTCTGACTCTGTTGTCTGGTGGGAAGCAGGGATTTGTAACATTTCTAATAAGAAATACAAACCTGTCTTTTGTTCGGATACATCAGTTAAAATTACCTTAACTGAGTTTTCGAAAGAAAATACTTATTACTCAAATTATTATTCAATCTTTCCATACCAATATTATTTGGTATTTAAAACACAAAGTGGAGATATAAGATATATTAATAAAGTTGAGCAACTTATTAGTTTTATTGGAGTTGTTGATAATCTTCCTGAAGCTTTATTCCTTGCACATATGTATGGGTATGCTAATAAGCATGGCAGAAAATTTGGCAGCTTCTGTTATAATAATGGAGTGGTTACTTTTAATCTATACAAGATTTTACATCCGCCAGACGTTTTGGAAGACAATAAAAAACTGGTAAAATCTAAAATAAAAGTGGACGCAAAGGGTAATGTTTATGAATTTACTAGTAAGATAAATCCGAAATGGAGGAAACTTACAGTGAAAGATATGTATGGGCATTAAGAATTTGAGGACGTAGACTTTTAATAAGGATAAAAGTATCCTTATTGCCAAAATAAACCACCCAAGTACAATGTTATGGACCCAAAACCGAGGGACTTTCATATCCTTCATCAAATCCTAGTCAATATTGAGAAGTTGCGCTGTGATATGTACGATAACTCACTCCTTCCAATTGCTATAGTCAACAAACTTGTATCACTTTCAAATCATCCAAGTACAGTACTTCTGGAGAAATTTGCAAAAGCCTCAATATAAATTACT
This sequence comes from Pelotomaculum sp. PtaB.Bin104, assembly GCA_002067205.1. Classification (GTDB taxonomy): domain Bacteria; phylum Bacillota; class Desulfotomaculia; order Desulfotomaculales; family Pelotomaculaceae; genus MVQL01. The sequence goes on from MVQL01000051.1 coordinate 3,242, forward strand.
TATTATATAATAGTAAATTAATATTATGGCTAAGCCACTAGCAGCATCCCTTCGCTGTCAACCCCATTTGCTACCCCCTACTGGCCTTCGCACAAGCCATGAGTAGCAAAAGAGGTTTCCAGCCCGTCCCTGCCACTCAACGAGACTGGCGGCTAAAGCAGAAAATGTCGATAGATCATGACAATAATAAAATTTGCCCTACAGCTAACTTACTGGCAAATGCAATAAGCTGATTAAGCATCAAATTAGCGATATATTCAGCAACGTAGCTTATTGCACTTGCCAGCCAGGTTTCGACTCATAGTTATCGGATTTACTTGGAAATTATTAATGATAAATTGTAGTTATAGACAAATGAATTTTGGCCATCTAGACAAACTCCAGTAGCTGGACAAATCAGTTCCGTTTACCTGGACTTTAACAAAACTGCCCTGACTTGACAATTTCTGCAAACGAGACAGTTTTAAAATAAGCCCAACAGCTAACACGGACGGTTGGGGTAATAAACTTGTCACAATTTTTGCTCGCCACCTTGATAACTTCATCTTGACAAAGAACTTTTCACTCATCTGCCAAATCCGTGACTTCGGCTCTGGACAAATCCTGCCACCAAGACAATTTTATCTTTCGCCGGGATTTGCAAAAATTGCGCCATGGCGGCTTGCCCGCCGTGACAGATTTGTGGCTAAAGTACCAGGACTCGAACCGGACGGGCTTACGCTGCCAACGTTTACTCCCTCAACCGCCGGGCCGTTGGATTGGCAAATTCGAAATGACGATGATGTCAGGCGACAAGTATGTTCTAAATAAGTTTGGGATTACGTTTATTTTCAGAAAAATCGATAATGAATGGAAGGTTATTTACCAACATTCATCGTCATTGCCACCTGTTTAGCAGACCATCAGACCAGCAGACCAGCAGACCATCAGACCATCAGACCATCAGACCATCAGACCAGCAGACCTGCAGACCAGCAGACCTGCAGACCAGCAGACCAGCAGACCTGCCATTCATCCTTTACCCTGTCAAAAACCAAATTAAAAATCTTCTGAGATACTTTGAACAATCTTCCTGGAAGTATGATAATCAGTTCCGGCCGGCTAACAGTTTCGGATGGTTGAACGTGGATTGAATGCTGTAATAAACCGGGGTCCGGAACGTTTTCCAAATAGCAGCTTAATCAAAGGAGGAAATCGTGAAAAAGACATTTACAAATTCCTTGACAGGGACATTTGCTATTATGCTTGTTTGTTCCTGTCTCCTTCCTGTCAGCGAACTTGCTGCACAGGAAGTATCGGCAAAACCGGTGCAGAAAACAACGACTCAGGCAAAATCAGCTCCGGTGCAGAAAAAGACTGTTCCTGCTCAGAAAAAGACAACAACGTCTCAGAAGAAACCATCTGCTTCAGTTCCTGCGGCAAAGCCTGCAGTAATGGCTGCGGATGAAGGAACAATAAAAATAGGACTGCAGATATGGGCAGCGGCCAACCTCAATGTTGTCACCTTCAGGAACGGGGATACGATTCCCGAAGCAAGGACGAATGAAGAATGGGTTTCGGCAGGTAAAGCAGGGAAACCGGCATGGTGTTACTATAACAATGATCCGAAGAACGGGCAGAAATACGGAAAGCTGTACAACTGGTTCGCTGTCACTGATCCGCGTGGTCTGGCGCCGAAGGGATGGTCGGTGCCCGATGCTGCCGACTGGGCTCAGCTTGCAGGTCAGCTCGGCGGGGCCGGCAAGGCGGGCGACAAGCTGAAAAGCAGCAGCGGATGGGCCGACGGGTTCGTTGGCACAAACGAATCGCGGTTCAACGGTCTGCCTGCAGGATACAGGGTTGAGAACGGCACCTTCCGGAATCTCGGAAGCATTGCCACCTGGTGGACCACCGATGAAGGCAAACCGGGTACAGCCGTTGATTATTATCTCGGGCAGCGGGGGTCGCTTGAAAGCAGCAACAATCCGAAGTCATCGGGCGAATCGGTAAGATGCATAAGAAAAAAGTGACCACGCGGCTTGATGCTGATTGTTTCCATGATGCCTGGCTCCTCACTGAAATTTCCAACCGGTTGTTACATCAGCGCCCGACCTGGTACACGTTTTTATGAATTCAATTATGAAACTATATGGAATATATCATATATATTGCTGGCAGTCAACATTTAAGAACAACAAATTGTTAATAACTATTCCTTGAAACATAAAATCATATTATTTAACTTCGGTTTGCCAAGCTTTCTGTGAAAGTCAGACAAGGCGATTTACGGGATGGATTGTTGTTACCTATGCATTGCTTTTGTGACTGACGGGGAAGTGGTTTGTTTGTATAGGCTTGTTAGTGAACGTTTTAGTAATGGTAACCGGTATTCGTTTGGCTGTAACCGGCAGGCCCAATCACATGAAGACTGAAGACCGGAGACTGAAGACCGGAGACCGGAGACCTGACACCGGACGCCGGACACCGGATTCCGGACGCCTCAAAACATTAACCAAAGACGTATTGAATTCCAGGTCACCTGCTTTCACTATTGAGACTTATGGGGCGTGGTTATGGAAGGAAGGGATGGAATTTACAGATTCCATAAAATCAAGAAAGTGAATACTAACTACCGGGGAAAAAGTTATTAGGTAAGGTTAGGACATATACAAGCGATGTTGTGGGCAAGCCATTGATAACATGACTGTTATGTAAATAACAACAAAATATCTTTACACTTGACAGCTTAACAATGACAATAAAACTCAGTGCTTTCTATCGGGATTTGGCCCGCACGCAAAAAATTTAATTAAACCTCAGTGGCAAATTGCACACGTTTGCAAGCCTCACAAGCTAACCCACAACCAAAGCTTGCAAAAGAGCTGAAATCATTGAACACACAGAGACTAATTTCTTAAATTTGAGTTTTTCCAAGCAATGAATCAGAACCCTGAGCAAATAGCACGAGACAGCATCGACAGACAGTTAAGAGCGTGCGGATGGATCATTCAGAACAGATCACAAATAAATCTGAATGAAGGCCAGGGTGTTGCAGTAAGAGAATATCCGACAGATGCAGGACCAGCCGACTATGTTTTATTTGTTGACGGAAAGCCGGTCGGGGTTATTGAAGCAAAACGTGCTGAAGAGGGCCACCGAATTACTATGCACGAAGACCAGGCCCGGGATTATGCTTCCGCAAAATTGAAATACCTGAATAATGAACGGTTGCCTTTTGTTTATCTGAGTACCGGCGATGTAACTGCTTTTACCGACTTCAGAGACCCAAAGCCAAGAGGCAGGAATGTTTTCTCATTTCATAAACCTGCCACTTTGAGCGAATGGCTCAGGAAAACTAAGTCGCTCAGGGCATCACTTCATGATTTGCCGGAATTGACAACCTCCGGGCTCAGAGATTGCCAGACAAACGCTATCAGAAATCTTGAAAAATCGTTTAAAGACAACAGATCACGTGCATTAATTCAGATGGCAACAGGTGCCGGAAAAACATATACTGCCATCACCTTTATTTACCGCCTGCTGAAATACACCAATGCAGGAAAAATACTTTTCCTCGTAGATACAAAAAACCTTGGAGAACAGGCCGAGCAGGAATTTATGTTATATCTCCCGAATGACGATAACAGAAAATTTACTGAACTGTATGGTGTCCATCGGCTGAAGTCCAGATATATCCCTGATGATAATCATGTATATATCAGCACAATTCAGCGCCTGTATGCCATTCTGAAGGGACAGGATCTGGATGAAAGCGCCGAAGATGAGAATCCTAACGAAAAATGGCAGCCCAAAGAAATTCCGCCGGTGGAATATAACGAAAAATTGCCCATCGAGTATTTCGATTTTATCGTAATCGATGAATGCCACAGGAGCATCTATAATCTCTGGATGCAGGTACTCGACTATTTCGATGCATTCCAGGTTGGACTGACCGCAACACCCGATGCAAGGACCTATGCATATTTCAGGCAAAATCTGGTTTCTGAGTACTCACATGAAATGGCTGTTGCAGACGGAGTGAATGTCGGCTATGATGTATATCTGATTGAGACCAGGATTACGAGACAAGGGGCAACCCTCTGGAAGGGACAATACATTGAACACCGGGAATTACTTACCCGCAAAAAAAGATACGAACTCCAGGATGAAGACGAAGAGTATACCGCCCGGCAGCTTGATAAAGAAATTGTCAATCCTAATCAGATCCGTACAGTGATTCGTGCATTCAGAGACCGGCTGCCGGAGATCTTCCCCGACCGTTTTGACCAGAATGGCAATTTCGAAGTACCCAAGACTCTCATCTTCGCCAAAACCGACAGCCATGCTGATGATATTATCAATATTGTAAGGGAAGAATTCAACGAAGAAAACAGGTTCTGTAAAAAGCTCACATATAAGACTGACGAAGACCCGAAATCAATTCTGGCACAATTCAGAAATGATTATTACCCCCGGATTGCAGTAACCGTTGATATGATTGCCACCGGAACCGATGTTAAACCGCTCGAATGCCTGCTTTTTATGCGCGACGTGAAAAGTCGCAACTATTTCGAGCAAATGAAAGGACGGGGTACAAGAGTTATTGATTTTGATGATTTGAAAAAAGTGTCACCCTGTGCCAGGGTCGCCAAGGATCATTTTGTTATAGTTGATGCCATAGGAGTTACCAAAAGCCTGAAAACCGACAGCCGTCCGCTTGAGAAAAAACCCGGCGTGCCGCTGAAAGACCTTCTGGAAGCAGTTACAGTGGGTGCCAGAGATGAAGACCTGTTTACTTCACTGGCCAACAGGCTTGTAAGACTGGAAAAACAAATAACTGATAAAGAGAAAAAACAGTTTGAGGAAAAAACCGGAGGGATTTCTTTAAAAGACGTTGCCAAATCATTATTGAACGCTTACAATCCTGATACAATTGAATCCATTGAACGGAAGGTGAATAAAGAAAAACAGGGCGAACCTCCTGTCGAAATTGAAGCCGCAATCAGGAAGGAGCTTGAAATCCTACGCAATGATGCCGCAAAGGTTTTCACCGGCAATCTGAACGAATTTATAGAGAATGTTCGTAAAGCACATGAGCAGAAAATAGATATTGTTAATCCCGATGAAGTGCTTAATGCAGGGTGGGTAAAAAACAATAAAGAGAAGGCAGGTGAAACTATAAATGCCTTTAAGGAATGGATTGAATCGCATAAGGATGAGATAACAGCCTTGCAAATCTTTTATGGTCAGCCTTTCCGCCGGCGCGAGCTTACCTTTAAAATGATTAAAGACCTTGTTGAATTAATTGTTCAGGAAAAACCTCTGCTTGCACCTCTGAATGTCTGGCGTGCCTATGAAGTGCTCGAAAATGTTTCAGGCAAACCAAAAAACGAGTTTACGGCCCTGGTCTCACTTATCAGGAAAGTTGCCGGCATTGATTCAGCGTTGACCCCTTACGATAAAATCGTTGACAAAAATTTTGCCGACTGGGTCTGGAAAAAGCAACAGGGCGCCGGGCCAAAGTTTACCCAGGAACAAATGGAATGGCTGTATATGCTTAAAGACCAGATTGCAACTTCAGTTCATGTTGATATTGACGACCTC
>MVQL01000052.1 GCA_002067205.1 Pelotomaculum sp. PtaB.Bin104
AAGATATAAAAAACCTGCTTAGAGCAGGTGCCGACAAAGTTTGCATTAATAGTGCCGCCTATGAACAACCGGATCTGATTCGCAAGGCGGCAGAATATTTTGGCTCTCAATGTGTTGTGGTGAGCATTGATGCACGTAGGACAGCAAATGGTGTTTATATGTGTTTCAGTCACTGCGGGTCGCGCCCTACCGGAAGGGAAGTTGGCGCTTGGGCACAGGAAGTGTCGCTGCTTGGCGCGGGGGAAATACTTATCACATCTATTGAAAAAGACGGCACGATGCAAGGATATGATCTGGAACTTATTAAATTAGTTGCGGATAATGTTAACATTCCTGTAATAGCTTCCGGTGGAGCGGGTAATTATGAGCACATGTTTGAAGTTATTTTTAAGGCAAATGTTTCCGCAGTAGCAGCTGCAAGTATCTATCATTTCACACAACAGACTCCAAAGGAGGCTAAGCAATTTTTAGCTCAAAAAGGTATTTCGGTTCGTAATGTTAACGCACAGGCTGTTCAACATGCAAATTGAAGAAGATGTTCGCCTGTCAGAACCGGACAAAAAGGTTTCACTTCATGGAGCAGTTATAAAGTGAATTAGATGAGGCGTTGTCCCATGACAATCGCTAAGGAAGGCACCAATTAGAGCTATAGATGTAGGTACAATCGAATTGTAATTTTTTTTTACAAAATCAATCAGATCACCGGCAGCAATAAAAATCGGCGAGTAATATTCAGTTGAACAGGCGAACCTTTCTTTGATTAGTTCACGGTCGGCGGATACAGATATTTTACAGCAAACGTCGTAAACATTATCAATTCTATCCAGTACCAGGGCAAACCCCTCAACTTTTTTTACAAGTTCGGTTGTTAATCCAGTTTCTTCTGCAAGCTCGGATAAAATTTTGGACTTATAATTAATTGTGCCATCTGGCTTCGCACATTCTTCATCAATGCTTCCCGAGGGTACGAGTTCTAAAAAATCCGGGTATTGGGTGTTCCTGTCTTTTCTCTTCGCGAAGATAATAAGTTCATCTGAACTTTCTTGCAGGACAGTTATACCGCTCACTCCAACCGGTTTAATATTCAAGTTCAAGTCAGGCCGTTTTCTGTGGGCGATAAAATGTTTGTACTGGATATAGCTGCCGGTAATAATAATCTTGTTTTTCTCTTCCCGCAGGTTGCATAAGCTCAGTAAAGTACCGTTAAATAAACTTCCTTCCTTCTCTCTCAATGTTTGCTGCCATATTTCCTCTATTATTCTTTCGTCACCTTTTCTATAAGACGCTTCAGCCTTTGTCCAGTGTAGATATATATCACCTTTGGCAACAATCTCATAAAGCATTTTTAGTCTCCAGGCAGGTCAGAACATCTTTTAAATGACTAATTACCATGTCAGCGCCGCAGTCCAATAATTTATTGACGGGATGGGTGCCGGTGAGACCGATAACATAAAGTCCCGCGCTTTTTGCGGACTTTATGCCATTGGGTGAATCCTCAACGGCAACAACTGCTTCCGGAGTGGTGTTGGCTCGCTTTAAAGCAATTGAATATATTTGGGCATCCGGCTTCGCTTTTTTAACTTCGTCGCCGAAGACATAATCCTGGAAATAGCTATTCCATTTTTGCTTTACGATAAAATTAAAAGCCAGTTCCCGGTAGGCAGAAGTGACGAGAAGCAAATTATATTTTTTGTTTTTTAGATCGGTGAGAATTTCTTGAGCACCATTCGCGGGCCGGGCAAAATTAATGTAACAGGATTTGACTTCCCTCCGGTAAAGGTCGACAAGATGTTTTTGCTTGTAGACCAGCCCGTATTTTCTTTTTAAAATATTTACAATTTCTGATATGGAAGGACCGTTTAATTCCTCGAATTCTTCCAACGTGCCGTTAATGTCAAAGTCATGTAAAAAGTTAAAATAAGCTTTTTTCATTGCCGGGATACTGTCGGCCAGTGTTCCATCCAGATCGAAAAAAAACCATTTCTTATTGGTAATCATCAGCTTGGATACCTTCACCGGCAAGTATTTCACGACTTGCAGTTTTGCCTTCAATATCCGGCAGGTATTTCGGGTGTAAACCGCTCTTTTGTTTGCCCGGGCGCAGGATGTCGATATTTATATTTTCGCTTAATATTTCACCTTTCTTAATATCTTTTATGGCTTGAATGGAACGTTGGGCGAAATTATTTAGCTCCTGTTCTTCCTCCAGCACTTTCTTTACTCCTGAGCCTAAGGATTGTTCGGTTTGCCTGATTGCCTTGACCATTTGTTTTAATTCTCCGGGCGTGACGGCAAAAGAGTGGTCAGGTCCGGGAAGATTATTGTGCAGGGTAAAATGTTTTTCAATAATAGTGGCGCCGAGGGCCACAGCTGCCACCGGTCCAATTAGTGGTTCCCTGCTGTGATCAGACAGCCCAACCGGAACATTAAGTCTTTCTATGAGAAGTGGAATTGCTTTCAAATTCAAACTGGAAAGAGGGGCGGGGTACTTCGCGGTACATTGCATTATTGAAATATTTTTACCCCCATTTTTGTAAAAATGATTGACGGCCCACTCGATGTCTTCTATTGTAGCGCCGCCGCTGGAAAGAATGAGCGGTTTGCCCGTGCGGGCTATGAATTCGAGCAGTCGCATATGGGTTATTTCATAGGAAGCTATCTTGTGAATGTTTACATAGGGGTCAACAGCTTTCGCATCAGCAACTGAAAATGGGGTGGACATAAATTGTATACCGTTTTCTTGGCAATAACCTGCCAGTTCAGGGATCATGTCATAAGGCATGGACAGGTCTCTGAAAATATCGGTTATGGATTCCTTTATCCCTGCGTTGCTCAAGTAATCTGATTCACCTGCGTTAGGTACGTAAACTGTTTCGGCACGGAAGGTTTGGAACTTGACAGCGTCGCTACCCGCCTCTACAGCAACATCTATTAATGCCTTGGCCATTTGCAGGTCTCTCTTATATGCGCCGCAACGCCAGTTGGAACCAGCCTCGGCAATAATAAATACATTGGAAGCGCTGTTTATTGTTGTATTGTTAGTAATATTTTTTACAATATATCTGAAAATAGGGATGGTTTCCCCTGTATCTTCAATCTTCTTGTCTATTTGATCGAAATATCTGAAACCTGCCTTTTCAAACGCTATTATTGAAGCGATGTTGTTTTGTTTTATCTCGGCAACAACTGTATCATAGCCCTGGTTGAAAAGATGGCAGGTTCCTTTTTTTATTATATTGTTACCAAACCCTGAACCACGCATTTGTGGATTTAGATTGATACCGATGGAAACGGTTTTGCCAGGTATGTCGTGGTACTCATTAAAACGTAAAAATCCTGCTTTTTCACCATTAACATAGGCAAACACGGGTTGGAGCCGGGGATTATTAAAATATTCACTGCGGAATTCCTGATAAAAATCATCCCAATTTTGGGGTTCCGAATGGAAAAACATTTTTAACGCCGCAGGATTATTTCGCCAGTCCATTACGATTCTGGCATCTTCTTCGCATTTGCGTGCCTTTTCGAGATATATAAACATATTGTTACTTATCCTTTGGATTAATTTAAATTTATAATGCCTTTTGGCTTACACTTTTGTTTATATAGGCTAGCCAGGGTTGTTTGTCTAACAGTTCATAGACGTCTTTCAAATAAAATAAATTATTGCCTAAAAAATGATAAATAGCTCTGACAAACATGTAATCTTCCTCAGTGTCTACAGTAAATCTGAGTTCTGGATGCATAAAGTTTTTTTTGTCAATAACACTATATAATTTGAAAAGTTGCGGGTGACGGTAAATGTATGGAGTAACATGTTCTCTTTCCCATGGAAATGACGCTTCCGAGTGAGCTTTTGCAAGAGCTTGGAAGCTGATCACTTCACAGTCCAGACCGCGTGGATAAGTGCGGAAAATGGTATTTGATGCATAGTCGCAATTACTATATTTCAGGAAAGCTTTTACTACCTGATCAAGTACTTGCGGATCCAATAAGGGACAATCAGAGGTAATCCGTACAATAATGTCGGCTTTTTCCGCCTGTCCAACCTGGTAATATCTGTCTAAAACATCATTAGCGCTGCCCCGGTAACATTTCACATTTATCGATTGACACAGGCCGTAAATAGCTTCATCTTCCGGTTGAGTGGTGGTAGCGATAATTACTTCGTCAGGTAAAGTCGCTTTTTTTGCCCGATCGATAACTCTTTCTAAAATTGTTTTTCCATTTAGGGGCAAAAGTACTTTCTGCGGAAGACGTGTAGAATTTGTTCTCGCTTGAATTACTATAATAATTCTCATTATTTGCAAGTCACCTTTTTAGCAAGCAATTAATAATCCATATATTTTTGTATATTTTTATATCATTTTTTTTGTGTTAAAATTCAGATTGAAATTTATATAAAAATAATTTCCACCATTGCTCAGACAAGTAATATTTTTATTATAACATGAATCATGATATTTTTCATTGTTTATTTGTACTTTTTGTTGGAAAGGGGTAAAAAATGTCAACTAAAAAACAGTTGTTACCGGGGCACCGGGTTCATTGGCTCTCACCTGGTCGAAGCAAAATGAAAAAGAAAATCAATACCAGCAACCAAAGTGTAAGGCTTGATGACTGGTTATTACCGCTGCATAAAAGACAAAAGACTATGAATGCTTTAAACAAAAGAGTTTCATTACCTGGTTATGGAATCATTTTTATAGAAGGTGCAAGGGTGCTGGCATTTAGTTCTTTACGCTCGGATAGTGATGTGAGTATTTTTCTGCATATAGACAAGAAAAAACATTACAGCCGTTTTGTTCAGCATTACCTTGATAAGGGGTTGATGATGGACATGATTGAACGGCTTTATGAAAGATGGATACGGGACGAATACCCACTGGTGGAAGAGTCGAAAAGGTGGGCAAATATTATATTTTGATGGAAGCCTCATGACACCTAAAAATGAGTTTATTGTGAATATTCGGATCCCGGTTTTAAGTTGTTGATTATTTCGTAGACCAGTACAATAAAAGGGACGACTTCATTGTCCAGAAGCCGGCTCAAAGCAATGCCGTCACCTTTTTCTATTGAAGGAAGTATATTGTTTAGGGCATTTAGATAAGACTGCCAGTTTTCTGTTATGTCGATCATACTTTCCCCCTGGGGCAGTAAAAGAGGCAGGCCGTGCACCACCTCGCTGAACCACATCAATCCTTCACTTGCTTCCTGCAGGATCTGGTAACCTTCAGTATACTCATTTCCCTTAAAATGATTTGATGCCTGTAGTAAACCATTTACCAAACGCGGCAAATAATCCAGGGCTGATTCGAATATCTCAGCGGAAAGCTCTTTAATATCCTGCACTTGATTATGCTTCACGCTTGTGTCACCTCGCTAACAATTTTTTAGGGCTTGCCTGATTTTCTACTTATAATTATGTAACTTTTTTACTTGTACAGAATGTCAACTTCCTCTAGCACTACCGCGATTACTCGCTCCACGTCGGTGTCTTCCATGGCTGGGTAAAGGGGGATGGTTATCGCCCGTTGGTAGTAATCTTCGGCGTTCGGGCAGAGGCCTGCCGGGTAGCCCAGGTCCTGATAGTAAGGGTGGCGGTAGACCGGGAGGTAATGCACCTGGGTGCCAATTCCTCTTTCGTGGAGTCTTTCGGCCAACTCCCGGCGCGGAGGGTTGTCGCCAGCCAGACGAAGCACGTACAAATGCCAGGCCGGTTCAGCACCGGATGCCGCCGGCGGGGTAATCAAGTATGGGCAAACAGCGAAGGCTTCGTTATAGCGGGCCGCGATCTCACGCCGCCGGGCGAGGAACTGTTTCAGTTTTTTTAGCTGGCTTAGTCCAAGGGCGCACTGGATGTCGGTGAGACGGTAATTATAACCCAGGTGCTGCATCTCGTAATACCAAGGCCCGTGGTTATTCTTGAGAAGATTCTGGTCCCGCACCATACCGTGTGAGCGGAAAATTACGAGCTTTTCGAAATACTCCGGGTTGTTGGTGGTTACGGCCCCGCCCTCACCGCAAGTAATATGCTTAACCGGGTGAAAGGAGAAGACCGTCATGTCTGCCCGGGAGCCGACTTGTTGACCTTTATAACTGGCTCCCAGGGCGTGAGCGGCGTCTTCTACTACAATAAGACCGCAGCTGTTGGCGATTTCCATTATTGCTTCAACCGGTGCCGGCAAACCGGTCATGTCTACCGGCGCAATCACTTTTGTCCGGTTTGTAATGAATTTCTCAATCAAATCCGGGTTGATGTTAAAGGAACCCGGTGCTATATCTACGAAGACTGGCCGCGCTCCCAGGTAAAGGGCGGCGTTGGCGGTGGCGGCAAAAGTAATAGGTGTGGTAATCACCTTGTCGCCGGGCCCGACGCCGGCGGCAAAATAAGCGGCGTGAAGCGCCGCTGTGCCGGAGGAAAACACAACAGCGTATCTGGCGCGGACTGTTTCAGCCAGCTCCTGCTCGAAGCTGGCAACTTGTGGTCCGGTGGTCAGCCAATCGGAGCGAAGGACGCTAACTACTGATGCAATATCGTCTTCGTCAACTTGTTGTTTAGCGTAAGGAATGAATGCGTCCATTAATGGCGTAAAACCCCCACAAAGCATATGTTATTCGTCAATTATTCTGCGCAATTCTTCTGGTGAAAGCCACCAGGTGTTTGTGCCGCTGGAATAAACAAAGCCTTCTTCAAGAGAAAGCCCACCCACAATTCTTTCCCTGTTCCACCAAGGGAACTCCGGCTCAATAATGAAGTAATCGCTAAACTCAAGGGTATGCCTGGCGTCGTCTTCGGTGATCATCACCTCGTGAATTTTCTCACCCGGCCGGATGCCGGTAAAATCCAGTTGACAATCATGAGCTATGGCTTTAGCCAGGTCGGTAATACGCATGCTGGGCAGTTTCGGCACAAAGATCTCCCCGCCTTGCATCCGGCCGAGTGAAGCGATCACAAAATTCACGCCTTGATCCAGGGTGATCCAGAAGCGAGTCATGCGCGGGTCGGTAATGGGCAACCTGCCGGTGTGGCGGATGGATTTAAAAAAGGGTATTACGCTTCCTCTGCTGCCCACCACGTTGCCGTAGCGCACCACGGCGAATTTTGTTTTTTTGTCTGCGGCATAAGAGTTGCCGGAAACAAAAAGCTTATCGGAGCATAGTTTAGTGGCACCGTAGAGATTAACCGGGTTGGCCGCTTTGTCGGTGCTGAGGGCGATTACCCGCCATACCCCGCAGTCGATGGCGGCGTCGATGATGTTTTGGGCGCCTAGTACATTTGTCTTGATCGCCTCAAAGGGATTGTACTCGGCGATAGGAATTTGTTTTAACGCGGCTGCGTGCACTACTATGTCCACCCCGTCGAAGGCGCGGTAGAGGCGGTCTTTGTCCCGCACGTCGCCGATGAAAAAGCGCAGGTCGGGGTGGTCGAATTGGTGGGCCATTTCGAACTGTTTTAGTTCGTCCCGGCTGAATACTATCACTTTTTGGGGATGGTGCTCGCTTAGGACGATTTCAACAAATTTTTTACCGAAAGAGCCGGTGCCGCCGGTAATGAGGACAGTTTTACCTTCGATTATACTCATATGTCTACCTCTTGTTTTACTTGGTTTTGTTAGTAATGCTAAACATATTCAACACAAAATGACATTTTCCTTGCGAAGAATGTCCATGAATGGATATTGTTTCTTAATTCTTTATCGACATTTTGGTGGATTTTATTAGCTGTTGGACAATAAAGAAAACCAAGTCCAATGTCAAGGAAGCAAACATTACGGAACGGGATGTGATTGAAGGAGGTGAGATTGGTAAGCTATCTTTTCACCATTATATCACGACCACGCTTAGGATGATTCAATACTAAGGTAATATTTTCTATTGCCTACTTATATTACATTTATGGAACAATATGTCTATATATAAAATTTTGTGCAAAAAAATTTAAAAAAAAATGGTATTTTTTTGTCCTTTTTTGAAGGATAAATTTTTTTAATGTAGAATAATTCAGTAAAATAACATTAGGTAAGTAGTTCCTCATATGATAAAAAATTTCCATTGGAATCGGCCAAGTTCTTGGGAGACTTGGTTTTTTAGATTAGTGCTGGTTGTCGCATATAAATGGGGGGTTGCTGGTGGACCTTTTTTCTAATCAAGTAATGATCGCTCTGGTGAAAGAGTTGGACGCAGGCGCTCTGCGTCAAAGAGTATTAGCTAATAATATCGCCAATGTAAACACTCCGGACTTTAAAAAATCTACTGTGGAATTTGACAGTTTGCTTAAACAAGCTTTGGACCGGGAGCCTGTGGAGATGATTACAACGGATCCCAGGCACTTTGGCGTGAAACCTTCACTGGCCGAACTGAAGCCGGAGGTGCTCCTCAATAAAGCAACCACTATGCGCACTGACGGCAACAATGTTGATATTGACGAGGAAATGGCCAACCTGGCGGCGAACAGCATGCAATACCAGGCGGTCGCCAAAGAGTTGAGTGAACGTTATTCCGGGTTGAGTTATGTTATATCAGGCGGGAGGAGGTAAATAAATGGCCGGCTTTTTCAGCGCTTTTGCAATTAGCGCCTCGGGCCTTACAGCGGAGAGATTGCGGTTGGACTTGATTTCCAATAATATTGCCAATATGAATACTACCGGCAGGCCGAATGATCCAAACAACCCTCCTTACCGCAGAAGAATTCCCTTATTTGCTCAAATATTAAAGCAGGAAGAGGATGCCGGTGCGTCACAGCCGCTTTTCAGAGGGGCCGGCGTGCGGGTAACCAAGGTGCTGGAAGACAGCAACCCGCCCCGGCTGGTCTACGATCCTTCCCATCCCGACGCCGACGAAAAAGGCTATGTGGCTTACCCGAATATTAATATTGTTAATGAAATGGTTAATATGATTACTGCCACCAGGGCTTATGAGGCGAATGTGACGGCATTGAACGCCGCCAAAGACATCGCTTTAAAGGCGCTGGATATAGGGCGGGGTTAAAAGGAGGCCGGGTAAATGCAAGTTTCACCAGTAGGACTGGCTTTACCGGTGCAACCGGCGGGATCCGTGAATAAACAGGAAAGCGGGGGTAGTTCTTTCGCCGAGATATTGGACAACTCCCTGAAAAAATTGAATGATAGCAAGGTCAAGGCCGATAACTTGACGCTAAAGTTTCTCACCGGTGAAATTCAGGATTTTCACCAAGTTGCCATAGCCATGCAGGAAGCCAGTTTA
>MVQL01000053.1 GCA_002067205.1 Pelotomaculum sp. PtaB.Bin104
TGAGCCCGGGGAGATGAACCCCGGGTTTTATTATTTTTTAGATAAGGTAACCGGTGGCACCGGTCTGGTATGGGGGTAGTCTTAGCGGCTGCCAGGCTGGAACCACCGGCATTGAATCAAGTTTTTAGGGTTGAGCAGACAACCGCCGATGGTGCCTGATGCTGGTTTTTCCGGTCGACCATCGACGGCAGACTGCCCTACTCTGGGGTCAGACTAACAGAGGAACGGCGCTGCCGCTGTTTAAGAGTTATTCCTTGGGGACAGACACAGCCGCAGCGCCGATGTAAAGGGGCACACTCCGGCCTTAATTTTGATTGAAATTTGGGGTCGGGCCGGAGAGTGCCCTTTTAGATTCTAGCATTTCTCTGGGGATGTATATGCATTCCTTTGGGGGTCAACGCGGAGCGCGTTTGATTGCCTGGATTTGGGGTCAAAGATTGAAAAAGAACGGTGCGGCCGCTTTTTTAGGGTATTCCTTACAGGATATAAAAGCCGCCGCACCGATGTCAAGAGGGCACACTCCGGCCTTTCTTAGAAGCAGTTATCCATGGCCTGGCCGGAGAGTGCCTTGTTTATGTATTTCTATGTGGTCATATGAATGTGTTTTCTCTGGGGTTTACAAGGTGATTTTAAATAGATGTGCAGTGGAGGTAAAGGCAATTCCGGTAATTCTTCTGTAATTTTTACTGAACCTTTACCGAATAATTCAATAATTTTTACTGGTAAATTACAGAGGAATACGAGATTTAGTGACGCATGGCATGATGTGAACATGACGCTCATGTGGATCTTGTGGACAGCCCGGTTTGCTGCCATTAGTCAGGAGTTGCTAGCCACAAACTGATTCGGACTTATGACGGTGCAGCTCCCCGGCCGGCCTGACCACAGGTCCACAATCGCTTGAACAACGCTATCCACGACTAGGACTAAAAAGTTTAATAATGATAAGACGATTATTTTTAACATTGTCTTTATTTTTATGGCCGGTGTAAACCGGCTATTTTTTTGGATTCTAAATTCAGGGGGGTTGATATCATTGAACCGTAATTTGTCCATCTTATTAATTCCAGGCGCTTTTGTCTTTTTGTTTCTTTTTTTCTATTTCCTCAATTTTATGTTTTCATATTTTTTTCCGGACCAGTCCTTGCTCGGTTTCTTAGCCGGAGGCCTGCCGAAGGGTAGCAGGCATCTGTTAGAAACCAGGGTTGCGGGAATTTTTAGCAGTATTTATCACTTATTTGCAAGATTATTCTCTATTGCATTATGGATTATAGTTTTAGGGATGTTTGCTGTAGTATCCTTACGTATGTATTTCCGGTTTCTACGGGCTAAAAGCCTCAAAACTGTGGAACTTGTGTTAAGTCGTGACGATACTGCAACACCCTTTGAGGTAATGGGGGCTCTTGATTCAATATACGGGAACCTTATCGAACGATTTTTTCGATTGTTTAAGGGGCAGGATCATTTTGTGTGGGAAGTGGTAAAAAGTGATAGCGGAATTAAGTTTTATATAACAGCGCCAGCATCAAAATTAGAAGCTATCAAAAAGCGTTTTCAGAGCACCTATCAGAATCTACGCTTTAATGATGGGTATCCGGATCATGGTCAGTACCAGATTCTACAGCAGTATAAACTCGCACGGCCCTGGTTTTACACCTTAAAGAGCCTTCGGGATTACCAAAGTAGTATAACAGAATCTCTTGTTAATGTTTTGGATAGTGCGGTCGGTGTAGTTAGATTACAGGTTATTCTAATACCAGCTCCTTTAAGTTTTCAGCAGCAAGTAAAAAACATGCAGATTAGCTTCGAACGGGAACATCTCTCAGATAAAATCTATGATCAGTCTAGCCCGGGTATTGGTTATACCGAGGATAAAGAGTTAAAAGGTTCTCTTGAGCTAATAGGTAAAGGGTTCTTCATAGTGGAGCTAAGACTTTCATGTGACAGTTGGTCAACAGCACAGGGCGTTGCGGGTGTTTTCTCGGAGGCTTCTTCTGAAAACAGAATTGTCCCTCCGAATTTTTTTGGCGAAATTATGCTTCGCATTTTTCGGAAACTGTGGCTTAAATGGCTGGTAAACAGGATGCCTGCAATTTTACTATTCAGAGGATTCTACTTGTCGAGCTTTCATCTTGCCACTCTAATACATCTTCCTTCCGTGCGCGTCCGGGTTGCGACACTTAACCGCTATCCCGTAAGGCGGGCGATTGCGCCCATGAAGACTTGCAGAGATTCCGAAAAGGCAATCCTTTGCGACGAAGAAGGATATGTGGGCATTAACGAGGAGGACCGTAAGTTTAACATCCTCATGTTAGGCGGTCAGGGCATGGGCAAGTCCACCACCATGGAAAACATAATCAGGAATGATGCTAGGGACTTAAATAAGGCCATTATAGTAATTGATCCGAACAACGATCTGGCCGCGAAGGCACTTGGTCTTATACCGCCGAATCGTGAAGTAATTTATTTAAATGTAGCCGATGTAAATAACCGGCTGGGAATTAACCCGTTTTCATCTGACGACGTGCCTGACTTGCTTGTTACTAACGTTATCAGTAATTTTAAGCAATTCTGGGGTAAGAAAGCCATTGGTCCACGTTCAGAAGAGCTATTAATCAACACAATGTATGCGCTCTTGGACGCGTTGCCCTCGGTTACTTTTTACGAAGTTTACAGGATGATGGCTGATTTTAATTACCGAACGGCGATTATTTCCCAATTGACTGACGACCACCAAAGATTATACTGGCAGCATACCTTCGAGGCTATGTCGGAAAACGAAAAGTTTTTAGAAGAGGCGTTATCGGCTCCCAGGAACAAATTGAACAGGATCCTGTCCGTTAGCAACGTAAGACGGGTTCTGACCAGCCGATATAATATAGACTTGAAAGAATTAATTGCAAAACGACGCGTACTTGTCGTTAATTTGGCCAAAGGGGCTGTTGGTGAAGAAAACGCTTACTTGCTTGGGGTGTTTTTAGTAACCATGCTCTGGCAGGCCATTCAAAGCCAGGTAGTGCTGCAACCAGAAAAGCGTATTCCCGTAAGCCTGGTAGTTGATGAGGCTCATAATTTCCTTTGTCCGGGATTGGAGAAACTTCTTTCTGAGGGTAGGAAGTTCGGCGGGCAGAATACCCTTGCTTTTCAGTTTATGGGTCAGATTGAATATGAAAAGGTTAAAAAAGCTGTCATGAACCTGGCTCAGAACATAATTCTTTTCCGGACGGAAGAACTTGAGGATGCCGAAAACTTTTCAAAGATATTTATGCGGCTTTACTCCAACATGATCCAAGTTTCGGACGAGGTTCAGGACAGGCTTAATTTCGGTCCCGACGACATTTTAAATCTGCCGGCGTACAAAGCAATCGCCCGTTTGGTTTCTCACGGGGAAGTCACGGCTGCTTTCTTGGCGGAAACGATACCCACCAAATATAATTCTAAATGGGCCAATCACCACTTTGAAAAACAATCTGAATTCCTGCCGGAACCTGAGCCGGTTTCAGTTATGCCTTTGGTGAACATTAACAATGGTCATGGAAGTTCTGCCCCGGAAAAAAAGAATGTGGATGCTGCTGGTAAATTTATCGAGGCTGATGATTCTGATGCACTTGGCGTTGAAGAAACCAGGAGGACAATTAATCAAAACGAAGCAGTCGGGGCTGGTAATGAGATGCTGAAGATAGCAGGCGAGATTGAAAAAGAAGGTTGCCGGGTTACTGATATTACAAAGAAAAAAGATCGCAGTAAAAAAGACGCCGGCGACGATAACAAAAACCCTATAGAGGCACTTGCTAATAAAGCAGGGGTGAGTATGGAGGAACTTAATGAAATAATTATGCAAGCCGGCGCTGATCAGGCGAAGGGAGAAAAGGTGGCCGCGTGGGTACTCACGAGGCCGGACTTTGACAAGATAAAGAAGCCGCATTTGCTTTTTAAGTCTATATTATCCAAAAAAACCGCCAGAAGGAGGTAGTCTTATATGGTTTGGGTTTATACAATTCCAAGTTGGGAATACCCTAAGGAACCAATAACTCTGGAAGAATTTCTAAAAAAAGCTGCTGGTCCCCATGGTATTTTGACGACAAGGGACCTAGACATTTTAGATACGTTGTATTATCACCGCTTTCTTTTAAATATACAGGTGGCAAAGTTATTTTTCCCTGAATCAAAAACACCTCCTGTAAAGGCTAGCCAAAGGATGAAAATCTTATTTGATAGAGGTTTGGTTTTACGGTTCAGGCCTATTGTGTCAAAACATGAAGGTACTCATCAATTTATTTATGCTTTGTCTCAATTGGGGTACGATGTGCTTTTTCACATCAGGAAACGATATGATAAAGAATTTGAAGATGAACCCCGTTGGCAGGAAACAAACAATGTTGTTGAAATGAGTAGACTAATCCATGATTTAGAACTCAACGAATTTTGCATTACAGTCAAACTTGAGTGCGAAAAACGTGGAATAAATTATACATGGTGGCCAACAAGGTTGACATGGCAGAAGGTAACACCGAAACAATTGATGGCAAAACCTTATATGATCTCTCCGGATGCGGTAATTCGTATAGATAATAGTTTATTTCATGTGGAATATGAGCGAAGTGCGAACCCAGAAAGATTTTTTGTGAAAACAAACAAGTGGAAACGCTATCGCTCTACCGGGGCATGGAAGGAAAAGTGGACACAGGAACCTACTATTCTTGTTGTTGGTGGTAGAGAACCAGGTGAGGTAAAAGGAAAGTCACGTAAAGAAAAATCCATAATTCCATTGATCGACATTACCTTAAAACAAGGATTGGAGAACATTTTTTTTCTATTCGATGAAGATTGGCAAAACGGAAACTGGGTAGCATACACTGTTAGAAATGAAAGAGTTGATATTTTTAACCTAACTAATCTTACAAGTTGGGATAGGTTAAAGTTGTATTAGGTACGTCAAATACGATCCAGTAAAATTAGATCCAGTAAATTTTGATCCGGTTAAATTAGATCCAGTAAACTTTTAATTTTACTACCCTAAAAAATAGGCCGCCCCTGCCGCCTTGTGAAAAAGTGAGGAGTTGCAAGGGTTGGGGAAGCCCACCAGGCGAGGAAGGGGTGGGCTCGGGCGAAAAAACTGCCCGAGCCCACCCCTTCCTCGACCTCTTATCAGCTTGCAGCTGCTAAAGAGGCAACCTGGTGGGCTTCCCCAACCCCGCAACTCTTGTAATATGAGAAGGCGGCAGGGGCTGGGTTTTTCTCTTGGGTTAAAAGATTAATAAGAGAGGTAGTAAAAGATAAAAAGAAAAGACCTTGAGGGGGAAGAAACCCCCCGGTGCCCCCCGGAATTGGTATGAAGGTTATGTTGTATTTGAGATGGTTATGGTTTTTAAAGTTGGTTTTTGTTTTTTAGAAAGTTATAGTTGACCAATTCCGCGCCCGGTTTCTTCCCCCTCAATCTCCCCCATTTTCCCCAAAAGCAAAAGATTAAAGATGTGCATGATATCTTTGGGGTCAAAGATGTGTATGACGGTTTTTGTGGTCAGATATGTGCATGATATTCTTTGGGGTTAAAAGGAAAGTACAGGCAGCCTACACAAATTTCGGCAGTCTGTACTATTAGTTAAGTTAAATAATTCGGGGTCGGGCAGACAGCCGACCATGCTAACAATGGAGTTTGGCTTACATGTTCCGCATGTTCGGCTGACTGCCCAGCTTTGGGGTTAAAGGATTAAATAGAGGAACGGCAAGGCCGCTGTTTCAAAGGTATTCCTCTGGGGTTAAACACAGCCGCCGTGCTGATAATAAAGGGCACACTCCGGCTGCGATTGTGATGAGTCTCTGAAGTCGGGCCGGAAAGTGCCCAGTTTTTTAAGTATGTCTCTGTATTTTTGCATCGATGGTTATGGCAACGAAGAAAAAACGAAAGAGGGGTGTAATAATTGGGGGTATCCAAATTAGTTTGTAGATATCATAGTTTATATGACTATAACTGCAAATATTACTCTGAAAGCCTTGGCTAAAAGGAGATATATAATGGTAAGGCTGTCAACATTATCGCCAAATACATTTCTTTTGGGCGCTAAACCCCGCCACCCACTTTCGCTACCGAGCCCGACTATTGGGATTTTATTTGAGGTCGTGCGGTCTCGGCTTAACGCTCATGGCCGGCCTCAGAAGTATTTCTTTGAGGTCTTTGCCGGCCACCGTGGATACCCGGCGGAGCGCGTTTGATTGCCTGGATTTGGGGTCAAAGATTGAAAAAGGAACGGTGCGGCCGCTTTTTTAGGGTATTCCTTACAGGATACAAAAGCCGCCGCACCGATGCCAAGGGGGCACACTCCGGCCTTTCTAGGAGCAGTTCTCCAGGGATTGGCCGGAGAGTGCCTTGTTTATGTATTTCTATGTGGTCATTTGAATGTGTTTTCTCTGGGGTCTACAAGGAAGCTCCGCTGGCGCGGAGCTTTTTACCCG
>MVQL01000054.1 GCA_002067205.1 Pelotomaculum sp. PtaB.Bin104
GGTCCAGCACCGCCCTGGCCGCCTGCAGCATCTGTATTCTGGTGTCCGCGCGTTGTGTCCAGAGAAACACTCTAATGGCGGTCTCTACTGCCGCTCTATCTTCCAGAGTGGGGAATTGATAGGTTTTCACGCACATCCTTCTTTCTTTTGGGTAGTATTAGTGTTTGTGTCTCTGTCTGGCAAACTTAGGACGTACCTTAAACCATCCAGAATCCGCTTTTTATCCGGCTCATAGATGTCTGTAACACACTTGCTGAATTCCTCCATAGCCTTATCGCTTACCGGCCATAATCTTCCCATTAAACCACCTGCCTTTATAAGGTTATTTCCTCGGCTCATTGGCCGTCGGTACCGGTTGCTTTTGGTTGATAACGAATTTCTAGACCAACAACCTTCCCAACTTTGCCCATTATTTCTTCATTCCAGCGTCGTTTATTCTTTAAAAGGTCGTTTATATATTGCCAGGAATAACCGGTTTCTCTGGCAACTTGGGCTATGGTTATATTTTTTTCACTCATAATTTTCTTGACTGCTTCAGTAAAATTCAGCATATTTATCACCTCTTAATGGCATAATAGAGCTAATGGTTATATTTTTCAAATCTGAAATAGAGCTAAATGTTTAGATTTTTTTAAAATAAAAGCTAATAGCTCTAAAATACTTCTTTTTATAGCTATTAGCTTGTTGTTATATTTTTTGTTTTTTGATATCCTAAATATAGCTATTAGTTTAAAGGGGCATTTGAAATGTTGCGGATTAAAGAAATGAGAAAAGCAAGAAAAATAAGCGGTCCAAAATTGGCTACTATGTTGCATATTACTCCAACATACCTTTATGAAATAGAAAAAGGTAAAAAAAGAATTAATGGGGAATTATTATCAGAAATTGCCGACATTTTAGAAACCAACACCGACTATCTCCTTGGCCGCACCGATGATTCTACTCCTTCCTATTCAAAGCAAAACACTATGCCTCTATCAGACAATAAAATCACCCCGGAAATACGGGAATTGTTTGAGAAAATTTTGTATTTAAAAAAAAATGACATTAAAATGGTTGATGCACTGGTAGAACATTTGGGCAACAGGGACAACCAAGCGGCAACTCTAGACTTGCCTATTTCCTCCCCAAATGGGTTAGGCAAATGATAAAATCGCATAAGAGTCAAAGGCGACGTTAAAACAAAGAACCCCCGGAGCCGATCCGGTGGGTTCTTATTTAATAAAAGCAAGAAGGGAGGTGTATAATAATGAAAAGAATCCTTGTTATTGTTGCTCTGGCGTTAACCATTGTCATGTCTTTTGCCGCAGTTGCAAGTGCATCCGTCTACGTCCGCGGCTACTACCGGAGTAACGGAACATATGTCGCACCACATTATCGCAGCAATCCAGACGGCAACTTCTATAACAATTGGAGCACTAAACCAAATGTCAACCCTTATACAGGAAAAGTTGGCACGAAACTAACACCATCTTACAATTATTACACTCCAAGTTATAGAATTTACTATACCCCTAGTTATAGCAGTTACTACAATTATTATACTCCCAGTTACAAAAGCTACTACAGTGGCTATTACAGCAATTATTACAGAAGGTAAATCAGATATGCCCGGTTAGGAACCGGACATATCTTTGAGGTGATGTCATGATAGCCATCTACTGCCGCGTCTCCACCGACGAACAAGCCAAAAATGAAACCGTCCAGAATCAAATAGACTTCGGCAAAAAATACGCTGAACTTCATAATTTGGGTGAAATAGAATTCTTCATTGATGAAGGAGTTTCCGGAATAATCCCCCTGGAAGAACGAAAAGACGGAAAAAGACTCCTGGACACTGTCCACCAGGGCCTTGTCGGCGAAGTCCTTCTATACCGATTGGACCGCCTCGGCCGGTCCGCCAGAATCATTCTCAATTCCGTACATGAGATTGAAAAATTCGCAAGGGTAAAATCAATGACCGAACCCTTTGATACTCATGATCCTACCGGCCGGTTTCTGCTTACTATCCTGGCCGGAGTTGCGGACCTGGAAAGGGAAACGATCCGGGAGCGAACCTACGCCGGATTACGCCGGACAGTTGCGCGGGGAAAGTGGCCGGGACATCCCCCTCTCGGATACCAAAAAGACAAAGACGGTCTATTGGTCCCCAATGAAGAACTTATTGAAGGAACCAATATAACACCTGTGGAGCTTGTTCAGTTAATCTTCCGGCTGGTTGGTGAGCAACAGTATACTACGGTTCAGGTATGCCAGTATCTCAATGCATTAAGTCTTCCCCCGGGAGTAAAAATCCAGGGGATGGGCAGGCGTAAAAATAAAAACGGTTGGGCGCCCGGTTATATTTACAACATGATTACCAATACCGTTTATATAGGAACGCGCACATTTAGGAGCAAAAAGGACGAACCAATTGTCTGTGAAGTACCATCGATTATCACAGATGAACTTTGGCAAAAAACACAAACAGTAATTAAAGAGCATTCCCGCCTGAACTGGTACAAGCCTAAATACCAATATTTACTTACCGGCTTAATAAGGTGCGGGATATGCGGCAAAATTTATTCCGGGAGGACGGTTAAAAGGTATAACGGGCAAGGGGTTTATCTTGAACGAAGTTATGTATGTTCAAGTAAAAGGCATTCGGTAGTCAGAAAACCTTGTGGCAATTCCAATGTAAGCGCCAATAAAATAGAAGAATACATTTGGGGGAAAATTGTCTCATTCATAAAAAACCCTGGTCCTGAATTGGCTGAATTAATGGCGAACATGCCCGACACCAACGGCCTGGCAGAAGAAGCAGAGACAATAAAACAAATTGCTGCCGGGAAAGAAAACGAGAAACAAAAGATACTTGATTTGTACCGGCAGGGGATTATTCCCATGGATGATGTTGAAGAACAGGCTCGGCGAATCACCGAAGAAAAGAAAGCCCTGGAAAGACGCCAAGCTGAGTTGAAAGCACAGATAGACCAGTTTGCCGATACATCGCTCCGGATTAAAGAATTGCATCGTTTAATCGATCTTCTTCGAAGCAAGATAGAAAAACCGCTTTCCTGGGAGGGAAAGCGGCAAACAGTAATGGCTTTTATAAGAGAAATAATAATTTACCCAGGGAGCCGCCCGGGCGAGAAAAATCATATTAAAATACGGTATTTTTTCAGTAATACCAAGGATGATCCCGGTGTCGTCAACTCCGCAGAGAAAAACAATGATACCGCGTTATATAAATTATTTAACTCCTCTGTGTTAAATAATTTGCGTCACTTGGTAGAAATGAGCAATACTAAGGAATAGATAAACTCTTTTAATATTACCATAATTTTGTTAAAATGAAACAAACTTTTTTAAAGGAGGATATATTTATGAGACGTTTTTTAATTGGCTTATTAGTTGGATTGTTAATAGCAACCACTTCTATAGCATACGCAGATAATCCAATTAAACTTATCGTTAATGGTCAGGAAATTTACTCTGATGTACCGCCACAAATAGTTAATGATCGTGTTATGGTTCCTGTAAGGTTTGTTTCGGAAGCCCTGGGAGCCGGCGTGGTATGGAGCGACAATTCAGTTTATATTGCCTCTCAAGAGATAAGCAAATTCCCAGTAACAGAAAGGGAAGTATATAACACCGAACTCCCCAGGATAACTGGACCAGAAAATTTTAATGAAATTATCAGGGAAAGTTTACTGCTTATCAGACAGAAAGACATCGGAGTATATTCATGGATTGTATCAAACATCAATGAAATAGTTTACGAAAGCAATCCAAGCGAAGCTAATATCAATTCTGGAGCTCATATAAATACAGCTACAAAAGTATGCTCTGTAGTAGCTAAAGAATTTGATCCTATTGCAAAAGAATATCCCAAAAATGAGGTAATAAAAATATACCTTGGAATATTGGCCCATGAAGCCGCCCATGTTTATTATGCCGAAGCGGGTTTTGACAACATCCTGAGCAGCAACGATAAAGAAGCCATATGCAACCTGGTAGGTTTACGAACGATAATAAAGGCCGGTGGTTCTGATTCGGATCTATCCGTTCGGCTTTTCAAAAAGATTGTTAATGACAATTTAAAACTCTAAGTAAAAGAGCCGCCCCCATGTTAGGAGGCGGCTTTAGTTTCTGTGCCTTGGAATCTACAAGTATTTCATACGTTTAGGACAAATACGTTGAATATCCTATTTAGTTCCTTCAAACACTTTAACTTCCGCCAATTCCACCGGAGCAAATTCCTTGCGCTTATCCTCCAGCCAGGCCGCTTCCACCGCAGCCCTAATAACATCAGCATTAAGGTTACTCAGCCCGTACTTACTCATATGCTGGTTAAAGTAGGCCAGGGCTTCTTGTAGTTTGTCGGAGCCCTTTTTCTCTCGGTAAACAGTTTCAGCATAGGCAAAAGCTTCAAGCCCAAGCTTCCTGATTGTCTCCCGCTGCGTAGCCGTCGTGTGGGCTTCAATCCAGGCTTCAATCTTTGGCAACCAGGTTTTCAGTAATTTGCGCACATAAAATACAAGCAAACAGGCCAGGATTGCAAACAGGTCCGGAATCAGTTGATTAATGGTCGATAATACGGTTTCTTGCATTTTCTTATACCTCCGTAATTAGTTTTTTTCTTTCCTCCACTGCACCAAGCCCCATATGGCAAGCACTGCATAAATAGCGAATAAAAAAGCCTGCGCATACAGGCCGGCCGCGAAGTCAATGAAGCACCAGATACAGTTCGTTATAGTCCATACACAGAAGCACCACCGGCGCTTATAGATGTTGGCAACGGTGCCGGTAATAGCAGCGATGGTGATCAGCCAGGTCCATTCCATTAATTAAACACCACGTCCGCCAATGCGCCATAAGCCTGCTTTATTATTTGCCGCAACCGCTGGTTATCGGCATAGAGTTTATCCCGTTCAGCTCTGGTGGAACAGGTCAAACAAATATCCGGCCTCGGATTTGATACAATTTTCTTTTTTAGACCAAAAGCCTGCACCAGCGCCCAAGCTGTTTCATTTGCCAGACCATCCAAGAACGCCTCATTCTTCAGTTTCGCCGCGTCATCCGGATTGTCAATGAACAAGTATTCCGCTAAAACTGCCGGCATATTGGTTTCGCGCAGTACAGCGAAGTTAGCTTCCTTTTTCCCGCGATCCTTTACGCCCTGGCCGGCAAGGAAACCACTGACGATGGCGCCATGGATTGAGTCGCGTAGTTTCCTGGTTTCTTCCCCGGCATCCGGATGGATATAACTCTCAAAGCCGGTACCACCGCCACTGTTGACGTGAAGCGAGTAAAAGAAATCAGCCTTAAGGTTGTTGGCAAATGCAGCTCGCTCACTTAAAGAATTACTCCTTGGCGCAAATTCAATCCGCACGTCATAGGGCGCCAGCTTTGCGGCAATCCGGTTGCCAAGATCGTCAACCAGGTCTGCTTCCCGGAGACCATTTCCGCAGGCCCCAGGATCATATACGCCATTTGAATTAGTCCCGCCGTGGCCTTTGTCAATAACGAGTATCATATTACCGCCTTACCTTTCTTTGTTTTTAGTTCTTTGCAACCAGGTTTACAACCAATAAAATAAGGGACAATACGCTTGTCCCCAATAACCCCAGTATCCAGTTCTTTAGTCCGTCCACCTTCGCGTCAACGCGAAGAAGCGCTCCGTTTTGATTCTTCTGCCAGCCGTTCAAATTATCCACCTCCGCTTCAAGCTTCGCTATACGTTCGCCAAAATCGGACAAGCACCCCACCCCCGATAACAATAATAACCGCCCTTCCCCTGGCGGTTTCTTATGAGATATTAAGGGCGACTTTGCGCCGCCCCTTATCTTAAACCGG
>MVQL01000055.1 GCA_002067205.1 Pelotomaculum sp. PtaB.Bin104
TACCGACACTGACGCTTCAGATTGCTGCACCTGCGCTCTTATATCAAAATCGTCAAGGGTAAAAAGAACGTCGCCTGCATTGACAATGGACCCCACTTCCACCGGAACAGAGGCCACCTTGCCTGTTATTTTAGGTGATACAACCACAGACTGCTCCCCCACCAACTGCCCGCTGGCGACCAGTTCCTTGACAACGTCGCCCCGCCTGGCTGTTTCCACCGCCACGGGCACGGCCGGGCTCTTCGCGCCTGCATTTTGCGTCGTTGAAGTGCTGCTGCCACAGCCGGATAGAAACAAGCTCAACATTATAACACCCGCCAAGATACCCGCCCAATAAGTCACAGAAATTCTTTTTGCCATAATCCCCCTCCAAGCCCCTTAAAACAATAAATTGCTGGCCAATTTATCCAACCGGCCCATCAAGATCCATAATATATTTAACTATTAAAGACGTCAATTATTTTTTTCATAGGTGAAAGGAAATTGCCACGATGGGTGATACAGACGCAGAACAACCGGATATTAATGAAAAACGGACCCTACTCATAATAAAGCGGGGTCCGTTTTTTAAATATCGATATCATAATAAATTTAGATGATAGCCAAAAAAATCCAAGGTTAAAGACATATACCCACCCAAATTATAGACTATATCGTCTGCTGTCCTATTAAGTCAAATATACCACTTGTTACCTATGCTTCAAACGTCTTATTAGCTATCGTAATATTAATTTTGCGTGATTATTTTAACGCCGTCTTTTAATGAATCAATGTTTGTCGTCGCTATCTCTTCACCTTCTCTAAGGCCTGACCTGATGACGACGTTTTTCCCGTCCGACGGTCCTGCTACCACCTCACGCTTTGTGACAATACCGTTACTTATGACCCAGATATAACTTTTTTCCCCATCCGTTGCAAGTGCCTCCCTGGGTATAATAATACCGTCCTCATCTCCGGTGTTAAAGAAAACTTCCGCAAACATACCCGGTTTTAGTACATGTTGCGGGTTTGGAATCTGTATCTTCACCGGGTAAGCCTTAGAGGAAGAATTCGCCGCAAACGCCACGTTTGTAACAGAACCTACGAAAGGCTCATCCTGAACCGAACCTACTCTTACTTTCAGTTGCTGTCCCACATTAATCTTATTAATCTGAGTTTCATTAACATTCACGGAGACTATTACCGTATCCAGGTTGACCAGGGTTACTACGGGTTGAGTCGTACTGGCCATTTCCCCGGGGTTAATGTATCTGGCCGTGACAACCCCGCCAATCGGAGCCCTAATCACAGTGTTGGCAAAATCAGCTTGCGCTTTTTTAAGCTGAGCCTCGCTCTGACGGATCGTCTCTGGTATGGTGGCGTTTACAAGAATGTTCAGGTTGTTCTGGGCGGCTTCATATGATGCCTTGGCCTGAATATATAGTTTTTCCGACTGCTCAAACTGCTGTGACGATATCACTGATGAATCCCGCAGTTGCTTGTTTCTCTGGTAGTCCGCCTCGGCTGTCTTAAAACTGGATTCGGCGTTGGCCAGCGTCAGTTCCGCCTGGTTTTTCTGAGTAGGCAGGTCCGAATTTCTCGCCTTGTCCAACTGGGCCGCGTATAAATCCACCATAGCCACCAGGTCGGCTGCGTCAAGGCTGACCAGAAGGTCACCCTCCGCAACCTCAGACCCGACGTCAACCGGAATGCTGGCGACTTTTCCGGCTATCTTCGGTACAACATTCGCTGAATTAAGAGCATCCAATTTGCCGCCGACTACCGTGCCGCCGTTCAGGCTTCCGGTATGCGCCGTTAACTTGCTCACGCTGACGGTATTTTGATCTCCTGCCTTCGACCCTGTTGAACATGCAGCCATGGTAACTATAGAAACCGCTAAAAAACCCACCATGACTATCCTGAACAAATTTTTCAACGCCGCTTCTCCCCTTTAAACCATCCTAACGAATTAATTAGCATATACGCTCCATATACATGCCTTGCAATTATTAATTCTTTAAATGTTTCACTGGATAAAGTATATGTTTACAGAATATTATTGTCAAGGATTGTTATAAAGAAACGGTACGGTTAACGCATTACAACTTTACTTAAAGAGCTTTTACTATACGGGTAATTTACTGACATTTAGAACTATATAGATGAGTCACCTTATGTTTCCTTAAAATACTCTTTTAACGAAGGAATGCCCCGGTTAAGGTCATAATTTCCGGAATAACAATTGCTGGCTATTAAATAAAATTAATCTGAAAAGCATTTTAGTTTATACGTAGAATACGCCGGCCCATTATCCAATGTTATTTTAAACTCACCGTATCTATGCAAGTCATAATCGCTTAAGAACTTTTCACCGTAGTTAACCATCTTTCCGTCCTGATCAAACAAAGCGATTTGAACCATCGGATTTTTATACACCCTAGTATAGTCCTTATCAGTCCTGTCTATCTCACCGGTTGCGTAAATAAAATCATTATAGGTGTTCGGATCTCCTGTAAACCTAATATTACTGAAAACAACATCCGTTGGTGTAACGGAGCACTCATCGGAAGTGATAAAGTTGAACTTGACAGAATAAAAAAGATTGCCTTTACCTGAAAAAGACCTCAGTCTAAAATATGCTGTTTCACCAGATGTAACCCCAGGCGGTAACTGGGTGGACAGCGTTTCCACCACCTTTCCGCCGGAATCAAGAACATCTGCCTTTACCTCTACTTTGCTAAAAGTTTTTGTGGATCGATTTTTCACTTCTCCGAAAATAGCATACCCATATTCAGTATCAACCTTATTGTACGAGACAACGCTAAAAATGGGCACGTTTTCCGGCGAAGTCAATATTACCGACCTTGTCGCGCTATCCCATTTGACATCTACACCTAGAGCTTCAGATATAACCCGAATCGGGACAAAGGTTCTGTTATCAATTATCTGCGGCGGCACATCCGAATAAACCTCCTTGCCGTCAAGAAGAATTTTTATCGGTTTTTCATCTCCGAAAGCCATCGCTGCAATCGTTAGAATTGCTCCAATAAGAATGCCAATAAGAATCTTTTTCAGAATCATCCCTCCCGTTTGTGTACTGAAGAAGTATTCCATTTTTTATTTTGAAAACCTTCTTCCATGCAAACATTTTATAACTATTTCGACATAATTTTCTCTTCAATAAAAAGGCGTGCAGTTCCCGGTTTCTACCAGGTACTTGCACGCTAATCTACCACACCACCAAGATTCTTTCTACTGATTTTTAAAGACTTTTGCAGTCTGTGTTATTTCATCCCAGGTTACCTTCGCGCCGAAGGCTTCCGAAACAAAGCGCAATGGCACGAAAGTCCGTTCATTCACTACCTCCGGCGCTACATCCATGAACATCGACTGCTGGCCTTTTTTGGCCTCTGTTTTACCAACCCATAAAGATACTTTTTCCAAGTTGCGCACCAGATCAATGCGGTTTTCCGACCCAATCCAGTCTACCCTGGCTCCCAGGTTTTCCGCGATAACCCGCAACGGCACCATGGTTCGATCATCTTTCACGTACGGCGCCACATCGGACTTGATTGGCACCAGGTCAACCATGATGCGAATCCCTTCTGGTACGACCGAACTAATCTGCGCGTCTTCCTTGTAGGACCAAAGTAAGGCATACCTTCCCGAAGCGTGGTCAGTCTCAGCTTCAACTACTCCATTGCTGCCATTCCAGAATACATGGGAAGGCAATTGCACCCAATCCTTTTTCGATTCATCCCAATAACCGATTCTAAAACGGCCAACCGGCTGGCCGGCATCCATATTGCTCGCTCTCTGATAGTCTATATCATTAAATGTGAATACCATACGAGCGGGTTTTGCCAGACTAGATGCCGTCCAACCGGCAGCGTTATTAACCATACTAACCTGAACAGCCCTGGTAACGTAAATACCGTCGACGGGAACGATCTTGCTACTATCAGCCGCTTCTGCTTTAACTAGCAATGGTTTATCGCTTACATTCGGGGGAGCCTCCAAACGGAATCCCATCTCATCATTATTCAAAACTGTGGCGTATTGCCCAATAGTAACATTGGCAGCCCACGCCGGCATACTTACTAATATGATAGCAAGCGATAACACAGCTAAAATAATTACTCTAACGTTCCTCAACAAGCCTCATCCTTTCAAATAATATTATAATTCAACATATCGAACCTATTTCCACCTCCCGCTACGACAGTTTTTTATTAAACGCTTTCCTAAAATATAATACCACATCTGTCTATAAATTCCTTGCTAGCGACTAAAAATAGTTTTTAAAGGATAAACTAAACCAATAAATTTTATCTCTCGGTGCCATTAGCTTTCTAAGAAGTTTAAATATTCTTATACAGTCAACAAGCAAATGCTATTTAAAGCCGCATAATAGAGAGAGCGTGTGAATTATAATTTAATCCACACGCTCTCTCTATTGTAACTTTAAGAGAACTCAATATTTAACTTGTTCACTCACCCTTTATTATTTCTTCTATAGAATACTTTCGCAACTAAACAGCCCGGATGATGCAAATTATTAAGTACTGGAGGCCCATGGCTTGTTAAATGCATATACTTTAATTTCGTGTTGGTAGGCAATGTCCTTCAGCGACTGCTTTGCCTGGGCCAAAGCCACTTCCGCAGCTATAACATCAGGCTCAATCGCCATACCAGCGTCAAACTTTACTTTAGTAACCCTCAAAGTTTCCTCGGCAGATTTCTCACTCTCCTGCGCGCTTGCGTATTGTACTTCTAGTTGCTTAATGCTGTAGTACAGGGTTCTCAATGTCTTATCCAAATTATTCCTCACGGTGTCGGCGGCAACCTCCGCCTTACTCACGTTGATTGCTTGCGCGTCGTAAGTAGACGATTCCGAATTAAAATTGTATTGCTCCAAAGACAATTTCGCCAGTTCGATCTGCTGCTCGGCAGTCCACACGCTGGGGCTTGCATCTATAGCTCTATTCACCGCCGTATCAAGATCATCAACTTTAAACTCATTGAATGATGGACTGTAATTTAATACCGGCCTGTCGTTCTGATTCAAGCCGACCAATTGATTGAATTTCTGGTAAGCATCGTCAAGTGACTTTTTCAGGGTCTCCAGTCCGCTTGAACCGCTTTTCGCCGCCTCTACTGCGGCGTCAGCCTGGATCAATGCCGACTTGCTAAGAATACCGACCCTCACATTGGCTTCTGTTACTGCTCTCTGCCTTTCAGCATTTTTTAACTGCAATTCCGCAAGCCCTACTTTCTCCTGAGCCTGTAACACACCGTCATAAAGCTGGTAAACCTGCATTATAACAGTATCTTCTTGCTGCGAAAGAGTGCGCTTGTTGATTGCCAAGTTCAAATCAGCCTGAACAAGGCTGTAAAATCTGTCATTGGCTGTTTTGTTTTCGTCGCCGCCCGCAGGAGTAAAGGTAACGTTATCAGCGACTTTATCACGCACTTTTTTACTCTGGTCAATATCGTAATTAGCGTTTTTTAAAGTTTTACTGCTGGCCTTGGCCATGTCCACCGCCTGCTGGAAAGTTAATTCCGGAGAAGCAGACTCCTGTGCTCCAGCGATTGAAGAGGAAATAGTTAATAGAGAGATTGTAATCAGTAATATAAGAATCCTGCGCACCGGCACCACTCCTTTTTGACTAAACAATTGTTAAGTTAGTTAATTATCAACTATTAAAAGTATACTTTCCAAGCGGTGGATAGTCAAGATAGTTTTTCATAAAAAATCAAAAAGAGAAAAAAAACGGGTTCCCGGAGGAACCCGTTTTTTCATTTCATTTAACTAGTTGATGGTTACTGTCTGGGTAGCGTCATCCCAACTAATGTCGCAGCCGAGAGCCTGGCTAACCCAGCGGACCGGCAACATGGTGCGGCCGGGATCCACGATTTCCGGAGCAACGTCCATGGTAACCGGGGTGCCGTTAATCGTCATAGTGGTGCTGCCGATTGTCAGCTTGACAACGGTGCTATCCTTGATCAGCACCACAGTCTGCTCATCACCGTTCCAGATGATGTTGCTTTCAGGCACGCCAACGGCCTTGGCAACAAACCTGATCGGGAGGTAAGTCCGGTCATTCTTCAGGTACGGAGCTGCATCCATGGTTTGCTCCACACCGTTCAGCGTGAACTTGCTATCGCCAATCTTGAAGACCGCTTTAGACTTAGTGGTACCCGGAGCAGGAGTTACAACAGTAGCCGCCTTTACCTTGAAAGCGGTGTCGCTGTTCGGGAATAATGCTGTATCGCTGGGATCAATAACACCTGTTGCAACCTTTGTGCATTCGTTGACCGCAGTTCCCTGAACCTTCAGGCTAACAGGTCCTTCGGGCACTGTACGGTCGACAGTTACCTTGATGTCGCTGACCTTGATGGTGCTGGCCTTGGTGCCTGAGGACTTCACCGGGATAACCAGTTGTCCTTCGTTGTTGACGCTGGTCGCAGTTGTAATTCCGGATGTATCCAACTGGATGTCGCCATCGGTTACAGTAACGGTCGCAACCTTGTCAAACTTCACGCCTGACGGTGCAGTCAGGATGAGTTCAGCGCCGGTGCTAGCGCCATCCTCTGTTATACCAAGCTTAGTCGGTGCATCACCGAATGTGTCAAGGGCTGCGTACTTGACGCTGGCACTAATATAACCCGCGCCCGCCTCAGTGATGGTCACATCACCAAGGGACTGGTCGGCCATACCAATTTTAACATCAGGAGTAGTCTCAGCAGCTGCCGTTATTGGCGCAACCACTTTAGCAAGGGTGATAGTTCCGGTAAGGCCTTGCGTGCCACCCACGGTCACGTTCAGGTCACCACTAAAGTCAGGAGCCACAAGGATCTTGGCATCCTTGAAGATAAGCTTAGCCGCATTAGCCGTTTCATTACCGGTAATGTTAAAGGTGCCCTTGAGTGTTCTACCGTCGGAACCCGATGCCGCCCAGGTTACACCCGTAACGTTATCTTTGGTGGATGCCGCTGAATCAATGTTCGGCACGTCACCATCAGCCCAAACAGCTCCGCTGGGGAGGGTCAGGGTTACTGTCCTTCCGCCCCTCAGGCTAGCCTTAGTAGTCTCATCAATTTCAAACTGGCCGAGCTTGGAGGAATCAGAATCAGCTTTACCAGCGATAATGGTGGTTGGGTCGCCTTTGGCATTGATGGTAACCCCATAAGTGCCATAGGTACCAATCACAAGGCTAGTGGTGTTTACGTTGTTACCGCTAATCGAAAGGGTGATATCTCCTTGTTTGGCGATAGAGTCATCAACATCAATAGCGTATTTGAATTTGAAGTAGGTGGTACCCGCAAAGTGTACACCGTCAGCCGCAAGGTTGTTTAACGGTGTAATATCAAGTTCACGATCACCGTTTGATTTACCCCATGTAATATCAGCAGCTGTTGCCGGGGAACCCCAGTACGTGCTGAATGAACCCGCAACCGGAGCTGCGCCACTCCAGGTCAACCCAGGGGGCAAAGTAAGCTTTACAGTTTCCATTCCACCCTGTGAGCTTTCCTTGATGGAAATCACGCCAGACGCTTCGGCGCCAGTACCGGTAATAGTTTCGGTGCTTTCACACGCCACGTCGACAGTGCTTGTTCCGACCTTGGCAATCGTTACGGTGCCGGAAGTAAAGCCAGATCCGCCAGTCGCGGTAGCTTTAACATCACACGTTCCGCTTGCGCCGCTGGGAATGTCAACAGCCATAGGCAGTAAAATCAAACCAGCGTTGGCGCTATTAGCGCCATTCAACTTACTCTTGTCTACAACCAGCTTAAATTGCTTGAAATAGGCCGTGCCAGTAGCGACATCATCTGTAACAAAGTCACTATCGTTAGCAACAATTGTTATAGCGCCTGCGGTAGCTGTATAAACTTGGTTAGCAACACTTCCCACATTTGCCGGCATACTGCTGGTAATATCAATCGTACGCGTTAAAGCAACAGCGTCGTGAGTATATGCAGCCAGAGCTTTACCGTTAATGCCGATACCATAGTTGGTGGGACTTGTGGGAGCGCTCAACCATTCATAGCTGGTTCCTACTCCACCCGCAAAAGTACCGGCATCAATGTTGATAAGCAAATTACCAACAGTAGCTATTGAGCCAGCATTCAATGTCGGGCAACTTGTTGCTGTATAGCTGGTGGACGCGCTGGCTGGACCTACCATGGGTACCAGCAGGGTGACCAGCAGCGACAGGGTAAGAAGAATTGAGAGTAACTTTCTTCTGCTTTTCACTAATTTCCCTCCTAATAATTTTCATTCACTTAATTGAAACCGCTTGGGGCTGCTTCCGGGCAGTGCCCTTCAATCAACCCTGTAAAAACCTACTATCATCCCCCCCTTATGGTAGTATAATAATTTTTGAAAACCTTGCTGCGACCTTGCTGCGAACACTGCTGCTTCTGTGGTCGTCACCTGTGAAACGGTAGGCAACGAACAAAGACACATTCTACATGGACAGGCAAATTCCTTCCTCGCAGACTATCTTTTCCTTCGTTGCTTCCTGATTAGTTAGACAGCCAGTCAACTCCAAAAGTTCCATTAGCGGCGAAAAAATTTTGACTAATGAAAGCCAGACAACCCTAAAACTACATTTATTAATGACACTATTTCTTAATTGACACTATTTCACCAAACCTTTATAATAACTGCAGGGCGTTCAGTATCCGCCTGAAGGCGCAGCACAAATTTAACTTTAGAGCATAGATATATATTTTTTCGTGAGCCTCCCGTGGCTGGAACTTTCTCCGGCCTGTCTGTGTCTAACAGGTAAAGGGGAGGTTTTCCGTATCTTAAGAGGTGTACTTCCCTTGAATGGGATCGATTTATTGGTTACTAGAGCAAAAAAGAATGACATTTCTGCTTTTGAAGAACTGTTACGTATCCACCAGAACAGGATATACTCAATCTGTCTGCGGTTCTCAGGCAACCGCGACGACGCCCAGGATCTGGCGCAGGATGCCTTTATCAGGGCGTACAGGGCGATCGGAAGCTTTCGCAATGAAGCTGATTTCGGCACCTGGCTGCACCGAATAGCAGTCAATGTATGCTTGAACTCGCGGCGTAAAAACGGTGGTGTGCAGCCGGTTTCCCTTGACGAAACATACCAAAGTGAAAGCGGCGGCGAAGTAAGGCATGAAGTGGCCAGCGAGGAAGGCGACCCGCTCCAGGCGCTGGAAGAAAAAGAATTTAACAGCTTGGTGCGTAAGGCTCTTAATGGTCTTTCAGACGAGCACCGGACAGTGCTGGTGCTAAGGGAAATAGAAGGCTACAGTTACGAGGAAGTTTCACGCATGCTTGGCTGTTCCCTGGGCACGGTAAAGTCCAGGCTCAGCCGGGCGCGTGAGGTAATGCGGCGCAGGATGACAGAGTTGACCCGGGATGCCGGGGAAGAACTGCCCGCAGGCGAGGGAAGAAGGTGACAGCAGATGGATTGTGGTAAAGCATTGCTTTTAATATCACCCCACCTGGACGGGGCGCTTTCAGAAGATGAAGAGAACGCCTTGAGTGGACACATGGCCGTCTGTGTGGACTGCACATGGGAACTGGAGTTGCATAAACGGCTTGCCGGAGCGTTTCAGGAAATGGGCAGGGAAGAAATCCAGGCGCCCCCGGAATTATGCGATATGGTAATGGCTAAAATACGGACGGAACGCCGTGCCGCGCTTTCATTGCTGCCGGTAGCTTGGCGCAAGGCGGCAGCAGCGGCAGCGGCCATGCTGCTTATAGCTGGAGGAACCGCAGGTGTTACCGCGGGGTTGAAACTAGCCGGCAGTGGCAAAATGATTAGCCTTGAATCAACACTGCCGATGGAAGAAAGCGGTACTGGCAGCGATATTTTGACACCAAGCAATCCTGCCGGAACCAGTTCCATTCAGCCAGGTGATTCCGGGCAATTGCCGGGAGCAGCAAGCACTACGGATGACTCCCGAGGTGAAAGCGCTCAAGGTAATGATAATAATACGTTAGATAACACAGGTAACGGTACCGGATGGGCTTCGCCAAGTTCCGGTGCAATCGCTACAGCACCCGCTGGAAGCGAAACAAGGGCACTGCTAAGCAGCAATATGAAAGTTAACCATACTCAATTAAAGATGATCGTTAACGATTTGAACGAAGCAAAGATTAAAGCAACTTCGATGGCAGCTGGCAGCGGGGCAACGACGCAGGTTCAGGAAGGCAGCAGCAAAATAGTAATAATGAGAATCATAGTAAATTCCGACCGTGATACTGATTTGATCTCCGGGCTGAACGGATTGGGGACAGTGTTTAATAGAACGGATGAGAGTCAGGACATCACTTCCACATACAACGAAAAACTGGTTCAGTTTAATGACCTGCAGTCAAGGATAAGTTTAACCCAGAACAACACAGACCAGCAGCAATTGGAAGCGCAAGCCGCTTCATATAAACAACAGCTTGACACGTGGGAAGCCGAAGCCGGCAAGCATGTGATCGTGTTGTGGCTGGAGAGCCGCTAGAAAAAGCACTGGGTTGCCAATAAAATATAACTATATCATATAATATAGCCGGGCCTAAAGTCCGGCTTAAATTATCTGCGCATGAGAAAAAAATCAACATATGAACGGGAGCGCCCCCTATGTGTTGGATATGGATCTAGTTCATAATTTTTATCTCAATTGCAATCTCATCATCAATCTCGCCTGGATAAGGGTCCAGATAAGTAATTTTCACCTGATTGTCCAGCTGTACATCTCCTCGACGCACACCGTCTTTATCAACTATCCGCGCAAGATCATAGTGATTAAACCAACCCGGCTTTTTAGCAGTGGTGTCTTGATTCAAGTACATGCGGCCAAGTTGAATCTTCTCCACTTTGCCAGTAGTAGTCTTCACATCCAGGGGAGTAACTTCTCTAACTTGCCCTTGGGCCACAACCACATCTACAAAATCACCCTGTTTTAGGGAATTGAACCCCTTCGATGCTTTTTTCCCATTCAAGATTGCATCCCAGGCCAAAGGCAGAATCAAATCCTTGACATTCATATCGCAAACTACTATTAAGTTGTCCTCTCCCAATGCCACCATTTTAACCGATCCCCTAATTTTTTCGGTATTTACAGCTTCACTTTTTTGTTCCAATAGGTCAATCCAGCTTACTTGCCGGCTTCCGTCCAATATCACCTCGCAGCGAAAATTAGTAGCCTGTTCCAGGGACCTTTCCTTCCCAGCCTGGTAGCATTGCACATTTTTAGCCACCTTTAGCTTTTGTACACCAGTCAAGGTGGTTAACGTTATTTCCGGATTATCTTTTTTCTTCTCAACGCCACTAATCCAACCAGTAAGACGTCGACCGGCAGGAATTTTTACCCACCCATGGTCTATCAGCCGGCTTAAAATTACTGCCATTTCAGCACGGGTCAAGGGTTCCTGAGGTCGGAAGGTGCCATCCGGATAACCTGACATCACGCCTGCATTTACAACCTTTGCGACAAGGGTTTGCTCTTCCGTGCTCAGCTTGTCTAGATCGGAAAAAGCTTTAACGGAAATTGAACTACTCTCCGTAGATATTTTATTTTTAGCCGTCGCCGATTCAGTTCCAAGGGACGGTGGCACAAGATACATGGCCCGTGCCAAAAGTTCCGCCACCTCAAGCCGGGTGGCGGAACCGTCGTAATCATAGTCCTCCGGGTTGGATAACACAAGAAACCCTTTTTCCACTGCCAGGTTGATGTAGGACTGCCCCCAAGGGACCTTGGGTGTTTGTTTTGTTTCCACATTGCTTGTTGATTGTCTATTAGCATTGCTCTTCTTATTATTATTTTTAGTAGTCAGTTGCTCTGCCTCAGCGGTAAAACCACCTGACCTTATAATTAACACTACGGTTTCTAACCGGTTAACAAGCTGATCAGGTTTAAAAGTATGGTCTGGATAACCTTTGACCAATTCCAGCGAGGACAAACGTGAAATATTGCTTTCCGCCCAATGGGCATGTATATCTTCAAATAAAACAGCATCCTGAACCGTTGCCGCCCAGGCCGGAGAACAACAATACCATATAAATACCATAACAATTACTAATAAATTTAGATATGAGGAAGACATGCAGACCATCTTCCGTTTTCTTTCAATACTCATCTTTAGCCCCCGTCAGACACAGGCGGTTCATCTTTTATTTTATAAATGCTCCCCGCGTCTGTCGCCACATAAAGATATCCGTCAGGCTCAACTAGAGGCCGCATGGATACCTTGCCGTCCAAGGTAAAATCCCAGTCCAGCCGTCCTTGCGAATTCACTGCCAACAAGCGTTTATCTTCAGTTCCCAGGTAAATACGCTCACTGCTTTCATCCACTGAGGGTTGTGAAATAGCTTTAGACAAAGGTTGATACCACGCTTCTGAACCATCATCTTGGTTTATAGCGTAAAGTCTTTCCCCGGCGCAAAAGTAAAGCAGGCCATGTTCAGAAAGAGTAGGGGCTGTCAGGTCGTCGTAAACCACACGATAACTCCAAAGTGGATTGCCGTCACCCTGGCTGCTGAAAGCATAAACCGCCCCTTTGTTCACTTGGTTTATTTTTTTGTAATTAACAGTGGCGTAGACCAAACCGTCCTTGCCGGTAACCAGATTTGCTCCCTTAATATCACCCAGCCAGTATCGCCAGAGGATCTTTCCATCTCCGCTTAGTGCTATCAGAGAAAATCCTTCCTTTTTCGTTCCAGAAACGACAAATACAGCCTGATCATTTCCCGTGCTGGCTAAAATTTCCCATCCTGATTCAGGCTGGGTGTTGTCGGTATCTCCTTCTTCCCACTGCATTACCATCCATTTATAGTGTCCCGTCGTGTCAACTGCATATAACGTTGACGGCAGGTGCAGGTATAACAAGTCCCCGGGGCCTGTGGTCAGCTGTGCCGTTGATTTGCCGTTATCCTGGCAAACGTTAAAGCTCCATCCGTAGCTTCCGTTTAATTTTATCTCCTGGATCAGAGAATTACCCGGGATAAAAATAGAGCCACTCGAGTCAAATACCGGACGTCCCGATTTACTGCCGCCTGGTACGGTAGTCTCCCATAGCTTACGGCCGTTTTCATCCAGCACAGCCAGCTTGTTTCCAAACGGCGCATAAAACAGGCCATTAGGTCCTAATTGAAGTTCGGACGTTAGTTTACCTATTTTAGCCTGCCAAACCACACGGGGCGACCATTCGCCGTAGCATTCGGCTGACGGTGCATGAGCGGCAAAAAACAAAAGCAACGTGAAGGTTATGATTATCATCCGGCGCACGGGACATCCCCCATTCTCACACTAAAACAACAGCCATAGTTGACAATTATGATAACAAAACTCTTATATTTTACTTTCGTCTTATAAACTAATATTTATTGCCCTATCCAATATCGCCCACAGACATCCAGAAGCCTTTCCAGCAGGAGGATCATTTCCTCGGCTGTGACCGATTCTTTTGGAATAAAGGCTCCGCCAGGATGGCTATGGAAAAGGCCGGCGGCGGTGGTTCCGGCAACGGCCTCGGCGGCCCAGGCGGGAATATCGCCCGCATCCGAGTAAGACACTTCAGCAGAGGATTTAATTTCAATTCCAAGGTCTTGCAGGACAGCCGTGAGGATTACAGCAGCATCGGCGCGGCTCAGGCTGCTGTTTGGATGGAAACTGCCGTCCGGATAGCCCTTAACAATATCGCGTGCCCGCGCTTCAGCCACAGTGGGACAAAACCGCGCAGGTACATCACCCACGTCTTTAAAAGGCAGAGGCCATTCGCTGGCCTCCGGCCAGTTCAGCAGCCGCGCCAGCGCGGCAACTGCTTCCGCCCGCGTCAGCGGCACACCGGACAGATCTCTTGCTCCTTCCCTATTATCAGTATTATCGGTCACAACCTGCCCCAGCACCCCAGTGACTGTCTTTGAAACACTAGCCCCGTTTCCGTCGCTCCCGTCACTGTTCGGAAGGTTTATATTCCTGCCGGCGACACCGCCTGTGCGCCGGTCCACAGCCACGAGGGTGAAACTATATTCTTCTTTATTATATTGATCATCTTGTTTTAGAAAGCAGTTAAACCTACCGGATCCGTCCACGGGAATCGTTTGCCTGAAGCCCTCTTGTCCCCACATGTAAACCATGGTATTGGCGCCGGCCCTACCGGTCACTACTAAACGGTCCGGAAGTTGGATTGCTGAGACAAACAGCAGTGGCGGCGAAGCGGTGGAACGACCGTTTACCGACACCAGCACTTTACCGGTTGGCGGAGGGGTGGAAGCATACTCCAACTCAACCTGTTCGCCCGGAAGGAGATCACCCGGCAACACCAGGTAACCGTTTTTATAAAAACGGGTTAAACCAGAAGACCGATACTGTTCGCCTCCCCCGGCAGTGATTATACCTTCAGTTTCATTATATCTTGTAAATGTACTCTTAACAGAAAAAGTTTCTCCTATGTCCAGCCGCCATACTTCCTTACCAGCCGGGTCGGATGTAACTCTGACCCAACGCCCGGCAGCTATAACGTCATCTGATGTCCTGACCCCCCATCGGTAGATGACTGCATCAGGAGGCAGGTAAAAGGCCCTATAGCAACCGTTATTATCCAGCAGGTAAAACATTCTGTCTTTCTTTGTAAAATCAATTGTCTTCCCGTATAGAACATTGCTGAATGCCACCAAGCCGATAGCCTGCCCGGTACTCGGCAGTAGTACCGCTGTTACATGGTCCCCCTGCTTGATCGCGTCAAAATTGGAATTCTCCCTGTCTCTCTTTACCGCTGCGCCAGGGAAAATCCGGACGGAAGCCCCATTCTCCAGCCGGATTTCGCTGCTGGAAACGACAGTTTCACGCACCGTGCCGAGGGTTACTTGCCGCTTAACAGCCAGATACTGCACTTTGCCGCTGGACGGTGCCAAGTACAGACGTACTGGCATACCCGGCAATGCTTCTTCCAGTTCATCAAGGGAACCGGTGCCGAAGGGCATGTCCGCCGTCTCAACACCGATATAACTATCCTCATAAGAACACGCCGCGTCGCTGGTGAGCCGGTAAGATCCCCCGTTTCCCTCAAGGATAATTTCTTTTTGCCCACCCACATCGCGTATAGCCGAGACAACGCCATCGCGTTCGGCATAAGCGGCACTAACCTGACGGATTTTCTGGTCAACCGGGTTGACCACGGCGCTGACTTCCACTCCTGGCGGCAGTTCACCCGCCGCCACAGGTTGGTTGTTCAATACTATTATTCCAGTATCCCCGGCCAGGCTGTAGCCACCCGACCTGGCAACCGGGTTGATTTCCGTAATTACAGTCCCTTCCGCCGTATTGAGCGCTTTCACCCCGGTGGCACGCCACAAGCGAGCCGCCAGGTAAACTCGCTGAGCAGTCCGGTAAACTTCCGCCCCGGCAAAAAGGTGGTTAGCATCTACGGGGGTAATATTCTCATTAACGAGGTTTACCACCGGTAGAGCAGCTATGCTGAACGAAGCGCCATCCCCTAGTTTAATTGAACGTTCGCCAACACTCTCTACAATATCTTCGGCAGGAACTTGTCCC
Organism: Pelotomaculum sp. PtaB.Bin104; assembly: GCA_002067205.1. GTDB lineage: Bacteria > Bacillota > Desulfotomaculia > Desulfotomaculales > Pelotomaculaceae > MVQL01. The sequence continues at coordinate 15,517 of MVQL01000055.1, forward strand.
CAGACCAGGGCGTAATCCTGTAAGGCGGCAGTACTTCCACTAACAGTATTCCGGCGCACACCCGCACCGATCACCTGTACGGTATAATCCCCGGGCACGGGTGACGGCAGGTAAACCTGCTCCACGTTGTTTGTCCTGTCGGGCGCGTTATTGCCGAGGAAATGGTTGCCGTAAAACACCCTGCCGTCAGGCGTCCGGACGAGCAGGTCGAGGTCGTTCTGCAGGGCTTGCGCGCTGCCCGGTTCAGCCGGCGGGTCGGTCCAGGCCAGGGTGGCCTTAAAAGGGGCCGCCGAATCAGTAACATGAAATGTATACGTCATTTCATTTCCCTGAGACACCCCGGACAACTCGTCGGCTACCTTGAACGAGCTTTCTTTCAGGGCAATTGTGGTACCTGCCAGGTCTATTACCCCGAAACCCTCTTTTGAGGGTCCGTCCGTAGTGGGACGTGATCCGTTGATCAGCGCAGCCTTAAGCAGGGCTGCCGACGGAGTAGATAGATTCATATTTTTCTCAAAATATTCCCGCAAAAGGGTTGCCGAGCCGCCGGCAACAGCGGCGGCCATGCTTGTCCCCTGCATGCGCGTGTATTCCGGGTATCCCGGCAGATTGCCCTCGACCATACGTGAACGGGCGGAAATTACCGCGGAAGCTGGAGCGAGAAGTTCGGGCTTAATCCGCCCGTCCCCGGCCGGTCCGCATGAAGAAAAATCTGCAACAGCCGCGGTATTGTCCGTGCCGGGTACGAAGGCCGGCCGGGGCAGCACGGAAGCGCCGACGGACAGGGCGTTTTTGCTGTTAGCCTCAGTGGTGACAGTCCCGGAAGACGGCCCGTTGTTGCCGGCGCCGAAGACCGCGAGGAAGTCGGGGTGATTACGTACAAAATCGTCTGTCTGCGCGGCCGACTCCTGGTAGACATCAGGACCGCCGCCCCAGCCGTCTACATGAACCCGCGCGCCTGCCGAGTAAGCGGGCAAGAATAGATCGGCCAGGTTGGCCGGGAGTTCCGGTTCACCATCCTTGTTTAGGATTCCCTGAAAATAAATACTGGCACCCGGCGCCACACCGCGGAATTTTCCATTGGAAGCGGCGCCCGTCCCCGCAACGGTGGCTGCCATATGGGTGCCGTGCCCGTTGGGATCATCCGGAACGTCCCGTCCG
>MVQL01000056.1 GCA_002067205.1 Pelotomaculum sp. PtaB.Bin104
TTTTATACAAATTGGATAGTGTAATGGAGATGCTTAGGAGCCACCCCATGTTGAGGTAAAGATACCACCCCGGCGACCACCCCGGCGCTTTGCGCCACCCCTCCAGAGGAGGGGAATATAAGGAGGATAAATTATTTATGGATAATATGCGTTTTGAATCGGCGAACCTGACCGCCGCGAATATAGAAAAAATAGCGGAGCTTTTCCCCGGTGTCGTTACTGAAGGAAAAGTAAATTTCGATCTGCTGCGCTCACTGCTGGGTGATGAAGTATATGGTGATGAAGCCTACGAGTTTACCTGGGTAGGCAAAAGGGCCGCCATTGCCGAGGCCGGCAGGCCTATTCGCAAGACACTGCGCCCATGCGTGGAGGAGAGCAAAAACTGGGATACTACCGAAAACCTTTACATAGAGGGCGATAATCTTGACGTGCTGAAACTGCTGCAGGAGAGCTATCTCGGCAAGGTGAAGATGATTTACATAGACCCGCCCTATAATACAGGTAATGATTTTATTTACCGCGATAATTTCATGCGTAATAAGGACGAATACGATGAAGAAGCTGGCGTATATGACGAGAATGGTGACCGCCTGTTCCGCAATACCGAAAGCAATGGCCGGTTCCACTCCGACTGGTGCAGCATGATGTATCCAAGGCTGGTGTTGGCTAGGAATCTACTGCGGGATGACGGGGTTATTTTTATAAGTATTGATGATAATGAAGTGGCGCAATTGCGGAAGATTTGTGATGAAGTGTTTGGAGAAAGCAATTTTATTGCTCAACTGATTTGGGAGAGGGCTTACGCACCCAAAAACGATGCAAAATACATATCAAATAGTCACGACTATGTTTTGATTTATGCAAAGTCCATTGATAGCTTTCAAATAGGAAGACTTCCGCGGACAGAAGAAGCTAATGCTCGATATTCTAATCCTGATAACGATCCAAGAGGAGTTTGGAAACCAAGCGATATGTCGGTAAAAACATATAACGCTGCTTGCGATTATCCAATTACAACGCCCTCCGGGCGTGTAATTGAGCCTCCAGCAGGTCGCTGCTGGAGTCTTTCGAAAAATGCATTTTTCGAAAGACTCCAAGATAACAGAATTTGGTTTGGTACAGATGGCAACAGTGTACCTTCTATTAAACGATTTCTATCTGAACTTCGTTTCGATGGGATGGCTCCAACTTCTATTCTGTTTTACAAGGAAGTGGGCCACAGCCAGGAAGGTGCAAAGGAGGTAGTTGCTCTTTTTGATGGTAAAGGACATTTCGATGGGCCAAAGCCTGTGCGCTTATTACGCAGGCTTCTGACGCTTGCCAATACAGAAGAGGATAGTATCATCCTCGACTTCTTCTCCGGCTCGGCAACCACCGCCCATGCGGTCATGCAGCTTAACGCCGAGGACGGCGGCAAGCGCAAATTCATCATGGTGCAGTTAGCGGAACCCTGCGCACCGGACAGCGAGGCTGCCAAGGCAGGTTTCAAGAATATATGCGAAATCGGCAAGGAGCGAATCCGACGCGCCGGGGAGAAGATTAATTCGGAATTAAGAATTCGGAATGCGGAATCAAATAAGCAAGAACAGATAGATTCGGATAATTCCGAATTACGCATTCCGAATTCCGAATTTAAATTAGACATCGGCTTCCGCGTGCTCAAATTGGACGATACGAATATGAAAGATGTGTACTATGCGGCAAGCGAATATACCCAGGACTTGCTTTCAATGATGGAAGACAACATCAAGGACGACCGCACTGATATGGACCTGCTCTATGCCTGCCTTTTGGATTGGGGATTGCCCCTCTCCATGCCTCACACGCAGGAAAAAATAGGCGGCTTCACCGTGCATACCTACAATGACGGCGACCTCATCGCCTGCTTTGATAAGCACATCAGCGATGAGGTGGTTAAGGAAATTGCCAGGCGCCAGCCGCTGCGCGCCGTGTTCCGCGACAGCAGTTTTGCCAGCTCGCCCGAAAAAATCAATGTGGAGGAGATTTTTAAATTATTGGCTCCGAACACAAGCGTGAGGGTGATCTGATATGAAGCGGGAAGATAAAATCATTTTGTATACGACGGAAAGCGGCAACGTGACCGTTTCGGTGCGCTTTGAAGACGAAAACTTTTGGATGACGCAAAAAGCCATTGCGGAGCTGTTTGACGTACAAGTGCCGGCGATAGCAAAACACTTGAAGAACATCTACGATGAGGAAGAATTGACCCGTGAAGCAACTGTTTCCAAAAAGGAAATAGTTCAAATCGAAGGTGGCCGCGAGGTTTCCCGACTGGTAGATTTCTATAATCTCGATGCCATTATAGCGGTTGGTTACCGCGTCAACTCAAAAAAAGCGACACGCTTCCGCCAATGGGCAACGAAAACGCTGCACGAATATATTCAAAAAGGCTTTGTCCTGAATGACGAATTGCTGAAGAACGGCAAGCCTTTCGGCAAGGATTACTTTGACGAGTTGCTGGAGCGCATCCGCGAGATACGCGCCAGCGAAAGGAGAGCCTACCAGAAGATTGCCGATGTGTTCGAGCAATGCAGCTATGACTATGACAAAAACAGCAGCTTAACAAGAGAGTTTTATTCCTTTGTGCAGAACAAGCTCCATTATGCCATAACCGGAAAGACTGCTGCCGAGCTGATTGCCGAGCGGGTCAGCCTTGAACATCCGACAATGGGGCTGACCACATGGAAAGCGGCTCCGGACGGTAAAATTCTCAAACGGGATGTGGTTATTGCCAAGAACTACCTCAACGAAAAGGAGCTTTCTCGACTGAACCGTATTGTAACCATGTTTATCGACTATGCCGAATTAATGGCAGAGGATGAAGTGCCGATGAGCATGGCGGACTGGCTGCGTGAAACGGATAACTTTCTTAAGAACAACCGGCGGAAAGTCCTTGAAGGCAAAGGTACGATTTCCCATGAGGATGCTGTAAAAAAAGCGGAAGATATCTACGAGCAGTTCCGCGTTCGACAGGACAGGGACTATATTTCGCAATTTGATAGAGAGATGGCAAAATACTTAAAGGGCGAAGGAGGCAAGGACAAATGAAGCTGAAATTCAAACATCAAAAATTCCAGGCAGATGCGGCAAAGGCCGTATGTGACGTGTTTGCCGGACAGCCGTACCTCACGCCCAGCTATATGATGGACAGGGGTTATGTAAAAAACGAGCAAATAGCGCTCGATGAAGCGGAACGCTTTACCGGTTTTGGCAACTCCAGGCTTGTGCCGGAATTGAACGACGGGGTTATCCTCGAAAACATCAACAGAATCCAGCGCAGCAACCAGATTGAGCCTTCCAAGCAATTGGAGGGTCGGTATAACCTGACTGTGGAAATGGAAACCGGCGTAGGCAAGACCTATACATATATTAAAACCATGTACGAGCTGAACAAGCGATACGGCTGGAGCAAGTTCATTGTCGTTGTGCCCAGCGTCGCCATACGCGAGGGCGTATATAAATCTTTTCAGATTACAGAGGAACATTTTGTGGAGGAATACGGAAAGAAAATCCGGTATTTTATATACAATTCCGCACAGCTGACGGAGATAGACCGCTTCGCTTCAGACAGTGCCATCAATGTGATGATTATCAATTCACAGGCATTTAACGCCCGCGGCAAGGATGCCCGCCGCATTTACATGAAGCTGGACGAGTTCAGAAGCCGCAAGCCCATTGATATTCTTGCAAAAACCAATCCTATACTGATTATCGACGAACCTCAGTCGGTGGAAGGCGCTGCCACAAAGGAGCGCCTGAAAGAATTCAATCCGCTGTTTACGCTGCGCTATTCTGCAACACACAAGAAGGATAGCGTTTATAATATGATTTACCGCCTGGACGCAATGGAAGCCTACAACAAAAAGCTGGTCAAAAAGATTGCCGTTAAGGGCATTTCTGTTACGGGCAGTACGGCAACCGAAGGATATGTATATCTGGAAAGCATTAACCTATCCAGGGGCAACCCTACTGCAACCATTGAGTTTGATGTAAAAGGTTCAAGCGGTGTCCGCAAGACCCGGCGTACCGTCGGCGAGGGGTACAACCTGCTTCCTAATTCCGGTGAGCTTGCAGAATACAAAAACGGATACACCGTGCTGCGGATTGACGGAAGAGACAGCTCCATCGAGTTTACAAACGGCATCAAGCTCTTTGCCGGTGATGTTATCGGGGCGGTCAGCGAGGAGCAGCTCAGGCGCATCCAAATCCGCGAGGCCATCCTCTCTCACATCGAGCGGGAACGGCAGTTGTTCTATAAAGGCATCAAGGTATTGTCGCTTTTCTTCATTGATGAAGTTGCAAAGTACAAGCAGTACGACGCTTCCGGGCAAGCCTTTAATGGCCTGTATGCCGATATGTTCGAGGAAGAATACAAGCAAGTGATCAGTAACCTTCAGCTTGAAATCGGTGATGGCGATGAGTATTTTAAATATCTTGACGGTATAACCGCTGAGGAAACCCATGCGGGATATTTTTCCATAGACAAAAAGAGCCAGTGTATGATTGACAGCAAGCTGGGCGACAGGCAGGAGCGCACCTCCGACGATGCGGACGCTTATGACCTGATTATGAAAAATAAAGAGCGATTGCTGGACCTCCGGGAGCCGGTGAGGTTTATTTTCTCTCACTCTGCTCTCCGCGAGGGCTGGGACAATCCGAATGTGTTTCAGATATGCACCCTCAAGCAGAGCGGCAGCGATGTCCGCAAGCGTCAGGAAGTCGGGCGGGGCTTGCGTCTCTCCGTAAATCAATACGGAGAACGTTTGGATACGAACCTGCTGGGCGAAGATGTCCATAACGTGAATGTTCTTACCGTTATTGCGAACGAAAGCTATGACAGCTTCGCCAAAGGCCTTCAAACCGAGCTTGCCGAGGCTGTAGCTGACAGGCCGCGAATGGTAACGGCAGATCTCTTTAAGAACAAAGTAATAAAAGATGCCGACGGCGCTGAACAGGTTGTAGACATCGAACTTGCCCAGAGTATTTACGAGGGGCTTATCACCAGCGGATATGTAAAGAAAGGTATCCTTACAGACAAATATTATGAGGATAAGAAAAACGGCAGTCTTGAAATCGCCGAAGAAGCCGCCGATTGCAAAGAGTCCGTTATAGCGATACTCGATTCTATTTACGACAGCCGGTCCATGCAGCCTGAAAACGCACGGAAAAACAATGTTGAATTGAAGCTTGACAAATCCAAGCTGGGCTTGCCGGAATTCCAGAAGTTATGGGCTAATATAAACGCCAAGTCTGTATATGTGGTGGAATTCGACCAGGATGAATTGATTCAGAAAGCAATATCGGCACTGAACCGGGAACTGCGTGTATCTAAAATATTTTTCAAGGTAGAAACCGGGTCGATGACCGATATTCAATCACGGGAACAGCTGCAACAGGGGTCAGCCTTCGTGAAGGAGAAAAACGAGGTTTACAAAGCTGAAATTTCCGCAAGCAGCGCGGTAAAATATGACCTCGTCGGTAAAGTAGTCACCGAAACAGGGCTTACCAGAAAAGCTGTTGTAAGCATTCTGCGTGGAATAGAAAAGGCTGTCTTTGGCCAGTTTGCGAACAATCCGGAGGAATTCATTATTAAGGCAGCACAGATCATTAACGAGCAAAAAGCAACGACCATCATTCAGCACATCACTTATAATAAGCTGGATGCTGTTTATGACACCACCATTTTTACCGAGCCATCATTAAAGGGACAGCTTGGCGTGAACGCAATGGCCACAAAGAAGCATCTATATGACCATATTCTTTATGATTCCTCAAATGAGAGAACCTTTGCGGAGAGCGTTGATACCAGCAATGAAGTGGCGGTCTATGTAAAGTTGCCGAAAGGCTTTTTTATTAGCACACCTGTAGGAAAATATAACCCCGACTGGGCGATAGCTTTTCACGAGGGCAAAGTGAAGCATATCTACTTTGTTGCCGAGACAAAAGGCTCCATGTCCACAATGCAGCTTCGCGAGGTTGAAAAAGCGAAAATTCACTGTGCCCGTGAACATTTTAAGGCTATTAGTACAGATTCTGTTGTATATGACGTGGTTGACAGTTATGCGGCGTTATTGGATAAGGTGATGAGTTAATTTACTGCATGGAATAGATTTTGATGGGGGGTGTTTCGATGCTAAGTCTTATAATCACTATAGCAATGCTTTTCATAGCTTTCATTGTCTGGATTATAGTGATAAATGCAAGTAAATCGAAACAGACAGCGCTTCCGCTTCTTTTAATTCATGAGGGAATCGGGTTATTGAGTAGCGGCATTCTTGGCTGCTTTGAATTTGACTTTTCCCTGAATATCGATACAAAATTTGGCGCTGCTTTCGGCTATATAAAAAGCCCGGATACGAATTACGTTTTATTAGCATGTGGAATTGTTCTCATAATTCTCGGCATAATTCTATGGCATTCAATCAGAACAAGAGTCTATGTTTTGAACATGTTAGGAAAAGTCAAACACGAAATCAGCGACGTCGAAACTATAAATTCTTTAAAGCTTAAGGATTACCAATTAAAAGAAACCGTGCTCGATTTGCGTTGGGCAGCAAACGATGTTAACCAACAGACATGGGAAAAAGCAAAAGCACAGATTGAAGAATATGTTAGTGAGTTTTCTGCTCGCTCTGATGCATCTACAGTTTGCTTTACCGGTATGGCTCCGATCCCCTTTGAAGTATACGCTGGAACATGTATGGCTGGGCGTATGATAAAACGATTCTTCGAGTATAAGCGAAGCGCGGATACCTATTATGAGTTAATACATAAGCATATTTTCAGCCCGATAGAGCGGATAAAAAATAAAAAAATACCTGCTCTGACAGAGACAGTATTGACAGGCGACGATTCCTCTGAGGTGGTTATTGCGGTATCTATAACACAGACAGTGCAGGATTCTGATTTGACGCAATTTAACTACCCTATAATAAGGCTTGGAATCGATAAACCAAAAGATAATGCCATAACCAGCATTATGCAGTTAAGAGATTATGTTTATAAGACTAATGAATTGATAATTAAAATCAAAAGTATTTACCCAAGCTTAAAGCGGATTAATTTTGTCAGTGCTGTATCAAGTTGTTATGCATTTGATCTTGGCTGCAAGCTAGGCCATTTAGATAATAGATTCCCCGAGATTGTGGTTCACCACTATGTAGCAACAGCTACGCCGAAATATAAGTACGGCATAGTAGTTACTGGCGAGAATAAAGGCCGTTTGGTAATCAACAATTAACTGGTTGCAGGGCAATGAGTTGCTAATTTCGGTTATGATTGCCGATATGGCCGATTTTGTTTGAAAGGTTGTGTAACATTGTTTGATTTATCTGTAGAATTTGAAAAGTTTTATTGTGATGAAGTAGTTTTGTCGCAGGATGCACAAAATGACCTTCGCGCCAAACGGAACACAAATATTAGGAGGCTCAAAAATGGTCTCAAGGAGTACAATGATGAGCATAAGACTTCATATAGTGTTGCCGAGACTTTCACACAGGGCAGTATTGCAATGCATACTGTTATTCAAAATGATTCTAATGACTTTGATATTGATGTCGCTATTGTTTTTGACTCAGACAATATCAACGATTTAGGTCCATTATCCGTCAGAAACATAGTCGCAGATGCCATCAATCGTAAAAAGGGAAATCTTGGTACAGAACCTGAAGTTAAAACAAACTGTGTAAGGATAAAATATAGTGATGGATATCATGTCGATTTCGCTGTTTACAGAAGAACACAAAATAGCGATGGTACATACAGCTATGAACACGGCGGAAGTGCTTGGCGAAGCCGAGACCCCAAAGCCATATCAAATTGGTTCAGTGACCAAATAAGATCAAAAGGGGCTAAACTGCGCAAAGGTGTTCGTTTGCTCAAAACGTTTAGTAAATCACGTTCTTCATGGGTTATGCCTGGTGGTCTAATACAGACAGTGCTTTGCGATGAACAAATAAATACAGGATATGACCGTTTAGATGAGACATTTTACTATTTGATGAAAAATATTCGGGACAGGCTTAATGTCTACATTGAAGTTTATAATCCGACAGATACTGCCGTATCACTCCTCTTGAAACAAAGTGATCGCGATAAAATGGAGAATTTAAAGAGTAGGCTCGATACTTATTTGGAGAAACTTAATGTTTTATTTGATAGCAATTGTAGTAAGTCCAATGCATACAATGCATGGCACGAGGTATTCAATCATGACTTTTGGAATCCCGATTCCGTCACTGAATCTGCTTCTTTAAGTAAAAGTGCATTTGAA
>MVQL01000057.1 GCA_002067205.1 Pelotomaculum sp. PtaB.Bin104
GGGTTCAAGTCCCGTCTCCGACACCAAAAAGTTCCCTATTTTCAAGGCTTCCGGGATTTTGACCGGAAGCTTTTTTGTGTGCCCTTTTAGTCGTATTTTGTTCAAGATGTATCGGCAAATACATCTTGAGGCGTGGCGGGATGGGGGGTTGTAACCGCGCACATCTTTTATCACGGAGGGATCACACACATCATGACCAGGAGAAAAAAACTGCTGAAACCACCGGCTGAGCAGAAGGTGGTAATGCTCTCCAGGGAGGCTTTGCCTGACTTCGAAGAAGCCGAAAGACTCTTTTATGCTAACGAAAAAGCGAAGAACCGGCTGAAGCGAACCATCGCCTGGCACCGGGAGAACATTAACGCCTTCAAAAAAGCAATGCAGGAACAGGGCATCGAACTTAACTTGGAAACTATCACTTACAGGACGATCCGTAACAATCTGGTGCTTTACGCTATTGAAAAATGGGGCAACAAGCCGCAGACGGTCAACATGCGCCTTCGCACCCTACGGCAATTCTTCGGCTTTCTGGTTGATGAAGGGTATCTGGCTGAAAACCCAGCCTCCAAGGTAGAGAGATTAAAAACTGCTGAAACATTGATTGTGGCTCTAAATAAAGAGCAGGTTCGCCGGCTGCTGGCCGTGCCCGACCGTAAAACATTCACTGGCCTGCGGGACTACACAATCATGCTGCTGCTTTTGGATACCGGCCTGCGTCTTTCCGAGATATCTGGAATGCAAATGGGAGATATAAACTTCAACGAAAACTATATCAAAGTCATGGGGAAAGGAGCCAAGGAAAGGACCGTCCCCATGCAAAAAAAACTTAAGAAAGTGTTAAAAGAATATCTCCTCCACCGCAACAACGATGCGCCAGACCACGATTATGTTTTTATTACAGTTGATAATAATCCGACTAACAATAGAGGCATCCAGGAAAGAATTGAGATTATCAGCAAGAAAGCTGGAGTGACCGAAGTCCGGACCTCCCCACATACCTGGCGCCATACATTCGCAAGAATGTATATCTTAAACGGCGGCGACCCTTTTTCCCTGAAAAAAATTCTTGGTCATAATTCTTGGGAAATGGTACACCGTTATGTCAATCTTTTCGGTTCCGAGGTGAGTAGTCAGCACAAGAAAGCAAGCCCGTTAGAAAATCTTTTTGATGATTGATGATTAGTTGTTGACATTCTTGTGCGAAAGCCCATCCACTGGTGATTTACCCCTATACTTTTTATACAAGTCTTCTCTGAATAGTTTTAAATAAAGTATAACCGTGGACATGGAACTGTGACCGAGTAGATCACGTAGCGCATAAGGGTCGCCACCGTTCATAAGGTACATTTTTGCGAAAGTATGTCTGAATGTGTGCGGGCTTGAGCGAACGCCCTTTATACCGGCAACTGCTGCGTAATCAGAAATTCTCTCCTGTATAGAGCGCGGCTTCAATGGGTTACCATCTTGGCTTAGGACTAAATTAATGTCGTTGTCCTTCGCGATCCCCGTGATGTTTAGATACTTTACTATTGACTTTCGAGTTTCCGCACCGAAGAAAACGGTGCGGTTTTTTCTGCCTTTTCCAAGCCTTATGTAAATGCTGCAAGCCTTAAGATCAATGTCTGAAATCATTAGGTTACATAGCTCTACGAGCCTGATACCAGTGTCAAGTAGAATCTTCATGATCATGTGATCGCGTAGACCAGTGAAGGTGGTTAAGTCCGGTCGGGCGAGCAACGCCTTAACCTGATTATCCGTAAAAGGTAGTATATCAGATTGGGGACCCCCTTTTATTGTTTGGAGCGCAAGAGTTGGGTTACGTAAAATATATCCTTTCCGGTGAAGAAGCCTAAAGAAGACTCGTAGGGTCTTAATTCTCCCGTTTATAGTATTTTTTTTCTTTCCCGCGGACCGCATGTTTTTAACATATTCATCCAAAATGTCCGGGGAAACCTGACCTAGTTTCAAGGCTTGCGTGTTAAGAAATTTTTTAAAGACAGACAGGTTTTCGAGATGAAATTCCAGAGTGCGATTGCTCCAGTCATCGCGCATGTAATCCTCTTTAAATATGTCAAGGGCGCAATCGAAATCTATTTCACAGCACGCCGCCTTGTCTTGTTCAATATTCTCATTCAACTTTCTTCTGAATCTAAAGTTCATAGACCTGATCACCCCATTTATAAAAATAATAGAACCGGGGAATCAACCCGGTTCATAAATATGGCTAGTTTGTTTTTGCAAGCGGTACATCTGGCTGCGGTTTTGGAATTTGACGGCCATCGGCCAGCGCCGCATATATCCATGTAAGTTTTACTTCCTCCAACCGCGCTTTCGCCTCTTCAGGCGTTTTACCATGGATTTTACAGCCTGGCAGGTCGGGGTGTTCAGCCAACCACCCACCGTCCGGAAGACTTGCGACTACTACAGGATAATTCACGTTCCGGTAAAGCTCACTCTTACGGACAAGTTCGTCGTGGTTTTCCGGAACTTCAATGAAACGGTCAATGTCTCCTTCAAGAGCTTCTTCGTTAAATTTAAAGGCATTATTAATAATAAGTCTCAAATGCCATCACCTCCTACTTCATCCTGGATAGGCCAATATATTCAAGTAATTTTCTGATATCCTGAACCTGGTACTGCTTCAGATTATCCCTTTCTACTAAAACAATTGGCTCTGGGTAATCGTGGTAGTTAAATACCCGGTGGCTACCGCTTCCTTTGCGAATGATACAACCTATACCTATGAGTAGCCTTGCTGCTTCCTGGTATGAGATATCTGACGGCACAGGCCTATCATAAAACCTTTGTACTAGTTTCTCAAATCTACCCACTATCTAAACCTTCTTCACTTTGGTAATATTATATCATGTTTAGCTTTAATAAAGGGAACCGTAGGGAAGTTATTATAAATAAAAAAAATGTCAGTAACTGATTTTGGATCACCCAAAGGGATGCTTTCTAGCCCGGGCATTGCAAGACGCACTACTTGTTCATTATGCAGAAAAATATTTTTTACAGTATCTTCATTTGCTATAAGCCAGCCTGGTTTTTTTGTGTACCTGGAAACGGTACTAAGCAGGACTATTTCAGCGTCTCCTAGTGAGATAGGCTTTTTATGCGGCCAATAGCAGTAATATTGAATAAAGTTATCAGAAATTTTTCTAGCTTTGCCGCGTTTAATGTCGCGGGCTGCAACTCCAGGCTTTAATCGCGCTTTTGGTTTGCCAGTTGCGTCTGCTGCAAAAACTATTTTAGTGCAATCCGGAAAAAGCACATAAAACCCCCCTCAAAAATTTGACACATCTTTTGTGCCGCCCTTACGGGACACCCGCGCCCATCGGGGCGGGACCGGGAATGGGTCTCAATTAAGTTGAACTATTTCCCTTGCGATCTAGCCGAATCATTTTTCACTTTCGACTTTTTTATTTTTGTTTTCGACATTAAGAATATATTAAACTTAAAATTTTAGAAAATCAAGAGTTTTTTTGTTTTTAAAAAGAAAAATATTGTATATAATTAATAAGAATCATATAAAAAGAATCAAGGAGATGTTTATTATTCCTGCCCCTCTCTTTTTGCGCTTAGCTTATATCCGGGAAAAGAATGGCCTTTCCTTACGCTCCGCTGCGGATATTCTAGGAATATCACAGTCTCATCTTTATGACTTGGAAGAATATGCAAAGGCACCAGATACATCATTATTAACAAAAAAAGGAAGGCTTTATGATACTATTATTCATTTCCTTAATATGTATGGCAGCTATAAACTATTTGACGAAAACGTAGACTGGGTAAGAATAAAGTCTATGGAAGTTAAGGATCAATTTTTCTTTTCGTTGATGCCCTTCTTAAGTTGGATTTATGTTGATTTTGCCCCTAGCCCTAGCTACATGCTTTTCTTTGAGCACTTCCTCTACCGAATTCTAACCACGACGGTTTCAACTCCAACAGTTCCAACAGAAATAAAAAGAGTTATTTGTGCACCGACCGATATGACCGCCGCCGTTATGTTAAACTATGCTTTATCTCGTTTATGGTCAAATTCATCACGTCGGCGAAAGATTATGAAATGGCAAAGATATAATGATATAAGCTATATTCCTTATGAACAACGAATTAAACCAGGTAAACCAATGGGTGAGTTAGATGTTACTGATTTAAGAGATGCTTTTAACTTTACGGAAGTTTATCCAGATCAACGCCCTTATTTTACTTATCTTGTCCTTTATATTTTGACTAAAAAATTTTATGTGGATTTTGAGTCTGTGCATAATATTGATGGCGAAAAATGGAAGTCTTGGTTTAAAAACCAAAGCAATAGGCATATAGATACAAATAATCTAGATAAAATGCCTGATTTACCATATCATGCAGCCCTAGTCTTAAATACAAAAAACGGAGATATTACTGTTTGTTTCCCAACGTTGTTTGGTCCATCTTTCAATGCTTATTTTATTGTGAAAGGAGATCACCTTGGACCTGGTAACGTAATTTAGCTGCTTGTATACGAGCCTTTTTATTCGATGGAGCCGTCTGGTATACTATTTTTGCTAAACGACCTACTCCGTTAATTCCTTGTGATAGTGCTTCTTGCATTATAACTTGTTTTTTCTTTAATCTCTTCATTCTCAATTATCTCCTTCATAAAAATCCCGGTCATGTGCCGGGTAAGTTATAGACCATTTTCCTGACGGTAAAATAAAAGATTTGTCCCGAAATATTATTGAAATAGTTGTAACTACCTATTATACATTTTAAGGCTACGGAAGAACCGTGGGCTTTTTTTGACCGCTGTTTACCATTCCTGTAACGGGTTTGCCGTCAGCAACCTTGGCTAATATTCTCTTTGATGGACGGAATTTTAAACGAACCTTGCCCGTGGTTTGGCTTACGTAAGGATAAAAAATACCTAAAGATACAAAGCTCACCGAATTACCAGCAACAACGTTTTCAGCTATGATATTTGAAAAAATTTCTAGAAGTTCGCGGACGTCTCGCTTATAAGCGCCCATACGTTGTGAAATCTCAGCAATAACTTCAGGCGAATTGATTTTAATTTTCTCCATTATAAAACTCTCCCATCTTAAGATTTAAGGCACCCCCGCGCAGATACGCACGGGGGTTTACCTTCACCTGCTATTCGTTCCAACACACCGCCAGTGCCCTACCGCCCTGGTTAAGTATCCATTCCGGGTTTCAGATAATTTGTCAGGTCCCCAGCTTGGTTACTTATCTTCTCCAGGGTATCTAATAAAACCATGCTATTATGTGTAAAAGATTATCGTTTTTCGAACCGGTTCATTTGTACCATCTCTTACATCAATAACACAACCAGAGTATTTTATGCCATATGGATGATCAGCATCTTTTAATAAATCAATAATAAACATTCCATCATCCCGTGCTACCGCTTTACCAACTTCATTTCCTTTTAATCCAAGTAGCTTAACAACGGCGCCTGGCTTTGTATATCCTACAATATTTATATTATCTTTTGATATAATAGGTATGGGATTGAGTCTAACAGGGCAACCAGATGGATGACTGTATGCTTTAAAAACGTTATCAGTAAGGTTAGCTTTTATAGTACTTTGCATAATGTCCAGATCTGGCCACGTACCTTTTCTTACGTAATCAGTCGTAAAAAACAACTTTGCAAAGTCTTCTGCAATATTTTCTAAAATGTCATTCACGTATCCAAGCTGTACTTCTTCTTCGGCTACCAACCTGTCGAGTTTAGATGTAACATCATTGAAATCAATGTTGTTAAAATCTTGGGGAACAAGGCCCCCTCTTGTATCGTAATAATCTTTTATAACTTCTTTTCTGTGTAATTTGTCATAGTTGTTGAAAGTCCAAGCATGGCCCAACTCGTGGCCTAGATATTTACTCGCTTTGACAACCGGAAGTATTATCCTGGGATTGTCAAAAATTGTAGCATCGGGAGTATATCGCCTGTTAAACCCTTCCATTACCATCGTGCCGCCACATTGGTTATAACCTTCGGTTTCTTTTAAGTGCAGTGTTTCACCAGGAATAACATACACTATATTGTCTTCAAAGAGACCGTTGGCAAACGGATAGCTGGAACTATTAAGGGTATTTTCTACGTTTTTAATAACATCAATATCTTTTGGTATCTCAGCGTCTGTCGCTATAGAAATCCAATCATTAGTTGTGTTTAATCCACCTAAATTAAGCCATATCTTATTCCTGTCGTAGAATTGTTCTTTCTTAATCAGTGAATAAACATCTTGGAGGTAACAATCCAACGTGCTATTGGTTTCAGTTGCTAATATTTGCCTGGCCTGCAAGGAAAGTTGAATTTCATTTAGCCAGCACGATGCCACTGGACCGAAAATAACCATACCGGAACTGTTTAGTTTTTCCCCTTTAGACTTCCATTCAAGATAGACTTCCCACAGCTTCAACCACTGATCAAAAGCTTCTTTCTTTCTCTGATCCTTATTGCTAATCGAAGAAATCCTTTTTAACTCAGCTACATCATTGTACCTATATGCAACCAGGCCGCTAATAAAATCATTCGTTTTTAATCCTTTGTTTACGGACTGGTAGAAAGTATCAGCCAAAGGTGGGTAATAGTAGGCACCCTTGCTATTGCAGCCGTATATAACGGCTGCAATTACTATTGTCAGGAATACGATACTAATTATTAAGGATATACGGCGCAAATTTACTTGCATCAAAAACCCCTCCTTCATCTACCTTCGGTAGCAAGTTAATAACGAAGTCCAGTTTAACTTCACTAACATTCTCCGGGAGATCCCACCAGAAGCTATGTTCAATATTGCTACCATACGGAACCGTTTCGGTAGTCTCAAAAACCTTGACACCGTTGTTAAATGCTTTTACTACAACCGGTTGTGTGGAACTATTAAAATTAGGGTTGGACTGACTTACTACAAACTTGGCCATGTATTTTTTACCGGCTTCGGCTATTCCAGTTACACCTGAATCCGCACTTATAACAAGGTAGTCTGGGTACTCAGGAGCTGGCGGCGGACTATTTGGCAACAGCGCCGAGGGCATAATTGGTACAGTCAAGTACCAAAGGTTGCCGTCACTGTCATTGTGCCACATCCTGCCAAGGCCCCAAGCGTACTGAGTGGGCG
Source organism: Pelotomaculum sp. PtaB.Bin104 (assembly GCA_002067205.1). Taxonomy (GTDB): domain Bacteria; phylum Bacillota; class Desulfotomaculia; order Desulfotomaculales; family Pelotomaculaceae; genus MVQL01. The sequence continues at coordinate 7,131 of MVQL01000057.1, forward strand.
GGGCTAGGATATGGACGTAATTTTGAATATTGTCCCAGAAATTGGGGTCACCGTTAGTAGTGTAGCCATTGATATTTGTACCACCCGAGTAATACATAAGCATGCCCTGTCTTAGGTTTTGATAGAATTTCATGGTACCGTCGTAGGTGGGGTTAAAACCTGCCCCTGGTACGTTATTCCACGGCTCTGGTATCCATTGCTGCTTCTCAAGAACAGCACCATTCGCATAAGAGTCGGGCGGGAAGCCTATGTTGGTATAATCGTCACCAAACCAGGTATATCCCAAAAATCGGTACTCACCGTTTTTATAGTCGCCATGTGGACTTCCGTACACAAGGGCTCCGAAGTAGTTGTTTCCTACTTTATAACTTGTCAGCGTTGAGACGGGAACATAACTAATATCCATGCCATTACTTGTGGCTGTATAGTAACTTCCCGCCAGAGCGTTGGCTTTTGCGTCATCGGGATTATACAATTCGGCAAAACTATATCTGCTGTATGCGGCGAACAAAAAAAGAAAGACTGCCGCAAACGCGATCAATCTTTTGATCATGAGAAACACTCCTTATTATGTTTTAGTTAATTTCATTAGTTATTAGTAAACCAACTTGCCGCTCGGGGAGTGCTCCAGACTGTTATACCTATTGTATCCAAATCGGAGCTTACACGAGATGATTTCCCATTAGCAGAGTTCCAGCATTTAGGTTTTAATATTACAGATTTATCTGTTTTTTGTTTAATATAAGCTATCATCTCGTTAACTGTCTGCATGTCTAAGGACTGGGAGAGAATCGCTTCAGTATCATTGTACTGGCTCTGTAAATCACCTTTATTCAACCAGATAACGAATTCCATCTCAACCTGACCCAAATTATTCGGTCGGCAATCATTTGAGCGTATATCCAAATTCGTCCCCACCGGTATCTGGTAGCCATTCAACGTTGACATACCATTTACCGCCTCTGTTTTCTGCCCGTTGAGCCAATTTACTGCCCAGTTTATCGCCCCGCTGAAGTCTGATTGCGGATGCCCCTCAGCCCAGCATATCACGGTTTGGTTTTTATCGTCCCAGGCAACCTGATAACCAAGGCGCTCTGCAATATAACGAGCTGGCAGGAACGTCCTCCATGTAGGTGAAGACATGAGCACCGGCATTACATCCATACCCTTACCATGAATGTCACCGTTAATATTCATCCAGTAGCTTCCAAGTGTCATTTGTAGCGTGCTATTTCCCTTGATCGTGGCTGTCTGGCTGGAATCGTCCCAGGTGATGTTTTCATCGCTCACACCCAGGGCGTTGCCCAGGAACCGTACCGGTACGAATGTCCGGTCGTTCTGTATGAACGGAGAAACGTCCATTTTAACTCCGGGCGTCTGGCCGTTCACTACGTAGTAGGGAACGCCGATTTTGAACACGACTGACTTGACAGCCTGGTTCTGGCTCACCTGGTCGGCCAAGACCGGGTGCAGCCATGGGACCAGGATAACGGCCAAGACCAAGAATAGTATCAAAACAATAGTTTTTCTCACATAAAAAACCTCCTTCTAAAACTTTCTTAAGCTCCTTATATTTCGGAAGATTTTATACCACCCAGGCCATTTTCACCCCGTAAACGCCAAATATGCGCGCCTGAGAGAGAATTATTTGCATGGGCATGTCCCTTATCTTGACAATTCTATAAGCCGGATATATTATTTATTTAAAGTTATCACCCCTTTAATTAATGGGAATACTGAAACTGAGGGACGGCTCTAGTGCCTCATCTGACCGAGGGGCTTGAAGGATACCCGGGTTGCTGGCTACAACCCGGGTATCGCTATCTTACCGCTAGGTTGACTATTGACACTATTAGGGTTAATCCAAGGAGTAAGGCGATTGCGAGTTGAATGACATCAGATGTTTTCAACCACCTCACCTCCCTTCGGATAATTCTCCCCCGGTCGGTGAGGCCCGCCCTCAGTTCCATATTCCCAAGATTATTTTACCATTTCCACACTACCGCACAAGAAATATTTTCTGCTATTACCAGTCATCCCCCCATATAGACACCTTATCAAACTCGTTGATTAATATTTCATCCTCTTCCTATCGGAATCCAGAACAAACCCCGCCAGGCCGACACCATCCCTTAACCCTTGCCGGAAGGCAAACTTAACATTTATACTTTCCATAGCAAGCATGACATTCTCCAGTTCCCCCAGCATTTCCTTATATCCCGCAGGCAGAAGGTCCATGACCTGTTTTCTCAACATTTTATGCTTCTCCAACAACCCCTTGTATTCCGGTTCATAGTCCGGATCACATGTTGGGGCTAACCATGCCCGGTTATTATCCAGAACATCCACGGGACTAACTTGTAACTCTTTCGGAAGCCTCTCCACCACCTCCGGGTCAACCGCCCTCTCCAACTCCCCGAATAGTTCCTCAAAAGTCATATTAAGCGCCACGGCATTCACCTTCAATTCTAGCTGCAATCTCGCAAAGACAAATATGCTCCCTCTTACCAATTAATCTTCGTGCAAATTCTGGACTAATAAGTACTACGTCTCCGTCACTGGACAACTTAACAAAATCAACCAACAAACCGGGCATAATTATGACTGTCTCACTAATTTCCCCTGTTTCATGCACCACGGCGTACACCTTCCCTTTTATCCGCCACTTCGCAAAGGTCCCTGATAAATTCGATTGCTATATGTTTAATTTCATCATCGGAATTACCGGCAAGCTCTTCCATCAGGGTGAGGAAACTTCTTCGATCTTCAGCCGTGCGCTTCATAAACCTTGAAGCAAAATCAATAATCCCGGATTCAACGTAAGCATATTGCTCTAAGCCAGTGCCGTCCCCGGCATCCTGAGCCGTCTTAACCACCCAATCCAGAGCTGTTTTAACCGTCAAAATTTCTTGCGCCACCTGGCACGCCTCCTTTTAAATATTTAGGATTTACCCAGGTAGCGCAGGAGGCAGCCGGCATGTTATAATTGCCTCACCGGAGGCCTCCGCGCCCCTGGGCTAGGTTTTGAGGGCTGCTGCACCGGCCAAGTGATCAGCCCTCAAGCTATTCTTAATCTCACATTAGAAGCACCCCTTTCTTTACGCTTGTTAACGTTTAGCTCCCTGAACGATTTCATCTTTATAAACCACAGTTAAATTCTCAGGAGCATTGAAAAACGTGTAGTAAAGACTACGAAGTTTCTCTTCCACATTAAACTTCAGACCCTCCCGGTCATCTGCTATATCATCCTGCAAATACTTGAAATCCTCCCGCAGCTCGTTCTCATAATCCTTTCTTTCATCCTCTTCCCAATCGTCACCACAACTTTCCAATCCCTTGGCAACATATTCCTCCTCTGTCAACCCGTATTCGTCTCCCCAGTTTTCCCGGAGCTTGCGCTCAATCTCATCTTTGAGCGCTTTTTCAGTTTCTTCCTTGTATAGATCCTCGAAATACCAACTCATTTGATCCTGTAAACTACTGCCGTGGTTTTTCTCCCACTTATAATGAGCGGCCATCATTACGTCCCAGGCATACTTTTCAAGCTCATTTTCTAAGATAATCTTCATAATCAAAGCCTCCTCGTAGATTTGTAACCTTTCGGCCAGCCGGCGAAGCTTCTAAGTCCCCCCGGCCCCTTGGGCGGGGGGATATAGGGGGGTTGGGTTCCCTTAAACAAAACCCGCCATTTAAAACCGCCGACCGGCTTTAACCTGGCTAGAGCACGGCGCGGGTTCCCTGACGCAAGGGGCGGCCGTTTTTTGGCCGGGCCGGGAGGGATACCGGACTGGTTACTGCCCCAAAGAAATGCCCAGGAGGATATGCTCACGGCCTTTACCCCTTGCGTCAGGGTGCGCCGTGCCAGGCTATAATAAAGACGGTCGGCGGGTAAAAAGCTCCGCTGCCAAGCGGAGCTTCCTTATAGACCCGTAAGTAATACCCCGGCGTTGTCCCGGCACTCTCCGGCCAACCCCAAAGAGTTACCCGAATTCAGGCCGGAGTGTGCCTTTTTAATAGGCCAGGCGGCTTTCTTTTTAAGCGGCCTGGCCGTTCCTCTGTCCGGTTTATTCCTCACAACAATTTAAATCTCGTCATGCCAGCGCCCCATTTCCTCCAACATCTGCCTTATATGCTCCGCGCTGGGACAAATCACCCCGATGTTTCCGTTATCAGAAACAAAAGCGCACACACCCAGATGGATAAACCCTTTCTTCTGAAACTCCACCAGCACCCGCATATGGCTCCTGCTTATCCCTCTTACCGCCATATCATTAAGTTTGGCCCCTTGCAGAGCTTTTTCAGCATCATCCTTTCTTTCATAGAGGGGCAGCACTTCTTTGCCGTTTTGGCTGTCTTGGACGATTGTATGATAAACACCCGTGGTTAAACCGTTCCGCTCAACCTCCATCACCGCCCAAAAAGGATCTCCCTTAACCTCCGGCCCGGGCAAAATATTTTCCAGAACGCTCTTAACGTTCTCAGCCGTCAAATGCCATTGATAATCACTCAAAATACTCATGTCTCCACCCCCTGACATAACAGCGTTAATACTTCCAAGTAGCTTTCAGAACCTTAATCCTTACCCCACTGCCAGCCAGCTTCATCATATGATTTCTTTTGGCTTCGCTAAAGACCAGAAACACAACCACTACCCCTTCCCGGAGTCCTGCCGGCAGATTCGAATAAGCTTTAGCCCGTTCCTGGAAATATTTCATGGAAAGCTGGTTATCCACCACCAGAACATGCAGCAAGCCATCTTTTTCATAATAAACGTCCGAAAGCCTGGATACTTTCAAGAGATTGTCATAGCTCGCATCTAAGAACCGCTTCAACGCCTTTTCCCTGGGCAGGTAGTCAACACCCACGGCCAGGGCGAAATCCGTTAAAACCAACTGGTTAACCACCTTGCTTATAGCGCAACGGTAGCGCGACGAATACCAACTGTCTGCCAGCTCAAGCATTTCCCCTCCCCTGGGCAATAGCTGATAATAAAGCAAACCCCCGGGCAACTTATTTGACTTAACCAATTTAGCGCCTTGCAAAACTGCAAGTCTGTGGTAACAAGTTTTATAAGCTGCTTTAAAAATCCCCGCCTTCTGTAGCTGTTCTATAGTGCAAAAACGCCACTTTGCCAAAAATTCAAGGGTTTTTATGTCCCGTTCGGTTAATTTCATCCCAAAATAAACCCACTCACCTTTCAACCTACACGCCCTTGCCCGCTGGTCAAATAAGTAAAAAACTCGCCCTTAGCCCCATGGTTTGCAAGAAAACCCTCCCTGCCGGCAGGACAAACCCACACTGTATCCTTGCCTTTAAAGCTTCTGACTTTTTCCCTTACTTGTTTACCAGTGTAGCTGCCGCAATCCGTTTCCACGTAAACCTCTTCTCCTTCATCACTGATATATGAAGCGTCCGGAACGCCGGCACCACCGCCCCTGTAAGTTTCTCTTTCTATCTCGATAACGTCACCGATTTTATAAGTTAACTGTTCACTTTCACTTAATTGGTAATAAACCTCATTAGTTCTAACTTGGTGAAGGATTTCATCAAACTTGCCAGGGTGGATGAAAACCGTCCTTCTGTCAAGACCGGTCCCCTCCGGACCGGTTACAAACCTCCTTCCCTTTTCATCCAGGCAGAATACTTTCATCCACTGGCCGGCCTTTTCCGCATAGATAGTCTGTTCCTTAACAAAGCCAGCCTTTTGAAGCCGTTCAAGCCTTTCCAGGCAGGTTCTTTCCTTGGCTTCAGGCCAATAGGCGTTTTTGATCTGGCTTGATGAAAGAACCCTGCACCGCCCAAGGTCGGTCAAGATCCCTTTGTCGCGGTCAGTTAGTTGCTTTGCTTTTGTGATTCTCGCCATGGTCTAACGCCTCCGTTAAGAGAATTACCCCCTACATGAAAGGGCGAAGCATCGCCGAGGGGGTTCGGGGGATTCGTTCAATCCCCCGGCGGGGGTATGGGGTTAAAGGGGAAAGGGGGCAGCGCCACCTTTCCCCTTGAGCGTCCCGGAGTGGAGCCGGAGAAAATGAAGGCGAAGCCCGAATTTTCTACCCGGTGCAACGCAGGGGCGCTTGAGCAGCCAGTCGAGCGAAGCGAAGACCGTCTGCCGCAGGCCACCAGGGGCGAAGCCCCCTTGCCCCCGAAGGGGGTGGTGGCCGAAGGCAGACGCGACACTTACTGTTCCTTGCGAGCGAAGCGAGCTTAGGAACAGTTGGTGGCGTGGCTGCTCGTTCTCTTTTTGTTAGTTCCGCTGGGCGGAACTAACAAAAAGAGCTAACGCTACAACGGCAAGCCCCGGAGAGGCCCGGCAGTCCCCCCGCAGGGTCACACTAGCAGATCCGCCTGGGCAACGGAGGCCCGGGCGGATCTGCTAGTAGGGGGTATTGCTGGCATTATATGCCAGCAATACCGGAAAACGCCAGCAGCTACATGGCAATATCTTCTGTTTCAACGCCGGCGTTTTCCACCTGGCCGGGCCGATGCGCAGGCTGACTCTGGCCATTGTTTTGTCCCTCAATGATATCCTGCTTCATTTGTGAGACTACCTGCCCCACTGTTTTAACACCTCGCTTGGATACCTTAGCCGGATCTGGATACGGCTCTCTCTCCAGTTGGTCTTTCTCGGACCTGCTGATCAGGTGAGAGTGATTAGAAAGCAGGGCCAACTCTCCGCGGCGATAAATAACTGACTTGCCAAAGGGCAGCTTTAAAAGTGTGTTTGAGTGAACAAGGTGCTTGTCCTGTTCGTGTATGCTCTCACCTTCCGTGCTTTGTCCTCCCCCCGCCGCGATGCCGGCGGGCATGCTGCTGCTCCGGCTCCTGCTCTCGACGCGGATTATTATTTGCCCGGACCGCTTTGCGAAGTATTCTGCATCGGCTGGGTCGTCCACGTTGAACACGATCTTTGTCCTGGTGTTGGTGGTTATGGTGTTTAAGAAATCCTCCCCTATTGCCTGTAAGTCCCCCAGGGCTTGGTTAGCTAACACCAGGGCATAGTTTGCGCTGCGGACTTTCGAGATGATATTCCGGAAAGCCCGGCAGGCCATATTCTGAAATTCGTCAATTGCCAGGATGGTTATTTTATCAGTCTGGTCTCTGTAGGATGCCCTGGCTTGCAGATCCATGGCGATCATTTTGCCCATGGCGGCGGTCAACTCCGGAGCAATTGCCGACCGCAGGTCGAAATACACTACGTCGCCGGTTTCCATAACCCGGCCAAGGTCTATGTCCGGCTCGGGGTCGTTGATCCGTCCCAGGTCGGCGTAAGGAGTCAGCGCGGCGGTGAGGCCTTTCACTTGGCCGGGAGTCATTTCGTCTCCGGTGATTTTTTCAACCAGGCCGACGTTTTTCAAAAGCTGCTGGACGTCTTTCATGGTGTACTTTATTCCCGCACCGTCCAGGTGTTTTAAAAGCGGTATAAAAACTGCCTGCTGGCAGTAGGTATAAAACTTCGCTTCACCCTCGAAAACCAGTTCCAGCGCGGTCATTACCCGCTCTACCTTGGAGAGAGTGTTTCCGAAATTCAAAGGGTTGTATGTGTTGCTTTTAACCCGTGGATGCAGCGAAAACAAATAGAATTTCTTTCCGGTTTTTTTTGTTTCTCTGGCTAGAAGCTGAATAGCCTGTTTGTCACCTTTGAAGTCTATCGCGATGACCGGTAAACCACGCCTGATAGCCTGGACGCAAATAGGAATAACGGCAAGGCTTGTTTTGCCGCTGCCGCTGCCGCCCAGGATGTGAACGTGTTCGGTCATTTCCTGCCAGGCCACCCGCACCAGTCGGCGGTGGTCGTCCAGGCCCAGGAACACCTGACCGGCGGGGGTGCGCTGGATCTCTCTTTCAGCATTAAATATCACCTGTTTAAAGCGCAGTTCCCGGATGTCCCTGTCAGGAGCAATAAGCGTGTCCGGGAAAAAAACTTTTTTAAGTTTCCTGAGTATATAAGCAGCTGTTACCGTGAACAATAGAAATCCATTTAAAGCAAGCCATATTTGTTTCACGAGCGGGCTGGACAGCTCGCTCGCCGGCTTTGTAAGCCATGCCCTGGCAGTGAGAAAAGGGTGGTGAAAATACCAGCTCACATTGTCAAAGGCGTGGACGGCGGATGCTTTCTGACTGGCTGATGCAAAGACTGAATTTCCGACCGACCACATGCCGGCTCCCTGGATTGCCGCAGCCAGGGTGCCCAGGAGCCAGACATTGAGAAAGAAAAATACGGTTAAGCCTATGACTGATAAAATTGCCAGGGCTACATAGCCGGCCTTACCTTTGCTTTTGAGCTTTTCTGATAGGCTGCTAAGCATATATTTTTATCCCCCTTTTTTTTATTCCACGTGGAATAAACACGATTGCCGCTGACTGTTTTACTTTTTTGGATTGTTTCGCCATGTCCTGGATTATCCTGATCCTGGCAAACACAACTGGCAATATCTCACTGATCGCTTTCACCTTTTAACCCCTCCTTCGTCAGGTATACAAAGTTTTTATGAAATTCTTTTTCTTATTTTTCCTGAGCTTTTCTTCTGGTGTCTCTCCCTGTCTTTTACCTCCGGGTCTGGCCCTGGGGGTCCTGTTGTTGTTTTCCTCTCTTTTTTGAATCATATTTGTATTTATCTTGGCCGGCTTATCTGGCTGGATGTCGTTTTCCAGCGCATAGCGCAGCCAGGCTCCCACTCCCCGGATTTCTATACCCTCAGCGAGCTGCCGGCGAAGCTCTTTTAGAACAGAAGAAACTTTTTCCGGTGGGTATCTCCCTAAAATCTCTTTTGCGAAACTTACAGATATGTCAACTCCGGCCACCGCCCCAACTTTTGAGCGGATTTGCTCCCATACCGGAGGTTCGTCCGGTGCTTTTTCTTCCCGGTCCGTAAATGTCTCATGGTTGATACCCTGCTCGATTCCTTGCATCTCGCTGGCAACTGCCGGAGACAAATCAAAAACAGCGCCGTCATTTTCGACAGTGCTGCTTGCTGATTCTGCGTTTTCAATTTTCTCCGTCCTGGGTGCTTCAACAACAACAACATATTGATCTGAGTATTCTTTGTCGGAAAGCTCTTTCCGGTCTTGACCGGAAGATCCTTTCCGGTCCGGACCGGAACGCTCTTTCCGGTCCTTGTCGCTCAAGGCTTTCAGCCTCTTAACCTTGCTTAGGTCGTGAATATAATATATGTTTGTCTGGTTTAAGCCTCTTTGTATCCAGGATATTAGACCGTAATCTCTTAGTTCGTCAAGATATTTACGAATTGTCCTGTCAGTACAGCCAGAAGATTCCGCCAGTCGTTCCTGTCCGGGAAAGCATTCATCGTCCTGCCAAGCAAAAGCAAGTATAATTGAATATAGACACTTTGCCGGCATGGATAGACCTGGAGCGAAGAGCACACAATTAGGTATTGAGGTAAACCCTCGCTTTAAAGTTGGATCTTCTATAATCAATGTTTTTTCTCTTTTTTGCTGCTCGCTCATTCTATCCTCCCACAGGAATTTCATGGCCTTTGAAGATTTATTTCCGTAGCTTTGATTATCACTTTTCCGACATTCATTTCATCAGTACCCCACTTCAAAAAAAAGGATTTTAGATATACCCTGGTGAAATATAAAAAACGCGCACATCCTTAATCGCGTACACGTCTTTAAAAAAATCGCGTGAAATTTTTGGGCAAGATGTACGAACTAATCACAAAAAAAGCGGGGTATCAAAATCACCGCAAGTCTTGAGACGCAAGGGATACAGGATTTCTACCAAGACGGTTTTTTCACTCGTCCACTTGAGGGGCGTGTGGGCAACCGTACGGGTTCAAGTCCCGTCTCCGACACCAAGAAAAAAAGAGCTGGCCTTTGAT
>MVQL01000058.1 GCA_002067205.1 Pelotomaculum sp. PtaB.Bin104
TGGAATGCGCTGATGGTAAGCGAGGCTATGGATATGGTCGAGGAATACGTAAATCAAGCCATCGAGCCGATGGAGCAGGCGAAGCTTGTAGCTGCCGAGGCCAGAAAAATCCCCAATCTGCCGGGCTACATCGACCAGCACCTGGTACGCCTTATCAGTGAAATCGAACGGATTACTGGCGGGGTAATGTCCTGGAACCAGCAGCCTTATTCGGGTAATGTCCGCGCAGCGATAACCTCTGTCCGTGAGTCTATACCCAGTGGGACGATAGATTCGGAACGGCAGAAGGCGAACAGCGGCAGACAGCTAAGTCTGGTGAGCTGATAGAGCTTGCGAGACCAGTAATTGAAGGGGTTACTATGCCCAAAATCTGAACAGAAAGGAGTAAGAAATATGGCAACAGGTCAGATGGACTTGTTTGGCGGAGTAAAGCTTGCCGAACCAGAGCCGACTACTACAGTTAAGCTGGGACGGAAAGCTGTCCAGATACCACTTCGCAAGAAACGGCGGGAAGCCGTCAATCGCCTGATGGAGATACTGGAAAAGTTAGAAGGGAAGGACATCTGCATCGGCTCTTACGATGCCGGCGGACGCCACTTCTGGCTGGATAACCTTAAGCTCCAACGGCTTCAACTGGAATGGCATCCTATCAGGCTAAAGAGCGACCAGAACTATATCCCCGGGGTCATTGTGCTCTGGGGGAGTAAATCGGCAGCCGTCAGGATATTCACCGACTACCTCGTAGCGGTGCGTGAGCAGGAATATCAGGGATACTGGCATTATCTGCTGGATTTCCATAACGGTTTCTGGCAAAGCCCGATTGACAACTTCAGGTCACACTATGCCTGCCTGCACATAACCAGATTCAAGGACTAGAAGTCAAAATCTCAATTATTGAAGGGGTAACTATACCCTAAAAAGGAGAAAAATAATGAATACACTATTCGTAATCAATGCCGCTTTCAATACTGGTCAGATTGTCGCTTCAAGAGGCGTTTTCGACCTAGCGTGTGAGAACATCGACTTTGCACACTTCATCCAGAAGTCCCTCAATCGCCACGTAAAGGGTGACTGGGGTGATGTGGATGACGAGGATAAACAGACCAATGACCAGGCATTGAGGCAGGACACTCGCCTGCTATCGGCCTACAACGATGACCGCTTTCCCCAAAACAGCGTGGCCACCATCTGGATAATCACCGAGGCCGACCGGAGCTCAACCACCATCCTATTCCCCGACGAATACTAGACCTGTATCCACGAAATACAAATATTAAGGAGGAAAACTTTGTCTAAAAATATCAACTCGATGATAGACGACCTAGTAGGTACGTTAACCGATCCTATCATTGTTTACCCAGGTGGCTGGGGAGATAGTCTTCCCGAATGGCTAAAGAACGCCATCACCTTGGAGAGGTTGACTGAGAATATGAAAACCTCAAAGGGAGAGCAACCAACTGGTACCGATGCCGAAGTCTGTGCTTATCTCAATACTGCTTCACTGACGGTGCCAATAGATAGCGACTGGAGCCAGATTTATCTTTACGTCGCGGGTAAAACCTATACTCGATGGCGTAAGGGTGAAATGCCAAAGGATATCAAGATTGATTCTCTCACAGAACAACAGATGGCAGATTTGAACCGACTTAAAGAATGGCTCTATCTCCGGCGTACTACAGCCAGACAGGAGCTAGAACGGGCGGAAAGACGCCAGCAGAAAGAAGAGGAGGTAGCCAAGAATAAAGTAGAAAGGCCAGCGTTGTTTGAATTCTAAATAAAGTTAGGAGGTATATCTTATGGGGTCGGATGTAATCCGGCCCCTTTTTTTTGTTCCCAAACTAGTTAATAGTCCCATTCCTGGTGACTGAGAGGGCTACGGTTCAATTCTTCTTTAAGCGATTTCCACATGGGGAGGAAGTTATCCATGTGGAAAGTAAATTTTTCTCCATGTTTTCTTTCCAGTAAATGAACCATCTCATGCACCACAACATATTCGATACAGGACCTGGGCTTCTTAGCGAGTTCCAAATTAAGCCAGATTCTCCCCGCTTTGCGATTGCAGCTACCCCATTTGGTTTTCATTTTCTTGATCCCAAAATCCCGAACATTGACATTCAACGTTCTTTCCCACGTATGAATATACGCTGGAACGATCTCCTTCATTCTCTGACGATACCATTCGTCAAGTATAGTCTCTCTTTTTTCCGTTGAGGTATCGGGACGAATCTGCATTTCAATAACGCTATGTTTAAGGGTAATCTTAGGAGCCGCTTCAATATCTAGAATTTCCAGCAGATATCTTTTACCCAAGTAATAATGACTCTCACGGTTTATATAATCCCGGGCTGGCTCTCTTGCTTGCTCATTAAGTTTGGTTTGTTGCTTTCTTATCCAACCGAGTTTTGAGATGGCGTATATTCGTATTGTATCCAAATCTAGACGCAATGGAGCGGAGATACGTACTTTCCCGGATGGTGGGTAAACGCTTAGATGTACGTTCTTAATGTCTTTATAAGTAACGTCGATTTTTAAGTCACCAAGGGTTATGTGAGGCACTTCAATACTCGCTTTGTTGTTTAATAATCGCAAACAGTCTTTCTACTTCGGTTTGGTCTTTGAGGATCTCATTGAGAGCGTGTTTGATCTCATTTTCTTTTGGAGTATTGCCACGCCAATCAGCTTTCTTAACCTTTTTAACTGCCATATCTAGTTTGATGGCTAATGCTTCGTTTTTACCCGTGTTGTTAAACAAAGCTCTTTGCGCGGCTGTTTGTATTCCAGCAGGTAAATCGTCCCTGGTGGTTTGGGTTACCTTTTTAGATAAATCAGCGATTTTTCTCAGATATTCCTCGTAGCTTATAGCATTAGCTTTGCGCTCTTTTATGATCTCATCCAGTAGCTTAGACATTTCTTCAAAATACGCCGGATCAATCAAGTGCTCTTTGATGATCTTCTTCCGGACATTGTTGATTATTGCCTCTGCCACAGCTTCTTTATTATTTTTTATTCCTGGCGGTAAACTGGTAATAGCGGCAGCAATCCCGGAATTAACAATAATATCCAGCAGCGACATGTTAGCGAACGGCGATATGGTCCGCGGAATCTCAGCTTGAATATAGGTATCAATTAAGTGCCGCATATCGGCTTCATAGGTTTTCATATCCAGGGTCTCGCCGGAGGCATTCTTGATTTCCTCTCTAAGATTGAGATAGAAGTCCACTTTCTTCTTAATATCGGCGATCTCCGCTTGAGAGTACCCTGCCTCTTCTAACTCAGCCGCAATGTTGGCATAAGCCCGAATCAAAGCCACCGTATCTTTGTAGAGAAAAGTCCTTCTGGTTTCGGTACTCTTCAGTTCGTCCTCATTTTCCGGATTACCACAGAAGTATCGTATATAGGCCATCTGGTCTCTAGGCGGTTCCACCGGCTCACATAGTAGGGCTATTTCCTCAAGGGCTTTATCCAGACGCTCCTTGCCCTTTTCCAGCCTATCCTTTAGTAATACGTCGACTTCTTCTTGTCCGAAGGTATCATAGTCCAGTTCAGAAGTGTAAACCGCAACTGCATTTTCCACCTTTTTAAACAGGTCTTTGTAATCAACGATATAACCAAATTGTTTGTCTTCGCTATCCAACCGGTTGACCCGGCAAATAGCTTGAAATAGTGCATGATCCTGCATGCTTTTATCGATGTATAGATAGGAACAGGGGGGTGCGTCAAATCCTACCAGTAGTTTATCCACAACAACCAGCAGTTTCATATTGGCCGGTTCTTTTATGAACTTTGCCTTTGCTTCGTCTTCGTATTTTTCCGTGGATTTGGTGCCAAGCAATGCTTTGTAAAGGTTATAGATGAATTCCCTCTCGGTTTCTGTTCCGGCGCCAGTGTCTTCTGTTGTGATGTCCTTGGGCGCAGGATTATACGAGGTCACAATAGCACACTTGTCCTTCAGTTCTGTTTTTTGAAACAGCTCAAAATACCGACAAGCTTCATAGATACTGGAAGCTACCAAAATTGCATTACCTAAACCGGAGCTCAAACGAGGCTTCACATTGAAATCAAAAATAATATCGCTTACCACTTTCTCCAAGCGAGAGCGAGAACTCAGTACTTTTTGCATCGTTCCCCATTGTCTCTTTAGTTCCGATTTTTGAAAATCATTTAAGCCTTTAGTTTTTGCTTCGAACCATTCGTCAATTTTTTGTATAGAAGTCAATTTCTGATCGATATCCCGAGCTTCATATACCAGGTCCAGCACTACGCCGTCTTCAACCCCTTCATTAAACTTATAAGTGTGGATATATTTGCCGAAAACCTCCAGGCTTGTTTGCTTGTCTTGCTTCAGTAATGGTGTACCCGTGAAGCCGATGAATACGGCAGTCTTGAGTAGGGCTTTCATGACTCTGTGAAGTTTGCCTGATTGGGTACGGTGACACTCATCCACGAAAATGAACAATTCACCTACAGTCTGGGCGGGATTGTCTTCCAGTTCCTTAATGAATTCATTGAAGTTGTCCACGTCTTTTCGGCCAAATTTGTGGACCAGTGAACAGAGCATGCGTGGCTTTGCTTTTCCCAGTTGCTCCATTAAATCCTTACCGGAGGTAGTCCGCACCATCTGTTCACCAGCGTCTTTGAAGACTCTCTCTATCTGCTTATCCAGTTCATCGCGGTCAGTGACAACGACCACGCGTGCATGAGGATTATTTTCCAATATCCATTTTGCCAACCACACCATAACCAGGCTTTTGCCGCTGCCCTGGGTATGCCAGATAATACCGCCTTCAATTCTTTTTACGTGCTCCTGGGCAGCTTTCACGCCAAAATACTGGTGCGTACGACAAAGCTTTTTGATGCCACCGTCAAACAGAGTGAAATCATAGATTATTTCAAGGAAGCGTTGCTTCTCGCATAATTTCAACAGGTACTTGTCGAGCAGGTTTGTAACATCACTATCCTCTTTCCACTGTAGAAAATATTTTTCGGGCGTGCCGATCGTGCCGTAACGCAATCCCTGGGTGTCATTGCCGGCAAAAACCCATTGTATTGTGCTGAAAAATGACTGGATAAACTCTTTCTGCTGGTTGACGATGTTCTGACGGATGCCATCACCAATGGATATGATGCTGCGTTTCAATTCCAGAACACCAAGGGCAATACCATTAACAAATAACACTATGTCCGGTCGCTTGTCATGCTGGCCGCTGATGGTAACTTCCTCTGCGATGGCAAATTCGTTTTTTAATGGGTGCTTCCAGTCAATCAGATGCACCGTCTCAAAATTATCTCCGGCTTCCGCCTTAACTTTCACTCCATAACGGAGCAAGTCATGCACCTTTTTATTGGCTGCGTATAGTCCATCACTTAAGTCTTTTGCCGCCACGGAGAGTTCATAAATGGCTTTATTGATCAGAATATCGGAGTAACCCCGCTTTTCCTTCAGATACATACGCAGAATAGGCTCCTCAATATTGCTGTTATTAGGGCGAGTTTCCCAATTACCCAGATAGGTATATCCCAGTTGTTCACTGAAAAGCTGGACCACTCGATCCTGGGTAATTTTTTCAATATCTCCGACTTCGCTCATCTTAGCCCCTCATTATTTGAACTTAAATAGATGGATTTTGCAGGTTATATAATTCTCTATACCAGGTTGCCCACTTATTGAGTTTCGCATCACCTAAGCTCTCTGCCGCTTTGATGACGTTTTTCGACGTGAACACTGAAAACTTCGGATTATCTGCAATCAAGTTCTTGTAGTCGTTTATCGTGTTATCCAGGTAAATATTTAACGGGTGCCGTACTACAGAAAAATAAACATGTTTATATGGCTGCGCTTGTTCTTCCAGGCTGAGAGCCAGCAGTTGATTCCGCCAAAGTTGATTTGTACCACCTCGGAAAGGACATTGACCATATTTATTATGGTTGGGGAAAAAGGCTTGATGCCGTTCAGTGATATCCCAATATCTGAAATGGCGGATATCGTGGTAATAACAGTAGCTCTTGTTCCCCAATATCTCTGAAAAGTTCTTAGAACAATTATGTTGAGGCTTTCTCCCATTACTCGTAAAACCGTGACATTCGGTGAATTCTTGTTCCGTCAGTTTGTGTTCGATCAACCATAAGCATAATTCGTGCTTTTTATTGAAATAAGCAATAGCGATATCAGAATCCGTACCATAGAGTTTAGTATGGTCACCTAATAACCCAGCCCCTTCTCTTGGTCCCCAAAACTCAATTTGAAATCCATGATCCAATTCTCCAGCCGCCAGTTCGTGGAAATCGTCCGGCTTTATTAGTCTCAATACGTCATTTGCCCTCGGGTGTAAAAGCACAGGTAGGAAGAGGTTAGCGTTCGCTGCTTGCGAGCTCGCCATATGATTAAAATGCTGGTGTAATTTGAAGTAGAATTTTTCATGATGTTTTTTCAGTGCATCAACAACTTCCGGGTAAATAACCGGATAATCTTTCTTTACGGATTCGGGAAGGATAGCATCATAAGGTATCTTTCTTCCCAAATGATTATAAAAACCTTCTTCTTTAGTGACATGATCCCATTTCCAATCGATGAGGTGTAAATACATCTCCTCTTGAAACGGGTTCAGGACACTAGGAAGTGTATATTGGTTTCCGTTTTTATCTAGTATCCTCATTTCTTCTTCCCTGTGCCATTCATATCACTTTTATACAGTTTAAAACTCACCTGATACCTGTAAAACTCGATATTCGGGGCAACCGACAACGCTCTTCTTATCCTGATATCGTCTTCCAAGGCAACAATAACACCCTTTACTGTTTGACTCTCTTCAGCTAATTCTTGCTGTACGTACCCCATATATCTTTGAACTTGGCCAACCACATGGTCGCTGGCTCTACCTTTTTTCAATTCAACAACCAATAATTCCTTTTTATCCTTGCTGATTGCCAGAATATCAATCGGGCCCGTATCGCTCGGGTATTGCTGGCCAACGAGCTCGCCATCCTCTTCGTAAATATTATATTTCTTACCAAACTCGGTTTGCTTCCAGTTCTGAATAAGGAATTCTTCAAGGTGCTCCTCAAGTGCGAATGTTGAAGGATCCTCAATGGTATCATCAGTTGCTATTATCGTAGGGGGTACATTCCCAGAAATCAGTTTTTCAATCTCTTCAGCAAATTTTGTAATGGTACTAACTGTGCCAATCGAACCGGTAGAATACTGCAGGGCTTTACTCATAGCAGTTCTTTCAATCAAGTTTGGATACCAGCGAACAACTCTACGATGAGGGAGAACATCGCCAGAATGATAACTGTAATTCTCAACAACCTCACCTACCATATAGCTACCCGAGCCATTGGGGCACAACACGATATCCCCATTCTTGATGCCTTTGGCAACAGTCCATAAAGCCCCACAGGCCAGACCGGCAGAAACCTTTGTTTTATCTGGATGGTCCTTCAGGTAAATTGGTATAAATTCTCGGTTGAAGAGCCTCCAATCGTCCGGCAGCTTTTCCGTTAAGTCGAGGTTAATCTCAAAATCAGCGCCGATAAAATTACCTTTTTGGCAGACTTCGGCATAACGGCTTTTTCTTCCCAGCATGATTCTAAAGTAATTTTTCGTAGCCATAACCTATACCAGCCTTTTCTTACCTGTTAATAGTTCCTGTGCCATGCCCTGCTTAATCAATTTATACTTTGCAATCTTACCCTCTAATCCCTCTATCTCGTTGTCCAGATCGCTTAGGGCTTGAGCAACTAATGATTGCTCTTCCTTAGTAGGAGGTAGCAATAATTGAACATTGGCAATGTTGGTTTTACTTATTCCGGTTACTTTTGTACCAACTGCATAAAACTTAAATTGCCTCTTTACGTTATTAGTTTTAAAACAATATCGTTTGTACAGATTTACCAAAGAATCATCTTTGCTTTTTAATACAATGGTATGTAATCCAGAAATATAAGGGATTTTATTTTGATTCTTAATCACAAGATGTTTACTGGCTCCCTCATCATCTTCTGAAGCATCAACAAACACAACGTCTCCGTCATTCAGGAGAGATTTTGGGTTTATAGATTTTATATTGACTTTTAATTTAGGAATTTTTAAATACTCTTCTCCTACATCAATATAACTCTTGTTTGAGCCATGTATATCGCCGTAATGCAAATAACAATAACCCTCATCAGAGAGCTTGTCTCTTGAAGCTGATATTCCTCCACTGATTGAAAATATATCGCCGATAGTCTTCGTTTCCCACTCCCCACTGAACCCCGCCAGCCTTTTCTTGCCGGAGAGAAGTAGCTGCATTGCACCCTGCTTGAGGTCTTTCTTCTTGGCGATTAACTTTTCCGTGTTAGCAATGAGGTCATCAGCATCAGACAAGGCTTCAGCGATGGCGATTCGCTCATCCTTCGTAATTGGGAAAGGAACCAAAAAGGACCTAATATCTTTGTTAGTTATTTGGTTAATGGTTGCGCCAATATTACGTTGGATTTGCCGTTTAATAATATTTGAGTTAAATAAGTGAAAGATGAAACTCGAATCATCGGTACGATACACCGACATGAAAGCACCAAATGTGTATCCTGCAGAATCCTCATCAATTAACGCACTTTTACCGATCAAAGGGCGGCTTCCGTTCCTGACACATACTAAGATGTCTCCCGGCTTTGTATATAATTTATCTTGCACCTTGACGTCTACAAAAACGTTATCGTCGAATTTTAGGCCGTTATCTCCAATGTTTGAAGACCGTAAAACTAACAATCCATATTCTCTGACATCTTCAGGCTTATAGGTTAATCCAATCGTTGGTTCACCAATTTCTCCAAGAGCCTTAACATCCCAATCAGAAGGGATTCCACCGATTTCTGTCTGCTTATAACCTGCTTTTATTTCCATGTGAATCCCATTTTAGACAGGTGAGAATTCACTTTTTGCTCCAAGTCTGCCACCTGTGTATTCAATAGCGGTAAGGTGTTTTCATATCGCTCCGCTAGCTCGGTAATGCGCCCGGTCAACAGCTGGCTTACCCTTTGGATTTCAGATTGTACATCCTGCGCAAGCTTGGTAAGCCATTTATCTTCCACAACCAGTGTCTTAATTTCATCAATGGTCAGAACCTTGCATTTCTCCAGCAGTTTCTTTTCCAGCGCTGCTTGTGCTTCTTTAATTTTTCTATTACTCTCGGTTTCCTGTTCTAGAAGCTTGAGAAACTCTTTCAACATCTTAAGCTCATCGGCAGAATCCGGATCATCTTTAATGTCCTTGATACGTTTCTGGAGGTCGGCTTTAACAACTTTCCCCTTGTCGTTAATTACTTCGCTCAACAAGCCATCTTCCCCACCATGCTCCTCAACCATTTCTTCCATCTGCCTGGTGATTTGATCGCGGTCAGTTTCCAGCTTTTCAATAGCTTTTTGTTCTGCATCGAAGTAGCGGCTAATCAATAGTTTCTTGGGAATAAGACGCCCTTCCCAAACGTTTTTCTTCTTCGGGTCTTTATCTATTTCCCTGCCGGCTTCCCAACCGTCAGCCACCAGTTCATACACGTCATCCTGCATCGTTTCCATCCAGTAGGTCAATAGATGCTGGTAAACATCGTATTTGTCAATCAAGCTTAAGCCGGAAAATGCCTGGAGCAAGTCCTCCGCCAGTACAGGGATGAGTTTTTTCGGTTTATCGCCTACGGCAATAGCTTTCAACTTAGGGTTGTTTTTAACTCTCCAGTTCATAAATGAACTCTGCGCTTTTTCAGCAAAGGCAATGAACTCCTGGTGCGAGTAAATAGCTGTCTTTATCTTTTCACGTTCAATAGCCAGCTTACTGTAATTTGGCCTTTTACCCTGGCTGAACAATGTCTTTTTAAGAGATGGACACACATCCCAATATTCTTTTAAAGCTTCGACATCAGCGTTTGGAATATCGCCCAATAGATGGGCTTCGATATCCTGAATATCATCCGATTCTTGACTATCGATATACCTCGGGATGTTGAGATTAAACTCGTTCTTCTCAATTTCAGCAAATGAAACCATGCGGCTGTATTTTTCTATCTGGGTTTGCTTATTGAAAACATCTACAATCTTATGGATATCCTGTTCGCGGAGCCGGTTCTTATTACCGTCTTTAACAAAGCCTTTGGAAGCGTCAATCATAAAAATGCCCTTGCGGTTTTCGGCATTTTCCTTGTCCAGTACGATTATGCAGGCAGGAATACCTGTTCCATAAAATAGATTCGGAGGCAACCCGATAATGCCCTTGATATACCCCCGAAGGATAATATTTTCCCTGATTTCTGCTTCAGCGTTACCGCGGAAAAGGACTCCATGAGGTAGAATAATCGTACCCTTGCCTTTACTCTTCAGCGACCCGATGATGTGTAACAAGAAAGCATAATCGCCATTCTTCTTTGGCGGTACGCCAAAGCTCGTGAATCGGCCGTATGGATCCGATACCGTCCCGGCTTGAACTGCAAAGCCATTGGTCCAGGACTTATAGGAGAAGGGAGGATTCGCTACCACGAAATCAAATCTCCGAAGTTTGCCATCATCCAGCCATTCTGGATTGGAAAGTGTACTTTTTCCTTTGGCTATCTCGGCAGTAGCGTTTCTATGGATTACCATGTTCATTCTCGCCAAACCGGCGGTGGCCACGTCCATTTCCTGACCATAGATAGTCAAGCCATTTTCAGTTTCATCTGCAACTTTCAATAGCAATGAACCGGAACCGCAGGTGGGGTCATAAACCGTTGTGGAAGGAAGCGCGTTTGCTTTTACGCCGATGATTTTCGCCATGATACGGCTGACTTCTGCCGGCGTATAAAAATTCCCTTTGCTCTTACCGCTTTCCGTAGCGAAAAGACGCATCAGGTACTCATAGGCATCTCCCAGGATATCATCACCCTCAGCTCGGTTCTTGCTGAAGTCAAGAGCGGGGTTTTCGAAGATAGTGATTAGGTTAGAAAGGCGGTCGACCATATCCTTACCGCTGCCGAGTTTATCCGGATTGTTGAAGTCCGGCATCTCGGAGAGCTGATTAGCTTCAGCGATAGGTCCAATGATTTTCTTGTTTATATCATCGCCTATGGCTGGTTTGCCCTTTAAAGCAACCATATCCTTGAAGCTTGAGCCTTTGGGTACTGTTATCTGGGCATACGGAACGCCGGCATACTTATCCGAGATGTATTTGATGAAAAGTAGAACCAGAACGTAGTCTTTATACTGCGAGGCATCCATACCACCGCGAAGCTCATCACAGCTCTTCCAGATGGAACTATATAATTCAGATTTCTTTATCGCCATTACTGAGTCTCCAATTATATCTATAAAATAAAAAGCATTACTTTTGATTTACTGCGCTGCTTTCTCTACTGCTTTACTAATCTCCTTCTGATCCCAGGGTATCGGCTTGATACCCAACTCTTTAATAGACGGCGGTAAATTCTTTGGGGGAGTGTCTCCTTTATGCATTACAACCACACCTTTACCAAGTTTTACGCTCTCCCTGATTTCCCAATCTACCCATTTGCTTTTCGCGGTATTTTCGGTAATATAACAAATTGTCACGGAACATTGTCTTAAACGTTCCCTAATACCCCTTTTGATATACTCAGCATTATTACTATCGAAAGGCTCTTTAAGTGACCAATCGTTAAACTCCAGATTTGAGTTATCATTCTTCGCCTGTCCGCGTAGAAGGTTTACTTCATTCAAATCTTCTTCTACAAAGCTGATAAATACATTCCGTTTTTGTGGCTGTGCTCCCTCCCTTATCGAGGTTTTAGCCACCTCTTCCAACGCTCTTAATTCATCATTCCCAAGATTGCGGCTTCTACCACTAGAGCCTCCCATCTTTATATCCTCCTTGGTAACTCAGTCAATATATTGCCTGCAAGCGATACATGATCCGCAAGTAGGTAGAGTGCCCGAATGGCAAGAATAAGTCCCCTCGATTCCCTTCTTTTTCGCCATAGCTAATACGTCGTGCTTATTCAAATTCATAAGGGGAGTAATTATTCGGATATCACGCTCTAAGGCTACATTTATTGTGCTTTGGGCTTTTTCAACAAAATCTTTAGTTTGGTCAGGGAATATGTGAGTTTCTTCTGAAAGTAATCCTATAGCAACCGCATTTGCATTCTTAGAATATGCATAGGAACAAGCTGCTAATAAAAATAATAAATTCCGCCCAGGCAAAAAAGCATCTTCATTAACTCGTAGGGATTTACTCGTAAGACCGGATGGTATTGTTTTGCCATAACCAGCGAGATCCATTCTTATCGGTGAAGGTAAACCGAATTGTTTATGAACATAAATACATGCTTCCCACTCACGCTCAATGCAAAGTTGTCCATAATCAATAAACAACGGAAAAAGTGTGATTCCTTCCTCTTTGGCCAATATGGACATCAACGTTGAATCTAAACCACCTGAAACAAGAGTAACCATACTCATAACACTACCTCTCGCTGGAAAACTCTCATTGTGACCCAAATCGCAGTATCAAAATACGCAAGGTTGGTGCCTAATTTGTTAGCGTATGACCGCAAATATCCTTCGATTTCTTGATATTTAGTAAGAGTAGAAACAGCTTGCGTTTTAACGTTGATTATGCCTACTAAAAACATATAGCGCAGAACATGAACATCTAAAATTGCTAGTCTGTCTGTGAATCCTATATTACGTAAAAATAAACTTGATTGTTTGGGCCCGATCCCAACTGAAGATTGCATGATTTTAATACGCATTTCACTCGGATCTCGTGTAGAGTTCAAAATCCACTTAATAGAGCAATTATCAGCATAAATGGATTCAGCGCTTCTTCTAATATGGCTGGCTCTTAATCTAGGATATCGATATTTGAAATAGCTATTGGATGCACCAACGACCAATGGTATCGGTTGAGTTAAAGATTCAACTATACGGCCCTCAAATTGTAATCCATCCTGACGGCAATCGTTTATATCTAATAAATTATTATTGATCAGGTGATTTGTAGCTGATTGGGCTTGTTCGAATGGGACCTTACTACCGAGGATGCATGAAACCAGCTCGTACCATAAACACTCTTCACTTTCCTGGATATCCTTCCCCTGTTTATTCTTATCGATAGCTTGATAAACTTTCAGAGCGGTACGTTCAAGTTGTTGGGAAACTAATTTATCCACCATATTACACCTTCGCCATTCTTTCCTTAAGAATTACTAGTATTTCCTGTTTAAAATATCGCTGCACTAAATCATCCATTTTCCCTGAACTGAGGCAATCCTGTATGGTACTCATCCAGACCCTATAGAACCTCAAATTATGAGCCAGGGTTATTTGAGTGTACGGTATGTCAAGAGAATCGAATTCCCCTTGCTTGCCAAACAAATCTCGCTGATGGAAATGATAGAGTAGGGCGTTCTCGTAATTTACGGTTGTTTGACACCATTCAAGACCATCAAAACTGTCCGCACCGAACATAGAATATAGCAAGATTGATAAAGGATTACCCGTACCTAACAAATGGAGAGGGTAATATAAGCCCTGTTCATTTAAAGTTTTCCTTATTTTGGCAATGGTAATTGCTCGTGCGATTATACCGTCCCCCAATTCCCTTTCGGGTACGGCTACCATCATTGGATTGAGCCTTTTAGCCACGATGGCAGAGACTTCTGGCAATCTCTCACTTTGTGCATGAATAATTGGTATCACCGTACCCTTGCTGGCTTTAGACTGGTCTTTAACAACACCATTTTCTATTTCATCCGCTAGATCATTTACCGTCCTATTTCGGATGGATTGGATCCTTTTATCGAAATGAAAAGCTAAACCATAATCGCAAGATTTTAAACACGACCAATATTTTTGCCTCCTCCAAGAAGGATCCCTAATCCAATAGCTCTCATAATTTCCGCTGTCTATCAGCACTGCTATCCCGGATTGAACTGACTCTTTGAGAATATTTTTAACAATCTTGGTTTCTCGTTTACTACTATTGTGCAAATCGTAAGCCGAAAGCAAAAATAACGGGTGTCTTACTGCGCTCAGGACTCTAAGATATTCCAATAAATTTAGATTAGTTTTTACAGATGAAATCGATGGGAAAAAACAGGGGAGAGGTAGTGAAACCCCACTCACAGTTAAGGCTGACTTTCTGAAGTCAAGGCCTAACTTTTTGTTTGTATCCAAGTTTTCACTTTCCACCATAATTTAAGTCCTCGATTACCTACCACCCCTTAGTCTTACAGTGACGAATACCCAATTCAATCTACTTTTTCTCGGCACATTTAATGAGACTTTCTTCTATTTCTTTAAGCCAAGGCTGGATTTCACCTCTTCGCTCACGAGCTTCTCTAATTAGTCCTACATTACGTGCTGTTGTTTTTGGCTCCCAAATTTCACGAACGGATGCCAAAGCATCACATAAGGACTTCGTTGCCCCTTCTTGATTATCACTTAATATAGCTAATTCCATACGCGTAGCATAATCCCAATAGTCTGGCTTTCCTTGGGCAATCCGTCTTTCGACTGAATATTGCACAACTGGCAACAGTTGAAATCTGCGATCGTCTGGAGGTTCGCGAATCTCCATAAGAGTTACTGCATTTATCCCCGGATATGCATCACGCCAATCTGCTTCAAAACCTTGATGGTAAGCATCAATCGCTTTATCTAATAATCCTTTTGCTACCAGGTTATTACCATCTTTAACGGCTTTTTCCCATCGGTCTTTGTAAATCCGGCCTAATAGCCCGTATGTTTCGCTACTAGGACCTCGTTCGGTTAACAAAGCTTCTAGGATATTCTGTGCATTTTCATCTTTCCCTGCTCTGTTCAATGCAAGGGCCAATTGTTCACGAATCATTACGGTTGCGGCAAGCGGGGGTGACATTTTTTCGACTAGTGAGATCATGCTTTCCCAATCTTCCACCGCTCTATATGACAGAAACAAATCTACTACGATACCTGCCTCAACATTGCTAATCAAACCAATATCTTTTTCAATATTCTGGACTTCTTTTTTGCCTTGTTTTCTGGCTACAGCAAGTTTATTTTTCATTTTGACCGAATAGTCAACACTATCACGAAAAACATCAGTTTTTAAGCGGCTTATGTCAGGAGGATTTAAATCGGATACTAACTGGAACACAGGACTATCCGCACGAGCACCTCTCGCTTCGTGTAATCGTGTCACAAGCTGCCGCTTATTCTCATCGACGTTAGATGGTTGCCCATCTTTTAGTTGATAAGGTAATCCTCGAACTGGAGCTACATCAAAAGGGAGCCGACTGCCTTCTGCAAAAATCAATACCGTGCTCCATGGCCTTAATCCGTGACGTACACCTAGCTCATAAAAAACATTAGCGTTTGCCGTTGTTAGGTCGGCAACCGCATACTCACACAAAATAAGACGCTCAAACATTGGTTTGTGTATTATTCCACCAACTAACTCCTCGTCAGCACGTAAGGGCTGTAATTCTGCTTCATTTATTGCAGGCGCTATCAAATTGTTATAAACTGCGTCAAAATCAATCATGTGTCGTGAACCATTACGTTTCTTGCCGAACGGCATCAAGACAAAACATATGGGACGCTCCATGTCTTTCCCTCCATTCAGTACCTTGATCTCTTAGATCGACAATTCTTTTATGGCGTTAATAATTGACTCAGTGTTCCAACCTACTAGAACATCGACATTTTCAGAAACGACTGATGATACATTTGTTTGTGCCCAAGGTTTCACCCCAACCATTGGCTTAGGATTCAAAAACCCCTTTTTGGCTGCTTGGATTTCTTTGTTAATCCACTTGCTGTAAGTGGAATATACTCCCGCCATTATCAATATCGCATTGCAGGGGCGCATTTTATTAAGGATTGCCTCGTATAGCTCTCTGTCAGTTCCAGATGTATGCACAGGATCATCCTGAGGTATCGAATAATCAATGTAAAAAAAGGATGGATAATTGTCTAATAATTTCTTTAGTTTTTCATAGGCATCAGAGTAAGACCACGAATGACTTATAAAAATATGATAAGTCTTCAACCTTTGCCTCCTAAAATATAGATTCTAAATAGTTTATTTATTTCGGTTTCTTTTTACTTTATCTTTGGGGTTATTGAAGTAAATACGAGCTGGACCGACCTTACGACAATATACATCTTCTCGTTCTTCTAACACTTTTAGAACTCCGGCCATGTACTGCCGGTTGGTCTTCAATCTAACAGCCAATTCCTTTATACTGAGTCCTGGTTCTTTTTCTAGTATATCGGTGATTTGACTTGCAAAATCTTGCCTGTCGGTCCCGTTAGTTATCATAAGCTAATATCCTTGTATTAACATTAGTGATTGCATTATACTACTGGCATGGCCGAAATAAAAGCCTTTTTACTAGATAGTTAAAACGTAATTGCCTCTCATACTACATTCGGGGAGTTAGAGAATGACAATGATAGAACAAATAATGGATAAACTTAGCCGATTACGCCCGGTGTTTCACTCGGAGGCAGATTTCCAACATTCTCTTGCATGGCAGTTTCACCTAGAAAATAGTAACTTAAAAACTCGACTAGAATACCCAATATCTCCAGAGCAAGAAAAAGATGAGGATTTAGACATCTTGCTGTTCAATGGTAAAAGAGAAATTGCTATCGAAATAAAGTACAAGACTGCACCGTTTTTTGCACCTATTGATGGGGAATTATTCCTGTTGAAAAACCAAGGAGCGCAAGATCAAGGCCGGTACGATTTCTTAAAAGATGTCCAACGGCTTGAGAGATATCTCACCGATAAACCAAATTCGTTAGGTTACGCTATATTCCTTACCAACGATAGCTCTTACTGGAGCCCATCAAGAAATGAATCTACGGTATGCGATGAATTTAGGATAACCGAAGGTAGGAAGATTTCAGGAACACTAAATTGGGGATTAAATGCAGGGAAGGGCACTATTAGAAAGAGAGAGACACCGATTAATCTTAGACATACTTACGAATGTAAATGGCACGAATACTTGAACGTCGATAAACATGAGTATGTAAAAGGGAACACACGATTTAGGTATCTATTATTTGGTATTCACACACAGCCATTGGTCAATACATCAGCTCTAACCCGGGAAATTAAAACCGACTGAAGAATAATACCCGACTATTGTTTGGAGGGGCAATGCCTAAATTTAACATCGACGATTATCTGCCGGTTGAAACCTATAGAGACTGCTTATCTGCCTTTCATGCTATATCAGGTCTTATACTATTTGAGTTTGCGCGAGAAAATGCTAACACTAGAGATATTATTATTCGTAACTTTATCGCCAGATCAGACATGATGACTCGATCCGTATTCACTCTCTGGGATTTGCATGCTTATCAGGACTGTTGGATTATACATCGTTGTCTAATAGATCGTTTATTTCACCTGTGGCAACTACAACAAAGTGATGAATTTGAGGTCTTTGAAGCATGGTCATTTTTTGAACAATTTAAAGCTGTTAACCGGGTACGTAGCGATCCGGAATTCAGCGGTGCCTTAAATAGCAAGTTCTTTGAAATTACACCGGAGCAGAAGGTAAGAGCCAGTGCGATTCAGAAAAATCCCCCTATTTGGAGACGACCCAAAGCCGAAGATGCTGCAAAGGGCTTGGATATGGGCTTTTTATACCGATTCGGTTATGATTTTGCGTCTTCTCATATACACCCAATGGCGAACGATGGACAGCAGGATTTCTACACAATTACGAAATTAGAACCGGTTCCAGATTTCCCGGAACATCGTGTCGTCTTATCAAATTCGTTGCTCATTGCTACGATGCTTGTACAGCAAGGCCTCAACTCTAGCACCTTGTCCTGGCGCTCACTTGTTTATGATTTCTTCGATGACCTTAGGCGCATGCTCGGAACAGGATCAGAGGAATACAAAATTAGCTTCTTGAAGCTTGGCAAAATGATTGAACATGTCGAATGTTCATAAGGACACTGAACATTCGGGAGATAGGAGTAATCGAAAGATTGCTCCTATTTTCGTTTTCATGCGGTCTTTCGTGTGATGTATTCAACGGCTACGCCCTGTCTGGTGTCTATCATCACGCTCTGCGGCAGGCAGGCAACTTCCGGCGTGTCAAGGGTGCCGATGAAATTATAATGGATTTCGAGCCGCTGCGTCCGGCCTTTTCCCGTTCCCTCCGCTTGATAGACAACGATTTTTTCTACAAGCTCATTCAGGATCATCGGCGTCAGCTCTTGAATATCGGTGTACTTTTTCACCGTTTGAAGAAAGCTGGCCGCGCTGTGCTTGCTTTCTTCTTCCGCATCTATCTCCGCTTGTAGGGCGGAGATTTTCTTTTTTAGCGAAAGCTGTTCATCGTCATAGCGTTTGGTAATCATCATAAACCGCTCGTCGGAGAGCTTTCCACTTGTGTTGTCCTCATAGGTTTTGGTGAAAAGGCTGTCCAGTTCGGCGCAGCGGGCCAACATGGCCCGAAGTTCCCGCGCCCTGTGTTTGCTGTCCCTTTCGGCCTCCTGCATGGATTGAGCCATCAGGAGCTTGATAAAACTTTCCTCTTTATCCTGCAAAAAGGCCGTCATGCGCCGGATTTCCAAAAGCATCACCTGTTCCAGCGCGTCTGCTCTAATGTAATGGGTGGAATTGCAGGTGCCGCGGTTGCCCTTATAATTGGCGCAGTTGAAATACTTGAGGTCTGTGTTCGGGTGGTTGACATTGAAATAGAGCTTGCGTCCACAATCGGAACAATAGAGAAGGCCGGAAAACATATTCTTCTCCATCGTCTTTGGCGCTCTCCGCTTTGTACCTTCCCGGATACGCTGCACCATTTCCCATGTCTGACGGTCAATAATCGCCTCATGGACACCCTCGAAAATCGCATAATTTTCTTCCGGGTTTTCATAGCGCCGCTTATTCTTGAAGGATTTGGAGTAGGTCTTGAAGTTTACCACATCACCCATATATTCGCGGGCGTTGAGGATTTTGTTGATCGTGGTCTTGCACCAATAGTAGGGGCTGTCTTTGAACGAACCGCCCTTTTTTCCGCTTCTGCGGATACCCTTGCTTTTCCAGTATTCCGTGGGGGTAAGGATTTGCTCTTTTTCCAAACGGTCTGCTATGCGGTATTCGCTCAAGCCATCTACACACAGCTTGTAAATGTATCGCACGACTTTGGCCGCGTCCTCGTCCACGATCCAGCGCTTGGGGTTTGCCGGGTCTTTTATGTACCCGTACAGGGGTTGAGAAAGCGGAACACCGGCAGAGCCGCGTAAGCGCTGAGAACTGCGTATCTTGCGGGAAATGTCTCTCGCGTACCACTCGTTCATGATGTTGCGGAACGGGGCGAACTCATTTTCGCCCTCGGCGCTGTCCACACCGTCATTGACTGCGATAAATCGCACATTATGCTCCGGGAAAAAATTGTCGGTGTAGTAGCCGACCTGCAAGTAATCACGGCCAAGCCGGGACATATCCTTTACGAGTATAGCGCCGATATATCCGGCTTCAATGGCCTCCGCCATTTCTATAAAACCGGGGCGGTCAAAGTTTGTACCGGAATACCCATCATCTACGAAATATTTTGTGTTGGTTAATCCATACTCCTTGGCATACTTGGAAAGCAGCGTCTTTTGATTGGAAATGCTGTTGCTGTCGCCCTGCACATCATCATCGCGGGACAGGCGGCAATATAAGACTGTTACAATGTTTGACTGGCTGTTCATAAATCCTCCTTCCCGGCAGTCAAACAAACGATTATTACACTTATATTATACCTCGCCTGACTGCTGATGTTAAGGATGTCGATGCCGCAAAGTGCTGACACACCTATTCTTTCCGCGCCTTATCCGATAGGATTAAGCGCCGGATTTTATCTTCAAGGGCCTCTTTCTGTGTGCTATCGTTATAGACAGGGGTAACGATATATTTCGTACCGCTGACCTCATATTCCGCAGAAGCGGAAGCAGTGGTTCTCTCGTCCATGCAAAGCGCCTCCTTATTAAAATTGGATATGCTGAA
Source organism: Pelotomaculum sp. PtaB.Bin104 (assembly GCA_002067205.1). Classification (GTDB taxonomy): domain Bacteria; phylum Bacillota; class Desulfotomaculia; order Desulfotomaculales; family Pelotomaculaceae; genus MVQL01. The sequence continues at coordinate 19,988 of MVQL01000058.1, forward strand.
AGCCTCCCTGTGTCTCATAGGGAAACGCCAAAGGGCAGCACTCATTAAAAAGTGCTGCCCTTTGGTGCGTCTCTACTTCGGGCCAACTTGGCCCGAAGTCAATAGGGGCTGTTTTGGTAATGCTGTTCGGCTTCCTCGATACCGCGCATGTCGAAAACGTAGTGAAGCTCTCCCACCACACGCTTAATATCTTCGGGAGAGAAGCCGCAGTTTTCCATAGCGTAGATGACATAGCCACGACAAGCGCCATTGCTCCATTGCTGATATAGCAATGCCTGTAATTCGCTATCCATAAGAATAACTCCGTTCAACAAAATAAAATCGGGAGAAGCCGCGCCGCAAGTTTCGGCCTGTCGTAAGACAGTAATTCCCGGCGCGGCTCACCCTCATATGTGAAAAGCAATAACTCGGACGGGCGGCGGCAACCGCCCTCATGGGAATCCCACCCCGCTCCATGCTGATGGCGCGGCGACCAATGCCGTGAAGCGTTCAAGTCGCAAGTATCATTGTATCAAGCGTGAGATCGTCGCCGGGCGGGCTTGCCTGTCCCGCCCGGCCGCAGTTGGCGGTTATCGCTCTTGCCGTCTAACGGCAGTCATGGCGCGCCCTGCGGCCCGGCTCCTTCACGCTTTGAACGTATCCGGGTTATCGGTATGAAATTGTCAAAGAACAAGTGAGAAGTTATTTACCCTCTCACTTATTAGGACTGGGAAAGGCGTTTTGACCACCCGGATTCTGAAAAAAGTGCAACAAAAAAACGCCCGACAGTTTTGCTGCAAGGCGTTTTGGTATGGGAGCTATTCAATTTCCGGGGGCAGGTTTCGGAACAGATCACAATCGTAAAAATCTGTAATGCACAAATCCAGTCCGTCACACAGCTTTTTTACCGTTACCGCGCTTACATCCCTGCGCTCCGGTTGTAACATGCTGTATACGGTGGAGGGCGTTATTCCCGACAACCGTGCAAGCTCGGTATATGAAATATCCCGCTCCGCGCACAGTTGTTTGAATCGCTCTGCAATAGCGTCTTTAATCTTTATGCCCTCACCGCCTTTCCATTAGTTTCAAAATAAGCATATCAATCCATACGCTTTAACGTATACGCGCTTGCGTATTACATGCTTTTCTGATAAACTAATTTTAACAGCAAACGGCCCCGCCAAAGTGACGGGGCCGTCCGGCAAGGTTGCCGTTAGTCGGAAAGGTATTTATAGAGTTGCTGGAGGGCGCGTTTGATCGAGTAGCCGACTGCGGATTGATTTACACCTTCTAAATCGGCAATCTGGCGGTAAGATAGATTATCCGAAAAGTGTAAAAGCAACCTCCGGCGCTGTGTTGTGGAAAGGTGATTGACCGCCGCATAAAGCTGGCGGTAGCTTTCCATCCTAATCAGAAGATCGGCGGCGTCCTCCTGTGGATAGTTCATAGCCGCATCTGCTAAACCATCTATGAAATCCATGTAATCAAGATGTCGCCTGTCTTGCCGCCTTTGGGAACGGATTTGCCGGTCGGACTGTTCCAGCAGTTCCTTGACCGGGGCTGATACCTCAACACAAATTCGTTTCCCATCGGCGGTTTTATATGTGATCGTTACAAATGGCTTGTCCATTATTTTACCTCCGTTCATCATGGTTGCGGGTTGATGGTTGATGAACAGAGATAGGTGGAGATCGACAACCGGGGCCGCTATGCTTGGGAGGCCCGGCGCGGACTTCGGGCCAACTTGGCCCGAAGAACAAAAAAACACCAATCCGAGAAATTGCTCGAATGGTGTCGAATGAAAATTGGGCGCAATGGTCGCCCATAATTTTTATGTTATTTTTTAAGTTTTGAAGAGGTAGAGCGTCAGCTAAGCCAAACCGCTACAGCAAGGTAACGGTTCCTCCCAAACATGAAACGACGGCTTTGGATACATGAGATACTCCTATCCCAGAGCCGCCGTCATTAAGTGTGAGCTAAAAAAGGACGCACTTATCACGCCCTCCGTAATCTCTTTTTTATCAAGAAAAAACGGCGGCTTTGATTCTATTCAAAACCGCCGTCAGTCGTTTTAATATTTACCGCACAAACGACGGTCAAATATGAAAAGGAGTAACGTCAAAATCCAAAGACAATAATTTTCACTATTATGCCGATTAAAATTACTGCACCAACTATTGATACGATTGAATATATTTTCCTTGACTCTTTATCATCTTTCTCTTTTATCAGATAATAAAGTCCTGCGCCTAAAATTGCTATACCGACCAACAATCCAACAATTGAAAAAATTATTCCTTTCATTGTTTTTCCCTCCACTTTAATAAAAATGCTGAATTAATAATAACGACGACAGAGCCTGCGTTATGAACCAATGCACCCACGACGGGATTTAGGACTCCTATAATCGCCAAAATGATAGCCACAAAATTTAAGGTCATTGAGAGAATAAGATTACATTTAATGGTAACCATCATCCGCTTTGCAAGAAGAAGCAAATGGGGAAATTCTTTAATATCGTCATTGACAAGAGCAATATCGGCAGCGTCTACTGCAATGTCGCTTCCTATTCCTCCCATCGCAATCCCAACATAAGATTTTTTTAACGCAGGAGCGTCATTAATACCATCACCAATCATACAAACTTGCTTTTGCTTTTCTTGATAGGTATTAATCCAATTCAGTTTATCTTCTGGCAGACAATTCGCATGTACTTCATCAATATGGAGTTGTTCCGCAATATGTCTTGCTGCGTTATTATGGTCACCAGTTAGGAGGACAGGTGTAACACCGGTCTTTTTTACTTCTGAAATCGTTGTGGCGGCATCTTCACGCAATGTATCGGCTAATGCAATAAAACCAGCCAACTCTTTTTCTATTGCAATGAACATAACTGTACAACCATCGTTCAAATATTTTTCAGTTTCCTCCGAAATTTGATTTGAAATAATAATCTGTCTTTCTTGGAACAATTCAAGATTTCCAGCAAGAATTTCTTTACCTTTGACGTGGGCTGATACACCACGACCCGGAATCATTTGAAATTGTTCAGCTTGTGGCAGTTCGGTTTTTTTGTCGTTTCGATAACAACGAACAATAGCCTTCCCTAATGGATGCTCCGAACGTAATTCGGCACAGGCAGCATATGTATAGATTTCACTTTCTGCAATATCTGTTTGAAAGCTGAAAACTGCAATGACCTGTGGTGTCCCATAAGTCAAAGTACCCGTTTTATCAAAAGCGATATTAGACACAGAAGCCAGACGTTCTAATGCGTCTCCTTCTCTCACGAGGAAGCCATGTTTTGTAGCATTTCCGATAGCTGCCATAATCGCTGTTGGGGTAGCCAAAACAAGAGCACAAGGACAAAACACAACTAAGATTGTAACTGCCCGAATAATTTGACCACTAATCGACCATGTTAGTGCTGCTGCTGTTAAAGCGATTATAACAATCCAAGTTGCCCAACGGTCTGCGAGACCGACAATCTTAGCTTTTCCAGCGTCAGCGGACTGAACAAGTCGTATCATACGTTGAATAGAGCTATCTTCCCCTACCTTTGTAGCCTGCATATCAAATGACCCAAATTGGTTGACTGTACCACTGGAAACTTCATCTCCGATTCCTTTATCAATGGGTAGGGATTCACCAGTCATGACAGCCTGATTGATTGACGTCTGACCGGATTTAACGACACCATCGACAGGAACCGTTTCTCCGGGAAGTATACGAAGCAAATCACCAACTTGTACTTGTTCTGCCGGAATGATAAATTCTTTCGAATCAATCACTTTTCGGGCGGTACGCGGAGTTAAGTGTACTAACTTTTCGATACCCTCCCGAGCTTTTGCCACTGTTAAATCTTCAAGTAATGCGCCGAGTTGCATAATAAATGCTACTTCACCAGCAGCAAAGTCTTCCTTGATAGCAATAGAAGCAATTAAAGCGATGGAAACCAATACATCAGCCTTGATATCAAAAGCCGTAACCAACCCAATAATCGCTTCTAAAATGATAGGAGTGCCACATAAAATGATTGCAACCCACGCTGCATCAAAAGGCAAATGAATAAACTTAAAGATACTTGCAAGTAGAGCAATGCCGGAGATTGTCAAAAAGACAATATCCCTCTTTGTCCCTCCCCATTCCAAAAAATTTTCCAATGTTTTCAAAACGCGTCCTCCTTTGTACCCATAGGGGTATATGTATATTATACCTATACACCTATGGATTGTCAAGCGGGGAACAAAAAAACCAGCCGCGAATTAAGCGACTGGTTCATTACTCATTTTTAAAGATTATATCATGTTAGCGAAACGCTCTACGGCCTTTGTAAAATTGGCGATTATCTGATCAGCATCCCCGTGTTCAATGCCGTCTCTAACACAATGGTTGATGTGACCTTCTAATACAATCTGCCCTACCTTATGCAGAGCGGATTTTGCAGCATTAATTTGAGAAAGAATATCTTCACAGGGAACGTCTTCATCAATCATTCGATCAATAGCTTGTACTTGTCCTATAATTTTCTTTAGCCTATTATGCAGATTATCTGAATCCATGCATTGTCTCATTTTTCCACCTCCATATACCATAAGGGGTACACCTATTATTATCTATAGATTTAGGCATATTGTCAAGAGAGACAAGGAGACAATTTGGGATTTTACTAATGAGAGGAAAGCGCCTCACTTCTTGGATTTTGCTAAACGGCAAGCAATGCTACCGTGGCCACGGTAGCAAATTTTTAGCATTTTGCCCTTCGGCCAAACCGCGAAAAATCATGCTTGTTGGGGCCAGCCCCAAACCCTGCCACTTCGGGCCAACTTGGCCCGAAGATGGCGCTCCGCGCTCTTTGTTGCGTCATGTCGCTACCTCTCCATTTCCTTGTTTTTCTGCACATCCGTCAGGCCGAGCAGATAATCTATATTGCTCTTAGCCGTAACAACCTCCTGCATGTCTTTTCGTACCGCCCGGTACTCCTTATAGGTGCTCTTTTTTTCTGCCGTCAGCCGTTGACGTTCCTGTTTCAGCACATCCATTTTCGGGAGCTTCGCCCCGGACAGGATACGCTGGAAAGTGGCCCGCGCCGCCCGGTGCAATTCTATATCGGCCTCATGCTCCGCGTAATACTTCCGGCTATACTTCGCAGCCTTGTACCCATCGAATACGGCGCGGGTTTTAGCGTAATTGACCGTCGCGCCCATCAGATCGGCGTTGGTATGCGCCGCTGCTTCAATGGTCTTGATTTTATCTGAAAGCGTGTGAAAGCGGTCTGCGGCTTCCGTTGCCTTTTTCTCTAACTGCTCATATTCCAACAGGTCATTTTCCTGCAAATATTGGAGCGTTGCCGCCATTTGCTTTAAGTTGAACACCTTGGCCCACCGCTCATAGGCCGGGCCTTTTCCGGCTTTCATACGGGACTGAATATCTATTATCAGGTTGACCTTATGGGTAGTTTCGGGACGGCCCTTCGATGGAGTGGCCCGGCCCTCAATAACGGCCTGAATATCGTCCTGACCGTAGCCTTCTCCGAGCGTGGAAGAACGAAGCCGGGTAAACCGCTCCTGCCCCTCGGCCCGGAAGCTGATAACGCCGCCGCGCCCGCGTTTCACTTCAAAACCGGCAGCGGACATAGCCTGCAAAAATGCGCCCATATCCGGCGGCTTTTCGGCAAGGCAAATATCAATCTGCGTCTTTAGCCGTTCCTGAAACGTCAGGGGCTTATTGCCGCCAAGCCATTGCCCGTAATGCTTGAATTTCCCTTTGCTGTGTGACTGCGGGTGTTCAATATAGGACAGGCCGTTTTCGAGACAAATGCGGTCTGAAAGCCGCCGCAGGGCAAAAGACGAGTTCCAGAAATTGCGGAATTTTCTCGTACAGTCAAGAGATGTGGAATTGAAATAAACGTGGTTATGTATGTGTTTGCGGTCAATATGCGTGGCAACGAAAAAAGCATGTTTGCCCTTTGTCCAGCGCATGGCCGTTTCATATCCTACCCGGTTGGCTTCCTCTGGCGTTATCTCGCCAGGGACAAACGCCTGCCGGATTTGATAGCATAAAACGTCGGCGTCCTTCTTTTGTTCTCGGCCCGTGACGGCTTTGTATTTTGCCTTTGCAAGCAGAAATTCCGCGTCGGCAGTTTGGTGGTCGCACTGGTAAGCAGAGATCCATTCGCCCTGCTGTGTTTTCTCCGGGTTCTGCCCATACTCAAAGCGGTCGGAGAGAGATTGCGCAATCGTTTCTCCATTGCTGATATGGTGCGTTATCAGGCGCGTAGTTGCCATGCGTAACCCCCTTCCATAATGCTGTTATTCACTTCGGGCCAACTTGGCCCGAAGTTGCGAGGCCCATTATCCGCAGCGATGAAAAGCGGGCCGTGCGGCCCGCTTTCTCGTATCGTTCCTTGCATTCAGCACGTCACAAATTCTTTCAGGGAATCGTTCAAATCGGCAAGTCTGTCGATACCCCACTCGATCACGGCCCGGAGGCCGAAGGGGGAAACGAGGAAACCGATTACAATCAGACCGACGCTGCTGTAAACCGAATAGCCGGTAGCCAGCATGATGATACCCGCCCCGGCAATCAGAACGGCGGCGGCTGTGCATATCCACTCAGAAATGGAAAAGATGAAGTACAGAAATGCAACGGTGATACTTAATACGATAATAAACGGTATCGCTATAATTTTAAGTAAGATCCTCATAAGTAAAGCCCCTTTCATCAACAGCATTTGTTTTATCCTACCTATATTTTACCATCAGGGAGAGGGGGCAACAATGTTGTCGCGACTTTGCGAATCTTGTCTGCACCTATTCCCAAAACATGATATAATTAAATTGATATTTGCCTAATTTTCTTTATTGAAGGTGTTAGACCGTGGAGAATATTAAAAACGTATTTATTCCTGATGGTAAAAATAGCAAAAAGAAGACGGGAGTTAATTTAGAAAATTATTCACATATTCGAGCATATCATGGGTGCCGTCCTGTCGATGTTGGCCGATATTATGTAGAGGGTATAAAGCCTTTTAATATAAAAGAAATGCGTTGCGCAGCTTCAAAAATTTTCGGAATATCTGAAGAAACAGTCATAGCTAAAGAGCCCAATTTACAACCTGCGCTTTCTAATAATGTTTACTTTGTATTATTTAAGCAGGAGTTATTAAATAGCTGTGGACATTATTTGTGTTGGGGTAGTGAGTATCTTGCTGCTATTGCAGCTCAACTGGATAGAAGCGAATATGGAAAATATCACGATATATTATCTGACACCGGAATACCAACTATTTTTATTTGCGATATACCTATTGATTTTTTACCGCAATGGCAAATAAAAAGTATCTCAAAACATCCTTTTGACTCTAATTCAGCATGTTGGATTCCAGAGGTACTACATCCTGAACACATTGTTTCACACGAGCACCCTTCAAAAATATATAACCCTGTTCAAATGCGGCAATATATTAATAGACAGACAACATGTAAATATTGTGCAGATATACATAAGTAGAATAGTAGAATCTGGCAAGTTGTTCCGAAGTCATAGGACAAAAGGCAAGGGGAGCAAAAATGCTCCCCTTGCTTTCATAAGGCCGTAACCGCCGCAAGCTGTTTGAGGACATCGGATACCCGGCCCCACAATTCCGTATAGTCCTTTTGCAGAGCCGCGATTTCCGATGGATACACACCGTAGGTATTCGCATGGATTGCAACCTGATTCAAGTTGGCGGCGCATCTGCGTTGCAGGGATACAAGCTCCCGGACGGGCGCGAGGTCAACGTTCAGGACATATCCATTCAGGGACATTTTGCGGACGTAAGCCCCGGCGTTGGTTATCCCGGCTTCGGCCATGCGTTGATGAATAGTATCCAATTCGTCCTCTGTCACCATGACATGCAGATGAATCCAGCGCTTACGTTTGTAGGGAATCACCGTTCCAGTTCCCGGCCCCGCTTGCGCCGGGGCGGTTCCTTCACTCTGTCCAGCGGCTTGACCTCCGGCACGGGGGTGGATGGAGGGACGGGCAAAGCCGTATTGTTCGGAATGCCGTCGATCATATTGCAGTTCTGTTCCGTGGAAAGCTCCGCGTTTTTCAAATAATTGTCTTTTTCCATTGTGAACCTCCTTAAAAATTACTTCGGGCCAACTTGGCCCGAAGTTTGGTTATCTGTCCTTCTCCGTATTCTTGAAGGGAGTAGGGCGGGCGGCGTTGTCCCGTTCCGCCTGTGCCGCTCCTTCTTTCAGCCGTTCGGAAATGGGCTTCTTTTCGGCGCTTTTCCGTGCAGCGCGGGCCTTGATTCCCATGACTTTTTCATAGCGCCCGGAAAGCTCCGCGTCGGTGACAAACTCCTTTTTTACAAAAGAACCAAAGTCGGAGTACCACCAAGTCAGCCGTTTTACATTAGGTATGCGTTTGGCCTGTTCCCATTTGCCAACGGCCTGCACCTGCTGTTCCAACTGCTCCGGGGAAAGACGTAGCTGGTCGGGATTGCCGGGCGCGGCCCGAAGCTCATAATCGGTAATCTGCTTTCCCGTCAGGGGCGCATTGTACAGAAGATAGCCCCACGCCTGAAACCTGCCGTTTTCCACGCTCTCACGCTTATCGAAATTCACGATTTCAGTGGGACCGTTCTCCGTTTTCGGGAAAGTGCCGATGTCAACGGGCCGCTGTGTTGAGTAGTATTTGTAGACCTCCGGCGCGGGCCGCGCCGCCTTTTCCGCAACGCCGTACCTCTCTTTGTAATCTTCAACGCGGGCGGCATAGTCCTTTGCCGCCGTATCCGCATCGGTTGTATAATGTCCCCAGTAAAAATCGCGCCTGCTGTTTTCCTCGGTAAACTGCCATGTGACGTAGGGCTGCGGGGCGTTGGGGTTTTCGGCAAGGGCAAAGCCTCTGTCATTATCAAAGAGGATGGAACGCTTGATTTCATAGCCGTGTACTTTTTCTCTGGATGGGTTATCGCTCATATTTACCTCCGTTCCAAGATTGAGAATGTTAGCTTTTACCGGGGCCGGGTATATAAAGGGTTTACCCGCCCCGGTTTCGGGTCTGGAAAGCCTTGCTACAAGCGGGTTTTCAGGCCCCTAAAAGCTAACAGTCGGCCCGCTTTTCCCGCATGTATTCCCGCTGCCGTTTGAGCCGGGCGGCGGCGGCACAGGCCGGGGAGCAATAGGCCCGTTTGCCGTCACGAACAAATGACCTGCCGCAGATGGCGCAAGTATCCATTTCAGGGGCTACCCGGCCAGTTAATGTGGCTTCTAATTTTGGGTCAAGCGGAAGGACGGCGTCTTGAAAATACTTGCAGTACGCGCCCGTCCAACATTTGTTCAGCATGTAGCAGGGACAGTCCAGCGGCAGGCATCCGTATTCCGGGTCATAGTTGGCGCACATGCCCATCACCAGTTTGCGGATCGCCGCCCGTTCGCTCCGGGTCAATTCGCGGGGTTCCGGTTTCGCTTGCTCCATAGTTTTCACTTCGGGCCAACTTGGCCCGAAGTTGCCTCCCTCCGTGAAAGCAATAATTTCCGGCAGCAGACGCCGACACAGGGAGCGCCGTTCCAGCACCCGCAACCCCGGCAGGGGGAGCCGACCGGCGGTTTACGCACAGTCCCCCGGCTTGGCCGGGGGACTTGCTTCATCATCCGTTCAAACGGGCTGTCGGTGAAATTCATGCTTCATCGTCCCCGTTGCCTCCGTCCTCCCAGGGCGGCAGTTCGTCGTCCTGTTCCGCTTCCTCTGTGTCACAAAGATTGCTTTCGTCGCCGTAATCGAAATCGTCCTCGCTTTCGGTTCCCTGATGCTTCGGACGGTAAATCTTGAAATAGTATCCAGCCCCGCCGCCGATCAGCACGACGGCCAGTACAAGCAGGAGCATTCCCATGTTGTTGTCCTGCGTCTCTGTGGAAGCCTGTTCGGTGGTATCCTCCGATGTTTCTGTGATGGCCGTCGCTTCGGTGGTAGTTTCCGGCTCCGTCGTGGAGGTTACGGCGTTGTCCGTGTCGCTTTCCTCTGTGTCGTCGTCGCTCTCGGCCAGCGCCAGCAGGTCTTTTTCCATCACGGCGTCAAGGAAATACACGTTGTCACTGTCCCGTTCAAGGTCTATAATCAGGTAAAAGGTATTCCCGGCGGGCGTCGTAATGGTGTAAAACTGTTTGCCGTCCTCGTCGGTGGCGCTGTCAACGACGGTGTCGGTTCCGTCCGGGGTAAAGATTGTTGCATCCTCTGTTTCGTCCATAACGCCGCCCGTTGCCGTCATGTTCTCCGTTTCCTCCGGTATTTCTTCACCGCCTCCGGCGTATGCGACGGTGGTAAAGGAGAGCATCAGGGCGAGGACGGCGCACAGCACCGCCAGCTTACGAATTTTCTTCATTCTCGTTTTCCTCCTTTTTGGTTTTGCTGGACTTCGGGCCAACTTGGCCCGAAGTGAAAGGCGCTCCGTTTTGTTCACGAAACGCCTTTAAGATGGCCGGGAGATCGTTCAGCGGAATATCCATCCCGCGCACGGCCTCCACGATTTCCGTGTTTTCCAGTTCCGTTTTCTGCTTTTCAAGCTCCTTCAAACGGGCCTGAAACTCGCTGATTTTATCTTTGGTCTTGTCAATATCCTTGTTGACGCGATCAATTTTTGCGTTCAAATTACCTCTCCTTTCCACTCATGGGAGCCTGCCGAAGCTGTAAAAATGGCTCTGCCAGTAGCTTGTTGTCATATTGGCGTAACCGATGGGATTTCCGGCGTGCAGCATCATGCCGTCGCCCACATAGATAGCGACGTGGGATACGCCGGTGGTATCGTAGGTTCCCACAAAGAAAACCAAGTCGCCGGGCTTTGCATTAGAAGCGGATACCGGGGTGCAGATGTTGTAAAGCCCCTGCGCTCCGAGCCGCCCCACGTCCCAACCGCTGTGATTGATAACCCAACTCACGAAGCCGGAGCAATCGAAGGAGGTTGCCGGGCAATATCCGCCCCATATGTACGGAAAGCCGAGATACTTTTCCGCTTCCGCTATGATGGCGGCAAAGGTTTCGTCCTCCAAATATTCTTCGGGGATGTCGTAGTCCGTATAGGTTTTTACCGTTCCGCCGAACAAATCCGGCCTGTTGCCAAGCGTCGCCGTGTAAAGGGCATACATGGAAAGCTGTTCCTCGCTCATGATATAAATGGGCAGATGGGACAGGTTGAAATTTTCCAGTGTGACGGTACAAATATAGTAATCGTAGTACACCCGGTAACTGTCGGTATAGGTTGTGGTTTCGCCTGTTTCCGGGTCGGTTTCCGTCCATGTGTCCGTCTCAATGTAATAACGCCGCTCTGTTTCCACGGTTTCAGTGAGGATGTATTGCTGTTCAAACAGCATGGCAAGGTCGTCCTGTACCTCGTCCAGCGTCCACGCCCCTTCATGCAGGGCGCTCAAAATGGAGATCAGCACGTAAGGGTCGTGTTCAATGTCGTCAATGTCGTAATGATATTCGTCATAGTTATGGTTGCTCTCATAGTTGTCAAGCTCGTCCTGCAAGTCCGCTTCCATGCCTGAGTAGGCCGCTTCCGCAGCCAGCATGTCCGCGTCCTCGGACGGGTAGGTGGAAGCGCCCACCGCGCCAATCAGCCCGTTTCCGATGGTGGTCATGGACGCCATGCAGGAATGCAGCGCAACGATCAGGAGAAAAGCGCCGATGAAAACCAGTACGCCCACGGGATGCCGCCTGACGAAGCTTGCGGCGGCACGGGCGATTTTCTCCGTCGTGACCGCCGTTTTTTCCGCCGCTTTCGCGCCCTCCCGCGCCCGTTTCTGGTATTGTTTTTTGATACGCTGCTTCTGCCGGAAGCGGGAAAGCGCGTCCTTCTTTAATTCCGGGTGTTCCCGTACCAGCTTGCGGTACTGCAAATCCGCTTTCGCCCGAATATCCCGGCGCTCCCATTTGCGGACGTTCCGGGCCGGGTGGGTTCGGACACGGTGTTTGACAAACCGAGTCGTCCCCCGGACAGCCGCTTCCCCGGCAAGCTCCGTCCGGTGCGCGGCCTCCACGCCCACGTTCTCATGCTCCACCTCATGGATTTTCTGATGGGCATAATACCATGCTCCGGCTCCGGCCTTTTTTGCCCCGTATTTCACGGGGCCGGGCTTTTTCGGCGGCTTCTGCTTTGCCAGCTTTTCTTTGGCGTTGTCCAGCTTCGCGCCGCTCTTTTCGGCCCGGAACTTGGATTTTTCAAACCGCTTGCCGTCACGCGCCGCCTTGTTATTCGATGGGCCGGAATTACTCGCATCGTTGCCCGGCGGCGCTTCATCGTCTTGCCGCAAGCGTTCGGAGGGCCGCGCCTGTCCGCTGTGTTCACGGTATTTATGGTTTTTGTACTTCGGGCCAACTTGGCCCGAAGTACCGGTTTCATTCGTTGGCCGCTTCATTGGCTATGTCCTCAGGTCGGGTAGTTAGCAGATTGTAGATTTCCCCACGGGGGAAGCGGTCTACAAAGGGAATGGTGGTATTCCCATAGAACAAGAGGCCCTCCCCGGCGTTGCTGTGGGCGATATAGGATAGCTGATGCTCCGATATGCCAAGCTGTTTGGCAAGAATCGCCCGGTCGCCCTGCGCCTGTGAAAGCAGTATCATAAAGTCGCTGTTTTCCAGTATGTTTTCAATCTCCCGGCTGGCAAGCAAATCCTTCACATTCTGCGTTAAAGCACTCGGAACGCACCCTTTTTTACGCAGCATCTTCCAGACGCGCACAAAGTAGCTGGCGCTCAATGCGTCCTGCAACAAAATGTGAAATTCGTCATAGTAGCACCAGGTTGCAAGGCCCGCCGAAAAGTTCCTGTCCACCGCCTGCGTCACAAGCTCGTTGGTAATGTGCATGGCTATTTTTCGCAGATTTTCGCCCATGCTTTTCAGCACGACACAGGTAATGCGGCGGTCGGTCTGTACGTTGGTATGGTGGTTGAACATATTGAGGGAGCCTGTGCAGTAAAGCTCCAGCGCGGTCGCAATCCGCCGGGCCTCCGGCTCCGGCTGCTGGCACAGGGTTTCGTACAGGTCTTGCAGAAGGGGCATTTTCCCGTCCCCGATGCCAAGCGCAAGCTCCCGGTACACCAGCCGCACACAGCGGTCGATCACCGTTTTTTCGATGGGCTGCAAGCCCTCCTTGCCGCCGACAATCAGTTCGCACAGCGACAATAGAAAATCCGCTTTCATGGAAAGCGGGCTTTCGTCCCCGGCCAGATTGAGGTTTAAGTCCATCGGATTGATGTGGTGGGCGCTTTCCGGCGAAATGTCGATGACCTCGCCGCCGAGCCGCCTGACCAGCGGGGCATATTCTCCCATCGGGTCTACGATAATAATGCGGTCTTTGGTGGCGAGGAACACGTTGATTAGCTCACGCTTGGCGGCGAAGCTCTTGCCGGAGCCGGTGGAGCCGAGATACAGGCCGTTGGCGGATTTGAGCTTTTTCCTGTCCGCCATGATAACGTTGTGGGACAGGGCGTTTTGACCGTAGTACAAAGATTCCCCGGCCATACGAAGCTCCCGCGTCATGAAGGGTACGAAAATCGCGGTGCTGCTGGTTGTCATGCCGCGCTGTATCTCGATGCTGTTGCCGCCGAGAATGAGGCTCGACATGTACCCCTGCTCCTGCTGGAAATCCAGCCGCTTCAAAACGCAGTTGTATTTCTGGACGATGCCCGCCACGGTGAAAACGTCGTTTTCCAACTGCTGCCGGGCAGGGGCCGTGTTCAGAACGAGGAAGGTCAAGAGAAACATGCGCTCATTCCGGCTCTGCAAGTCGGACAGAAGCGCCGCCGCGTCCTTGCTGAAGGTGACTAAATCCGGCGGCAGAATGTCAATGTCATAGCCGGAGCGCACCGCTTTTTTCTGCTCGTCCACGCGCATTTTATCAATGTCGCTGATTTTGCCCTTGATGGTCTTGATGGCTTTACTTTGGTCTACCGTCTGGACGTGGAGCGTGACGGTCATTTCGGCGTCCATTTCCAGAAGCTCCGCAAGGAGCTTGTCGGAAAGCTCCGAAGCCATGATCTGCATATACGAAGCCGCGCCCCATGTGGTTCCCACACGAAAGGCGCGACTCTGCCGGAAATCAAAGGACGTGGGGGCGATAAAGTCCTTTGTCCCCATGCCTGTTTTCGGTATCATATCCCATGAGAAAACGAACGGCTCCCGGCTTCCGGGATGTAACTGCCCGTGCAGGACTTCCATGCGCTCCCGCCCGGTGAGGGGTTGGGACTGGACACCGAGCTTTTTGAAATTGCCCATAATATCGGCTTCCACCCGTTCCAGCCGGGGCCGGGCCGCGCCGATGCCGTCCGCTTCGATGCCGAAGGTGACGTACTTGGAACGGACGATGCCGTTGTTGCTCTTGGCGATCTGATTTTTCAGCATATCGGTAAATTCATTTCGAATACCCTGACAATCATCGGCCTGCGGGGGGATGTTCACGCTGTATCGGTTTTCGGGCCGGGAACGGTGGTTCAAAAAGGACATCTGAAACGGCAGGGCGCTGTCAAAATAATTGAGGAACGCGCAGTAGCCGTCAAAAATGGTGGCCTGATCCTCGGAGGAGGCCACGGAATAGTTGATGTCCTCATACTCGATGGTTTTGGTGTAGAAGCCCTCCCGCACTTTGCAAACGCCGTCTTTCAGCATTTGCACATACGGGATAGTCTGCTGTGCCGACTGCGGCCCACGCCGCTTTTTCTTACTGTTTTTTGCGGGGACGGGCGGGCGCTTTGCCTGTTTTTCTTGCTTCAAGCCGCTGTACCTCCTTCCGGGGATGGGTGAAATAGCCGTAAAAGTTGTCCGTCTGATAGGGCCTCGTCCGGGGATATAGAAAGGTGGCGCGGACGATATTCCGCACCACCTTTTCAAAGGGAAGCCCGTCGCGCTCGTACATGGCAATCAGGAAGCACGGGAGCATCAGTCCGATCATCAGGAGCATGGCCCCCGTGTTGCCGATAGCGGAACGGGTCAAAAGATAAGTCGGGATGCCGATCACCGCCGCCATGCTGAAACAAATGAGCTGGCGTTTCGTGAGATTGAGCGCCATTTTTGTTTTGATTTTCGACAGGTCGTTGGGTACGCTTACATAGGCCATTGATTGAAAAACCTCCTTTCGTACTTCGGGCCAAGTTGGCCCGAAGTTCAGCGTTCGGCGCTGCGCGCCGGGGCTGTCTGCCTGACCGGGGCCTTTTCAAGCCCGGCCTGACGCGCCCGCCAATAGTCCGGGTTATACTCCCGGATGGACTTGTTGATGTTTTCCTCAAACGCCGCCTTATCCTTAATGCGGTCGGGGACGCTCCACAGCTTTTTGTCCAATAGCTCACGAAGGACAACGCTTTCCTGACAATCTTCCTCAAAGCAGAGATAGCCGCCCTGCCGGAAGCCGCACTTCCGGGCGGCGGGAGAGAGCATGGCCGAAACCTCTTTGGAAACCAGCGTCCCGCCGTGGCTGGCGGTGCTGACAAGAAATACGCCGGGGCAGAGAATATCACAGGTCTGCACCTTTCCCCACGGCGAGTTTTCAGGATTGTTAAACATAGAAATCCTCCATCATCACCGCTCCGCGTTTTTTGCCTTGCCGCTCTTTTCAAACGCGGGCCGGGCGGCGTTGTTCTTCGCCGCCTGTTTCCCACCGTTGACAAGCTGTTTCTGGATGGATGGTTTTTCATTGGAAGGAACGGCGGCGGTGCGTGCCTGTAACTTTTCAAGCGCCTCATGGTAGGCTGTTTTTACGGCTTCGGTCAGTGCCGCGCGAAATTCCTTGGTGATGGGCCGCGCCGTGTCCCGGTAGCCGGTTTTGCTGTTCCTGTCCGGCTTACTCGGCATACCCACGAAAATGCCTTTGTCGCTTTGCAAAATCTTAAAATCGTCGATCACAAAGCTGTCGTTGATTTTCAGACTGGCAAAGCCCACAAGATTGCCCTTCGGCTCGATGGGCCGGGTGGTCACGTCCAGCTTCATAGGCAAAACGGGCGCAGTTTCCTGTTCCGGGGCCTGCCCGACGGACGTTTTTTCATCGCTCATACTGAAAAATGCTCCTTTCTCACTTCGGGCCCACTTGGCCCGAAGTGCTCTAATGCGCCCCGAAAATTGACTTGGCAAGGCTTCCTGTCTTAAAGAGAGTGAAGCATAAAAGCACCGTGTAGCCGATGCAACTCCAAATAGCGCCGACAGGGTCGCCGCTGACGGCGATACTCTGGACAAGCACGGCGTAAATTGCCACGCATACCAAAATGAGAAAGCCCTGAAAGGCTACGGCCAGCAGGGAGCGGAAATAATTGTGTCCCATACTTCCGATCTGCCGGTTTACCACCGTTGCCATTGGAATAGGCGCTAAACTGGCCAGCAGATATATCTCAATCATGCGCCCGTAGACAATCACAAAAACTACGATGTTCATTGCCAGTACGATAATCTGTATCATAAATGATTGAAGGAACAAGCCGAGCAGGGGGCCTAAGTCCATTGCCGTCAACTCGGCTTCCAGCGTATCCATCATGCCGGACGTAACCGCCGTGCTTCCGCTGATTAACCCACCGGCGCTGTTGACCAAGCTCTGGGCCACGTCGAACACCGCCATGACGATGTTGAACGTGTTGGAGAGTATCATCACGGCCACGAAGGTTTTGAAAACCCATTTGAAGAACATCCATGTGTCTATGTCGTGGAGGTTATTGCGGTCAACGATCATCTGGATAAGCTCGTAACACATGACGAAAGTAAGTACCATCCCGGCAATCGGCAAAACAACCGTTTCGGAAAGCTGCCGTATGAGGGAGAACACCCCGGCGTTCCATGCCGCCGGGGACGTTCCCACTTGTGTCGCAATCTCTCCGACCTGATTGTTCACGTTGTCAAAAAGCCCGCCGAGGTTTCCCATGATGCCGTCAACAAGCAAGCCTTTCAGCCATTCGGTAATCCAGTCGGTGAGAAAATCCATACCTTCTTACCTTAAAACAAGCCGGACAGCAGGGGTACAAGCGTCGTCCCCAGGAGGATAACGCCGCCGCCGGCCATAAGCTGCTTGATGCCCTGGGACTTCGCCGCCGGGTTATCTGAGCCGTATCCTTCCAGAAGATTGATAACGCCCCACACCGCAAGGCCCGCGCCAAGCGCGATAACAAGGGTTTGCAGGGTATCGACAGCACTCGAAAAAAATGACATAAATTTACCTCCATATCTTTGTCGTGAAATGAAAAAGCCGCCATTTCCGGCGGCGGGACACTTCGGGCCAACTTGGCCCGAAGTTAGGCGAAAGCATCCGGGTCGTCCACATCGTCATAGTTGAGAATGTCCGCGTTCTCGTCCGTGTCGGCGTCCTCTCCGGTCGCGTCTACCTCGTAAACGGTGTAGGTTTCATCCGGCTTCACTTCCATGCGCCGGTTTATCAGGGAAGAAATGTCGAAGCCGTTTCGTTTGTCGGCCTCGGCGGTGTACTTATAGCAAGGGTGCTTTTTCAAATCGTACTTCGGAGAGAGGAACGGGCGAAGGCCGCGAAGCTGCAAGATGCACTTGTCTCCCGGCATTGTCGTCAGTTCGTCTATCGTCATAAGCTCTTTTCCGAGCCGTTGCAGGTTTTGGCCGTGGCTTTGCTGAACGCCCCGCGTCATGCTCTCCGTGTACATGGAAATGGTTTCTTTTCCTAAAGCCTCCGAAAGCTCCTTGACCGTTGTATGCTCCCGGCCTCCCAAAAAAATGACCGAATCCATGTTGCCCATGATGGTTTCGGCGTTGTCTTTATACAGAGCTTTGAGTTGTGATTGCGCCTGCAAAAACAGGCACAGGGAGATTTCACGGGAACGGATAACGGCCACCAGCTTTTCCAGTTGCGGCACCTGCCCCGTGTTTGCGGCCTCGTCCCACAGCACCCGTACATGATGGGGTAAGCGGCCATTGTATTTGTTGTCGGCCCGTTCGCAAAGCAGGTTAAACATCTGTGAAAAGGCCAGAGCCACGATGAAATTATAGGTATTGTCAGTATCGCTGATGATGAAAAATGTCGCCGTTTTCCTGTCGCCCATGCGGTCAAGCGCCAACTCGTCATAACTCATGATCTCCCGAAGCTGAGGAATATCGAACGGGGCCAATCTGGCCCCGCAGGAAATAAGGATGGATTTTGCTGTCTTGCCGCTGGCTAATTTGTACTTCTTATACTGTCTGACGGCAAAATGGTTCGGTTTCCGCTTTTCCAACCCCATGAACATATAGTCCACAGCATTTTTGAAATTGTCGTCATCTTCCTTTACTTCCATGCTGTTAATCATGTCCACCAGCGTATTCATGTTGCGTTCTTCCTCCGGCCCCTCAAAGACGATATAAGCGATAAGGGCACAGTACAACAGGGTTTCCGATTTAGTCCAAAATTCGTCACCTTCTTTTCCGTCGCCACGGGTATTGGTTATGAGAGCGTTGACGAATTTCAGAATGTCGCTCTCCGTCTTGATGTAGGACAGCGGATTGTAGTGCATACTCTTGGTAAAATCGATGCTGTTGAATACCTTGATTCCGTATCCCTGCCGTTTCAGGAAGGAGCCTACTTTTTCTAAAATACCTCCCTTCGGGTCAACCACCACATAGGACGAATGGGCTTGAAGCAGTTGCGGGGTCAGCCAGAACCGGGTTTTGCCGGAGCCGGACGAGCCGATGATGCAGCAGTTGAGGTTGCGGGAGTTGGCCGGATTCTTGGGCCGGGTATTCATCGTGAGAAATTCAGTCCCGGTAAGGATGACGTTGTTTTTGAAAACCGGGTCTACGAACGGCTTGATGTCCTTTGCCGTACCCCATCGGGCTGAGCCGTATTCCACATCCTTTCTGAACTTTTTTGCGTTTTTTATCTTGTAGTAGACCACAAGCCGGATGATGACGGCCCCGGCAAGGCCGACCAGCCAATCGAAGCCGACAAATCCCGGCGCTAGTGTCCCGAACGCCGGGCCGACGGTTTTTATCGTGCCGATCAGCTTTTCCCCGAAACCCGTTCCCGCCGCGAGGCGGTAGGCCGTGCCGAGCTTGGTGCAGCACCAGAAGATGAACAGGTAAGGGATATTCGGCAGTACATACTGCCTGATTTTATCTGTCCTCATGCGCCGCCTCCCGTTTCCGTTGCTGTTCATGGGGCTGTGACCGTGCTTTTTCCCTGAACTGTTTTAATTGTCGGAGGATAGACGGACGCCTGTTTCTGCCACGGCCCATCACCAGCTTTGTATAATCGGAGAACGCCGCCGTGATGGCGTCGGCCTGTCCCGCCTTGAAAAACAACAGGTACTTGTCCGGGCCGGTCTTGTGAAAAGCGTAATCCACGTTGTATTTCCGGGCCACGCGGTCAAATAGCTTGGTATCGCCGGAGAGATCAAGGCTGTTTGTGGAAACGCGGTGGTTCATGAGTTTTTTCACGCTCTGTCTGCCCTGCGGGGTCTGTGCCTTGCGGTGTTCCTTTTGGATCTTCCGCAAAACCGCCGCAAAAGCCTTTGCCAGCACCCGGCCTGTGAGCTTGGTGGACTTGACCGAGAGGGCAACCGCCCGGCGCTCTATATCTTCCTGCATCGAAAACCTCCTTTCGCCACTTCGGGCCAACTTGGCCCGAAGTGGTCAGCGTTCCTCATGGGTCGGGTCGGGGCGGTCTTTTACGGGAAGCGGCGAGGCGTCAATCATCTGCTGGTACTGTCTGAGCGTGTCGCGGATGGATTTTTCCGGTTCCGGATACGCGAAAATTCTGTGTTCCTCCGGCAGATCGTCTCTGCCATTGTAATACTCGATGAAGCTATCGCCGTTGTTGACGATATAGCCGCCCTCCGCGAAATGCCCACCGTCCTCAAGTGACACGTCCCGCCCGTATGCCTCATAGTCGATGTAGTTTTCCAGATATTCCGGCACTTCCATAGCGCCCATTTCGTCAATCATGTAGCGGCCCAAATCATCCTCGTCGCTGATGCCGGGGTAATACTCGTAGCAGTCGAGGTTTTGAGCAAGGTTAATCAAGTCTTTCACGCTGCCCGTATAGTCACCATAAGAAAGTGCGGCTTCAAACTTTGCCTGTTCACCTTTGTCCATATCGTCCAACAGGGAGGCCAGATAGTTCAGTTCGTCAATGCTTTCGTATTCGCCCAAACAATTATACAAGCCGGAAATGTCGGTTTCATAGTCAGTGATGAAAACTTCTTCATACCGTATCCCATCAACATGGATACGTTTCAAAAGGGCCTGCACGTCCTCGGTAGTGGCGGGGAGCTTCAAATACTCCCCGTCCAGATACCCTTCATTGTAGCGGCCAAGGTTGGTGACAAAGGCTTCAAGCATCTGTTTTCGCCCGGCCCTGTCCCTTGACGGTCAAAATGCCGTCCAGCGTGGTTGCCGTGATATTCAGCCGCCCGGCTGTGGCAATGTCGTTCTTCATATCCTCGTTCACGCCGTCGCCGCAGACAACCAGCACATGGGAGCGGCGAAGAAGGTCGCGCCCGATGTCGATGCCGCTTTTGTGTTCCTCCGGGATGGCGTCGTTAATAATGAGCGGTAGATATAGCAGAGGGCAGACCGGGGAGAAACCGGCCTCATATGCCGCCCGGCAATACTGCGCCGCCTGTTTACTGTCGGTATCACGGTTGCCGCTCCATGCGGCGGTGATGTATGCTAAAGGTCGTTTCATAATAATAAAAGCACCTCCGTTCGTGTTCGCGCTGAATATGTCAGCCTATCCTCCCGTCCTTTCCACTCATGGAAAGGACGCGGCTCAAAGGAATATATATCCCCGTCGCTTGACCGCCTTAAAGCACAACCGGGAGAAGCCTGTCAAGAGTGCGAAGCACCGCCTACGGCGGCAGGCTCTTGACAGGCTTTCCCGGTTATGCAATCCCGTATATGGCGACGGGGAATATATTATATTCTCTGAGCTTCGGGGCGCGGGGCAGCGCCCCGCTTATTTTTCCTGTTCGGCCTGCTTTTTCTCCGGCTTGGCAAGCTCCGGCTGTTTTTCCTTCCACTCGTCCAGCAGTTTGATGATGGTATCCTTCATTTCGCGGGGGGTTTTCTCCTTGCCGAAATACTGCGAAAGTTCCTGACTGGAAATAATCACTTTGTCTACCTCCTTTTTTTCTTCGAGCATGATGCCGTCGATCACATCGGCGTTCAGAATCTTTTTTTGGTCAAGCTCCCGCATCCGCTGTGCCTGCGACAACGACGGGGCCGACTGCTGGCCCTCGATGGCAACGGCGATATACCGCTGGTTTTTGGGCTTGATGTAGGACATTTCAACGGCGGGTGTGAACGCTATTTTCTTTTCGTCCACCATTTTCATGAGGTCTGGAACAAGATCGTTGAGCTTGATATACCGCTGAACCTGCTTGACCGTCATTTTATTGCGTTCTGCCACAACCGCGTTGGAACGCTGTCCATTCTCCAACTTCGGGCCATCTTGGCCCGAAGTGGACAGGTCGGCCCGCACCCCCTGCCTCTTGATGGCCTCCAACTGCATTTTCAGAGCCTTGGCCCGTTCGCTCGGCAGAATGCTTTCACGCTGATTGGTATTGTCCTCCACCATCTGCGTGATAGCTTCCTCGTCGGTAAGGTTGCGGACGATGCAGGGCATTTCAAAATACCCGGCAAGCTCGCTGGCTTTCTGGCGGCGGTGGCCGGATACGATTTCATACCCGCCGTCCTCGCGGGGCCGGACAATGGCGGGCTGCGTCACGCCCTTGTCCTTGACGCTTTCCACCATAGCCCGCATTTCTTCATCGTCCCGGACACCAAAGGGATGATCTTTGAAAGCATGAAGCTCGGATAGGTTGATAAATACAATTTGTTCCGTCTCACTTTTGCGCGGAGCCTCCTTCGGTTCCTGCGGCGGTTCCGGCTCCGGGGCCGGAACTTCCTCCTTGGCCGGAGCCTTTTTCTCGGCGGCAGGTGTCTGCTTTGCCGTGCGGGGCTTGCGCTCCTTTTTGGGGGCAGCTTCGGAATGCTGTTCCTCCGGTTTCTTTCCGGTGCCCTCGGATTTGGCCTCCTGCTGAACTGTTTTCCCGCGCGGCCCTTGCTTTTTAGGGGCCTTGTCCGATTTTTCCGCCTCCTGTTTTTCCGGGGTGGCGGTCTGTTCGGCCTCACGCGCTGTCTCTCGGATTTTATCAAACGGTACAACCACGTCGCCGGGGGCGGGAATGTCAAACAGCGCGGGGGGTTCAAGCCCGTCGTCACCTATGTCGTGCAACGCCGCTTCGCCCTCATGGGCCAGCGTTGCCGCTTCCTCGGCGCTCATTTCCGGGGCCGGAACTTCCGCGACCTGCGCGGTCTGTTCGTTTTCCGGCATGTTTGGTTCACTTTTTGCCATGCGTTTTACCTCCTTCATCAAAAATGGCAACAAAAAAGGGCCTGATTTTTAATCAGACCCGGCGGGAATAGGTGGCATTCCTCCTTTCGACTTCGGGCCAAATTGGCCCGAAGTAACGGTTATCTATGCAAAATCGCCACCCGCAGTCTCATTTGGGTGACGCTTTATCTCGTTTTTAATGGAATTATATGATATTATTGTTTTGTGCTGACACAATAGCATTTCAAGACGTGCATTTAGTGTAGTGGCTTCATTCAGAAGACTTGCACTTTAGCCAAAAGTATCGAAAAGGCGGTGTTTTTATGGGTGACACAATCGTTTTTATGAGTGCGTACGAAACAACAAAATATTCTAAATCTAAACTGCCTTTCAGGAAAAAGCCAAAGTTAGATACACTATTGGATAAACATCACATGACCTATATGTTGATGGGTAATAAACTCATATCAGGGCATGAGATTATGCAAACAAACAACAAAAAAGAAGTGATTAAAATTAAATGAGTGAAATCTGTAATTTAACTGATGCTCAAAGTGCATGGGCAAAGCGAAGGAAGCAAGGATTAAATCCTTCTGATTTACATAGGCTTATCATCAAACAGAAAGGACGTTGCGCCTTATCCGGTGCACTTATGATATTCGATAAAGCTTATGGAAACCCCAATGTAAACAAGAAGGGATGCCATCCCTTATATGCAGCTATTGACCATGTCTCTCCCGGCAATAGGGAGTATGGGCATCAACTTGTTTGTTACGATCTTAATGATTTAAAAGGACATCTTCCCCGAAAGGTATTCATTGAGCTAAAAGACACTCCTGCTTGGAAAAATCTAATGCACCAGTGGAGGTCCCAATCTGAAAACAACCCTATGGATATCGCTGCTTTCAAGGCTTTATTGAAAGACTGATGCCAACTCATGAGCCATTATATTGATATTAACTTTTTAGATTGACGATCAACTCGAAGGTTTTGGTTCTGCGTATTGTACAGTACCGCCCACCACTGCTTAAAAAACTTCGACAATTCCTTGTTATCATATAACAAAAACCTGGAAT
>MVQL01000059.1 GCA_002067205.1 Pelotomaculum sp. PtaB.Bin104
GTTGAAAGATTGATTTTTACTTCCCTTTCTCTAATTGTGGCAATCTCTTGTTCCTGCCGCTCTCTTTCAGTCATGTTTTTTCTCCTTTCAATTTTTGAAAATTAACTTTCAAAACCTATGTCATTCCTTTACAAAAGCAACTTTGCAATCACCACAAATGATATTGACTTCCTTGGTCGCCCGGATAATGCAGCCACATTTCGGGCAGACATATTTCCTCATGCTCTGCTTTGGCTTCTCCGGCTCTGTGCCGCCCTCTGTGCCGCCCTCTGTGCCGTTTTCAGGATCGCCGCTGTCTGTATCTTCCCCGGCTTCCTCGCCGTCGTCTACGGGCAGCTGCGGGGGCTTTGGCGCTGTATGGCGGTTTCTCGTCACAACAAACACGGACTTGTCCGCATTTTCTTGAACAAAGGCCGCTGCGTCCGGGGTAAGTGTGCTGCTGCTCCAACCGATCCGATTATCATAGCTTACAATTAAGCCGTGCTGCTCGGCCACAGCCTTAAAGCGTTTATTGTGGTATGTGTGTCCCCGGCTCGTATCTTTTATATCATGCTCTTGGCAATATAAATGTACCATTTCATGTAGCAAGGTGGAACAGATTTCCTCTATATCCCGATAAAGATATTCGCTGCAAATGGTAATTTCATAATAATACTCATTCGTGTTATGATCTTTCCAGACCTTATCACAGGTACACCACCCCATTGTCCGGGCTTCCCTGCCGTTAGTCTGCACCGTGATTACCGGCTTGCGAAGCTCCCCGTTATAGAACTGCTTATTAAAGACATCAAAAAGCCGGTTCAGCTCAATATTAAGGCTTTCAAGACTTGTCATACCGTTGCCCTCTCTTTCCTGCCCCCGTCGATCTTACGCTTGGTTCCTGCTAATGTACTATCCATAAGGCCGTCAAAGCAATTCCCGTCCATATCATCAAGCGCATATACCCAATAACAATATTCCTTTGCGCTGTCCTTTCCCTTGTACGCTTCTTTGAAGATTGCAAAGCCTTTATAGTCGGCCAAACGGTGGCAATAAATCGTATCTTCCATGCTGGAACACATCCCCTTTATTCGATAGCTTCATTTATAGCGCCGATAGCATCTTCAAGGCTGCTTGCAGCGGTATCTAAACAATCACACGCATTGTCCGCTTTTTCGTATCTCTCCGATCCCTGCAAGTTTTCCGGGATATTGTCCCGGCTTTCTTCTTCTTCCTCTTTGAGCGTTTCAAGGGTTTCCTTGGCTTCCTCAATCGCAGCGATTACCGCTTCCAATGCTTTTCTTCTTGGATTATTCATACTTACAAGCTCCTTTCGCAAGCTGATTACATGTAAAGTGTTAAAGTACTTTAGTACTTTGGTACTATAATCATTATACCACTTTGAGCCTGTATGTCAAGTGTTTTTGAAAATTAACTTTCAAAAAATATCTGTAAAAAAACAGCCGGTTTCCCGTCTGCTTTTCGTGTCGCTCCCCTACTTTATTACCTTTTTAGCAGAGCCGCCCGTTTCCCCTGCGTTTTGCCCTGTATACTGCCCTGAAAGGCTGATAGGGAATTTCCTTTATTACCTTTTCCCTATCGCCGCAAGGCGGCAGCACAGGGCAAATACCGGCTGTCAACTGGAATGTGGAATACCGCAGCTGCACAGCAGCGAGGATATGCCGCAAAAGCCGGTTGACTGTCGGTAAGCTCTCTTTCTCTCAAATGCGGTTTTACTTGCGGTTCTTAAATTCTATAATCAGGATATTTACCATGTCCTGTACGACGCTTGCTTCCCTCTCTGTCAATCCGTCCAGTACAATAACCTTTCGATTGTCAATTCCTAATATATAGTCCGTCGTAACTCCGTATAGCAAGGCCATTTTTGAAAGAACATCAATAGATGGTACTGCAATGTTATTTTCATAACCGCTTACGCTTGATCTTGTCAAGGAAAGCCGTTTAGCGACCTGCGTTTGAGATAAATTTTTGCTTTCTCGTAGCTCTCTAAGCCTTACGCCTAAATCATAAACCAAAACATCACCGCCCTTTTGAACATAATTGTATTATTATGTTGTCAATTAGAATCGTCGTATATTCGCCTAATGCGACGGTAGTACTTGACGAACAAAAGGGAAAACGGTTATAATAACAAAGAATAAGGGGGGCGCTGCCAATATGACCAGCTGCCCCCTATGTAGAAAGGTGATAATAATGCAATCAACAGGTATCGTAAGAAAAATCGACGAATTAGGCCGGATCGTCCTTCCGCAAGAGCTAAGAGCTAAATTAGACGTAGGAGCCAAAGACGGTATAGAATTTTACTGGCAAGATAATTGTTTGTTACTGAAAAAGCATGAACCGGCTTGTACGTTCTGCGGCAGCGCAGACGGGATAGTGCTTTATGAGGGCAAAAATATATGTAAGGTATGTAGGGAAAAAATTACCAATCTAAATGAAACGTAATTTGCCCTTTAGGGCATTTTTTAATTTCTGGAAAAAATTACGTCCGAAAGGAACAGGCAGCGTGGATCACAAGCAAAAAAAAGGGGCTGATCGGATAGATCAACAGGTTAAAAACAAGATAAAGGCTTTCAACCGGCAAAGAATTGGCTCAACTGTAGCCATAGGCTTATTGTTAAGTATACTTATCCCTTTGCTCCCGGTCATGGGGTGCAAATGCTTATTTGTTTGTTATTCAATGCTCTGTTCGTTTGTAGTCTTTCTTTTGACTGTGGCCTTTGTCCTGTCCTTTCGGCAAGCACTCACCTTATATATTCAATCAGTAATTATCATGGCCGTTTTTCTTACAACGGGGAATATTCGCCCCGGATTTTTCTTTATCTTAATTCTGCTTAATGCCGGTGCTTTCTTCATATCGCAGAAGATCGCCGGTGATTTCATCAAGTCGGCAACCGAGGAAGTCAGCACAACGGAACGCTT
Organism: Pelotomaculum sp. PtaB.Bin104; assembly: GCA_002067205.1. GTDB lineage: Bacteria > Bacillota > Desulfotomaculia > Desulfotomaculales > Pelotomaculaceae > MVQL01. The sequence goes on from MVQL01000059.1 coordinate 2,923, forward strand.
GAAAAATGAAGCCAACACGGACTTTCTAACGCAGCTCCTAAACCGGAACGGCATGGAACAAGCCTTAGAAACGGCTTGGGCGTTCTGTAAAAGGTATCAAAAGCCAATCGGTTTTATCATGGCCGACATTGATTTTTTCAAAAGCTACAATGACACGTTGGGACACATCGAGGGCGACAATATCTTAAAGCAAGTCGCAGACAGTATCAAAACATGCTGTAAAAGAGAAACCGACATTATAGGCCGTGTGGGTGGTGAAGAATTTTTAATTGTTTTGTCGGATATTGACGATAAGCGAATAACGGAAATGGCACAGGCCGTTTCGTTGGCCGTTAATAGTTTAAGGATCAAGGCAACAGAAACAAGTAACCATTCGGAATTTCTTTCCGTAAGCATAGGTATTTCAACAGCTATCCCACAGGATCATATTTTAGCAATAGACCTTTACCGAAAGGCCGATTTTGCTATGTACCATGCAAAAAGCAGCGGTCGAAACTGTATCTCGTTCAATGGTAATATCGTCAAATCCCGTGAAAAAATTGTTGCTCAAGAGCCGGTCAAGGAAGTTATCCTTTAGGTTTACAAAGTAAAACGACGCAGCACTTAAAAAGTGTTGCGCCGTTTTTATATTTCCTGTCCCTTTTCCTTTTTTCTCCCCTGCTCCTGTTCCTTTCCCTGTTCCTTTCCCTGTTCATGCTTGATGCGCTGTACCAGCTCATAGGCATTTCTAATACTGCCGATCCTGCCGGTGACTTCCTGTAAAGATGCAGAAAGCCCGGCAATTTTGCTGTCCTGATCCTTTACAAGATTGATAACCTTATCTGGATCGACGTTTGTATTAACGCCGAGTTTTTCCAGTTGTGACGCTGCATGATCGAACGCTTTCAGCTCACTTTCATATCTACTTTCAAACCGCTGCCTTGAAAACCTTGTCTGTTTGGCAGCTTCCTGTTTTACCGGCAAATACTTATTAAATGCCAAAAGATATTTTGCAGCGTCTTTGTACTGCCCGTTTTTTACATTCAGCTCTTTCATAGTCCCCCGCACAGAGCTTGCTTTTTCCGTTAGGGTTTCTATGCGATTATCAAAATCCCCCTCTTGCTGGATACCCTCATTCCTGATTGTAAGCAATGCTGCTGCAAGCTCTTTCGTCGCTGCAAGTGTCGTTTTCCGTGCTTGCCATTCAACAGCTTTATCATAAGAAGAAAAGACCGGCTGCACCGTCGCCGGGGGCTTCTGCTGCTGCGCTCCCGGAGCTGCTTTCTCTTGACTTACCGGGGGCATTACTTTCTTTCTTTCCTTTGGCTGTGCCAATCGCTCTAAAATACGATCTCTTGAATAATCCTCACCGATCCGATCCCCACGGCAAAACCTTTCCTGCTCTGTCCCGGTAATCCGAAATGATATTCTCTTTCCCTCTTTAATCTCAACATTTGCTTTTTGAAGCGCAGTTTTGAAGCTATCATAATCCGACGTTTCAAGGATAGCTTTATCTATGATTTCTTTAATTTGTGCTTTCCATGAAGTTCCGGCCTTGCGCTGCTCCCACTCGTAATGCGTCGGGCTTTTTTGCTTTAACTTTGGGTTCTTAATTACATATAGTCCATTTTCTTCACAAAGCCTGTCGCTTACTTTTCTTAAATATCCGGCCACCTTATAATTGTCATACTTGCTATAATCGTAAAAAGAAACAGCATTAAAAATAATATGATTATGAATATGACCTTTATCAACATGCGTACTTATTACATATTCATACTTACCCTGTAAAATTTCATCAGCCCACTTTTTACCGAGTTCATGCGCTTGTTCAGGTGTAATTTTGTCGTAAGGGGAAAAGCTCTGGATCATGTGATAAGCTAAATTATCAGCGCCGCCTGTCTTGGTATAATCGCCTTTGACTTCTCTTGCTAAAGCTGCCGTCATACGATATTCAATCGACGCAGAAAGGGGATCAACATTATAGCCGGATACTAACAGCTGCTTTTCTGTTTTCTCTGGATTTTCTATATAATCAAGAGCCTTATTGAGCGTCGTTTTTATACCGTGTATTCTCGTATATGCCATAGGCTATTCCTCGATCATTTTTACAAGTCGTTCCGTGCAAGCTCTTTTCACATTGTAATAATATTGCTGTAAATCCTTTATGTCCTGCTCGTAAATATTCCTTGTTTCATTCGCTCTCAAAGCGATTTGATTTATATTTCTCGCAAGGTTTGAAAGCTCTTTTGTTAAGGCTTTAAGCTCTGAAAATTCACGCCTAATTACATAACCGTCAATACACATTTTTCTTGCGTACATCGAAAAATTTTCAGTGTTTACCTGTGACATTTTTTGTTCTATCATGTTCCATTCTTCATCTGAAAAAGACAGTTCTTTTCTAACCGTTCTCGTTCTGTTTGCCATTCGTCTAAACCTCCGTTTCGTCATGCCGCCTTAAATTTCGGCACTATCTCCGGCGCAGCCGGTGGGGTTTGGGGCAACGCACCAACAAGCAGAAACAGGGAAACATAGCGGAACGCTATATTTCCGTTTCGTGGAAGTGTACGAACACTTCCTTTGCTTGTTATTCTTCGCTCCGCTCTCTCTCCGTTAAGTATATACTACCTTTGCGAAAATATCAAGTAATTACCTATCGTAAAAAAACGCCGCCATAAATGGCAGCGTTTCAGTGAATACCTTCTTTATAAAGCCTTTTCGTACTTCTCTGGATCGGCTAATGCAATATCCAACAATGAACCGAACGAAAGCCCGTTATCTTTCAAAAATTTCATTGTGGCCGGGTGGAGTACATTTTCAGCCCATCGGCTATGAAAAAATGTTTGATGGGTTTCGTTCATCAAAGTAAAAAGTGCAAAAGCTCTTTCCGTTTCGCTTTCTTCCGAAAGAATGATTGCGTTCATTCTTTCGGTACACTTTTTATCAAACATAAATCATTGCCCCCTTTGCCGGGTGTATTCCTCTTGCTGTCGCTCTCTCCTGCGCCTTTCTATTTCCTCTGTGTTGGCTTCTCTTTGGCGCTGCATTTCGCTTTCCTGCTCCCGGCTTTTTTTATCAGCATTCATAAGTTGATCGTGCATAGGAATTTTTCCCGTCGCATCATCAATAATTTTCTTTGCTTCATCAACGGTATTGCAGCTGTTCCATTCACGGCCTATCTTGGGGTTTACCTCTTTTGGTAAAAACACAAGAATACTGTTCCTTATATACCGGCTCCCGGCTGCTTCTGTTATTTCTGTATCTTCGTCGCCGGTCTGATAAAGCAGATATTCCCGGTAAACATCAACCTTTTTCATAACGGCATTCCTTTCCTTGCAGCTTCTATAAACACGTCGGCAAAGGATTTGCCTTGCATTTCCGCAGCTGCTTTTATGCTGTCGTATTCTTCGTTACTCAACGAAAGAACAATATCAATTCCGTTCCGGGCAAGAGCCGATTTGTCACGCTCCTTTTTCTTAATGCCGGTCTGATCGTCCAGCATTACGATTTGTTCCTCTGTGAGATAAACAGATACTTGCTGCTTTTTTTCCTTATCTGTTTTTCTGCCGGTCTTGGCCGGTTCCCTTTTCTCAATAATCGCCGGTTCCGATCCGTTACCATTGCTGCCCTGTTCGGTTCTAACTTCGTTATCTGACGCTTGGCTTTCCGGTTCCTCTACTCCGATAATATTTTTGAAAAGCCCCGCTGTATCTACTCTCTTTTTTGGTGATGCCATTATTGATTATCTCCTTTCAGGTATTCATCTACAAAGGCGGCATAATCAGCCGCAGCCGTTGAATCTCCGTTGTAAGTGAAAAGGTCTGTTGCTCTCGCTTGCGCTTCTTCTACGGCCACAGTCGCCCGTATGTATGTCTTAAAGATAGGCGCTTTGATATACTCCCCTATCTGCTCCGTAAGCTCTCTCATGTCCTTATTATTATTGCTTCTCGGATTATACTTTGTAAGCAGGATACCGGCAATTTTTACTTTGTCGTTGCAATACTTCTGCACATTTACGATTGTATCATGCAGCTGCCGTATTCCTTTTGCTGCAAAAATTCCGGCTGTTGTCGGTATAATGATTTCGTCGGCCACGGTAAAAGCATTGACGGTTAAAACACCCAAAGCAGGGGGGGTATCAATAATAATGTAATCGTACTGACTGACAACCGGCGCAATCGTTTCTTTCAAACGCTGCTCTTTCCCGATCTGTGAAAACTCCTGTTCGGCTCCGGCAAGCATAATGTTTGCCGGTATAATGTCGAACGCTTCAAGGTGCTGGATCGCTTCTTCCGGCTTTGCTTCCCTTTTCATAAGCTCGTATGTAGTCGGAAAATTGTACCCATCAGCGCCGACGCTATCAGTCAAATTTCCTTGTGGATCAAGGTCTATCGTCAGAACTTTGTACCCTTTCTGTTTAAGACCGGCTGCTAAAGCGCCGGTCGTTGTTGTTTTGGCAACGCCACCTTTTTGATTGGCTATTGCAATGATTTTTTTCATGGTAAACCTCCTATCTAATTTTGCTTAATATCATATCCGGGAAAGCAAGAAAGATAAAAATTGCATTCGTCGCAGCAGCATTCCACACCCTCATGCTGCCCGTTACCCAAACAATCTTTTCCGTGTTCGCTCGGTGTAAGCTCTATTCCCGTTATGTCCCGGTATTCTTCCCTCTTGTCTGCCGCCGCAGCCGCCATACTGATAGCTTCATTCTCGGAGATTGTCCCCAATGGGTAGAAGTCTACAAAGCAGCCCCCTTGAACACACAGGCCGTCATATTGACCGTCTGTGTCCCGGTAAACCACAAGGGAACGATCCGGGATTTCTCCTAATTCGTGAGCTATCGACCGAATAACCGCAGCAGCGTTATTTGTTACAGACATTCCTTTGTCAAGATCATCTATGACATATACCATGTGTCCGCTTTCGGTACTGCCAATCTTTACCGCAAATGCGGTACTCCCTGCTTTCAATATCACAGCCTTTATGCCCCTTTCGTACTTTAGTATTTTGGTACTATAATCATTATACCAATTTACATTTATAGTGTCAAGTGTTTTTAGTACTAAAAATGTAGAAATACAAAGAAAAACCGCCCATGCCGGGCGGCTCTCTTTTTTCGACAAATTTCAATATCCCATGCGCCGTAAATCTGAATACATTCCGATTGATCCGGTTTGCATAGCGTCCCAAATGCACGATTTCATATACTGCAAAGGGTTCTTAATTTCCCGTTCTGTGGCCGCATTTTCGTAATTGTTCATAGCCACATCGGAAAATTCCGACAAGTCAACGTATGTATCGGCAAATTTCGCAAGCTGGTTGATCCTGTCAATGACCTTGGCATAAGACACACAAGCCCCTTTTAACGTCATGCGGTCGGCCATGCACATTTCGATTAAGGCTTCCACAAAAAGATTATAGACACGCTGCCGCAGCTCGTCGGTATATCCGTGCTGGAATGTTTCCCATTCGGTCATAAAATGAACTGCCGCCGTCATGCGGCGCTCGTCTGATTTATACCAATAGGGCAGCTCTTTGTTCGTTAATATTTCTTCTTCTACTTCAAATTCTATATCTTCATCGCTCGATCCCTCGCTCGGTTCCGGCTTCGCCGGTTGTTGATAGAGAGAGTGATTATATTCACCATTGTTTTTAGAAGAATTGTTTTTAATACCTTTGGTTATATTTACGTCCTGATTTGCGGTGTCCTGTTTTTTTTCGTCCTGTTTTACGGTGTCCTGATCCTCGGTGTCCTGAAATTTTACGTCCTGACAAGTGCCGGTGTCCTGTTTTTTTAAGTCCTGAGTTTCTTCCTCGGTGTCCTGATTTTTTAAGTGCTGACTAATTTCGACAAAAACCGTCTTTTTAGCCGCTTTTGCTACGTCCGGGGAATCATTCAGGTAATAATCATTTACGCCTAATCTGCCGTCAATATGACGCTGTACGGCGGTGATATAATTAAGCTCGGTCAGCAGCTTATAGAATTTGTAATAGGTCGGCTCTGTAATCCCCAAATGAAAGATGATTTTATCTTTCTTCGGAAAAGCATTGTTCCCCGATCCGGTAAAGCTGCAAAAATAAGCATAGATACCTTTTGCCTTTACCGGCAAACGGCTGTCGATCATGACGGCTTTAGGGATCATTCCATAACCGGCAGCTTTCAGGCCGCTAAACCGGATACGGCTATAAGCAAGGGCATGTTTGCTATCCTCTGGCTTGTCCTCAAACTTTTTCGGATTAGAAACAAGGGTATAAATGTTTTTGCCCCTGATCCCTGCGCTGGTGTCCTGTTCAACTGTTATGTACCCTTGGTCGGTTATTATGTGGAAGTGTTTATAATAAGCGTCCTTGCTCATTGGTAGGTCTACAAGAATTTTATCCCGGCTTGGGAAAGCGCATGATCCGTTTCCCGCAAAGCTGCAAAAATAAGCATAGATTGTTTTTGCTTCAATCGTTAAATCAGGATCGAGCATGACATATTTCGGCAGGATACCAAAGCCTTTACAATTTATACCCTCAATTTTTAATTGATCTTCAAAGGATATGCGGATCGTGTCATTCATTTGTTATACCCCCGATCCGGTGCTGGTAGCCGTCCAGAAGATCATTTACGAGCCGGACACGTTTCTTTCCTATAATGGCCGTCACGGTAGGATTTATCTTTTCGGCTGCAAATAGCAGCTGTGGCATTTTTGCTGCATACCAAAGGATTATTTCCCTGATCTGATCGTTGCTTATTCTCCGGGCGGTATAATCATTACAAGCTGTCTTTATTTCACCGGCAAGCGCCTTAACCGTTGTCGGATATTGTAAATATTGGTTTCCCATAAAATCGCCCTCCGAATTTTGACTTTTCACACTGATATTAAACTAATTTTATACCTAAATTATACCAAAGTCAAGAAAGAAAAGCCGCCCTTTTGGGCGGCTTTTCGTCACCATTCGATAAAGGTCATTTTAATACTGTCCTCGACTTCTTCCGGTGGTATATTCTCCGGTGTGGCGAAACGTGAGAGCATGGCCGCAACTTCGTATTTGTCAAGGCTTTCAAAATCGCCGTCGCTGCCGTCCGCTACAATGAAAAACTGTCCGGCTATAATCTCGCTCCCTATCCTGCGGTTTCCCTCTTTGCCGTTTATCTTCGCTTCTTCGTCACAAATGAGGATCAAGCGATTAGATAACCTGACCGGCTCTATCAAGCCGCCTACAAGCTGCTGCATAGCTTCAAGGGTATCCGGGATTTCATGTTGATAAGGCGCTTTGCCAACCGGCACGACAACACATATTAAAGACTTCATAATACTTTGCTCCTTTCGTACTTTGGTACTGTAAAATTATAGTGTCTTGGTACTTTGATACTAAAGAGGGGGCGGCGGCTTATTTTGCCGCCCTCTCTGCCCTGCGCTTTTCCTCGGCTTCTCGCTGCGCCGTTGGCGTATACCTGTCAAGTTCCTTATTGACATACTGGCTTGCAAAATAGGTGAGTGATCCGGCAAGCTCTCCCATGATCTTCATAGCGTCTAAACTCTCGTCAAGGGTCTTGAATGTGCCGCAGGAAAGCCGTTCCGTTTTTCTCTCTGCGTTGCTCTCCCTAAAACAGCCCTCAATATAGCAATCAAGATATATGCCCTCGCTGCCGCCGAAATTGAGCTTAACAAGGAAGTCAAATTCATAATCGGAAAGCTCCTGTACCTTGTAATCCTCGGCTAAAAAGTAATCCATGATTGCCCCGGCCTTTTCATAGCAGCCGTTTTCCTTGACAAGCTCAAAAACCTTGTTCATCAAAACAGTGTTTGTATCTCTGGTGATCTTCTCCATAATGTTACCGCCTTTCAAATTAGTACTTTAGTATTTTGGTACTATAATCATTATAACAGATTACATTTATAGTGTCAAGTGATTTTAGTACTAAAAATGTAAAAATGCAAAGTATTTTAATACCATAAATTTACATTGGCACAGCCGCAGCCGGTCGCCCTGTGTGGAGCTGCCCGGCCTGAACGTCCAGCGGCGCAGCCGCCTTTATTGTTTTTTTAGCAGAGCCGCCCGTTTCTTAGCGTTTTTTGTGCTAAAATGGCCGAAAGGCGAGGGGAAGAAACTTAATCTTTATTGTTTCTTCCCTTCGCCGCAAGGCGTTTGCGGCACAAAAACACCGCCTGTCAAGGGGACTGTGGAATACCGCAGCTGCATAGCAGCGAGGATATGCCGCAAAAGCCCCTTGATAGACGGTGAGCCGTTTCCTAAAGCCCCCTTTGGGGGAGAAAGGGGGTTTGGGGGATTGGGTGGGAAGCTGATAGAGCAAAAAAAGACAGAAAAATGGTATTTCCCGTCAAATAATATTGACATCGGAAAAATTATGCAGTAAAATAAGTCTGTAAAACGGTGTCCGAAAACGAAAGGGGGAGGTAAATTGAGTGCTGAATTACAGGAACAAGCGTTACAAGTCACTTGGAAAACGACCGAAATAAGCGCAGCCGCCTTAAAAACGCTGATAAAAACGCTTCTTGACAACAAAGGCCGGATCGAACACGGAGAACAGAGCCTAAAAAAACTTAATATCCAGAACAGACAGCTTGAAAGCGTAAAGATCACCGGCGAGGATATGAAAACATTCCGGCGAGAGCTGAAACGGTATTCTGTCGATTTTAGTATTAAACGTGACTTATCTGCCGGAAATTACACCGTTTTTTTCAAAGGGCAGGACGTTGACAGAGTTTATAAAGGCTTGCAAAAGTGCCTAAATGACCTTGATATAGGGAAAAAGCCCATGAAAGAGGTAATGCAGGAAGCAGAGCGTAAATCAAGTGAACGTGCCGCCGAAAGAACAGCTAACCAAAAAGAGCGCAGCCCAGACAGGGGGCGGGACGAACGATGAAAACGAAAACAAAAAATGTTCTGATTTTCTGCGGGATAGCGTCGCTTTTTGTATTTTACCTGTTTAACAGGGTAGCCCTTGTCTTTGAGGGAATGCCCGGCAACATTCTTGAAAGGACAAACACGGCAATAGATCAGATTATCCCGGCCATTTCAAAAGAGCCTTTCATGATAGGTACAAGCAAAATATCCCTGATTGCCGGATTTGTCGGCATGGCTATTATCTGGCTGATATTTATTTACAATTTTTTCGGATCAAAAAATTTTATGCGAGGAATTGAACACGGCTCGGCACGATGGGGAACGGCAAAAGACATAGCACCGTTGACCGACAAAGAACCGGATATGAATATTCCTCTTTCGGCCACAGAGCAAATAAGCGTTCGCAAAGTAAAGAATTTTGAAGCTGACCGCAACAAAAACATAGTTGTTGTTGGCGGCAGCGGTTCAGGAAAGACCTATAGCGAAATCAAACCGTCCTTGTTGCAGCTGCACAGCAGCTATGTAATTACCGATCCAAAAGGAACGATATTACCGGAATCAGGATACCTATTTACGGAAAACGGTTATGAATTACGGTCTTTTAACACCATTGATTTTACAAAGAGCTTGCACTATAACCCCTTGTCCTATATCAAAAAAGAAAAGGACATTTTGAAAGTCGTTACTGTTCTTATGGAGAACACCAACGGAGAGGGCACACAGTCGGGGGAAAAGTTCTGGAAAGACTGTGAAAAGCTGCTTTATACGTCCTTTATTGCTTATCTGTGGTATGAAGCGCCGCCCGAAGATCAGAATATCCCGACAATGATTGAAATGCTTGAAATGTGCAAGGTAAAAGAGGACGACGAGGACTACCAAAGCCCGATTGATATTATGTTTGAGGATTTGGAAAAGGAAAAGCCGAATTGCCTTGCTGTAAAGCAATACAAGAAGTTCAAACAGGCTGCGGGAAAAACCCTGAAATCAATTCTTATTTCATGCGCTGCCCGGCTTGCGCCGTTCGACATTGACGAGCTGCGGGAAATCACGCTATACGATGAATTGCAGCTTGACGAAATAGGGGACAGGAAAACGGCATTTTTCGTTATCATGAGCGACACAGATAGTACCTATTCATTCCTTATCGCTATGATTATGTATCAAATGTTCAATCTGCTTGCGGAAAAGGCAGACAACGAATATAACGGTACGCTGCCATTTCAAGTACGCTGCCTGTTTGACGAGTTCGCAAATATCGGGAAGATCCCCGATTTTCAACATCTCATAAGTACGATCCGAAGCCGGGGCATTTCCTGTATGATAATTCTGCAAAGTCTTACGCAAATTATGTCGATTTATAAGGACGATGCAGACACGATTATAGATTGCTGTGATACCTTTGTATTCCTTGGCGGGAAATCCACCAAAACAACAAAGCAAGTTTCTGAAATGATCGGTAAAACAACAATCGACAATCAGAATATTAACGAGAGCAGGGGACAGACCGGCAGCTATAGCATTCAAAATCAAAATTTAGGCAGGGACTTGATCGACGCTGCCGAAATTGGACGGCTGAAAAGAACGGAATGCCTTGTTTTAATCTCCGGCTTGCCGCCGTTCAAAAGCAAAAAATATCCAACGGCAAAGCACCGGCGTTTCAATTATTTATCAGACGGCGGGAAGCCGCTCTTTGACATACGGGAAATGCGGGAGCATTCCGACGAACATTTTCTTGACGGCGTTTCAGCCGTTCAGGAAGTCAACCTATCAGAGTTAAACGCCCTCACCTAAAAAGCGTTACGCTAAAAAAACAAAGAAAGCAGAGGTAGAAAAAATGGATTTACTTAATCAGGTTCTTACGCTTGTCACGAAGTTTGCCATTATTGGCGGTGGCCTTTGGCTGGTATGGGGCGTTGTGGTCCTTGCCGGTGGACTAAAGGATAAAAACGGCCCGGCTCTACAGTCCGGCATTTGGCAAATTGTCGGTGGTGGTTTAATTATCGCAGCAGCAGCCCTTTTTAGCAGCGTCGTAAGCTGATTGCCGGGAATGTAACCACAAGTGAAAGGCTGCATTTGGCAGCATTATGCCACGAAAGGGGCGGCTGCAAAAGGAGCAGTCGCCCTTTTCACATTCTGATACATAAAAGAAAGGAGTGAACAGAGTGTTTAAGGACTTGCTTATCCAATGGATTACAGAGCTTAATGAAAAGCTCTTGTCCGTAGGGCAAAGCGGATACCTGTCTATAGGGATCGGATCGTTTAACGCTACCCTGTACAGCTATATCAAAACGATTATGACAAGCGTTGTAATGCCGGTTGCCTATGTGATCCTTGCCCTATTTTTCGTCTTAGAGCTTTACAAAGCAAGTATCAAAATCGACGGTGCGGGCGGTGGTTCATCGTTTGGCGCTGAAATGGTCTTTAAGGTCATGTTTCGCATGGTGCTTTGTAAAGTCGCAGTTGACAGCTCACTACTGTTCATGGAAGCGATTTACAACGTGACTTTGAACCTTACACAAGGGGTTGCCGGTGTCCTTGGCAGCTCCGCTATGACAGGTGGCCTTGACGTGGCCGCTCTTACTACTCAAATAAACTCTATGGGCTTGGGGGATCAGCTCGGCCTATTCGTTGAGCTGGTAATCGTAAAATTTGCGGTGTGGGTGATCGTAGGGCTGGTACAGGTAATTTGTATTGCCCGGTTTATTGAAATCTATGTGTTTGTGGCGGTATCCCCGATCCCGATTGCTACTTTTCCGTCTGACGATCTGAACACAATCGCCAAAAATTTTCTAAAGAGCTTTGCAGCCGTTTGTTTGCAGGGTGTCTTTATATACATCATACTATCATTCTTCCCGATGCTGTTTAATGCAAATATCCTCGGAGATACAAGCATTTTCGGCATGTTGCTTTACTCCGTTATCCTTGCGCTGGCCGTGTTCAGCTCTGGAAAATGGGCAAAGAGCATTTGTAATGCTATGTAAAAGAAAGGAGCTGAAAGCATGGCGGTAAGTGTCCAAATACCGAAAGAAATTACCGAATATGAAGAAAAAATCATGTTCGGCTTATCCATAAGAAAATTGATATGTTTTTCCGTGGCCGTCGTTCTCGGCGTTGGATCGTATTTCCTATGTACGAAAGTACTTGGCCTAACAATGGATACGACAAGCTATGTGATTATCATAGAATCCCTGCCGCTTATGGCAATGGGCTTTATCAAAAAGAACGGTATGCCATTTGAAAAGTATTTTGCTTTAGTTATCCGGCACAAAACCGGAATAAATCAGCTTTCATATAAAACCGAACTTGTTTTTGATGAAATGCCCGATCCGACAACAGAAACCACAGAAAGGAAATCGAAATATGCTTGGATTTTTGAAACCAAAAACGGCAGTAACGCCGCAAAACCCCAACAGTCCAGAAAAGAGCGAAAATCAGGCGCAGCACTCCGAGAGTGCAAAGTCTTTGAGATTACAAAAGAAAGCCGCAAGAGAAAGAGCAAAGAAACACGCAGAACGATTGAAGCAGCTCGACAAGAGTACAGAGCAGAAAAACGCAGAGCGAAAAAGGCAGCTAAAAAAGGCCGCAGCGCCCAAAAGCACAATACAGCAAATTAAATATGATCGCATGTTTGATGATGGCATTTGCGAAATCGAAACCGGCCTATACAGCCGTTCGATTAAATTTTCTGATATAAATTATCAGACGGCACGACGGGACGAACAAGTTGACCTTTTTAGCCGTTACTGCGAAATGCTGAATTATTGTGATCCTACTATGCACTTGCAGATAAATATTATCAATCGCCGGATCGACAAGGAAGCATTCCGGGAAACAATGTTTATGCCAATGCGGGGGGATCAGCTGGACGAATACCGCAAGGAAATGAATAATATGCTTGCCGCTAAAGCCTTAGAGGGGCAGAATAGCATTTTGCGTGAAAAGTATATGACGTTCAGCACGTCGGCCACTTCCTATGAAACGTCAATCCCGCCGCTGGCACGTCTTGAAACTGACCTTATTGGACATTTTAAGGCGCTCGGCTGCGACGTTCAAACGCTTTCCGGCTCGGAACGCTTAGAGCTGATACACAATTTTTACAGGCCGAACGAACGGTATACCTTTGACTACGATCAACTTTTAGAAAGCAGCCTTACGACAAAGGCTTGCATAGCTCCGAACAGCTTTGATTTTAGGCCGAAGTCCTATTATGGGTTTGGGGATCATTTCGGGCAAGTCCTTTATTTGCGTGAGCTTCCCGCCGAATTGTCAGATAAGATTATTTCGGAGCTGTCCGATCTGCCTATTGATATGAATATCGCTCTGCACATTACAAACGTGGATCAGGGCAAGGCGCTTGAATATGTACGCAGACAAATAGCATTCATGGAAATGGAAGCCACAGGGAAACAAGATGCCGCAGTACAAAAAGGCCGTAACGCCGATATTGCCGTACCAATGGAAACCCGGCGCAGTTATGAGGAAGCAACAAAGTTGCTTGATCTTCTTGAAAACAAAAATCAGCGCATGTTTAAGGTTACGATGCTTGTTTATACCTACGCTGACAGTCTGGACGCTTTGCAGGATAACGCTTTTCAAATTATGGCCACAGCAAGAAAAAATAACGTGAAAATTGATAAGCTCGATCTTATGCAGCGTGAGGGCATGAACAGCATTATGCCGGTCGGTAAAAACCATGTTGAGATTGAACGGACTTTAACCACAGCAAGCACGGCCATTTTTATACCGTTCACGACACAGGAGCTTTACCAGCGGTCGGGTATGTACTACGGCTTAAATGCTATGTCCCGGAATTTGATCTTTTTCAATCGGTATTCCCTGAAAGCGCCGAATGGCGTTATCCTCGGAACGCCTGGGAGTGGTAAGAGCTTTGCGGCCAAACGAGAAATGATAAACGTCCTGCTGAACGATCCGAACGCAGAAGTATTGATAATTGATCCTGAAAGGGAATATACCCCGCTTGCAAACGGTTTTGACGGTGAAATTGTTCATATTTCTGCCGGAAGCAAAAATTATATTAACCCCTTGGATTGCAGCATGGATTATGCCGACGATGAAGAACCGTTACAGCTCAAAGCAGAATTTGTTTTGACGATCTGCGAATTGCTTATAGGTGGAAAACAAGGGCTTACTGCCGGGCAACGCTCCATCATCAGCCGTGCTTGTAAAATCTGCTATTCGCCGTATTTTGCTAATCCGGGGAAATATGAAGTCCCTACCATGAAAGAATTTTATAGCGTAATCAAGGATCAGCCGGAGCCGGAAGCGCAAAGCCTCGCCCTCGATCTGGAGCTTTACATAGAGGGTACTTTATCCGTCTTTGCACACCACACAAATGTTGATACTCAAAAAAGGCTTGTCGTATATGACGTTCGTGATCTTGGAAAGCAGCTGCGTACCTTTGGTATGCTTGTCGTTCTCGATCAGATTTGGAACAGGATCACGCAGAACCGGGCAATAGGTAAGCGTACTTGGATTTATATTGACGAAATCCAGCTGCTTTTCAGTAATGAATACTGTGCGAGTTACTTTTTTGAACTTTGGAGCCGGTCAAGAAAATGGGGCGCAATACCTACAGGAATTACGCAAAATGTCGAAACGCTGCTGCTGTCTGACCTTGCCCGTCGTATGCTCTCAAACAGTGACTTTATTATGATGCTCAATCAGGCTACATCTGACAGAATGGAGCTGGCCGGGCTGCTGAATATCAGTAATAAACAGCTTGGCTATGTTACAAACAGTGAAGCCGGTCACGGGCTGCTTTTCGCCGGGAAATCTATCGTACCGTTTATTGACCGTTTCCCGACTGATACAAAGCTGTATAAGATGATGACAACGAAAATTGAGGAAGTGGCCGACGTGCAGCGTTCACCCGCTGAACGAAAGGACAGTACAGAAGCGAAGCAAACGGTCGCTGCTGCTGAAAGCATTTAACAGGAAAGGGGGCGGCTCATGAGTGAGTATAAGAGGGGAAAATACTTTGCGCCGGAAGAAAAAGACGAAAGCGTAATTTCCCCGGATAAAAGCCAAATTCATAAAGAAGCCGTCCGGGACGATCTGAATACCTCTTTGCAAAGTGAAGTTATCAGACAACAGGGGTATCCTGAACCAGCACAAAGCGATACCCGGCAACCGTCGTATCATGCCGGGCAGCAAGAACACGTTTCCCGGTACGGTGAAAGTGAGCAGCACAGTTATTCCGATCAGACCGATTCCGGGCTTGGCATTCGGCAGACTGAAAGCAGAGAACCGGACATAATACATCAGGCCGGTTTTGGGCTTGGCACACGCCAAACCGAAAGCGGCGAAACAGGCCGATTACAGGAACCGCACAAGACGTATAGCAATGCCGAACGATTTAGCTATATCAACGATGTAAAAGAAACCTACGATCCCGGAGCCGTTCGCTATGGAACGGTCGAAAAAGCTGCCGGAGCTGCCGCCCTTTCGGGCGGCGCTCTTGGGGCTGCTTCCGTTTCTGGCACAGCCGGAATAATCAAAACAGAAGATCGCCGTATCTTTACAGAGTCCATCAAGGACACGGTAACGGACAGCATTAAAAATGATGGTGTTATAAATCCGTCAAAAGCTGGCATTTTTGCAGACAGTGTATTGAGTGACAAGGATAACGAGAAAAAAGGTGTTGTAAAGACCGTCGCCGGCGTTATTGCAAGAGAGGTTGAAAACGCTGTAGGGCAAGGCGGCAGCGACGGGGATATAACAGACCGGGCAAAAGGGCAAGCCTTGAAATATGGCTATAAAACAGGCAAATATACGATCAAGGGCGGCGCTGCCATAGGGCGGGGGACGTTTCGTGTTGCACAATACGGCAAGCGATTGTCGGAAGATGTTGCAGCGGGTGTAATGACTTCATCAGCGGCAAAAAAGGCGCTTTTGAGCCAAACAAAGGCAAGCCTGACCGGATCAGGGGTATCACTCGGCGGGATTATTAAAACCGGCGCTATCCGGGCAGTAGAGGACTTTCACGGCTCGGACGATCTTGGTATGCAGGCCATAACCAAACCGAAAGACGTTATCGTTAAAACAAAACGCTCTTTGAAAATGGCGAAGTCTGCCGGTCGATCTATCACCAAAGGAGTAAAAACCACAAAGAAAACCGCACAGAAAGTCCAGCACGGAGCAAAGGCCGTTTATGCAGCCGGTAAAAAGGTATTTACAAACCCGGTAGTACTTAAAGGGATCGCAATAGTGGCTATTGTCATTGCCTGTATCGCCGTTATCATGGCAATTTCATCTTATTTTAGCAGCGTGTTTTCTGCTCTCTCACTCAAAAGCGAGGATTACGAGCTATCGCAGACGTACCTTTACATTACAGAGCTTGACGCACGAATGGAATATGACATTGATAATGAAGATCAGAAATGGCATTTTCCAGAGATAGACACCTACAAATATTACCTTAACGGCGTGGAAACGACAAAAGACAACATGAAAGTATGTACCAATGCGGATTTATTTCTTGCTTATCTGGATAGCAAATATGAAGATTACACTTTCGATGAAGTAAAAGGGTACATCGACGAAATACACGGTCAACTTTATAAAGTTGAAAAAGTGCGTTGGACGGAAGAAATCGAGCATGAAAGCACCTCAACCGATCCGATCACGGGCGAAACGGTAGATGATAGCTGGACGGAAACCGTCTATCACATGGATATATACCTTACTTCACAGAGCTTTGAAAATTATCTGGAAGCTAACAAGGATACGTTACTTACGAAAGACCAGCAGGACGCATACAGCGCCCTTGCAGAAGCCGGGGTATATACTTTCAGGCAAGAGCTGTCAAGCCCATTCGTGGGCGTAGACTGGTCAACGTGCATATCGGATCGGTGGGGCTGGCGTATACACCCCATAACAGGGGAATTAAAGCAGCACCTTGGCCTTGATATTGCAATGCCGGGGGGAACACCGATTAACGCTTGTATGAGTGGAACCGTGGAAATACCGCCGTTTGATAGCGACGGTTACGGTAATTACGTTAAGATTGTCAATGAAAAAGGGGATTACACCCTTTACGGCCACATGAGCGTAATTGCCGTAAGTGACGGCCAACAGGTGAATGCCGGTGACGTGATCGGCTATGTTGGCACAACGGGCGGCAGCACCGGAAATCACCTGCACCTTGAATATCACAAGGACGGGCAAAGCCTGAATCCGCTTATCTTTACAGAATGCGATAAATCAAATTAAGAAAGGATGTATCAGGATGGCACAGAGAAAATCCATTGAGGAACAAATTAAGTCAAAACAGGCGGCAATAGCCGCAAAGCAGGAAAAAGTAACCGCTTTGCAAGAGGATATTTCAAAGCTGAAAAAAGAAGTTGAAACCTTACAGAGCTTTGAAGTAAAAGCAATGCTGAAAGAAATTGATATGCCGTTCGATCAGGTCAAGGAGCTGCTTAAAAGCCTTAAAGCAGCCCCACAGGGCGAAACGGAAAACAAGACATAGTTTTGAAAGTTAATTTTCAAAACTGAAAGGAGAGATAACCATGATCCTGATTATCGCAGAAAAGCCGTCCGTCGCCGGTGAAATAGCAAAGGTGGTCGGCGCGGATAAAAAGGGAAAGGGATACCTGACCGGGGGAAATTACATTGTTTCATGGTGTGTCGGTCACTTAGTAGAGCTGGCAAAACCCGCAGCTTACAGCCCCGATCTGGCAAAATGGAGCTTAGAAACTTTACCGATTATACCCGATCATTATTTGACCGAAGTTTCAGGGAAAACCGCCGATCAATTCAACGTGCTTAAAGAGCTTATGAACCGTTCCGATGTGTCGGAACTTGTCGAAGCGACAGACGCAGGGCGTGAGGGCGAATTGATCTTCCGGCTCGTCTATGAAAAAGCCGGGTGCAGAAAGTCATTTAACCGGCTCTGGATCAGCAGCATGGAAGAAAAGAGTATCCGGGACGGCTTGGCTTCAATGAAACCGGGCAGGGAATACGACAAGCTATATCATGCTGCCCTCTGCCGACAAAGGGCAGATTGGCTTGTAGGGATCAACCTTACCCGGCTATATTCAAAAATGTACGATAAAACGCTGACCTGTGGCCGGGTGCAAACGCCAACGATAAACTTGATCGTGAAAAGGCAACGTGACATTCAAAACTTTGTTCCGCAGACCTATTATAGCTTGATTGCTGACCTTGGCAGCTTTAAGGCATATAACAAGGCAACCGAAAAAACGGAAGCGCAGCGGATCGTTGAACGCTGCAAGGGTAAAACCGCCCATGTTGCCAAAGTGGAGCGACAGGAAAAAAAGGAAAACCCCGCAGCTCTTTATGATCTAACTACGTTACAACGTGACGCAAACCGGCTGCTTGGATATTCAGCGCAGGAAACACTTGATTATATGCAAAAGCTCTATGATAATAAGCTGGCAACCTATCCCCGTACTGACAGCCGGTATTTAACCGCAGACATGGAGAGTTCCACAAGAAACCTGATTGATACGCTGCTTTCGACCGGCATTTACAGTACTACAATAACAAACGATTATAGTACTGAAAATGTAAAAATGCAAAGAGTGATAAACGACAAAAAAGTGTCCGATCATCACGCTATAATCCCGACCGGCAGCGTTACAAAAGAGAAGTTCGACAATTTGCCGACCGGGGAAAAAAATATCCTTTTGCTGATTGCTTACCGGCTTTTATCGGCGGTTTATGCTCCACATACTTACACGGCCACCAAAGTAAACCTTGATATTGAGGGGGAGCCTTTCAGCGCAACCGGCAAAGAAATTTTAGAAAACGGCTTTAAGATGGTAGACGAACAGGCAAAGGCAGCGATAAAGGCACAGCCGGAAAAGGACGATAAACCGGATAGCCCGGACAATTCCGTACTTCCCGTGATGAACGAGGGCGACACGTTCCCGGTGGTTAATATAACCGCCGAGGAAAAGCAGACAAAGCCCCCGAAATCTTATACGGAAGATACGCTTTTAGCTGCTATGGAAACAGCCGGGAAGCTGATAGCTGATGAAGAATTAAAAGAAGCTATGAAAGACAGCGGTTTAGGCACTCCGGCCACAAGAGCCGGTATTATAGAAAACATTATCAAAACCGGCTATATTGCGAGAGATAACAAAAAACACCTTATTCCGACAGACACGGCCTATACTTTTGTCGATCTTGTCACCGACAAAGTAAAAGAGCCTGAATTAACCGCCGAATGGGAAAAGCAGCTTTCAGAGATTAACAGGGGCAGCATGGCCGCTGCGGACTTCATGAACAGCATTACCGGGTTTATTTCTTCCTTTGTGCAAGACACAAAGGAAAAGTATTCGCCGGAGCAAAGCACCGGCGTTTTTGAGAGAGAGAGAGAGGATTTAGGCAAATGCCCGAAATGTGGTAAAAAAGTTGTCGAATTTCCGAAATCCTATTCCTGCGAAAGTGGTAAAGGCGGCTGCGGTTTTGTAATCTGGAAACAGATAGGTGGTAAGGCAATATCCAAAGCACAAGCTAAAAAGCTGCTTGATAAGGGAAAAACCGACCTTATAAAAGGGTTCAAGAGCAAAACAGGTAAATCCTACGATGCTTACTTGACCTTGAAAGAGGATAAAACAATAGGGTTTGATTTTCCAGAGAGAAAATAGAAAGTGAGGTAAATATGTTTCAGACAAAGAAAGGGAAGATCATTATTGCGGTTATAGCCGCCGTGCTGCTCGTTGTTGCAATCGTCGTTGTGATCCTGCATAAAGCCGACAATGGCGGCAGCAATCCCGGATCATCTGTAAGTATCGTCGGAACATGGTATAGCGATAAGCCGGACAGCATGACGTTTACCAAAGACGGTAAATATCAAGGTAATTCATGGAACGGCGGGAATGCCTGGCTAACGTCCGGGAGCTATTCTATTGATGGCAGTACCCTTACGCTTTCCGGGGACTTGGACGGAAAAACTACGCTTACAATTTCAAAAGGCGCAGACGGGAAAACCATTATTTCAGGGAAGTATAATTATTACTCGACAGAAGCCGACGCAAAAGCGAAAATTGCCGAAAACAAAAATCAGCAATCAGAAGATGAAGCAAATATCGTCCCGAACACGGTAAATAAATTGCTTGGTGAATGGACGAGCCTTGACGGAACGACTACATGCACCTTTACTGAAAAGAGCTTTACGATCCATTTTAAGGGCAATTCCGCAGTAGCAGAGGACAGCCAATATTATGAATATGAGATCGTCAGCGACACGCAAATGAAAGTTACTCAAAGCGGCAAAACGAGCACTTACACCTATAGTCTTTATGATAAAGACGGCGTTACCTATTTTGTTTCCCCTATAAAAGCGTATGCGTCAACCTATACCAAAGGATCAGCGCAGACCACCAGCAGCGGCAGCGGCGCAAGCTCTGCCGCCGCTGGCACGTCCGGGGCTACTGTCAAAGATACTGTTATTAGCTCCGTTAAAAATCCGGACGTGAGCAGCTACACAGACGAACAGGCGGCCGCCGTCGCTGCCGCCTTGCTTGGCACATGGAAAGGGACGTTTGATGAAACGCCGAACGCTGATAGCGTCTATTGGACGTACACTTTCAATGCAGACGGCACTTATTCATTTTCAAACAGCGCGGCCAACGAAACCGGCACATACACCGTATCAAATGATCCTAACGACAACTATTATCATTCAGCCTTGAATTTGAAAACCGGAACGGAAACAAAGACCGTAAAATTTTACTTTACTGGAAAAGCCCCTATCAGAATGATTACAGACGGGAAAAACGATCCGACCTTTGTTAAACAATAGTCTGATAATCAAATTTTTTTGTAGGTTTACCGGACTTTGATTAACAGACTAATAAATAGACAACTTCCCGGCCAAAAATCACCCGTTGTAAGATGCCTAAAAAGTGTCTGAAAAACGATCGTTTTACAGACCGGGGAAAAGGGGAGAATATCATAAATAATTGTAGATAATTTCTGAAAGGGGATATACTAAAAGAAAAGACAAAGGAAAGGAGAACAAAATGTGAAGTTCGGATATGCAAGAGTAAGCACCGGCGAGCAAAACACAGATCGACAGCTTGATGCCTTGCGAGAATACGGCGTTGATGAAATCTACGAAGAAAAAATATCCGGGGGCAAGCGCAGCCGCCCACAGCTTAATTTATTGTTGTCGAAGCTCCGCACCGGCGACACCCTTGTTGTCTATGAATTAAAGCGGCTTGGTAGAAATACAAAGCAGCTTTTAGCAATGGCAGAGGAATTTCAGGCGAACGGGATAGAATTTGTGAGCTTGACGGAAAAACTTGACACAACTACCCCTATGGGGCGCTTTGTTTTCACTACTTGGTGTGCGTTGGCACAGCTCGACCGTGAAATTATATCAGAGAATACAAAATCAGGGCTTGCAGCGGCCAAAGCACGGGGGCGTATTGGTGGCCGAAAGCCACACGATAAAAAGCAAATTGAAAAGGCGCTTAAAATGTACTTTTCCAATGAATTTTCTATCAAAGAGATCACCGAGAGTACCGGCGTTTCCAAAGCGTCAATTTATGAGTATGTTCATAAATACGAAAAAAATTTAGAAAGGAAAAAGGAGCATGGCAAAGAATGACGAGAAAATACAATCACTGTTAGAACAGGCCGAGCAGGGTATTAAAGAAGTCTTTGAAAGCGATAATTACCGAAATTACCTTGCCACAATGTCAAAATTTCATTCATACAGCTTTCGTAACAGCCTTTTAATCGCCATGCAAAAGCCGGAAGCTACATTCGTTGCCGGTTACGCTGCATGGCAGAAAAAATTTAAGCGACAAGTCCAGCGTGGGGAAAAGGGAATTGTAATCATCGGGTATACCCCGAAGAAAGTCACCGTCGATCAGGAACGGAAAGACGATAACGGGAATACGGTTATAGGCGCTGACGGAAAGCCGGTTATGGATACCGTCACAAAGCAAATACCGTCCTTTACCCCGGTTTATGTCTATGATGTGAGCCAAACAGAGGGCGAACCGTTGCCGGTTCTTGTAAATGAGCTTGACGGCAGCGTAGAAACGTATCAAGACCTTATGACGGCCATTACCGCCGTTTCGCCTTTCCCGATTGTCTTTGAAGATATAAAGGGCGGCGCAAAGGGTTATTGTGATCCTATAGCTCAAAAAATAGCCATAAACAACGGCATGAGCGACGCACAGAATATCAAGACGGCAATTCATGAGGTAACACACGCCGATTTACACGCACCGGAAATAAACCTTACCTTAAACGAGCGTACAGACCGACGCACAAGGGAAGTCGAAGCAGAAAGCACGGCTTTTGTCGTTTGCAGCCATTACGGGATTGATACTTCTGATTATACATTTCCTTATCTCGCTACATGGAGCAGCGACAAAGAGCTTAAAGAGCTGCAAAGCAGCCTTGATACGATTCAAAAACAGGCCGGGGACTTAATCGACCGGATAGACACAAGGCTTGCAGAGCTGCAAAAAGAGCATGAGCAACAGCAGTTCCAGACAATCACCCCGGATCAGGCAAAGGAGATTATCCGGGCTTTTGATGAAAAGGCCGACCGGCCATACAGCCGGTATTTAGCGCAAGAAAACGGAAAATGGATTGCTATTGATGATAGCACCCATAATTGCAACGTGGAAGAATTTACCCAAAGGAAAGACGCTATCGCATGGTTAAAGGGCGAATTTGAAATAAGCGATTTTCAAGAGCTGCCGGATCGAAATATTACCGTTCAGGATATGGAGCAATACGGTTTCGCCGGTGGTAATATGCTTCCCTTGGAGCTGCAAAAGGCCACAGAACTATTTGAAAAATCTCTGCCGGTTTATATGCTCTATTCTGACAGCACGAGCCGGGCGGCTGACAGCCTACAGGATATTCAGGATCATGCAGACCGGGGCGGCATTTTAGGCGTTCCTGCCGCCGATTGGCAGCAACAACAGCGATTTGATACTGCCGCCCGTTCTCTGGCCGCACGGTATGAACAAATGGTAAGCAGATATTCCCCTGTAAATGCTATCCCGGCCTATCCGTTCAGCATAAACGATCCTGAACAGCGTCTTAATACCATTACAGACCGGATCATACAATATGATGTATCAAGCCTTGATACGGTTATAGATCAGGTGATTTCAAACGCTGACGATACCGTAAGGGATCAAGCTATCAGAGAGCTTGCAGCAATCAAAGAAGATTACCACACGTTCACGCAGGATAAACTTACGCAGGAAGTCGAAAAATTCAACGGTGAACCAGTGGTATTTGTTCGGTGGAGCGAAAGCGACCAGTTAGAAACCGGACAGGTTATGCCTTTACATGAAGCAAATGCCGTTTTCCGCAGTCTTGATATGAACTTTGACCGTGTCGGTTACGATAAAACGGCCTTTACGGTCAAATATAAACAAGACGGCGAATTTCACGTTTACGAGGGACGGCAAGATTTCGGGGATCGGGACGGCGGTTTGATCGACCACATAAAAGCCTTTTGGGATAGCGAATTAACCGAAGATCAGCAAAGGCAGCATATCAATAGCGGAAATACTGATATTATCGAAAGCGCAAATGAAGCCGTGACACGGTTTGTCCCTTATTTGCAAATGCACGATGCCATAGGGCAGCTGGATACTCACGCTACAAAGCAGCTTTCCGATTTGCTTTTCCTTAAAGAGCAGGGGGCAGAAGTTACAAATGGGGATCAGCGTATAGCCTACTATACCGCCCTGAAAGAGTATACCAGGAATTGTCGAGCTGCCTTGAATGAAGCCGGGGAGCTTCCACAGCTGCCGGATCGGGCGCAGTACGGCCTAAACGACGTTGAAAGCGTCATAGACCTTTCAGACGAAGATAAGGCCGCATATAAGGAGCTTGCAGCCTATAGGGGACAGGTAAGAAAGGAAGTGGCCGCAGAAGCCAAAGCAGCCGGGATCACCGTAGATCAGTACTTAGATGCCGGATCGGTTCCCCCGGACGGGCGCACGTTCTCTATCTATCAGCTGAAAGAAAATGACAGCACCCGCTATTTGAGGTTTGAGGGCTTGGAAACCTTGCGTAAAGAAAACGGTATGAGCTTCACCCCAAAGCTGGATAATTACGAAAAAGTATATTCCGGTACGCTTCCGCAAGACAAAGACCTGAACGACATTTACACCGAGTTCAATATAAACCACCCCGCCGATTTCAAAGGGCATAGCTTGTCGGTATCTGATATTGTCGTGATTGAGTGGCAAGGACAGATTACCGCAAATTATGTTGATAATTACGGCTTTGAGAACATACCGGAGCTGGCCGCAGAGGTACAGGCACAGCCTACAGCAGAGCAAAAGCCATATTACCATTTCTATTATGATAACGATTATCTTTTCACCGTCACCGGCGAAAATGAAGCAAAACACGTTTTAGACGATCTCTGCACCAGCACAACGGCAAGGACAGGTTATTCATGGACTGATAGCGGAAAAGTCTATGCGTCCGATCAGAAAGCAGCGCCCACAAGTGACCTTTGGGACGCAGACAAAACAAAGACCGCTTTTATCCCTTATTCACAGAAAGAGGCTGACGGTAATTTGCAGTACATCGAAGCCGAGTATAGACGTGCCGCCGACGAAAGGCTTGACAGCGTAAAATTTGATAATGACATTGACCTTGACCGTGAAAAGACAAGGGATCAGCTTGGTTTCCGTGATGCTGACCGGGAACAGGAGAGGACACAGGATCAGACACCACAAAAAAGGGTTAGCATGAAAGATCGCTTTGCCGCAGCACAGGCCGAAGCAGAGCGCAGAGCCGCCGGAAGATCCAATACAGTACGGCAAAAGCAAATAGACGAAACCGAAAGGGGCGATTTTTAATGTTCACGAATGAAGAATTAGCAATCATCAAAATGTATTCCGGGTTTTCCCCGGATAGAAACCGTGTCATAACTGCCCTGAATGACAGCTTACCGCTAATTGAGGATACAGAGATACAGGACACGGTAAATACCGTCATTCGCAAGGCAAACGCTATGACAGAGGAATCCTTTGCCGCCCTTGACTTATCAAGCGCACTTGATACCGAAGGACTTTAATACCTTAGTACTATAAATTCAAAAATTTGCTTGACATATTTTCGTGTTTATCGTATAATACTAATGCAGGGTAGAGATACCCAAACACCGAAAATATAGTTCGCCCACCGTTGGCGGCTTATAAATGATCGGCTCGATAAATATAGTTCGCCCACCGTTGGCGACGCTACAAATAATCGGCTCGAAAATAGTTGTGTAGCCCTATCGAAAGATAGGGCTACACTCATAATCAGGCGGTGACGTATGAAATTTCAAGAGGGATATGTTTATCATATCAAAGATGAATACTTTTCAAAGGCACAAGACGAAAAATTGATGCAGAACAAAGAGAAAGGCACATACCGGCCAACTTTCCTTTGCATGGAAGATCGGAGAAATGCCGGTCTTTTGTGGGTGGTTCCCATGAGTACACAAGTCGGAAAATACCAAACCATTCATGATAAGCAACAGGCGAGATATGGAAAGTGTCTAACTATTGTCATGGGAGAGTTTGACGGCCAACCGTCCGCTTTCTTGCTTCAAAACCTGTTTCCGATTACGGAATATTACTTAGATCATATACATACCCGAAACGGTAATCCCGTGCCGGTGAAACACTCCATTGCACAAGAAGTACGCTCCAACATGCAGCAGCTCCGGCAGCTCATTTACAGAGGGAAAAAGGTTGTTTTCCCGGACATACAGCGTTTAGAAAAAATGATGCTTGCAGAGCTTCAAGCGGAAAAAAAAACTGAATTAGCAGAAAAGCCGCAAGAAAAACTTTCAATGAAAGATCGCTTTGCCGCAGCACAGGCCGAAGCAGAGCGCAGAGCTACAACCCCGACCGGCGCAGACCAAAAAAAACATGATCCAGAACGATAAACCGTCATTTCAAAAATGGCGGTTTTTTCTTTGCACTTTTTTAAGGACACGACGCATTTCGACAACTTTTGTTCTCTTTGTGTGGTAGCTTATAAATAAGCTATATCTTACATATAAGCCATATTGAAAGGAGCTATCACAATGGAAGAATTGACAAAGGAATATCTGACCTTATTTACCGGGATCACGAACACAATTCAAGAACTGGAAAGCATGACTTTTGAATTAAAAACGCTTCAGGCACGGGCAGAGGAAGAATATCTTACCCGAACGAATGAACCGGCGTCCGATGCAGCCACAGAAAAAGCCGCAGCAGACGTATAAATAAAGGGCGGCGTTTAGGCGCATATCCGTAGGGACATTTTATGAACCGTGGGTATTGGTTGAGGCAGACAGCAGATTAAGCTGTCTGCCTTTGCCGTATTTCGGCTACTTTCTCGGCTTCTTCGGCGAAGGCACCTACGACGCCGATGTCACGATAGTGAATTATGATTTCCTGCTCCGCCGTTCTGGAGTACCGTTCCGCTCTCTCGCCGACCTCAATCTTCTCGATAAAAACGTTCAGCAGTTCAGCGCTGAGTGCGGTTATCTCGGTGTACCGCCTTGCCTTATCGATAAAACGGGTGACGTTTGAGATGGAAGCCTGCAGTTCTTCGATGCGCTCCGCAGTCTTAGGGATTCGCTCCTTAAGGCTTTTTTGCTCTGTATTGTAATCTTCTGAGAGCATCCGGAACTGCTCGTTGGTTACCTTGCCAAGCACATTGTCCTCATATAAACGCTTGAACAATTTGCTCAGTTCGGTGTCCCTCCGGCGCATTAATTCCTGTTCCCTTTGGAGCCGCTCGATTTCACGTCGGGTTTCGGCGTTGTTTTTCCGGTTGATGTACTGGATGAATAACGCCTCCTGCTGCCGTGCGAAGTGGGTCACTCTGAGCAAGTCATCCAGCACGATTGCCGCCAGATGTACTTCCCGAAGGTAGTGAGAACTGCATTTCTCCTTGCCGCGTTTTCGGTAGGTAGAGCACATGAAGTTGTTTTTCACGGCGGCAATGGTGTGCGCCCGATGCAAGGTCATCTTCTCTCCGCAATCGAGGCAGCGTACCAAGCCGGAGAACATATCCTGTTCCTCCATGTTTGTCCTGCGCCTTTTGTGTTCACGGATGTCCTGCACAATGTCCCATATTTCCTTCGTTATCAGCGGCTCATGGGTGTTTTCAAACCGCAGATGCTCTGACTCGGGACGCTCGATCCGTTTCTTGTTTTTGTAGGACAGCGTTGTGTATTGCAGATTGATGGTATGTCCGAGATAAACCTCGTTTTCCAGAATGTCGGCAATACATGCGCTGCTCCAAGCATACGGTCTTGTAATATCCACGTTGGTCAGAATTTTGCCGGTCTTGATGTAGTAATAGTAACCGGGCGAGAACACCTGCTCTTTGTTAAGCTGCTTGGCGATCTGAGTCGGACCTTTTCCCTCAACACAGAGGCTGAATATTCTCTGGACAATCGGCGCCACATCCTCGTCAGGGACGATTTTGCTCTTGGGATTGGCCTCGTCCTTCTTGTAACCGTATGGTGCTCTTGTGGCAACTCTCTCTCCACGTTCCGCCTTGGATTTTACAACGGCTCGGATTTTCCGGCTGGTGTCCTTGGCGTAGAAATCGTTGAACAGGTTTACGAACGGGGTAAAATCGTTATCACCATAGAGGCTGTCCACGTTGTTGTTGACGGCGATGAAGCGCACTCCGTAACTTGGGAATATCATCTCGGTGTACTGCCCGACCAGCAGGTAATCCCTGCCGAGGCGGGACATATCCTTGACGATAATCGTCGCTACCTGATCGCTTTCCACCATGCTCATCAACTCTTTCCATGACGGGCGGTTGAAGTTTGTGCCACTGTAGCCATCGTCAGAAAGGAAGAGAATGTTCTCAAAGCCATTATCGGCGGCGTATTTCTCCAGCATCAGTCTTTGATTTTGAATGCTGTTGGACTCGCCGTCACGCTCGTCCTCCTGGCTCAGCCTGCCGTAGAGTATTGTGTACTTTTGGTTTGCCTGTGTCATAATAACCTCCTTTTCGTTTGGCAAACCGATACGGAATTCTGGGACTGCGGATTTCTCCGCAATTCCAAGCATACCGAAGAGTTTGCCGGAAGTCTACTGAATTTCGCAAGAAAACCGCTCATATTTCAAGCTCCTTGTCGATAAGGGTGATGAGTTTGTCCGTGGGCGTTTTTGCTGCTGCTTTCGGGAACACCGAGCTTACCCGAAACTTTTTTCCGGCTATGTCCATGTGCCGTTCAAGGCAGAAGCTATCGGCATATTCCTTTAATTCCGTGTCCTCAAACAGCGGAATCGGCTTACCTTCAAGGTTTTTGTCCTTGATTCCCGCCGTTTCATAGCTGCCCCATACGCCAGTTTCGGTGTAGTGTCGGCATTCCTCTTTGGTTTTCCTGCGCCATATACGATGCTTTCGAATACCGTTCCGCTTGAACCATTCCTCGATTTTCGGTCTGCTCGGATGTCCTTCGGGGAGCAGATAGATATAATCAGAAAAGACATATGCTGTGAAGCATTCCTGTTGCGGCTTCATAAATTAACACCTCCTTCTGCGGCTGTTACTTTAATAATCTTCATCATCGTCATCAACGGTAGCCTCCAAATATCGAATATCCATATTGTGTTTAACGGCTTCACTTAGAGGAACATAGCCTCTGCTGCTGTTGACCAGATGCACGGCTTTGCCCCGGAGCTTCTGCATATCGAGGTAGGGAACTTCCATAGCCGATGCCAGAAACAGATTCATCTGCGCCATTTCAACAGCGATTTTATATGATAGTTTGGAGAGATGTTCCTCCAGATTCCGTATTTCGCTGTGCTGTATTTTTGAATATACCTCGGCCAGCTCACCGCCGAACTGCCGCAGGATATCACGGCTTACATACTCCCGAATGGCTGCGTTTATGAATTCAGAGCGGTTGTCAAAGCCGAAGCGCTTGTGGTTATCGTCCGCCAACCGGAGTGTTTCCGCCGGCAGCGACACGGTGATTTTCTCAATCTCTCTGCTCATATCAACCCTCGTTTCTGAACTCGTTCGGATGCTGATAGGCGTAGATACCGTCGAAGCGGATGTTGCCGATGGTGTTCTTTACGTCCTTCACGCACTTTTTTCTGAGCGCTTCCATCCCATCACCTTTGAATCTAAGCTGGGAAGCAAAGAGGTGAGCCGCCATCGATTGCTCCACGCACATCCGAAAAAGCTGGCGGCACACCCGCGCTTCGATCTTGCCAAGCTGGTTTTCAAGGAACGCCAGCGTTGTCTTATTGATGTATTCCTGGCTCGATTCCGTCTGCAGAAAACCGAGATAGAACTCCACAGCCTTGCAGACAAACTCGCTCCGGCTTGAGATTTCATGCAGCGGATAGACGGCGTCAACCTGCTTCACCATGTCGGGATACATCCAAATTGGTACTTTTTCTTTCTTGTTCTCTTTCAAATAAAGACCTCCGTTTCTTTCTAAAATCCGTATGGGACTTCCGTAATAGTGCCGAACAACGGCGTTTTCTCGGCTGACGGACGTTACATACGTCGCCTAATATATTTTCAGGTGCACCTTTGACCCCTTTGCGAAAGTCCTTGAAACGACCCGCGTTGCGGGGCGTTGTAAGGGGTGCAGGGGCGGCCTGCAGCCCCGCGCTTTAACCTGCATATGATTTCAACCCTATCGTTCATCCCCATTATGGTTCTTTTATGCCGCCGGGTATCGGTTCTGTTTGCTGGCAGGATTCTTTGCTGCCGCAATCCCTGATCAAAAAAGTGAGCCACGATGGTTTATTTCTTCTCCGGTATGAGATCGGTGACCGTGAAAGTGATCCACGCCGGATCACTATTGCCCAATGGCGGCGGCGACTTCTGCAAAGTGAGCCAAGTTGGTATACTTTTTCTCTGATATTTAGATGCCAGCATATTTAGTGAGCCAACTTGGTTACATTTCGGGAAGAATGCAAGGATGCAAAGTGTGTAGGACATTGCACCCTTACAACCTTGATTCAGAAAGCCGCCAGTTCCAACGGTTTCCAACCTTCACCGTATCGACGCCGACGTTCTTCTTTGCAATGTTGACCGTGCGCTCCGAGATACCAAGCTCCGCCGCCCGTCGGAACAATTCCTCCGCCGGAACAGGTTTTACAAGCATCCTCCTGAGCTCGTCCTCCATCAGCGCCGTTTTGGTCTGAACAGAACCTGTGCCGGAGAGAACGTCATCCACAGAGACATCGCAATGACCAATCCATTGAAAGCCGTTGTCGGCGTCAAGCGAGAAGGCGATTGACTTACCCTCCGGTGCAAGGCTGCTTTTGTCATGAGCAACAACACGGACAGCGGGATCGCTTTTCAGTCTGCCGACCAGAAGCACACTTCTTGCCGCCGCTCGGAAATCGATAGAGCCGAGTCCGCGGTACGAGGATTTCAATCCCTGCGCCTTATTCATATGGCCGATGAGTATAATGGCGCAACCTGTCCGGTCAGCCATAGCGCACAGCCGTTTAAATATGGGACGCACTTCATTGGCGCGGTGCATATCCACGTTGTCACCGAGATACGCTTGCAGCGGGTCAAGCACAATCAGCCTTGCACCGGTTTCCTGCACAGCCTGCTCCAGCCGTTCATCACAGAGATTCAGCTCTTTATCTGATTCATCGATGACAAGTACACGGGAACAGTCAGCGCCGGATGCTTCGAGCCTCGGCTTGATGGTATCCGCCAGACCGTCCTCGGCGGATTGGTATATAACGCTGATGGGTTCTGCCGCTTCAGCGTCCTCCGGCAGGGGCTTGCCTGTTGTCAGCAGAGCAATCATCGCCAGAACAAAAGATGTCTTTCCTTCGCCTGGGTCGCCCTGTATAATCGTGACCTTGCCATAAGGGATGAACGGATACCACAGCCAGCGCACCTGTTCCGTTTCGATGTCGCTTATACGTATGAGCCTGTTTTTCTTTTTCTGCATTTCTTTTCACCTCCGTCCTTTTGATAGTTACCGATTGACTAAACATTTTAAATCGGATACAATCAAAATAGCAGAAAAGAAATTTCAGCACAAGAGATTGGAGCGATGTCAGGTACATCGTGTAAATCCATCGGATACAAGGAGTGAGGGAAATGGCGCTTGAGACAAGACCCACCAGCGAAAAGGAAAACAGCATACAGGAGTTTACCGTTCACTTCTGGAAGGACAGAGTAATTCTCGATGGAGAGAATCTGCCTATGGGACAAATCTCAACCGATGTCTTAAACCTTTCCGAAGAACAGATCCTTGCGCTGCGATATAAAGCGAATGAGACTTATGGTCTGTTCCGAACGCAGCTATATAACCCAGAGATAAAAAAGGACCTCGCTCTTGTAACCGCTATGCAGGACAAGTTGAACGAGTATCTTGATATAATATTGGCTATGCCGCCATTTAAATATCTGGATGTTGATACGAGGATGACGCACAACACGCTTACCGTAATATTTGAAGAGACGCCCGATGATTTTCAGCGTATTCTTCAGCAGGGTACGTTTGAGTTTGAAACCTTTTACGGCTTTCTCAGAAAGGTATTCACCATACCGGACGAGCTTATCTCCCTCCGTGTATATGTCACCGCAATGCTTGACTTTTATTTTGAGAGACTTAAAAAGCGAAATGAGGAGTATTATGCCGTTGGCGTATACGACTTCTTTTCAAACAAGGAAATCCAGAGAGATATTTCAGCGTCGTTCCCTCCGGCACCGGTATATCAGTTCAGACAAAGCCGTCAGGCATTGATTGAATATACAACCATGCCGAATCCGGATGATGCAAAAAAGTACATCATAGCCGAGAGAATGGTTTTTACTTCTATCGCATCTTTTTTGCATGCGGACTTTTTCAAGGGGCTGATGAACGGCAACACTCCACGGCGCTGCCATAACTGCAAACGCTTTTTTCTATTGAGCAGCGGGTACGATACCTGCTACTGCAACAACATAGCACCAGGCGAAACGGAAAAGACCTGCCGCAAGGTTGGCGCTCATAAAAAACAAGCGAGCAAGGAAGGCAAGACGCCCGCGCGTCAGGAATATAAAAAGGTATATAACAAATTAAAGACCCGCCGTGCGAGGGGCAAAATCTCCATAGATGAGTGGAACGCCGCCGTCGCCCTGGCTTTGGAGTATAAGGACAAAGCTGAAGCCGGTAAAATTACCGACTTGGAGCTTAAAGCGATCTATGACAAGATGTGACGATAGTACCGCTCACAGCGTACTATTTACCTCGAAGCTGAACACTCGCAGATGTAACTCACGGCTTCAAAACACTACGGAAGCGAACAGAAAAGGACTGGCACCTCGTTCTACATGGTTGAGTGTCAGTCCCTTGTGTTTACGGAGTATACGGCTCTCCGTTTGGTTTATATGCCGGTGGGGTGCTGTCCTTGGTTACCGGCGGCTGGATCGGAGCGTATATAACGTCGCCTGTAATCTCCGGCTCTGCATATGCCGGGGGTGGTGTGCTGCTTAGCGCAGACCCGTCACTACCCATGATTCCGATTTTATGACCGTTCTCATACATATCCTCGGCAACGGTGCCGCCGCCCATAATCCCCACCATCTTATTGATGTCGCCTTTGCCGTCCACCGTGGTGCCACCTCCCATGATGCCGACCTTGTGGCCGGTTAGGTTGTCGCCGGGATTGCCGACCATCGTTCCGATGCTGCCGCCGCCCTCGTCGACTATCCAGCCAAAGCCTGGTATCCAAATATGAGGCTCACCGTTGATGACTGTTCTATCGCCTGGCTTTGGTTCATTGGCGGTTTGTTCGGGCTTTGATTCTGCTTGAGATGTTGTGGCTGCTGGCGGCGCTGTTTCAGTTTTTTCTTCTGCCGTTACCTCAGTTATCTGCAGCTCACTTTCTGCGACAGCCTTCGTTTCAGGCGCAGTCGTATCTTCAGAGATAAAAATATGCGTCGTTTCCTCTGACCGAGCCTCAGATTTGGCGCTTACGGCGGCTTTTACCGGCTCGGCGGGTAAATCCTCTACCTCAACGCTCCGTGGCAACACGGCGGCACACAGAGCGACACAGGCGATAATGCCAATTCCGGTGATTATTTGCTTTTTCATATGGATCAACTCCCTTCGCCAACACACATACCACAAGCCGGTGCAGAAAGCTACTTAAATCAGCACAAAAAAGCGAAATCTGTTATTTTTATGCGAAAACAAGTGTTTTCAAGCTTCGTATGTGATATAATGTTCGATGAGTAAGGCAACATGCCATGAGAAATAGTAACGAGGTGAATAACGTGGCGGTTAGTTATAATAGGCTTTGGAAACTGCTTATTGATAAAAAAATGAAAAAGAAAGAATTGCAGTCTGCTGCGGGTATTAGCGCCAGCTTAATTACAAAACTTGGGCGCGATGAACCCGTAACAATGACAGTGCTAATGAAAATATGCAATGCTTTAAAGTGCGACATCAGTGATGTCATGGAAATTATCCCGGACGAGCCAAAAGACAAAGCCTGATAGATTATTTTTGTGGGGGATAGAAATGAGTAATAGATTATGGGATTACCCGCCTTGGATGAGGTCAGCAAGACGTATGGAGGAGCTTTTTAGAGAGCCTGCTTGGATGAGGTCTTTCAATGAAACGGCCTCTCGGATTAACCAAATTTCACAATTTCAAGACATGTTGAGTCAGCATAATAGGCTGTTGGAGTATTCGTCGCAGTTTGAAATGACGACCGAACCAATTCGTATATTGGAAGCCGCAAGACCCATGCTCGAGATGCAGGACAGGCTTAAAGATATTTTGGGCAATCAGCAGTTACTGCAAAGCATAGATCGAGCTTCCAAACTGCAAAAATATTTGTCTAACAACGCAGCTCTTGTGAGAGTTGCTCAGGAAGCCACCAGATGGTACAACGATAATGCTATGCTATTTCGCAGCATTGAAACTCTGATGCCCATCATTTCGGATGCGCCTCTCATGAGAAGCATCGCTGACGCTCAATCGGATTTAGCGGAGATGGTTCGAGGTTTTGATTTCAGCTCTATAAGTTATGGAGAAGACACACTTATCTATGACGGTCAGGAATACACCTCGGCAGAGCTCAGTGCAGAACTAAACAATGAAATATCTTTAGTTGAAACGCATAAGACATTTCCTGAAAAACTTGCGGAACTGAAAAATAAGTTATGGCTAATTATTATAATAATCCAGTTGCTCTACAATGCTCCTGACGTGGAAGACAAGGTAAAATATTACACCGAGAAAATAGAAACGGTAATTTCAATATTTAGCTCACAGGGTATGTACGAAGATGTCTTTGCCTATGTAATCAGAGACAGCGCTGTGCTCAGGGAATCCGCTGACTCAAAGTCACCGCAGATTGTGCGGTTGCTGTACGATACTAAACTGCGGGTGATTTCGGAAGTGCCGCGCTGGATTCAGGTCGAATATACAGATGAGCAAGGAAATTCTTTCATCGGGTGGATTTCAAAAATAAGCGTTACAACCGAGGATGATTCCTGATGCATACATATAATCGCTCAAAAATGCATACATGGAGGATTTGGCATGATTGAAGCTATCATCGCTGTTTCAAGCACAGTAATTGGTGCAATTCTTGGGTGGATTCTTGCCAATATAAGAATTGGAAAGGTCTTTATAACGCTTGCCGATTTTAAGGAGGAGCCGCTTTATGTAAATCCTTCAACAATGCATATCCCTGGGAAGAAGGATAATGAACTCTATTATTTAGAAATGGACTGCACCATACAGATATACAATTCCTCTCAAACAAACAGAGCGATCCGTGACTGCGAACTAATATTTGTCGGCAGTAATGGCGAAGCGTTGTTTTCTGTTCGTGGCGAAGATAAAGATACTATGCATAAGCACGGGGGCGGCTACAGGTGCGATGTAATAGAAGTAATAAATATCGAGCCATTCACAAGCAAAAATGTAAAATTTGTTGTTTATGTAAATGACATAGATTTAATGTACAAAACAAAAACGGTTTACTTTAAATATAAGACCGAACGGCTTAAAACTAAGAAAATGAAATACAAGGATATAGATTTTGGTTTAATTCCACGTTTCTATAAGGAGGAAACCCCAGTATGAGGCTTACATGGGACGATATCAAAGGCAATGCGACTGCCTTTTCAAAACGGTGGAAGGACGGCTGGGATGAGAAATCCGAGGCGCAGAGCTTCGTGCGCGATTTTCTCGCTGTATTCGGCGTCAGCGACCCTGCCGCAGTCGGGCGTTTCGAGGAACGTGCCCTGCGTGAGAGCGGCAAGGGGTTTATGGACTACTTTTGGGCGAAGCAGATAGCCATTGAAATGAAAACCAAAGGCAAAGACCTGAACAAAGCATACGAACAGCTCAAGGACTATATAATCCATCTACCCGCCGAAGAAATGCCCGACCTCCTGATGGTAAGCGATTTTGAGAATATCGTATTGTACCGCCGGACAACGACGGAACGTTTTGCGTTCAAAACAAAAGACTTACATAAAAACATAAAGCGATTTGCCAATATCGCAGGTTACGAGACAACCCGCGAATTTGAAAACCAGGTAGAGGTCAACGTCAAGGCTGCCGAGAAAATGGCGAAGCTCCACGACGCTCTGAAAGAACACGGCTACGAAGGGCATGAGCTTGAGGTATACCTTGTTCGGATACTGTTTTGCCTTTTTGCTGATGATACCGGCATCTTCCCTTCGGACAGCTTTATAAACTACCTTACGAATTCCAAGGAGGATGGCAGCGACCTTTCAGACCGTATGAGCAAACTGTTTGAAGTCCTGAACATGCCGGAAGACGTAAGGGCGAAACGCACATTGCTCTCCGCCGACCTAAGACAATTCCGTTATATAAACGGCGGTCTTTTCGCCGCCCGACTGGCACCCGCCGATTTCAACGCCAAAATGCGAGGCATTCTGCTTGACTGCTGTAATTTCGACTGGAACAGAATCTCGCCCGCTATCTTCGGCGCAATGTTCCAAGGCGTCATGGATAAAGACCAGCGCCGGGAGCTCGGAGCTCATTATACCAGTGAGGAAAACATACTTAAGCTGATAAATTCTCTATTTATGGACGAGCTCTGGCAGGAATATGACCGTGTGAAAACCGATCCCGTTCAGCTTGACCACTTCCATGATAAAATCAGCCGCCTTAAATTCCTTGACCCTGCTTGCGGTTGCGGCAACTTCCTCATCATCACATATCGGGAATTGCGTATTCTGGAGCTTGAGTTGCTAAAGATGAAGGTCGGCACAAACCAGCTGACCCTCGACATATCACATCTTCTCAAAGTAACCGTCGAACAGTTTTATGGCATTGAGTATGAGGATTTCCCCTGTCAGATAGCCCAGGTAGGTATGTGGCTAATGGATCATCAGATGAACATCCGCGCCGCCGAGCAGTTTGGTATGTACTACGCCCGTCTGCCGCTGACACAGTCGGCGACGATTGTCAACGGAAATGCTCTGACAATTGATTGGGAGAGCGTCGTACCAAAACATGAGCTGAGTTATATCCTTGGCAATCCACCTTTTGTGGGTGCAAGAGTAATGAGTGAAGTTCAAAAAGCAGATATGCTCAGCGTTTTCGACAACACCAAAGGTGTTGGTAACTTGGACTATGTAACTGCTTGGTATAAAAAAGCGGCCGAACTGATGCAGAATACGACTATAAAAACAGCATTTGTTTCGACCAATTCAATAACACAAGGTGAGCAAGTTTCAATTTTGTGGAAGCCGCTCATCGAAGAGCATAACGTTGTCATTGATTTTGGTTATCGCACCTTCAAATGGCATAACGAGGCGAAAGGGAAAGCCGCAGTTCATTGTGTTATTATCGGCTTTGGTATCGGCGAGAGCCGCCGTTCCAAGCACATAATTGATAGCGATGGCACGAAAAAAGCAGTCAAAGCCATAAACCCATACCTTGTTGAGGCTCCGACCGTGTTTCTCGAAAACAGAACTAAGCCAATTTGTAATGTGCCTGAAATCGGCATGGGTAATCAGCCGATTGACGATGGGAACTATTTATTTACCGAATCCGAGATGAATGATTTCATAAAAAGCGAGCCCATGTCAGAAAAATGGTTTCGTCCATGGCTTGGCGCAGATGAATTTATCAACGGACATAAAAGATTCTGCCTTTGGTTAGGGGATTGCCCTCCGTCTGAGCTTAGGAAAATGCCCGAAGTTATGAAACGAGTTGAGGCTGTTCGAAAGTTTCGTATGGAAAGTAAGCGGTCATCGACCAATAAAATCGCTGATACGCCTACAAGATTCCAAACAGAAAACATGCCAAGCACAAATTATATCGTTTTACCAGAAGTATCCTCTGAACGACGCAGATATATCCCATTCGGATTTTTATCTCCCAGCGTCCTTTGTAGTAACAAGCTGAGATTGATGCCAAACGGGACACTTTATCATTTTGGCGTTCTTACTTCCAACGTTCATATGGCATGGACGAGAGCAGTCTGTGGTCGCCTTGAAATGCGGTATCAATATTCAATCAACATCGTGTACAATAACTTCCCTTGGCCGGATGTGACCGACGAGCAAAAAGCCGCAATAGAAAAAGCCGCACAGGGAGTATTGGATACCCGCGCCTTGTTCCCGGATTGCAGCCTTGCCGACCTGTATGACCCACTTGCCACACCAGCAGAATTAATAAAGGCACACAAAAATCTTGACCGTGCTGTTATGACTGCCTATGGCTTTACTGCGGCAAACACGCCGTCGGAGGCCGCTTGCGTAGCTCATCTGATGGAGATGTACAAAAAGCTGGCGGAAGGTGGGGATTAAATGTCTATTCAGCTTGTTACTACTGATCATGAAGAACGGCTTCAAGAAATACTCGAAGGGACAGAGGCTGACTTACGAATCGTCAGCCCCTTTATTGGACTCGAGATTTCCAAGAGATTAGCGGCTATCCTTGAAATAAATCCGGCAATAGCATGCGAAATCATCACCCGATTCTCTCGTGAGGATTTTGTTAATGGCGCCAGCAATTTATATGCACTTAAAGCGCTGAGCGAGGCTGGTGTGTCGATTTACGCACTCCAAGGACTACACACGAAATTATATCTAATCGATAACGTTGCCGGAATGCTTGGCTCGGCGAATTTCACTTCCGGAGGCTTTCGGTTGAATCATGAGCTCTCAATTTTCGTCAGAGATGAAGCCGCTATAATTGCTGACATGCACTCCTACTATAACGATATACTCAAAAAAATTCAGGAAAAAGGCGATTTTAGAGTTACAGACGAACTAATCCAAAGTGAAATTGAGATGGTGACAAAGCTTAGGAAGGACAGAAAAGATAAAGCTACTAAATACCGTAATGAACATCAATTTGGTGCTGTTCTTAACAAAGGCGATGAAACTGTAACAGGAGGCAATCCCGATACTATACAAGCCATACTCGCTGCCGGAATCAAGGATGGGCTAAAAGAAGGCATTTGGCTTAAATTTGAAGGCGACGCCGAGAATCGCGAAGGCCCCGAAGACCGTTATGAAATTGCCCGCTCGGATAAACTTCCGACAGGCTTTACCAGTTTTCCGGCTGGCAACAAGCCCAGCGGGATGAAACCTGGCGACTATATATATCTGGCTATTATCGGTACTGATGGTCGTGGCAATAGTACTCCTGTTATCATGGGCAGAGCTCGGACAAAAGGTTTCTTCAAAGAAAATATGGCTGATGAAGATATGAAAAAAGAGTTTGATTGGATGTACGAATATCCGGCTTATGTTGAGCTTTATGATGCAGAGTCATTGGACACTCCACAGAAAAATGGAATATCCCTGCTTGATGTATTGGCGGATGTCGGTACTGGAACATATCCGTCGACAATAGGAACAACGAAAACACCTATTGAATTACGAACTACCCATTATCAAAAATCACACATGCGAATTACTCGTCAGGCGAAAGATTACCTCGATTCACGCTTTGAGCAAGCTGCAAAGACTTATGGCGTAATAAAATATACTTAACCCACAGGAGAGATATTATGGCGGAGCATTTACTTGTAACGATAGGCAAAGAACGATTTGCAGACCAAGTCAGGAAGACCGTTCATCTCGTTGACGATAAGGAACAAAATGATTTTCTCAATGATATTGAGCATTTCCCTCATGCCTATGTTCTTGCCTGTGTGATGGACAGACAGCTTAAATCGGAGCGGGCATGGGCTATCCCGCACAGAATCAAAGAGATAATAGGCAGTTTTGATATGCCCGCCTTACAAGCTGTTTCGCTGGACGAATATAAAAAGATATTCAGCGACAATGCTCTGCATCGCTATAACGAAATCATGGCTGATGTATTTTATTCTG
This sequence comes from Pelotomaculum sp. PtaB.Bin104, assembly GCA_002067205.1. GTDB lineage: Bacteria > Bacillota > Desulfotomaculia > Desulfotomaculales > Pelotomaculaceae > MVQL01. The sequence continues at coordinate 42,076 of MVQL01000059.1, forward strand.
CCGCTCAGGATATCGCCGCCAAATACGACGGCGATGCTTCACGCATCTGGAGCGACCGTCCGAGCAGCGCAAAGGTTGTATATGATTTCCTTCAGTTCAAGGGTGTCGGCCCTAAAATAGCTACGATGGCGGCGAATATTCTGGCGCGGCAATTCAAAATACCTTTTTCGGATTATTACTCAATTGATATTTCTACAGACGTACATATTTTAAGAGTGCTGCGCCGTACAGGTTTGGTAAGCCCAAATGCGGAGATTGATTCGGTCGTATATAAAGCCAGAGAGCTCTGCCCTGAGTTTCCTGGCATCATCGACTTCTCATGCTGGGAGATTGGTCGGGCATACTGCAGGCCGAATAATCCGAACTGCCGAGAATGCATTATTAAGGACGAATGCAAGAAAGTTTTTTGAACACTAAAAATAAATCGGGGCGAGGAGGGGTGTTATGCTTGGAGCAATCGTCGGCGACATTATAGGATCGCGCTTTGAATTCAATAACCACAGAAGCAAGGACTTTGATTTGTTCGACGATGGCTGCTTTGCTACCGACGATAGCATAATGACTTTTGCCGTTGCTAAGGCGATAATGGAAGCGACGAAAGTAAAGAATCCTGATAGCCAAGGCTATGACCACGATTTTCATGCCTTGCTGTCCGACTTGACCGTCAAGTATATGCAGGAAATCGGTCGCAAGTATCCGAACTGCGGCTTTGGCGTGATGTTCTATCGGTGGATATTCAGCGATAGCCCTGAGCCATATAACAGTTTCGGTAACGGAGCGGCAATGAGAGTTAGTGCCGCTGGTTTTGCAGCAGCAGATGAATGGGCGGCGGAACAGCTTGCAGAAACAGTTACTGCCGTTACCCACAACCATGAGGAAGGCATCAAGGGTGCAACTGCAACGGCGGTAGCCATCTATTTTGCACGGAAAGGGGCAACAAAAGGTGAAATCCGGGAGAGAATAGTCCGCGACTTCTATCCGCTCGACTTTAAGATTAACGATATCCGTGCTTCTTACCACTTCAACGAAACTTGCCAGGAGACCGTTCCGCAGGCAATTGAATGCTTCCTCGAATCCACATCGTTTGAGGACGCTATCCGAACGGCAATCTCGCTCGGCGGCGACAGCGATACCATCGCTGCCATTACTGGCGCAATTGCCGATGCTTATTACGGCGTTCCTGACGACATAAAAGTAAAAGCTCTCTCCTATTTGGATGAGGAGCTTTTAGCAATATACAATGACTGGCAGGAGTTCGCTCCGTCAAATGACGAGCAGTTTCGGGTGCTGACCAAATACATAGGGAAACTCACAGACCGTACCATGATTGACGACCATTTAGTCAATTACATGGCTTATTTTCCTTTTACCGAATTTGAAGCTGAATGGATTGGCTCGGAGTTTGCTCATCCTCAGTACGGCGAAATACTTGCCAGTATGGGCTTAGAATTAAAGATTAACCAGATAGCAGACCAGGACGTTTCCAACCTTGATGCAGAACAGGTTCTTGCCTTAATTACTGCCGCATTCCGCCATGACCATTTCAATGAAGGGGTTCTTGTGGAATATTTCCGTGTTGGTGCGATGTTGAAATGGCTGAAACGATTGAAGGATATTGACTGGCAAAAGCATCCTCGCAGCATTACCGAGGTTGAACTGCAGCTTGGCGGGATGGGCGGCTATGACACATACCGCGTTTTGATTACAGACAATAAAGCAATTTTCTCAATGGACATCCTCAATTATGGAGACTCCGAAGGGTCAACTGGTGAAAAAGAAAACATCGTTGCTATTCGCCATGCCTTGGAAGAGCTGCACTTTGAATACTGGTTATCGGATTACCCGCAAGAAGGAGAAATGCTTGTCTGTGATGGCGAGCAATGGAGTCTGACTGTTAAGTATGACGACGGTACAGAATTAAATATCGGCGGAGATAATACCTATCCCGAAAAGTGGAATGACCTCCTCGATTTCTTTGGGATAGATTACGAAGATTTGGAGGATGAATGATGACGGAGAGAATGAAGATGGCGCTTTTGCATCCTATATGAAGGGCTTGTTTATGGATTGTTTTTTGATTATTGTCTCTGCCATAATAGCCCTCGCCATAATTATTGGTGTGGTCATTTATAGTCGCAAAAAAGCCCGGTCTGGCGATACCTCAAGTATAGAGCAGACAGATTCTATTCCTTCTACGGCACTTGTGACAGCAGAAGAAGTTCAAAATAATGAAATAACCATAGGAAAAGGATTTTGACTTTGGTATTGAGCCTAGTACTTTAGCTAAACGTACGCTAGGCTATAGTTATGCTGAAG
>MVQL01000060.1 GCA_002067205.1 Pelotomaculum sp. PtaB.Bin104
AAGACTCCACCTGCCAATAAAAAATTAATTCAAATTCCTGTTTACAACTTTCCAAAAACAGGACACCCATATTGATCGAGTAGCTAAAAGTCGGGAGGTGAGTAGCCCCGGGGAATCTCACCCCGAGGCCCTCTCAGAACCGGACTTGAACCTCTCAGCTCATCCGGCTCCCATTATCCAGCCGCAGGACAGGCTGAGGGTTAATCACTACTCCGGACTCATCTGCCACCCGGCACAACGTATTCCCTCCCTTGCGTTTCCGCTTGTTTGGGCTTACCTGCTTACAACAGGATGATGTCGGGCTTCCCCGGTTATGTCTGCTTGCCTGAACTTGAACGCATCCGTCCTAACTTCCCAGGTTATCCAGCTTTTGGGCTTTCCCACTTCTTGCAGGGTTACCCACCTGATCAGCCAACACTGGTTCGCTTGCGCTATGTTCCAAGTTCCCCCTTCGGCTTCCTTCAGACCCCACCGTTACCAGTGACGCCCTTGCCTACGGGTTGTGTCCTCTGGACTTAGAAAATAATCTTATATTGAATGTGTCAATCTATTTTCGGTGAAATCCATAGCTATGATTTTGGAGGGCAAGTGGTGTCAAAGAAAAGGCAAAAAGCACATATTTACAATATTTATACCTACATACAGGATCAATTAACGCTTCCAACGAGCATAGACAGCCTAATCCTTGAAAATCATGCGATTCGTTTCGTGTAGTCAACCAGAAACATTAACCAAATGAACAACCAGGAGATGTTAACCTAACAACGCAAAAACAACTTTACTTTATCCGTTATTGACAGGCTGGCTGTTTAGGTCTAGCTATACGCCTGCTATTACAAGTAATATGTCACAAAACTATCTATGTTCTCAGTTTATTTAAGTAAGTGTTCCAAAATTTCAATAGAATCCTGTACAAATTTCGGGCACACGGAGGAAAAGAGTTTCTTATCTATCGCATACTTTAATCCTTCAGAAGTACTAATGTCACATTTTATTAAATCCTTGCAAATTGTAGATCCGTTAAGTGTTTCAAAATTCTTAATAAATTCACGCACAACGGCATTAGTCTTTTTTATAGCCTGATAATTCTTTGCGTCTATGTCTGCATATTTTAACCCTATTACCATAAAAGCACCATTAACAGCACCGCATGTGCCACCTGTATTGGCTACCCCACCCCCAAAAGCACCCGCGACCTTTATTGCAGTTTCTTCCTCCATGCCAAGTTGTGGCGCAAATGCAGCGAGGACGGCCTGCGAACAATAAAATCCGCTATTAAAACGTGACAAGGCTGTTTCTAATCTACTCATAATTGCATTAGCCCCCCTTAATTAAATATAAAACGTGACGTATGTACAATCATCTTATATTGCCATCATATCATTAATCTGATAGTTCAAAGAACATAAATATTAAACCTCTATGTGTTAATACAGATTCTATACACCTATATTGCTAACGCGATATCAGTTATATATGTTACACTCCCACATTCGTGTGCGGTTAACCAATTTATCACAGCAACCATGCTCTGTAGATGTAGATATCTGAGCAAAAACAGAACAATAACTAGTAACTACTATAAGATTAGGTAATTATTATGTGTTTTATGGCATGAATTATGAAGCCGGAACCCCTTAATTCATGTTACTCAAGCATTGCATATTACCATTATATGGTTAACCGTTCACGCATATACACACCCATTTTCCTTTAAAACCCCAACTCCTATCCTTTCTATGCTATAACCTTTCTATGCTATAAATTGATTACTTGAACATATCAAAGTTATTTAATATAATAAATTCATGATAGATCCTGTTAAAATCTCCAATGCATTAAGTCACCCAATACGTTACAAAATAATGTTAATGTTGGTTAACCATTACCACCGTGAAACAAAACAATGCTGCTTTGTTAATATTGAAGGGGTTTGCAATTGTGAGATTATGGCTGAGTTCGGCATGATCCAATCACGGGTTTCATACCATATGAAGGAGTTAACCAAAGCTGAACTTGTTATTGAAAAACCATGCGGTAAGTGGAAGTATTATATACCAAATATTGTAACAATAAAACGCTATATTTATCAACTAGGTTTGGACTTAGACATTCATGCCACGGACAGCGACACTAATAAAAACTGATAAACCCTTGGAAAGTATAACTTCCATCAGGTCATCACATCCATTCGGGTACACCTAATTAAGAGCCTCAGAGACGAGACAAGTCTCAGAGGCTCTTCTTCCTTTAATCGACCAGTTTTTAAGACTCACATTTGACAACCTAAATTTTCAAAGGCGCATAAATAGTGATTTTTTGAAAGCGTAATTAAGACGTTGGTCAACAAATTACCACTTAATGGTTGACGATTTTATTCATCTATTGCCTGCATGCATAATGGTGGTTTAATCTTCAGCGCCTTGAAAACTGAAAAAGTATTGCCTTGTATTGACTTCTAACAAATTAATTCTGTTTTACCAAAACAGAAGAGGTTATTATCAGGTGTCTCAACATACTAGGCTCTGA
>MVQL01000061.1 GCA_002067205.1 Pelotomaculum sp. PtaB.Bin104
GGACGTTTATAATCGCAAGCGGCTGCACTCCTCGCTCGGGTATCTGCCGCCTGTGGAGTTCGAGGAAATGTTCAACAACGCCAAGTCCTGTCCGGTTACCCTAACCGCAGCTGTCTAACCGCAGGGGGGCACTCCATATGAGCAAGTGCTGTACCAAAGACGACATACTTTCATAAGATATTGAATCAAAAAGCATTTTATAAAATATGACCCAAGATATTAATTTGTTTAATGCGCTCTTGTGAAGGTATTTTCATACACATATTTTTTGTAAAACAGTGAATTGATATTGTTTACAATAACTTGCAATGTGTTAGGTATTCCCTTCACTAATAGGATATTAAATCAGATTTGCCTAATTTTCCCCCTACTCACGGATAGACTTTCGTTCACTTTCGTTTGATCATCCCATGATTAATGCCCCATCAATCGCAGAAATATATCCTGGTATCGACCGACGCATTGTGTGATTGAATAAGACTCTTCTACTATCTTTCTCGACGCTTTACCGTAATTACATTTCAATTCTTTGTTCGTCAATATTTTCAACATCGCGTCTTTCAATGCTTTCCAATCTCCCAATTCTATCAGTATGCCATTTTGTTTATGCGTGACGACATCTCGTATTCCGGGCACATTAGTCCCGATGACAGGCAGCCCGGCAGTCATCGCTTCAAGTATGCTGATCGGCAAGCCCTCCCTGTATGAAGTCAAGCAGAATACGTCTGCAATGGACAGTAAATCTCTTACATCGCTTCTATGTCCGGCCAGGATAACCTTGTCGAGTAATCTATTTTCTTCCAGATAGTCTCTCACGGCACCCTCGGTGTTCTCCGGATCACTCTTAGTACCCTGTCCAATTAACAATAGTCTCACGTTGCCCACTTCTTTAAGAAGTTCTTTGAACCCCTGGAGTAGAAACAAATGGTTTTTTACTTTTCTAAAATTTGCAACTGTCATGACAACCTTTATATCATCAGTCAGGCCGAATTCATCTCTGATCTCTTTGACATTTCTATTTTCTTTTTTGTCTTCAAAATCGACGCCGTTCTTGATTGTGATAGCATTTTCTTTTTGCAGTCGATACTTTGCCCGAAGAGATTCTGTTACATCCTCGCTGACTCCCACAACGCAATCCAGGTGGTTTAATAGCAGTCTTCCGATCAGCTCCCATTTAAGAGGAACTTGTTCTACCTCCCAACTCGAATGCTCCGTATAAACAAGCTTCCGGCGATTTGCAATTTTGCATGCGTAAAAGGAATAGAACATCGATACAAAGTGATGAGCATTGACAATATCAATATTTTCATCGCGGATCACTCTCGATATTATCTGCATGGTCGAAAAGTCAGACGCCCCATTTCTCGGTATATGGTAAAGCCTGATTCCATGCACCTGAAATGCATCTCTGAATTTTTCATTCCCGAAAAAGTCGAAATACGCTAAAGATGTATTGAACAACTCTCTGTCCATTCGCTTGGCTATATCGTAAACGAGTGTTTCACTTCCACCTTTCTCGAGTTCTGGAATAACGAATAGAACGTTTATTTTCCCCATCTCAGCAGATTCTGTTGCGTTATAGTTTGCGTTCCGTTCTGACCCAGTATTTTCTCCCAATACCCACGACAGACAACAGATCGAGCCCCGATTTCCATAACAGGAAAACTGGTGCGAATAAAAGAGCCAGCAGTTTCTCTTTTCTGTTTTTCACGAACATGACACCGACAAGAAAGAAGGCAAGCTGTAAAATAACGAGCAAGCCGAACCATCCGGTAAATAACCCCCGATATCCGGAAAGAGGAATGACCAAAACAATGACAAACATCAAAATGGTCAGGCTGATGCCGAGTGATGGGTTGGGCAATAGTAAAGGCAGCGCCGCATCCGTCTTCAATATGCTCCCACTCTTCATACCGTTTAGGAGCAATCGGGTCCCATATTTCGCAGCGACCGCGAACCTGCCACTCGACCATCTGAGCCGCTGTGAGGTTGCCTGCTCAAGATCAACGGACTCCCTGTGATAGACGCGGGCCTTGTTTACAAAAGCGATTCTTTCGTTTTTCATGACCAGTTTGGCATAATATTCCCAATCTTCACCCACAGTAAAAGCGTCCCAGCCGTATTTTTCTATGACGTCCCGCACAAAGCACATGCCATTCCCCATCAAATGCGATGACAGACCGATTTTTTCCTTTGCAGGCCCCAGGACCTCGTTGCCAAATGTTCTTGATACATCCATCAGGCGCGTGAACCAACTTTCATCCGGGTTGGCAATTCCATTGTAGCACTGAATAATTCTCGCGCCCTGCTGGACTGCCCGATCCAACTCTCTGAGCGTACCCGACTCGACAACGCTGTCGGCATCAACAATTAATACCGCATCGTATGTTTCATTCTCAATGTTTTCCAACCCGTACTTGATTGCATATCCCTTACCGACAAATCTGCTATTCTTCCTTTCAACTGTTCTTACATTATCATGTTTAGCTATCTTGGCTGTTTGATCCGTGCAGTTGTCTGCTATGACCAGAACGTCGTACATTTCTTTCGGGTAATCCTGAACATTAATGCTCCTCAACAGCTTTCCCAGAAGCAATTCTTCGTTATGTGCAGGAATAAGCACTTTGAACACTGTCGCAGGTGTGATTTGCCCATTAGTCCTTTTCGGAACAAGAAAGTGAATCAAGATCAGCGAGACATTGTAAAATACGTAAAAAGATAAATACAAGCCAACTGTTACGATTATGATTTGAATGACTAACATTTCCTTTTATAGTTATAGCTTGCTGCTACCCTCTGATATTCATCTTGTATTTTTTTTATCCAGTGCTCAACACTGTATTGGGTCGTAACAGTTACCCGACCTTCCCTCGCGAGCTTTAGCCTGAGTTCTTCATCTTCATATAACATACAAATTGCATCAGCGATCTTCTGCACATTCCCCGGCCGCACCAGTATCCCATTTATTCCCGATTTTACAATGTCTGGTACACCACCCACGTCTGAAGCAATTACAGGCACTCCACAAAGCATGGCCTCAAGCAAAGACAAGGGCGTACCTTCTGTAAAAGAAGGTAAAACAAACACATCCATTGCTGGAAGCCACCTTTCAACATCATTCACGAATCCAGTAAATAAAACATTTTCCTGGAGTTCCAAATTTGAAGAAACGCATTCGAGATTTTTTCTTTCCTGCCCGTCCCCGATTATCAACATTTTGAAAAACTTAATTCGTTCTTTCAGAATTGCGCATGCTTTTATGAAGTACTCAATTCCTTTCTCTTTGCTTAATCTTCCTACATAACCAATGATAAAATGGGAATCGTCAACAAGTAACAATCGCCTTTTCTCTATCCGATAATCAGACACGTCATGTTCGTAGAATAAATTATCAATAGCATTACAAATTGTAGCAACATTCGATTCACTAACTCCATTATGTAATAGTTCTTTCTTGATTTCTTCTGATACCGCGATTACTTTATTGCAAAAGCGCAGCGACAGTTTATCGATTTTGTTATATATTTTTAAATTGTTATCATTTGATATGAAACCATGACAAGTCGCTATATGCGGAATCCTCAACAAACGACTCACTGTAATTCCGATAATGTCCGCAAAATAGCCATGGGTGTGAACTAGATCGAACTTTTCTTGAGATAATATTCTGTATAGAATAAATATACACCTCAAAATTCTAATATAATCTCTACCGGAATGTATCGGCTTTTTAGCTACCGGTATTGTGCTGCTGTGATATCCCATTTCGCTTAAGGCGTTAACGAATAAATTATTCGTTTCCCAAGGACGAACCAAAAGAATAGGATGAATAATAAATTGTTCTCTGTTCACATTTTTTAAAAACGTCAAATTAACTCTTTCAGCTCCGCCAAATTCCACCGGAGTCATAATGTATGCAATTTTAATCATTGCTTGAAACCGTCAATTTCCTGTTAAATGGTCCAAGCGCCTTAATCCTTGTTACTTCTTCAAACCCGGCCTTGAGCATGCACTTATTTTGTGGGTAATTAAATTCATGAACCACACCCATTAACTTTTTGTATCCTATTCGCTGCAGATCCTTTGAAATGTAAGCCATTACTTTTGCTGCAAGTGAATGTCCTCTGAACTCTGGAAGTGTTGTATTATAGTTCAATTCTGCTACTCCATCCGATAAATTCAAAAACCTGCTGTAATCGCCTCTAAACAGGACCCAGTGGATATAAGCAATTTGGTCATCTTTAAGTGCAAGGTAACACGTTTTAGCATTATAAATTTTGTCATAGTAAAACTCTCTTGGGAGATCTTTTCCTGTTCTTATTTTATCCAATTCTTCAATTGTCGGTTTTACAACTCTAAAGTCAGGATCAATGTTATGATTACGCAACACCCTTCTTAGATCATTTTCATATACTATAAAGGTATTAATTCTAATCCCACCGTAGTATATAAATTTTAGAAGACTTAGAGGTGAGTAACCATAATGGTGATACGCTGTCTTTTTAAATCCTTTTACTGTTACAAATATTTTCTTTATTTTTGCCATATTCTTCTAACTTTATGATGGAGTAGTTATTAATTATCAATTTATTTCGTGGCCACGTTTGCTTGTCTGCATAAATTCAATAACGCTGCGGACAGCACAATATAAAAACTCCAGTAAATAGAATAGGCTTGACTGAGAAACATGGAAGAAACAAAATGTCCTGCAAAACCGATTCTTGCTACTTCTCCTATTTTAAAAACCTGTTCAAATTTACTAGTGCTTTTTAATTTACCAAATATCCTGAATGCTTTGTAACTTATCAGCACAAATAGAATCAAACCAAATACGCCCGTTTCAGCTCCGATCTGAACAAGCGAGCTGTGCGGAGCCTGCCACAATTCCTGCAACCCCTGCTCTTTTCTCTTCTGACCTATAGCTTCACTGAAGCATGTTACACCGACCCCAGTCAATGGGTCGTTCAGCATCATTTCAAAACCCTTTTTCCAGACTTCCAAACGACCCGTTTCATCCCAGACGTTATAATCTTCTTTAATTTGAGATATAGTTTTGAAACGAGAAAAATCAATCGTCGCACCTCCATAAATTACTGTCATTGATGCAATCGCGGCTACAACAATCTTGTAAGAGAATTTGACCGTTCTCGGCCTCGAGAACAACAACATGATGAGTACAATACCAAGAGCTATAAACCCACCCCTTGATCCAGTCATCAAAATCACTAAAATACTAACTGCAATATTTACAAGAAAAAGCAGTCTACTCCACCACGGGTTATTTTTTGAGAGAAAAAGTATGTTAAATGGAAGGAATGACAAGGCAAAGAATGCCAGATCATTGGGGTCAAGCATCTCACCGAATTGCAATCTGCCTGAATTCATTTCACCTAAATACAGGGCACTCAACAAATACATACTAGTCCCAACGCATGCTATCCATAAAAGACCTTGAAGTTTCTTCGTATTATCAATAATTTTGTAAAACAGAAAAAAGTAAATCACTATTACTATATATTTTGTAAACACAAATTCGAATGCACCTCTTCTATAATAGGCGAAGGGGATACTGATTATCATTGTTGCTAATAAATACAAATACAACCTGCACTGCTGGTTATCGATCAATCTGTTCTTATAAATTGCATGATTGAATACATATAAAATAACTACAATCAGTCCAACAGATAACGCTGGCCTTATAGGCTTTAGCCCATCCATGAAATCCTGCGGTCGTGCAATGAGAACAAATGTCCATACATAAAATAAATAGACAAGGAGAATCGAATCTTTCTTATGTGTGCCACCTAAAAGCAGATTCTTTTTCATGATTTAATAAATTTGGACATTTAGCCCGATTTTCTAAGCATCAATATATTTTTCAAATAGGCAACTATCGGCCTGTCTATGAGAAATACCGAAGCGCAATACAATAAGATCGAGGCCGTTAGAAAAACCGTTATCCTAAACAGGGGCTGAATAATATAATGATAATTATTCAACAGCAGCCCCCCTGCAATCAATAGACCTATACTTGCGATCAAAGGTGTTTTATACGTCTCGGCTATGGCTGCTGCGCTCACCCGCAGATTTTCGACGCACATGCCGATCATAAAAGTGAATACTAGTGTGAATCCGCCCACCCAGGCCCAACATAGCCCTATATATCCCCAATTCAAACCGACCAAAAAAGCACAGACCATGATGATTAAGGACAATCCGCTTGTCAGCATCGTAATATTGGACTTTCCCAATCCATTCATTGCTGGTATGAATAATATCTCAAAGGCACGCATGGGCATAATCATGCACAATATTCTAATTGGTAGTATGATTTCAAACCACTTGGTGCCAAGTAAGACTTTCACAATGTCTTCAGCAAGAACAAAAAATACAATATAGCAGGGAATAAATATCAAATTTAATAATTTTAATCCTTTTAAGAAATTTGCCGCATATGCTTTCAGATCAATTTGCATTTTCGAAAAAGCCGGAAATGCAACCTGGGGAATGATGTAGGACATCTTTTCAACAGGTGCGAACGACAATTGATTAGCTATCGAATACAACCCAAGCGCATCCGGACCGATAAATTTGCCACCCACAATAATGTCCGATTTAAAAAAAAAATACCTCAAGATCGTGCTCCCGGTAAAAAAACTGCTGAATGAAAGCATCCCCTTGATCTGTTTAATTCCGAAAAGCGGCCGGTAATAACTTGTCGCCACGATAGTGAAAGATACAGCCCGCGAAAAAAAATGGACGATCGTGCCATAAACGAGAGACCAGACGCCATGACCGCTCAAAGCGAATAGAAAAGAAGTGAACGCTCCACAAAGTCCGCAACATACATCAATAATGGATATTTTTTTAAAATTCATTGCCCTGAGAAGAAGCGAATGGGGAATGACATAAAAAGGGATAAAAATAAAAACAATGCATAGCATTCTCAATATTGACATTAGGCGTGGTTCTGAAAAATAACTGCTGATGATCGGCGCCGCATAATATGTCATAATCAGGAACAATATATTCAATACGATGATAAACCCGAATATTTCCTGCAACTGTTCCTTCGATACCTCCTTGCTCTGGACGATCGATGCGAAAAGCCCGAAATCCCCGATCATGGTCAGGAAACCCCAAAACGCCACGGCCATTGCCATCAATCCAAAATCGCCCGGCGACAAATGCCGCACGATCACTATCGTGATCGCCCAAGATAATACCTGGGAAATTGCATTGGCACTGCCAACCCACGTCAAAGATTTCAACACTTTTTTGCCGAGCCCTGATTCGACCATTTTAAATTGACCTGTCTCTCAACAGCATGTATTCCGCGATTCAATCATTCTTCGTTATTTGCGCTGTCGTGGCCATGAACTTTTGAAAGGCCTCTTCCGCTTTATGTCTGATCTCTTCCATATCTGTATTGACGTAATAGGGGTCATGGCTCGGCACTGTCTTGATAAAGGCGACACCCTTTTCCTCTATTTTCTCTTTTATCTCCTCCTCAGTCAGAGTACCCTTTTCTATATCCTTAAAATCAAGTACGTTTTCACTTCTGACATCGCTTCCCACTCTTTCTAGAATTTCGGTATAAGTCGTATAGGGCCTAGCCGGGTTGCCCGCCACAGCCCGCCCCTCTGGCACGCTTCTGTTCACTACAGAGCCTGCCGCGACCATGGACCGCGGTCCTATCGTGACACCCGGCAGGATGATGGATCTCTGCCCGATAAATGAGCCTTCAAGGATCCTGACCGGCGCAAGGCGTGTGACACCCAGATCCTTAAAAGTGGTAGCGTCGTGGGCAAGAATGAGAACATTCTTCCCAATGCGGCAGTTGTCCCCTATTTCTATGAGATAGGGGTATCCGGGGTCGATTTCCACATCCTGAAATATGTATACATTCTTCCCGACCTTGAGCCCCCTTTTCATCAAGCCCATGAGTCTCAGGCGATCTCTTTTAAAAGTGAAATAGGTGAAAATTCGATTAACCTTTTTCAACAGATCAAGAATCATGAGTTCCCGGCTCCCTGAAGGATTTTACCGGCTTCTGATAGTTTGACCGCCTTGATCCCGGCTTTACTTGTGAATGCAAAGTATTCATTCAAACGATTGAAAAACTGTATTTCCCCCTCTTTTGTCTTAACAAATACACTCAATCCAGCCTGCAAGGACGTAGAATGAAAAAACATATTTACCACTTCATATTTTTTTCTCATGAATACATTCATGAGTTTTATCATGTTGTGTGAGTCCGTCGCCTCCGGCGACAGACCGACCTTATTTATTAACCTTGCCTTGTTCAACAAACCCTTCAAGTGAAAGCGCCTGCCCAGCTGTGACGTTAAAAGACGATCAATTAAATTGCACAATTCATAGTTACCCTGAAGATACCCGATAGTTGCGGGTATTTCTGTCATTTCACCTTCCTGGTTCCTTGTAAAAATCTCCGGAGGATTGAACCGGTACGGTACCGGCGACATCTTGGAGAAATCCGGTCCCTGATACTCCGACCAGTCGGTGAAAGGCGTTATTGACGTGTCCACCCGATAGCCCAACTTTTCAAGAACTATTGCCGTGTTCCCATTATAACCCCATCTTCCGGCGCGAAAGGATGTTGCACTGAAACCAAAGTTACTCTTTATAGCTTCATGAAGCACAGACATTTTCTTGTGCTGAAGTTCTAAAGGCAGGTTACACAGCATGCTATTATGGGTATTCCTATCTTCCTCAAAAGGCGGGGTACTCCAGGGATGGCAGTGCATGCCGATCTCACACTTGCCATCCTGTAAAATCACCCGCAGAATTTCGATGCTTTCCCTATTCGTGGCGACGGGGTAGGTTACAAGATAGGTTGGAATGACATTATGCTCGTTAAATATTTCCTGAAGCGCTGGAATTCTCTTTATGTTCTCTACACTGAAGGTGGCGTCCGAATAGCCTCCCCAGTTATCTTCTTCCGTATCTATGGTGACCACAAGGTGCATAACATTCTATTTTAGACTACCGAAGCATCGTCTTCAGTGCATTCTTTGCGATTCTCTTCATCATGTGGATGACAGGCAAAGCCTTCTTTTGCACGATGAATATGGTCTGGGTGATGCGACCCTCGCTCGTCCAGTAGAATTTGTATTCTTCATACCCCTTGAGAAAATCGTATACTTCGAATTGACTTTCTATCGCCCTAATGATGCAAAGGCCTACCAGAAGATTGCCCGCGCTGATCCTAGGATTATATGCCTTGTCTACGGCCATCAGGTATAGCGACAGCGTTTGATTGTGCTTCAGATGCAAGAGTCCGCCTATCGTATTCCCGTTTGCCAGGAGAAAATCAATCTGGAGGTAGTTCCCGCTTCCCGAGTTTGCCAGGAACCGCTTGATAAACCTGTAAAGGTCCTTCCCCTCCCATTCTGTTTTCTCGGCGTATAACTTGAAAAAGCTGTCCACCGCTTCATCAATACCATCAGCCGCATATGTTTTTATCTCAACCGTATCCGTCTTCTTCAGTGTCCTCAGATCCTGCCTGAATCGCTTGCTCCTGCTCGATGATATCCGGGATAGGAATTCTTCCTCTGCTTTCGGCAGAGATATAACAGGGCAGAACGAACCCTGCGTGATCTCGAGATGTCTCCCATGAAGACGATGCTTGTGCAAGAAGTTCAGTAAAAACAGTGATTCGGCCCTTGTGTCCTGTAGGCTTACGCAATCCCATCTGTTTGACAGTTCACCGAACAGATAATCGTACAAATAATTACTGACTTCTTTCTCTCTCCCTTTTGCTGTAAATACATCCAGGTAATCCGAGGCCGTTTCCGGCGTGCCTAAAAAATTGACCTGCCTTATTGTTGCCGGCCCCACTTTGATTTTTTCGGTATACCAGGGCGCAATGCCGACCAGCCGGTTCCCGTCGTCGTATACCTTGATCACAAATAGTTGACGATTTTCGTTGACGAAACACTCAGCCCACGAATACGCCCATTCCCACTTCAGGAAAACAGAATCGGATATGGACCCCTGGAGTAGACCGTTCCATTCATCTTTGATATTCGCCAGTTCCTCAACTAATGTGATAATATCCGCTCTCATTCCAGCTCCCAGAAATACATGCTCCCTCTCATGCTGCTATCCGGCGTCGCATAGCGTGCACAGATCGAAGCAGATGCGATGAATAAGGGATACAAGCCATCAAAAGCAATACGACCGATCGAACATCTATAGGCGGACGCACGACTCTCTTCAGCAGGTATCGCCTCGCTTCAGCACAGTGCCCTCTGTGATATGAGGTTTGTCCCACCCACTTAAACAGGTCTGTCTCCTTCTTTTGCAAGAGACTCTCCGTGATATGACTATTCATGATTTCCTTCTCCCGTAGCCTGTTGAATACCATCAAAGAACTTGTCGCCAGTTCATAGAGTCGATGGTTTCCACTGGCTGCGTCGGCTGCTCCGATCAGGTAATGTGTAGTCACAGTATCAACCAGGGCAACAGGTCCTGTTTTGCACACACGATAATAGTAGTCCTGGTCCTCGCTGGGATGGACAGATTGATCATATTCACCGGCCATCGCAATTCTATCGGCTCTCGCAACAACGGTCGAGGTGTGAACCAGGTTTCCTATGACCAAGGCTCCTGCGATGTTACCGATGTAGTAAGGGATTTTATCGTTTGTCCTGAGCGATCTTTCAAAGAGATCACTGGGTGACGGGAAATACTGATAACTTCCGTACATGGTACGCAGGTATTTTGAAGCTATGACCCTTCCCGAGGAGTCAATGGCATCCATATCAGACCACACCATAGAGAGGTCTGGGTGAGCATCCAGGATTCCGATTTGAAGTGTGAGCTTTCCTGGCAACCAATAATCATCGGAATCCAACATGGCAATATATTCGCCCCGCACTTCTTTCAAACCGCGATTCCTGGCTCCACAAACCCCGCTGTTGGGAATGCGAAAAAAGCGGACTCTCTCATCCTGCTTATATCGCTTGCCCACCCGCTCGGGAGTATCGTCGCGAGAACCATCATCAACTACGATGACCTCGATTTGTCGGTAATCCTGATTCAGTACGCTATCCACCGCCCTTTCTATAAGTCCGGCACGGTTATATGTAGGTATAACAACACTAACAAGTCCTTTTTCCATGTTTATCCCTTGCTTCGCTTATTGTTTCAGTTATTTCGATTCATCACTTTGCACTGCTCAGTAGGTACTCTTCTTTAAAGCGGAATATTTTTCCTAATCAGTGGACCTAATAGATTTGCTATTGAAAGAGGCATTAACTGCCAATACTCTTCTGCTTTATGTCTGTATCTATGAGCCCCTACATTGACCAGCTTACCGGATTCTCTTTGAGTCCCCTGTTCATACCAATAAAGCGTATAAGGCTTCGCCCCCCACTGCTCTTTGAATCTATATGTCCCCTCGTTCGGCGTCGACCGCCCAAAGTCAAAGTGTCTGTACCCTGCATCGGTCACATATTCAAGAAACGACCAGTAAAGAAGCATATTGGGGCTCAGGTGATTGAAGGATTTAAGCGACGACGCCCAGATGATTTCAACCGTATCCTTGAAGCAGAAGATCAGGCCCGTGGCAGTCGCAGCCTCTTTATATTTGACGATTCCCAATCTGACCGAGCTGCCGAATTCCTTGAATATATTTTCGAACAGCTTTTTCGAGTGCACCGGACTTCCCAGGTCCCGCATGTTGATGGAAAATACCTGGTAGTATTCATCCAGCAATTCTGCACCGCCGATTTGCGCCACCAGCCCCTCTTTTTGTGGCTTTCGGATCTGGCTGCGGAGTTTCGACTTGAAAGACTCGAAGAGCTTTGCAGACGATTCGGGCAAATCAAGCAGCATCCTGACCTTATGAGTGATTGGCTCAGGTACAGCAACGTCCTTCGACGCCATCGTACCCTGACCATTCGTCCAGGAAATCGGATAGATGTGCCTGAGTTCTATATTGCTGACCCCCAATCGAAGTCCCAGCGTTCTGGCCTCGTCAAAAAGCAGCTTTTCCGCCTCCTCGGCATCCGCAAGCAAACCACCGTAATTGAGAAAAGGCATGGACACCAGCGTGTTTCCGAACAAGAGACTCTTGATATGCACGAGCGGAAGGACCCCTGCCAAACCCTGCTCATTCCCGTCTTTCTTATCTTCAGCAACAAGGTAATAGGTTTGATGGCCGTATGTATCCCTTATCACCCTGCCCCACCCATAGAGATGGCAAAGCGTCGCCCTAGGATGACGATAGACGTATTCGTCCCAGTATTTATCTTCCCCCTGCTCGAGCAACCTAATGCGCATGGCCTGCCTGCCGGATGATCCTCTTTATCTTTTCCCTGTCTGTTACGGATACCCCCGAATGAACGGGCAGTGTGACAATAGATTCCGCTATTTTTTTCGCGTTTTTGTATTCTCTGTCGTCCGCCAACACGTCCTTGAGTTTCGGAAGCTCGTTCAGCGGGGTCGGGTATGATCCTGTTGCGCCGGTACCCGTCGCCACCAGATTCTCGAGAATCCTGTTCCTCAAATCCACATCACGGATCAGAAGCGGATATCTCAGGTAAGGATAACCGGGAACCAGTCGAACGGCGTCCGATCTGTACTCCCCCAAATTATCCGAATACCATCTTGAATTGTCCTCTCTGACTCTTTTCTCCTCTTCAATCGACTCGAGCATCCCGCAAACGAGCGCTATCGCCTGATTGTTTCCGCTTGCGGTTTCAAATTCAGGCTCAAACACGGTGCCACCGAGGTTGAGCGACGGAATCATCTGCGGAAGCCAGTAAAGGTGAGGATTGGAGAAAAGGGAATACAAGCCCAGCGACAGGCCGTAAATGAGAATCTGACGGGATGAGCCTCCATTCATTCGGCCGTAGAGCTCGCGCGCCTTTTCATGAATATCCCCAGATTTCAAGGTAAGAAGACCGCCGTGCAGGATGCTGATCGGTTTTCCACGGCCGAAACTGAAGAAGCCGGCGTCTCCCGTCAGGCCGAGCTTTACACGGGGATTACCCGGAAAGGCATTCCCAAACGCCTGCGCGGCATCTTCCACCAGCCAAGTGTCGTTTTCCCGGCAGAGCGCCTGGATCTTATCGACCTTCACCGGCACCCCGTAAAGGTGCACGACTATGGCCGCGAGGGTTTTCTTATTAAGCTTCTTTTCAAACTCCTCGCACATAAAACCAAAGTCGTCCAGATTGTTATCACAGAGAATAGGCGTAAGACCTGCTTTCAGCACGGCCGATACGACCGACGGACAGGTGTAGGCGGGAACGATGACTTCCTTCCTCTCCGGTTTCAAGAGTGAAGCCGATTTGAGGTAGAGCCACAAGGCGGCCCTTCCCGATGACAGATAAAATACATACTCTGTCGCCAAATATTGTCTTATCGCTTCCATTGACCGGTCGCGCACATCACCGGATCTGCCGACCATGCACCGTATAAGCGCTTTCAGCGGTATCTTATGGCCTGCCGGTGGAAGGGAGTGAAAACGCGGTTTCTTCAATGCCTTAGACTGCCAGGTACGAGAGCCTCACGTTAATTCTCAATTGAACTCCCATCTATCTTGCGCTGATGTGATCCTGAGTGACGGGAAGGAACGTCGCAATAATCTCCCTGTCATTTCGCAATCCACCCTTCGCGGATTCATGTCCGTTGACAATTCTGACAGCCACAAGACCGCCGTTGGTTCTCTGATGCACGAAGCCATTCACCGCGAGAGCCAGTTTTGCCTCGATTCGGCTGGAAACAACCTTCCCGTCTATGCAGTACCAGAAATATGTATTCCCTTCTGATTCTCGCCTTACCGGTATCGCTTTCCTCAGTGTTACGCTGTCACCCGCGTGGAATATTTGAATTTCCTCGCCTTCGGCATACAAGTTCAGCGTGAAGTCCGTGACCTTGTGGTTTTGCCGCTGTTGCCTGAAATAAGCCACATAGAGGTGCACTTCGTCTCCCGCGGCATTTCGATAACAGCGCACCAGGTTTTCATCGGGCTGCATGTCCGCGGGAATAAAATCGCTTTTCTCTTTACAGATTGTTTGCCACTCGCCTATCTGCGAAGGAATATTTGCCAAGGAACTCGATAGCGGTACGGGCCGCGGGCTATAGACATGGGTGTACGCAAAAGCCGACGCGGGGATCAGCGTGGCAATCACAAGCGGCAGGTATACTGCCGCCCCTCTCATAGTGCCCAATATACCGAATCCGTTCTCTTTTCTCGCTGCGTGCTCCGCCTTGCATGGATGCCAGACCGGCTCACTATTGCCGCCGGGGGACATTCGTCTTCCCCCCATCAAATAGGCCAATCCGATCATCACCGCCAGCCCCGCTAGGAACACGAAAGACACATAGAATATATCCCCGGGGCCGTGTAGCGATGCATCCCGGCCGAACATGCTCATGAGTCCTATGACGGCCACTCGAATGCCGTTAGCGGCAAGTCCGACAAAGAGGGCGGCTGCAACGAGCACGATTTTCTTCAACCACCGGTCCAGCGTGTAATGGGCCAGAAGAACTGTGACAGCCAGCAACGCGATAATGTGGTTCATGCCGGCACACACCTGCACAACCTGCAGCTTTACGCTGGGCAATTCCAAATACACCTGATCGTGATAAACGGACAGACCTATGAGTTTCAACAGGCCAGCCGCGAGCCACGCGGTCATATGCTGAAGGTGAACGATGATACCGTTCGGCAGGTAGTCGAACAAGGGGTACACAAAGATCAGATACCCTACCGGAAGCGCAAGAATCTTCAAAGAATCTGTCCCCAACAGCAACCATACCAGCCCGAAGAGGGTAACGATCAGGGATACATCGGACAGAATAACCGAGAATGTGTATTCCCCTGCGACAAGAAGAGCACACCCCAGCACCGTCATCACGGCCCCGGCAATCATATTGGGTTCGAAGGGCAGTCTACCAATTTCATGTCTTTTACTCCACACCAAGTGCAGGCTTATCGCCAGAATGATCAGACCGTGCGAATTTTCATAGGTCATCAAGCTCTTGCCCAACCTGACAAGCGTATCACGATAGAGACAGGCCGTGGCCAGTATTGGCAACAGGAAAAGCAAATACTGGCATGGCCGGGCGTGTGATCTCGCCGAATCACTCATTGGAAATGCCATTCTGACGTTTCAGATGTTATTTTTTGAGGAAAGCACGGTCGAGTGTCGGCACGACAACTGTGTCCAAGAGCTCGTACGCCTGCGCGTTGAGATGCAGACCGTCGCCGCTGTGAAGATCGACCCGGAGACTCCTGTCATCCTGGCTCGTCCTCAAAGGCGCCTCAAGATCAAGCACCGTGAGGCCTTCCCGGGCGACATATCCCCTCACCCAGTCATTGTACCGGAATATGCCCTCCAGCTGCGTGGCCGTGGTCGGCCTGCCGAGCAAGGTCTTGATAAAATCCTTAAGCCGATCCTTGATCGGCTTGTTCTTTGTGCTGACCACGGGGACCACGGTCGTCAGGATGGGAACGACCTTCGCCTGCCTGCACTCCTCTACCCATCCCTTCACGAGTTCCTGGTACTGGAGCAGATCCCCGGGGAAGTAGGCGGCGCATTCCTTGATCAGAACGGCATCAGGCCTGTCCTGTTTCCTCTGAAGAACCCCCCTGAGCGCCTCGGTCTTATCAAAAGCGTACTCGGCTACGTACTCAAACCGATAATTCCGGGCTGCGGCCACCCGGCCTGGTAATGCCTCGATGTTCCACGCGTGCCCGACCGACGCCCCCAGCAGAACAATGTGCTTTTGTTTTGCCATACCAGACACCTCGTTTTCACAGACCATCAGGGCTGCGAGGATAACGGTAACCATCGCCATGAAGAAACAGGCCTGGTGCCGATTGGACGGCCTCGCACACTCGCAAGCCACAGCTCGGGACCCCATCGACCGCGCGCATTTTCGAAAGTTGCCCGTGCCTGTCATCTGACCCCCTTACCGGAGTCCGATCACGTCAGCCATCGGTGAGAACCTGAAATCACCCAGCAGTCGTTGCAGCTTCCCCGCTGTCTCACCCAGGTTGACGTAATGCCTGAACCGGCTCAGAATGGATGCATTGGTCATCCGGGGCTGCTCCGGGTCGAATTCCCAGGGATGCAGATAAAACACAAAGGGTTGTTCTTCTTCGGCATTGATCTTTAACAGCCCCTTCCTGATCATGCCATAAGGGAACAGCCGCATGTACCCCCCGCCGCTGACGGGGACATTGCAGCCCAACACCTTGACCGTCGAGATGGGATATTCCACAATGCCGTCCTCGCACCATGCAGCCCGATTCGATTTCCAAAGCGGCATTTCGACCAGGCGAGCAGGCACAGGCGCCCCGTTTACGCCATCCCCGTTTCGCATGACCAAGAAAGGAACCCGCGGTGCCGTCGGAATCCCGTAGCGGTCATGATGGATGGGGAAAATGCTCGAATCGTATCGGTATCCCTCTTCGCCCAGAATATCCAGCGCCCAGAGCGACTTCTCCGTTATGGAGTAGCTGGGCGCCCTGTAGCCGATCACGCTCTTCCCGACGGCATCTTCCAGAATTCGCTTCGAAACCAGAACGTCTTCCCGGAACTGCTCCGGGGTCATGCTGTAAACGAGCCGGTGGTCGTAGCCGTGGCAGGCGATTTCATGGCCCCGGCGTTCGATTTCCCGGATCAGAGGCCGGTATCTCTCACCGACCCACCCCAGGCAAAAGAAGGTGGCCTTGACGCCATGCTTTCCATTTGCGGCATCAAGAATGTCGAGGACCCTGTGAGTGCTGCGCTCGATCCTCGACTCGTAGTTTCGCCATTGCTCTTTCGCCACCACCGTCTCGAACGCGGAGACCATGTAGTAGTCCTCGAGGTCGATGGTCAGGGCGTTGGTGATAGGGTTGGTCACGTCTATTCCGTCTATTCGGTCGGTCTAGTACTAAGTATGTCAATACCACTATTTCTTGACGGCGCTTACTACTCGCACTTTACCCTCGTACTTGAAGAATTCGATTTCCTTGTATGCACCGCTCGTCGAAAGAAGCCGTTCGATCAGTTTCTCCTGTCCTTCCCCGATTTCAAACACTAGAACGCCTTCCCTTTTCAGGAATGTCGGCGCACCACTCAAGAGCCTCCTGAAGATAGCCAGCCCATACGGCCCGCCGTCAAGAGCGACAAGCGGTTCATGGTCGATGATCCCACGCGCCATCTTTTTCAGGGACGTCGTCGGGATGTAGGGCGGGTTGCAGAGAACCATATCCGCGCCAC
>MVQL01000062.1 GCA_002067205.1 Pelotomaculum sp. PtaB.Bin104
GCTTTGAGCCGGCTTCAGCCGTTTGCGACTTTCAGTCGTTTAAAAACCCTCCGGCTTTAGCCGGTGGTCTGTTTAGTGTCCAATCAACTATTACCTGCGGTCGTCAATTGGCAATGTATAACCCTTACGTTGCTAATACTTCATAGAATGCTTAGAGTTATTTCTTAAATCCAGGCTTGTGATTGGATGCGAGATTAATTAGGCATCTATTTTATTGTCCAATCACCTATTACCTGCGGTCGTCAATTGGCAATGTATAACCCTTACGTTGCTAATACTTCATAGAATGCTTAGAGTTATTTCTTAAATTCAGGCTTGTGATTGGATGCGAGATTAATTAGGCATCTATTTTATTTATTACTGAAATTTGTTGTCCTCAATATCATTCCGGTTGATTAAATTTAACATCAATATACTCTGTCCGACTATACCCTTCCCTGTCACACTGAAATGTGTAACATAAAAAGTCGTCCATTGTATCAAAGGAGAACCCATCTCTTTCACGTGTCACGACCTGCTCATGGCTATTAAAATGAAAGTTCTCAGGTGTACCGGAAATCGGACAAGCCTGAAAATTTAAATCCTGTTTCCCCACCCTTTCCAGGTACATTTGAAGATCATCAGGTGTACGAAATCGAATACTCTGAGCTCTGTCCATATTATGATGTTCATTCACTGATTTTTTCCCAAAAGAAACATGTTTCTCATTCATAACCCAATCATACTCCGTTCTATAAGATTATAGTGAACACATGACTTACTTAAGTTCTAAAGAGTAAGATAGCTCTGAGAGGATAGAGTCGATCAAAACCCAAAAAATCATATGATTAATGATTCAACGCATTTAGCCATTATCTCTTTCTTGTAAGAATATATGGTTGGATGCAAAGAACACTCGTTTTCAAACAACGGTATAGACCAGTCCTCCTTCATTAAAATTCAGTCTAGTTTGCAAGCTGTAGAGAGCGGTGTAAAGCAAAGCGGTAATAACGGCTTTCCATTTCCAATTAACGCTAAGAAATAAACACATATCCTAATCACGGCTACCACAAAAAAAGAGGAACTCCAATATAGCATAACTTATTTCCAGGTTAGGAAGGAACGTTTGATTATAATTAAAAAGTTGGCCTAACAGAAGACCCCAAATTGTGGGGTGAGATGCTACTGGGAACAATGCAAGTAATATATATACGTAATAAGACAAGGTTTTAAACCTTATATAATTCAAGATTTTTTCATGAGCCAGAATAATAGTATAAATAGAATAACTGTCATCCGGTTTTTATACTAACTATGACTATAAATTTTTAAAGCACGAATATCTCTTCAATAATGGCGCATATTGCGGCAAATACAAAGAACCAATACTACTTTAAATCAAAAACGGCAACTAAAAGTGCTGTCGCTGATACAGAAAACTTGGTGATTTTTTAGTATTTCCCCTTAAGTTAAATTTTTATCAGCACGAAGACTTGTACCGGTGATATAATAGATGGCTCGATTCGAACCACCGGCCAAAAGGCAATATTTACACAACGAGTCAGTTATCTAAAATAACCAATAAGTATGACGTGCGGAATTACAGCACGTGTTTTCATTTTTCTCCTTATCATCACCTTTGATCACCGGCTGATAAACTCCTTTATTGAGCTTATTCTAATAAAATCACTGGCCTTACGTGGAAGATATTTTTACGATGAATGGAACATTGAATAATGTTTGGCCGGCAGATCGATTTACGGAATTGGACACCTTTCCGGGATCCATTAGGCTGCAAGTATGGAGATAAAAAAGCCCCATGGTTATTTACCATGAGGCTTTAAAAATTTTCTGGCAACGACCTACTCTCCCAGGGGCAAGCCCCAAGTACCATCGGCTCAGGAGGGCTTAACTGCCGTGTTCGGGATGGGAACGGGTGTATCCCCTCCGACATTGTCACCAGAAACTCTATGCTTTTTTAAGTTCTCTCAAAACTGTACAGCGTAGGATTAACAAGTTCTTTTTTAGGTCAAGCCCTCGACCTATTAGTACCGGTCAGCTAAACTGGTTGCCCAGCTTACACACCCGGCCTATCTACCTGGTAGTCTGCCAGGGGTCTTACTAGCTTATGCTATGGGAAACCTCATCTTGAGGAAGGCTTCGCGCTTAGATGCTTTCAGCGCTTATCCTGTCCAGACATAGCTACCCAGCGCTACCGTTGGCACGATAACTGGTACACCAGTGGTCTGTCCATCCCGGTCCTCTCGTACTAGGGACAGCTCCTCTCAAGTTTCCTGCGCCTGCGACGGATAGGGACCGAACTGTCTCACGACGTTCTGAACCCAGCTCACGTACCGCTTTAATGGGCGAACAGCCCAACCCTTGGGACCTACTACAGCCCCAGGATGCGATGAGCCGACATCGAGGTGCCAAACCTCCCCGTCGATGTGGACTCTTGGGGGAGATAAGCCTGTTATCCCCGGGGTAGCTTTTATCCGTTGAGCGACGGCTCTTCCACTCGATACCGCCGGATCACTAAGCCCGACTTTCGTCCCAGCTCGACCTGTACGTCTCGCTGTCAAGCTCCCTTCTGCCTTTACACTCTAACGCGCGATTTCCAACCGCGCTGAGGGAACCTTTGGGCGCCTCCGTTACTCTTTGGGAGGCGACCGCCCCAGTCAAACTGCCC
>MVQL01000063.1 GCA_002067205.1 Pelotomaculum sp. PtaB.Bin104
ACCGGATGTGGAGAACCAGTCCGGAGTCGTAACAGCGGAACAACAGCGTAATCCGGAATTAGCCTACCAGGGTGGCAATGAAAACAAGCTGCTGAATAACAAGCCAAAGGGACCACAAACCGCGGATGAGAGTAAAAATATAATATCGAACGATACAGTTCCGGCGGGAAAAGTTGATTCCAACAATGGATTGGGGACAGGCAATACGACTGATAATAGCGCTCAATTCCCTGCGCAGGTTGCCACTGACAGCTTAAAAGGAGTACCTTTGTCCAACCTCAGAGATAGGGTGCTTCAGGAAATAAGGCATGTATATAACAACATTGGCAATGACAATCGGCAAACACAGGTACAGCTAAAACTTGAGCCTGAGCAATTGGGACAGCTCACGATTAAACTTTATTTTCATAAAGGTGAATTAAACGCCCACTTTTACACCGCGAACAATAGCGTGAAAGAGGTTCTGGAAGGTTCGCTGCAGCAGTTAAGGACTTCCCTCGGCCAGCAGGATTTGAAATTAAATGAGGCGTTTGTGTTCGTCGGCAACGGCAGCCAGGACAATTCGAATTTTTATTATCAGGGAAGGAATCAGAGCGGCACAGTTCAATTCGGTAGCAATAACTACCATAAAGACAGTGACATTCCGGTTGAGCCTGCACAGTCCGGCAGGACCGAAACTGGTTCGAGTTCCCGGCAGGTTGACTATTTAGTATAAACAGGATGTGATGTTTTAATGGAAGTAAATTCAACCACTAATGATTATTCGTATCCAACGGAAGCGAAAAGGAAAGATCCTGTAAAGACACTTGACAAGGATGCGTTTCTCCAGTTGTTCGTAACTCAGTTGCAAAACCAGGACCCAGCCAGCCCGCAGGATACAAGCGCATTTATTTCGCAAATGGCTCAATTTACCATGCTTGAGCAATTGACAAATATGAATACAGAAATCACCAAGCTCAAACTTTCGCAGGAGATGGGTCAGGCCTCGGCGCTTATCGGACACCAGGTGAAAATTACCGCCGATAGTACTGATAGTTCCGGTAGTTCCGTTATTAATGAAGTTTCTGGTCAGGTGGAAAAAGTCACACTTACAGGTGATACTGTGCAAGTATATGTAAATGGAACTGCTTATGGGCTGGATAAGGTGACCGAAATCAAGTAGGAGTGGTGCGAGATGAACCATAACATTAGTTCAATCCTGCCTGTTGCGCCGCTTCCGGTCATACCGGCAACTGGGGGCGGACAGTCGCCGCGGAAAGACGATAAGCTGTCCTTTCAGGAAGCAGTTCAGCGGGAGATTGAAAAAAACCAGGGATTAAAGATCTCGGCACACGCCGAAAAACGGCTAAAAGAAAGGAATATTGTTTTAGCTCAGGATGATCTGGCCAAGATTAATACGGCTGTAAAACAGGCTGAATCCAAGGGGGCGCGGGAATCATTGATAATCTACGGTGATTTGGCTTTGATTACCAGCGTACGCAATAAAACAATAGTAACAGCCATGGACGGAAACTTTGCGACGGACCACGTTTTTACCAACATAGACAGCGCGGTGATTGTAAAGTAAACGAGCTTCAAAAAATATTTCACAGCCGGCCCGAAAGGAGGCTGTGCAGCCGCCGAACGACTGAGGCGGCTATCAAAAAGGAGGATAAATAATGATTAGATCTCTTTTTTCCGGCGCTTCGGGTATGAAAAACCACCAGATCAGAATGGATGTTATCGGCAACAATGTCGCCAATGTCAACACAACCGGCTTTAAAGGCAGCAGGACTAATTTCCAGGATATTCTTTACCAGACGGTACGTTATCCCAGTGCCGGCGTTGATAACATAGGTGGAATCAACCCGTCTCAAGTCGGTCTGGGCGTGATGGTTTCCAGCATCACCAACAATACCGGCCAGGGTGGTTTGCAGAATACCGGCCGCTCACTGGACCTTGCCGTCAACGGTAACGGCTGGTATGTATTGTCGACTAACGGAGAAGCTGTGGCGGGAACTGGTGAAATTAATGAAAGGTATTCCAGAGAGGGGATATTCTATATTGATAATGTAGGTAATATCGTTAATTCAAGCGGCTACAACCTTTGCGATGTTGGGGGTAATCCTATCCAGCTTGATATCGCCTCAAGCGGGGTTGCGACTATAAATATTTCGAAAGACGGGTGGATTTCTTACACTCTATTGGATGGTACAAAAAATGACAATGCTTTTCAGATAGGCCTGGCCATGTTTCCCAACCAGGATGGCCTGGAGCGCGATGGACTGAATATGTATAAAATTTCGCCAACCAGCGGTAATGCTGTTGAAGTGTTCGGAGCTCCGGGCGGCACTACAGGCGGATATGGCACGATCAACTCCGGTTTCCTGGAAATGTCCAACGTGGATTTAACAGACGAATTCGTTAACATGATTACCACTCAGCGCGGTTACCAGGCTAATGCCAGGACGGTTACTACTTCCGACCAGATTTTGGAGGAATTGTTAAATATCAAACGGTAGCTGAGTTTCTACCTTTACATGCAGTATCTTATTTGGCTGTAATGCATAGTTTGTTTATAGAATCCAAGAAAAGTAGGTGTGGCCGTGCCAAAGGACAGTGAAAAACCTCAGGGAAAAGGAACGAAAAAAGATAAGCCTAAAAAGAAAAAAATACTACTGATTTTGCTTATAGTCCTGGTGGTTTTAGCCGGTTCTGCGGCCGGCTGGTATTTCTTTTTTAAAAGTCCGGCCGGGGATAGCGCGGTGGCAAAGAAGGCCAGTAGTGTAGAAGA
>MVQL01000064.1 GCA_002067205.1 Pelotomaculum sp. PtaB.Bin104
AAACGTAAAGCAACTTCTGTCTGGTCATATATCAAACATGCCAAAATACGAATTTAGGGTCATTAATTATACTGCGCCAGACTATAGTGATATTGATGATCCGGGCTATTGGGTGCAGATTAATATTTCTGCGTATAACGATCCAGAAGAGATCGATGATACAGAATACCTAAGGAAAAATATACCGATTTGCGTCGATATGTTTACTGCATTGTTTAGTGATGAACAAATTTCTAAAGTATTCATTCAACTCAATGAATCTTATCTCGACAAATTTGGGCACACCTTGGAGAGCCCATCCATAACCATGAGACTAAATAATGAGACAGCGGCTAAGATCGGTGAGTGGGAGCCATTCAAGAAATATATCGGTACGGACATGAGCAGGTTTGAACAGGTAATTGATATTAAGAGATGGTATTGAGAGATGGACGCGGATCTAAATTTCACTTCTTTTTTCGACACTATTTTTGCAGAACTATAACTGCAATTAGAATCATTATTATGAGAGGCAGGCTAAAAGATAACTTTATTAATAATATTTTAATATCATAAAGTTAGCTATAATTTATAACTATACGTTAATAGTATTATTAGATGATTTCGCGCTCTATAATCAATATACGCAAAACCGTTATGCGCCAACCCCCACATTTTTATAAATATAGTCTCCTGGTCAATACGTATGGGGTTAGGCGATGGATCACCTGTATTCTTATAGTATGTGGAATGGACGGGTTAGTAAAAAATTAAATAAAGCATGCTTAATAAAAGTATATTATAATTAGGGCGGAATGAAGCACACTTCAATAAATATGTTTGGCAGTGTTATAGAACTGGGCACCTAATGAGCACGCTTATATATTTGTGAGCACAATATGAGCACCCATGAAGCACACTAGCATAAGGCTATCTGAGGAGCATATAACCAGGATTGAAGAGACTGGGCAAAGTCCTACCGCTATTATTAAGAAAGCGTTAGATGCTTATTTTAACCTGCCTGACGAAGCTACAGATTTGGTCAGGAGGCTAATTACTGAGCATGTTGAGATGTATCACGATATGCGCACACCATATAAGCACAATATGAGCACAGATATCAAAGCAATCTTGGAATACATATCAAGCGAGCTAGAAGCAGGAAGAGAGCTTTTATTATCCGACATAGCAGCAAGATTTGGCCTATCTACGCAGGCCATAGCCAAGAGTCTATCTCCTCATGGAATCAGAACCAAGGAGACGAAGCGGGCAGGAGTACCGGGGAGATACTTCACACTGGATATGAAAGATATGATTGCTAAGACATTATCAATGTTATAATTTGTTTTTTATAAAATCCAAAAGTACTTAAAATTTAACTTTAACTATCTAGCTGAAATAAGACCAAGATGATTCTTTTCTATCTACTTATATACTTCTATTTTTATTTATTCTCTTCTCAAAAGTAACCAATATCAATCAATCTGAGAAATTCACCTCAGATTTTACTATTTTCTAGTGGTCTTTCTGCTGATGCTGATAATAGTTATAGTTAAATTTTAACTACTTTGGATACATAATGAGTGTTCGCTTTCGCTTATCTCCGGGAGCCTTAACTACTCCATATCGACCAGGAGAACCGTCCATGAGGATTTTGATCGTTTGATTGAGCAGCACGTTGTTAATTTGAAGCATCCCTTTCAAAGTTTCAAAGCTAGCCTGGTGATTTGGTCTTGCTGCCAGGTATCGCTCGATCTTTTC
>MVQL01000065.1 GCA_002067205.1 Pelotomaculum sp. PtaB.Bin104
TGGTTTTACATAGCGGTCAATCAAAGGCGTTACACAGTTCATTAAAAGAATGGAATAGCATACGCCTTCGGGATATCCGCCTTTTAAGCGAATAAGGACGGTTAGCAGGCCGGCGCCCAAGGCAAAAATAATTTGTCCCTTGCGGGTGATTGGAATAGTTACCATGTCGGTTGCCATAAAGAATGCGCCGATCATCAGTCCCCCGGCCAACATGTGGAATACCGGGTCTCCTGTAAATAATCCGGACGGCCCGAATACCCAGGTCAAAATTCCTACCGTGCCGATCATTACAACAGGGACTTCCCATTTTACATAACCTTTATAGATCAGGAAAAGACCTCCGAGTATAAGCAAAACCGCGGATGTTTCACCGATGCTGCCGTTGCGCATTCCTAAGAACATTGCTTTATACATATTGGGCGCGTTGCCGAACGTTTCAATTAACTTGGCGTATCCCTGCTGCTTTAAAATGTTCAGCGGGGTGGCGCTGGAAACCACATCAATCTGTGTTGTCATCTTTGTCCATGTGGTCATGGCAATGGGCCATGAAACCATTAACGCGGCGCGGCCGATGTGCGCCGGGTTGAATATGTTGTACCCAAGGCCGCCCAAGGAGTGCTTGGCGACAGCAATCGCCAGGAATGACCCTGACGCGGTCATATACCAGGGAAGATTGGGAGGAAGACACATAGCTAGTAAAAGTCCGGTTAAAAATGCGCTGCCGTCACATATTGTCACTTCTTTTTTTCTGATTGTTTGCACTAAATATTCCGTTGCCACCGCTGAAACGACTCCCACCAGCATGGTGATTATGGCGGGCATACCGAAGTACCAGGCGGCGAAAATTACTGCCGGCGCCAATGCCGCGTTCACCGACCACATAATTTTGGGTATGGATTCACTTGAGGTTATATGTGGTGACGGCGAGACAGTGAGAAGATTCATATTTAAACTCTCTTCATTTACCATTCTATACAGCCACCTTTGCTTTTTCTTTTTGTGCCTGGATTGCATTTTGCGCTTTGGCATACCTTATATATTGGACGATGTTGCGCTTTGCCGGGCATTGATAAACACAACTGCCGCATTCCATGCAGTCCAGCAGGTCATACTCATCTTTTGCTTCCTCGTACAACTGGCGCTCGCCCAGAATACTGAGCATGCTTGGATTCAACCCCATCGGGCATACTTCCACGCAGCGGCCGCAGTGGATACATGCGGATTCCTTGCTGTAATTGACATCTTTTTGACTCAGGAACAAGATGCCGGAAGTTCCTTTAATCACCGGAACGTCCATAGTAGATTGAGCAAAACCCATCATTGGCCCGCCACTGATTATTTTAACTAGTTCGCTGCTAAGACCGCCGCAACAGTTCAGCGCGTCGGCAAACGTGGATCCTACCCTCATCAGCAGGTTTTTGGGTTCTTTAACAGCGCTTCCACTGACAGTAAGCACTCTTTCAATCAAAGGTATCCCTTTAGTCACCGCGTCACTTATCGCGATCACGGTGCCGACATTTTGAACCACAGTAGCAACATCCATCGGCAACCCGCCTGAAGGAACCTCGCGGTCGGTCAACACTTTGATGAGCATTTTTTCCGCGCCTTGCGGATATTTTGTCGGAAGAGCCACAACCTTAACCTGCGTGCCGCTAAAAGCGCTCTGCAAAGCTTTTACCGCTTCAGGTTTATTGTCTTCAACACCAACATAGCCGTTGCTCACTCCAAGCACTTTCATGGTAATTTTTACACCGGTCACTATTCTATCCGTGTACTCAAGCATAGCCCTGTAATCAGCCGTTAAAAACGGTTCACATTCAGCCGCGTTCAAGATAAAAGTGTCAATTTTTTTATCCGGCGGTGGCGCCAATTTTACATGAGTGGGAAAAGTAGCGCCGCCCATTCCCACGATTCCAGCCTCCCGGATGATCCCGGACAGTTCTTTCGGATCAAGTTTTTCCCATTGCCTTTGAACCGGAATTCCTTCAACCCACTCATCCTGACCATCATTTTCTATGACTATTGACATGCAGCTTCCGAACACTGAATGCGGATAATCTGCAATCTCAACAACCTTGCCTGAAATGGAAGCATGTACATTGCCGGATACAAAAGCGTCGGATTGTGCGATCAATTGACCTTTTTTTACCGTGTCCCCTTTTTTTACAATTGGCGAAACCGGTGCTCCAATGTGCTGCCTCAAAGGTATAATCGCCTTTTCCGGGAGAGGCGCCGTTTCAATCGACTTGGCAGCGGTATACCTTTTGCTGTCATCAGGGTGCACTCCTCCATGAAAACTCTTCATCTTCTTCCCCCCGCATAATTTTTTTTAAAGGTTTAAATTTGTGAATTTCCAGCTACAAACCTCATAATATCGACCCCCACCCCTATAAACTCACTGGAAATTTAACATGGATTTAGAATGTATTGCTCTGATGTTCTTTATCTGATTTGGTTTAAATTTTTTAAATCATAAAAAAAACAAGTAAAAAGATTTGAAAAATTCTTTTTCCCGGAAAAGTTTCTTTTTGCTATACTAATTACTATCTTATTTTAATATATTTTATATTTAAAGCAACACACTAAGTATTAAAAAAATTTTTATAAAATTACAGTAGCATTCCACATACAGGTAATCCCGTCCATAATCTCTAAAATAAGGAGATACATCATGGATAAGGCTACCACCAAATCAGATTTAATGAAGTACCAAATCAATTCCCTAATCAAAGATACCGGTGCAGACAGGTTGAAATTTTTATTGTGATGCTGGAAATACAGCTTATCACCCGATAAAAGATAACTTTATCTCAATATTATTAATAATAAGCTGGTGAATAGTACTAACATGACGGGAAGCAGAGTAATATTTTAAAAATGTGGATACAGATTACTTTTTGGTACACTGTTGCATTAAATTATTCGAAAATTATTTCAATCTGAAAATTCTGTCAAATATCCAATTTGAACCTATGTTATTAGTTTTATGCAAAGTTACTGATTTTCAATAAATTATAAGTAATCGTCCGGATAAAAAAAATCGCTAGAAAGGATGGAAAAATAATAACCGGGCTAATTCTTTAGTGTTAGAAATGCCGAAA
>MVQL01000066.1 GCA_002067205.1 Pelotomaculum sp. PtaB.Bin104
TTCCCAGTTAATTTGTTTTCTCTGCTCCGCGGTCCTGCAACCGCTGCAAACACCATTCTCATCAAACTCAAGAGGTACAGCCGAAGAACTTGGATACACACATTTACTGCAATATCTCACTCTTATCTCTCCCCATCATGTTTAAATCAGACCTTCCTGACATCTATACCCGCCTTGAGCAGATGTTTGCGGGCTTGTTTGGCACTTATCTCGGTAAAGTGAAATATATTGCCGGCTGAAACAGCATCCGCCTTACCAATAGTGATACCCTCCACAAAGTGCTCAAACCGGCCGACGCCACCACAAGCAATGACAGGAATGTTAACTGTTTCAGCGACACTTCGAATTAGCTCCAGGTCATAACCCTGCGCCGTACCGTCACGGTCGATGGAATTTAAAAATATTTCACCGCCGCCAAGTTTCTCGACATCCTTCGCCCATTGCACAGGATCCATACCAGTTGGCTTTTTGCCATGATTAGTAAAGACTTCATAGGTACCATTCTCGTGTTGCTTCACATCAATAGACACTATAATCGCCTGGCTGCCGAATATTCGGGCGCCTTCGGTGATAAAATCGGGGGTTTCCACAGCCCGGGTATTAATTGTTACCTTGTCCGCACCTCTGGCAATCCGGTCATGGATGTCTTCAATCGTACGAATTCTTCCTCCAAAAGTCAGAGGCATAAAACATGTTTTTGAAATAGCTGTTACAATATCAAGGATATTGCTTTCACTCTTAATCTTCATATCATCACGACGAATGTCATAAAAATCCTCTTCACTGATATCTATGTAAATTAGCTCGTCCACCGTCCAGGCGTTAAACCGCTCCACCTGGTGAATTGAATTACCCAGTAACTGATGATACTTGAAAATTTCACTGCGGACCAAAAATCCATTCTTTAGAAAAAGACAAGGGATCAGTCGTTTTTTTAGCATGTCATCAACTCCTTTGTCTTTTGTGATATTAAATAATCTAAAAAATATTATCCATAATTGATAAAGTTTTTTAATAAAAGAAGTCCGTGCTTTTGGCTTTTTTCCGGGTGAAACTGGGTGGCAAAAATATTGTCCTTTTGAATGGCTGCAACAAAATTAATACCGTAATCACATGTAGCGATAACATTTGACAGGTCGTTACACACCATATGATAACTATGAACAAAGTAATAGGAAAAAATGCCGCTGGCCGCGCCAAACAGTGGATTGTCCTTTATACACACAACATCGTTCCAGCCGACGTGAGGCACCTTTAGTTCTTGCTCCGTTAAGGCAAAGCGGACAACCTCCGCGTCAACCCACCCCAATCCCGCAAATTCGCCGTTTTCATAGCTCTTCTGCGCAACCAACTGCATCCCAAGACACATTCCGATGAACGGCTTCTTTTTATCTACAACCAATTCTGTCAGGATATCAACCAGATCCAGCCGTTTTAAATTTTTAATGCCATCTTCAAAGGCACCCACACCAGGCAGTACGAGGTGATCTGCACTGTTTAAATCATGAACGTCGCTCGTGACAATAACCCTTGCCCCAACTGCCTCAAATGCATTGGCAACTGATCTCACGTTACCTAATTCATAATTGACAATCGCAACAGTCAATGAAATCCCCCCATTGAACATAACCGATTGTGACAGTTTATCCAAACTTAAGCGTAAAGGTTTCCCGACCTGCCGGTTACAGTAAAACGGTCATCCACATCATTAATGTTAAATTTGATACCGCCATTCAATTCAGAGTAAACCAGGGCAAACAATATTTGCTGCGTTATGAGGACTTCATCAATATTTATACTGGTTTCTTTCCCATCAAGTATTGCATCTTTTAACTCAACGATCGCTTTTTGCCTGCCGCTGCAACTTGACTCTAAATAAAGCCTGGAGTTGGATAAAAAATATGGCCCCGTGCTATTTATCGGATATTTATTAATTTCCAGCCACGAACCATCTGCCGCGATAATAATTTCACCTTTCGCGCAGGAAAGGATCACATTATATCCTCCAGCCCTGGAAATGACTCCTGATACGCCATTGCTAAATTTTATCAAGGCATGCTCAACCACGGGATCATCATCAACTTGTTCTTTAGAAACCGAGCCCGGTTCTATTATTAATGCGGACTGAACATAATCAACATGATTGTCACCGGCATAGTACATGATAATATCAACAGAATGAACGTGATTCCACAAAAGTGAAGTTTGACCGGAGTTCACAATAATTTGGACCAGATCTCCCAGTTCCCCGGAATCTACGATCATTTTGGCATAACGGTAAACTTCCATATACCTCCGGAGGGCACCGTATGAAAAAGCGACACCGTTGCTAATAAGCGCCTTAGCAGCCGCCTTTCCCTCAGACATGTTCCTGCACAATGGTTTCTCCACATGGATGCCCTTTACCTCATTGTTTGCCGCGTATTCTATTATCTCTAGCCTCCCGGGTGTTCTGGTCGCGACAGAAATAATATCGGGCGTACATTCGTCAATCAACTTGGTATATTCGGTATAAATTTTATCAACGCCATACCTTTTGGCGGCATTAACCGCCGCCCGATGGCTAACATCGCATAACGCAATAACAGATATCCCGTCGATGGATAATAACGATTCCGCATGGTTTAACGGGAGCCAACATTTAGGGAGTATATTTCTTAAATCGGGGCTGGTATTTGCTCCTATTCTGCCGCAGCCGATGACTGCCGCGGTAAGGCTAGAATTAGACTTTTTACCTTTTGAAACATCCATAGTAACCCCCATTCCGCCGCTACCGCTGGCGGCACAAATAGTAATGAAAAATGGTGTGCGGCTTTCACCACTTTGTTATGATTAGTTTAAGGAGAAGATACACTACAAAGCACGGTAAGGT
Organism: Pelotomaculum sp. PtaB.Bin104; assembly: GCA_002067205.1. GTDB lineage: Bacteria > Bacillota > Desulfotomaculia > Desulfotomaculales > Pelotomaculaceae > MVQL01. Next base: position 2,873 of record MVQL01000066.1, read on the forward strand.
GAGTCGTAGACTGCTCCTCTCAGCTTAAATCAGTATATTAACCAGTGTGGGAATCATCTTTCAAGCACAAATAAGTGGTTCTATAAGACCGCACGCTAATCATTGTTTTAGCTAATCGTTAAATGTGTGATGATTCAGTCAATGTCTTCCTCCTCAACTATGAAATAGGCTCTCGGCATTCGCCGAGTTAGACGGTACAAGGCTTTGCTTGAACCATCGATATTAAATTCCTCCTAC
>MVQL01000067.1 GCA_002067205.1 Pelotomaculum sp. PtaB.Bin104
CCAGAAAGGTATGCTGGTTGATTTTAAAGAATTAAAAAGCGGGGTAAAAGAAGTTATTGAAGAACTCGATCACCAGAATCTGAACATGCTGGAGCCATTTAAACAAAACAGCGAAAACAACCCTACGGCGGAAAACCTGGCCAGATACATATTTAGCAGATTAAAAACTAAGTTTACCAATTCACTGAAAGGTGCGAAAATTGCAGTAGTACGTGTTGGTGAATCTCCGGAAGCTTCGGCGGCGTACCGTGAGGAGGTTTAGTTTTGAAAAGTATCGTGCTTCTTTCCGGCGGTTTGGATTCAACAGTGTCCCTTGCCTGTGCCTTAAGAGAATCAAATGTTATTTTGTGTCTCACTTTTAATTACGGTCAGCGCGCGTCGCAAAATGAAATAAAGGCCGCCGCATCCCTGGCAAGGCATTACCGTTTAAGCCACCAGGTCGTTGAAATTCCTTTTTTAAAGGATATCACCGGCACAGCGCTGGTAAAGAGTGATTTGGACTTGCCGGAACCGGAAATTACCGCACTTGATGAGCAAGAAACTTGTAACGTATCTGCAGCAAAGGTATGGGTTCCCAACCGCAACGGTCTTTTTATCAACATCGCCGCCGCTTTTGCCGAATCTTGCGAAGCCCAACTGGTTGTAACCGGTTTTAACAGTGAAGAAGCGGCGACATTCCCCGATAACAGCGTCAGCTTTGTAAAATCGATAAATAAATCCTTGAATTACTCCACCCTTAATCATGTAAGAGTGGTCAGCTATACTCAAAGGCTTGACAAAGTGGATATTATAAAACTCGGTTTAAAGATGTCTGTTCCATTTCAATATATCTGGAGCTGTTATCGCGGAGGGGAAAAGATGTGTGGCCGGTGTGAAAGTTGTTTGCGCTTAAAACGCGCCGCCAACCTGGCTGCTTTAGATTTGGGCGGCATGAGTTTTCTGGGGGAGATCTGATGAAAGAGCTTTTTATAAAAGAAACAATTACTTATGACGGTAGGCAGCTATCATCCCATTGGGCTTACCGCAATTTCGGCGTTCAGGGAGACAGTATCATTTTTTTCAGGGGACCTTGCCGGGTTGAGTTGACTGAAATGGTCGACATTAAAGATGTTTTAAGCAATTCACCAATATTTAGTACGGACATGCTCCATTTTATTATTGAACACTTCGACCTTGATTTGGAGAAGACTATTGTCAGGCAGCGGCTTTTGATTGCTACATTAAAAGATATCATAACAGAAAAAACAGGGGCTGCGCTGAACCGTTACGGAGATGACCTTTTTTTTCAAAATCGCAAGCTTACCGTATCAATAGCTACTCTTACTCCTGTATCAACCATGATTCACACGGGTGTTAACGTAACTGGCAAGGATGCGCCCGTGCCTGCTATTGGATTAGCGGAAATTGGCCTTGATTCAGAAGAAATTGAAGATGTCGGCAGGTCGCTGTGCAGTGAATACATTAAAGAATATGAACAAATAAAAATGGCGCGTTGTAAAGTACGGGGGGTAAGATAAATGCCCTGTCAGATTGCGGAGATATTTTCTTCAGTGCAGGGTGAAGGATTACTGGTCGGTTGCCGTCAGATTTTCATCCGGCTGCAGGGCTGCAACATAAATTGCTCATTCTGTGACACCCCTGTAAACGAGTCCGGTTTTTGCAAAATTGAACAAAATCCCGGGCAAAAGGATTTTAGACAACTTCCTAATCCCTTGTCGGCTGAAGAAGTTGCCGCTGCGGTACACTCTTACGACCTGTCAATACACCATTCTATAAGCCTTACCGGTGGTGAGCCATTGTTATGGACCTCATTTATAAAGGAATTGATTCCTTTTATTAAAGGCACCAGGCACGGAATCTATCTTGAGACTAACGGTACTTTACCTGAAGCGCTCTCAGAGGTAATCGAATTTATTGACATAATCGGTATGGATATCAAGTTGCCTAGTATCAGCGGCTTGACTCCTTTTTGGGAAGAACATAGATGTTTTTTAAAGGTAGCTAAAAAGAAACAAGTTTTTGTTAAAGTGGTTGTTGGAGAAGATACCACGAAAGAAGAGATCGAGCAAGCTGCCGGTTTAATTAGCGATTATGGCAAAAGCCTAACCATGATAATCCAACCGGTCAGTCCGACAGCCGGCGGAATTAAAAGCGTCTCACCTGGACGGGCACTTTATCTACAACAGCTTGCTCTTAAAATACTGGCAAATGTTCTTATTATTCCACAGACTCACAAGATAATGGGCCAGCTTTAATCTAAGCAAGGGTGGCACTAGGAGGGTAGTAATTGTGTTTGATCAACAAAAAATCGAAAAAGCTGTAAGGATGATTATTGAAGCTATCGGAGAAGATCCGGAAAGGGAAGGTTTAAGGGAAACGCCTGCAAGGGTTGCCCGCATGTATGAGGAAATATTTGGCGGTCTTCAGGAGGAACCGGATGCACATTTAGAGAAAAAATTTTCAGGGGACCATGAGGAAATGGTTATCGTAAAGGATATACCGCTTTATTCCATGTGTGAGCATCACCTGCTGCCGTTTTACGGTAAGGCGCATGTGGCTTATATCCCCAGGAAAGGTAACGTGACCGGTTTATCAAAACTGGCTAGATTGGTAGATGGTTTTGCCAGACGGCCACAACTGCAGGAAAGACTCACTTCCCAAATCGCCGACTCGATAATGCGTAGGTTGAACGCACAAGGCGCGTTAGTCGTTATTGAAGCTGAACATATGTGTATGACCTTCCGCGGTGTAAAAAAACCTGGTTCAAAGACTGTAACTTCAGCAGTCAGAGGCATCTTCCAGAGAAGTGAGGCGACCAGGGCGGAAGCATTTTCTTTAGTTAAAGATTAGACATCAGTTTTGAGATGTGAGCGGAGCACTTTTAATTAGCTGATTTCAGGAGGATGAAATTGGATAATAACGATATTTCCACCACGGGAAAACTTGAACTAATAGCTGTAAAGTCTTTCAAAGCCTATGATGATATGTATAAAATAATTGATTTTTTAAACAAGACATTAAAAAACAAGCATGTTATTTTTGGCCTCACGAAAGATGTTGCCAAGGATACCATGAAAATATCAATTTATGAGACTTGAAAACGGAGAAATTTATGCGAGTATTAATTAGTAATGATGACGGTATTAACGCGGCCGGAATTACACAGCT
>MVQL01000068.1 GCA_002067205.1 Pelotomaculum sp. PtaB.Bin104
GGCCGGCCCGCCGCTCCTGGTGCTGGACGAACCGACCCGCGGCCTTGACTATGGCCTGAAAGCCGGATTGGGCAAGCTGCTGCGGGAAATTGCCCAAGAGGGAACTACCGTGCTCGTGGTAACTCACGACGTGGAGTTTGCCGCGGAACACGCCAGCCGGATAGTGATGCTTTTTGACGGTAGGGTCGCTTTCGACGGGCCGAAGCACGCGGCGCTCGGCAGCTCAATGTTTTTCGCGCCGCAAATCGGCAGGTTGTTCCGGGGTGTCGACGACGGCGTGCTTACTTTCCGCGAGGCGCTGGAAAGAATGCGTCTTTTAGAATTTAAGGCTTAAACATCAGGAAGGAAGTGGCTTATTGTTAGCTTTTCATGTAAAATGGAAATCTCCCCTTTTCCTTCTGGCCATAACCGGCATGCTGGCCTTCTCCGCCACTGCCGGCAGCCCGGTTAAACCGGACTGGAGCCTGCTATCAGTCGCCATGGTGTGCGCCGCCATTCTTTTTTTATACTGGGGCTTTGAACAAAGCCGCGCCTCCACCCGGGAAATTGCTGTCATCGCGGTACTGGCGGCGCTTGCGGCCCTGGGGAGGGTGACGCTGGCGGCTTTGCCCAGCATTCAGCCCGTCACTTTCCTGGTGATAGTCACCGGTTATGTTTTCGGGGCGAGAACCGGGTTTATGGTCGGTTCTACTGCCGCTCTAGCTTCAAATTTTTTTCTCGGGCAGGGTCCGTGGACTCCCTGGCAGATGTTCGCCTGGGGGCTGGCCGGCGCTTCCGCCGCTTATTATCGGTCTGCCTTCCCTGGCGCGGGGAAATGGGCCATGGTTATCTTCCAGTTTACCTGGGGCTATCTTTTCGGATGCATTATGAATATATGGACCTGGACCGCCTTCGTCTATCCATTAAACTGGCAGTCTTTCCTGGCCACCTACGCAACCAGCATATGGTTCGATACCTGCCACGCCGCGGGCAACGCGCTTTTTTATCTCTTTTTTGGCGCCGGGGTGATTAAAGTATTACAAAGAGCTAAGAAGAAAATTGAATTGAGCCGCCTGCCGGTACAAAATATTTCTCCGCCAAACAATCATAATTAGAAACTGATAGGCATGACCTAAAGCCTTCATGCTTTTAGTCTGCTCTACAAATTAATGTATATCGGTCAGGGGGGATATATAATGTTTACTGAGATCGTGTGTACCTCACCAGCCAAAGAAGTAACCAAAATCGTTAAGGAACTCCAGAATGAAATGAATGTTTGCGTCTCTGTTGTTGAACTTATAATGGATGACACTGTTAGCCTGGTCAGGAATATAATTTCCCAAACCCCTGATCGTATCCGGATAATAATCAGTGGAGGAGCCACGCTGAGTCTTCTGGCTCAACATTTTCCTTGTGCATATTTTGTCGATTTCTTTCCGACTGAGTATGACATAGTTCTTGCGCTCGCCCAGGTAAGGAACCTTGAAAAAAAAATGGGACTGTTTATTGCAGGCTCCAAGAGTCCGGATGTTGTTGAAAAGCTCAGCGCAATACTTGGTATCCGGCTGAATGTGTATGTGTATAACAATTGGCATGACGTTGAAAAGCATGTTATAGAAGCGCGTCAGGATGGCTGCGAAGCGATATTGGGTGTGGGCGACAGAATCTCATCTTTGGTGAAACAAGCAGGAATGCAGCCCATTCCCGTTATGATTGGAGAAAGCACGATAAGAAATGCCCTTACATGGGCTAAGTGTATAGAAGAAATTAAGATTCGGGAGAAATTGACTTCTGAACAGATGAATGCTATTTCGATGTATTCGCAAGAAGGGATCATGATGATTAACCAGGAAAACATCGTTACGTTTTGCAACCCGGCGGCCGCCAAAATGTTTAAGTCGGATAAAGTCGGCATAGTGGGCAGCTTGTTGCGAGATTCAAGATATGGTCTGAGTTTGTTTAAAATGTTTAATGATCATGAGAAAAGACTAGGTTTTATTAAACAGGTTCCTGACGGCAGCGTGTTGGTGAATAAGTTTCCTATTCAATATCCAAAAGGTATTTTGCTGACATTAATGGACATCAGTAAAATTTATTCTGAAAATAAGACCCAGAGAGTTGTGGCGCCGGTGGCAAAGTATTGTTTTGATGACATAATACATGTTAGCAGCGAGATTTCGTCCCTTATCGCAAAGGCAAAAAAGTATGCCAACACTGACTGCTCCGTACTTATCCGGGGAGAGAGTGGCACAGGGAAAGAGTTGCTAGCGCAAAGTATACATAATTGGCACAAGGTAAGGAGTAAAGAACCGTTTATTGCCGTGAACTGTGCTTCTTTTAACGATCACTTATTTAATAGCGAACTTTTTGGTTATACCGAAGGTTCTTTTACCGGCGCAAGTAAAGGCGGAAAGACTGGATTGTTTGAGTTAGCAAATGGCGGCACTTTATTTTTAGATGAAATTGGTAAATTAAAAATGCAACAACAGAGCAACCTGTTGCGGGTGTTGCAGGAAAAAGAAGTGCGGCGAATAGGCAGCGATCGTGTAATTCCGGTAGATGTGCGGGTAATTGCCGCCTCGAATGAAGATTTGGAGGAGCTAATCAGTAAGGGATCTTTTCGGGAAGACCTGTATTTCCGTATAAACGTATTAAATTTAGTTATACCGCCCCTACGGGACAGAAGAGAGGATATACCTGCCCAAGTTGGTTTCTTTTTAAAGAAATTTTCTGAAAAGTATGGCAAATTAATCTGCAGTTTGCCGGCATTCGTCATTAATAAACTTTCGAATATGGACTGGCCGGGTAACAGCAGACAGTTGGAGCATTTTTTAGAGAGATGTGTAGTGTTGGCTGACAACGAAAAAGATGCGTCTGAAATCATTATTGAGTTGTTGGAAGAGGAATATGCTAAAACTTTTTTTCCAAGTAAAAAAGAGCATAGGCTTGGTGTGGACCAAATTAGTCTGAGCATTGGTACGTTAACAGAAATGAATGCCGAAATCGTCCGCAAAATGAGAACCGCGACCAAATTGAGCAATAGTGAACTGGCATTGAAGCTTGGTATTAGTAGACCTACGCTATCAAAACTGTTAAATAAGAAGCATTAAACGAGCTCTACATCTGTGTTTACAATGAAGCCTTGTTTTTGGAAAAAATTTTTACATTTAATTTTTAAAATAAATGTTAATAGTGTAGCAATTGACCGCTGGAATACAGTGGTCGTTGTTGTTTTTATGAGATTCGACATAAT
>MVQL01000069.1 GCA_002067205.1 Pelotomaculum sp. PtaB.Bin104
CTATACAATGTGGAGGTTCATACCATAAACGAGCATATTTCTAAAATTTATGCGGATGGTGAGCTTGCACAGGAGGGAACTATTCGGAATTTCCGAATAGTTCAAATTGAAGGTTCGCGCCAGGTAAGCCGCGAAGTTAAGCATTATAATCTGCAAATGATTATTGCCGTAGGCTTTAAAGTGAACAATGAGCGTGCTGTGCAGTTTCGTAAATGGGCGAATCAGATTGTGAAGGATTACACCATCAAAGGCTTCGCTATGGATGATGAGCGCCTGAAAAACGGTGGTTCCATTCTGACAGAGCAATATTTTGAAGAACAGCTCCAGCGTATTCGTGAAATCCGCCTGAGTGAGCGTAAGTTTTATCAAAAAATAACCGATATTTATGCAACCGCTATCGATTACGACGTTACAGCGAATGCTACAAAGCGCTTTTTTGCCACAGTCCAAAACAAACTCCATTGGGCGATTCATGGGCAGACTGCTTCAGAAGTGATCTATACTCGTGCAAATGCAGAAAAAGAGCATATGGGTCTGACTACATGGAAAGACGCGCCGCATGGAAAAATTCAGAAATTTGACGTTTCGGTAGCAAAAAACTATTTGACCGAATTTGAAATGGGGCAACTGCAGCGTCTGGTTTCTGCCTATTTAGATATTGCCGAGGATATGGCGCTGCGACACATACCCATGACCATGCAGGATTGGGAAACTCGTCTGAATGGTTTCATACAGGCAACAGACCGTGCCGTCCTGCAGGATGCAGGAAAAGTGACAGCGGAAATAGCCAAAGCCCACGCTGAAGCTGAATTTGAAAAGTACCGAATTGTACAGGACAAGCTTTTTGAGTCAGACTTTGATAAGCAGTTGAAACTTATAGAACAAAAAATAAAGAAAACGGGGGGTGACGATAATGGCTAAAGAATTTTTTCCGCTTCGGCCAGAAGCTCATCCCGCAATATATGCCTATGAGGATAGCAATCCCGAATATCGCGGTTTGCTTAAAGTGGGTTATACCGCTATTGACGTTGAAAAGCGTGTGGAACAGCAATATCCAACAAAGCGACCGGATGGAAAAAAACCTTATCGCATAGTTTTTGCTGAATCTGCAATGTACTCCGACGGCAGCTCTTTCACAGACCATGACGTTCACCGCGTCCTGAAAAAGAAGGGATTCCCAAGTGTAGGCGGTGAGTGGTTTCGTTGCACGATTGATGATATTAAAGCGGCATACATAGCGGTTAGAGATCGTACCGAAAACGAGGAAAACCGCACCCGTGATTTCAAAATGAGACCGGAGCAAGATGAAGCTGTCAATAAGACCATTGAATACTATAAAGCTGCGGCAAAAGAAAAAACTCAGCGTACCGCAAAATTTCTTTGGAATGCTAAGATGCGTTTCGGGAAAACTTTTGCCGCTTACCAACTTGCAAAGCGCATGGGTATGACAAAGGTTTTGATTTTAACATTTAAGCCTGCTGTCGCGTCAGCGTGGAGTGAGGATTTATTAACTCATGTCGACTTCGAAGGATGGCAATTCATCAGTAAAGATGGTATGGCTTATGAGGATGCTGATGCAACAAAACCAATAGTATGTTTTGGATCGTTCCAGGATTATCTCGGCACTAATGATTCGGGTGGTATTAAGGCTAAAAATGAATGGGTTCATACGACGAATTGGGATTTGGTTATTTTCGATGAATATCACTTTGGCGCATGGAGGGAAAACGCCAGAAAATTATTCGAGCAGGAAGATGAGGACTCTTATGATTCTCTCGACATTGAAAAATATAAGAAAGAAGAAGCTGATAACGCCTATAACGAAACCTTCCTGCCGATCACAACGAGCAGATATTTATATCTCTCCGGAACACCGTTTCGTGCCATCAACTCCGGCGAGTTTATTGAGGATCAGATATACAATTGGACATATTCAGACGAGCAAAGGGCGAAGGAAAATTGGGGAGACACTCCGGATAATCCTTATGCCTCCCTCCCACGCATGGTGATGATGACTTATAAAATCCCCGACAGTATACGCCAGATAGCGATGCAGGGGGAGTTTGACGAATTTGACCTTAATGTATTCTTCTCCGCCAAAGGCAGAGGTGATGAGGCAAAATTCGTGTACGAGAATGAAGTTCAGAAGTGGCTTGACTTGATTCGCGGGGCTTACCTTGGGACGACGACAGACGATTTGAAGCTTGGCGCCAAAAAACCGGAGATGCCCTATTCCAACAACAGGTTGTTGAGTATTTTGACGCACACATTATGGTTTCTGCCAAATGTCTCCTCTTGTTTTGCTATGAAAAACCTGCTATTACAACGGCAAAATACCTTTTTTCATGACTACAAAGTGAATGTCTGTGCCGGAAGCGGTGCCGGTATCGGCGTGGGTGCACTGGAGCCTGTACAAAAATCAATGGGTGATCCATTGAAAACAAAAACGATTACCCTTTCATGCGGCAAACTTACAACCGGCGTAACAGTCAAACCCTGGACAGGTATCTTTATGCTTCGAAATCTATCAAGCCCTGAAACATACTTTCAGGCAGCTTTTCGTGTGCAAAGCCCTTGGGAGATTGATACCGGAGCAGGAAATCGTGAGATTATGAAGCACGAGTGTTATGTGTTCGATTTTGCGTTGGATCGCGCACTGAAACAAATATGCGATTACAGCTGTCGCCTTAATGTGAACGAGGGTAACCCAGAAAAGAAGGTTGAGGAATTTATCAATTTCCTGCCGGTCATTGCTTATGACGGTAGCACCATGAAGCAGATATCCGCAAGCGACATACTTGATATTGCTATGGCGGGAACTTCGGCGACGTTGCTGGCTCGTCGTTGGGAAAGCGCCCTGCTCGTCAATGTGGATAATGAAACACTTTCGCGGCTTATGGCCAATGAGGATGCAATGCGCGCACTTATGAGCATCGAAGGATTCCGCAGCTTGAATTCCGATATTCAGACAATCATCAACCTGTCCGATGCAGTAAAGAAGGCAAAGAATAAAGGAGAAAAGCTCACACCGAAGGAGAAAAAAGAACTCTCCGATGAGGAGAAGGAATATAAATCGAAGCGTAAGCTGATTCAGGAAAAACTCATCAAATTTGCCACCCGTGTTCCTGTATTCATGTATCTGACGGACTTCCGCGAGTATAGCCTGAAAGATGTCATCACGCAACTTGAGCCTGGACTGTTCAAAAGGGTTACGGGTTTGAACGTCAAAGACTTCGAGTTGCTTGTGTCACTGGGTGTATTCAACGGGCCGCTCATGAATGACGCTGTATATAAATTTAAAAGGTATGAGGATTCAAGCCTCAGTTATACAGGCATA
>MVQL01000070.1 GCA_002067205.1 Pelotomaculum sp. PtaB.Bin104
CCCAACTGTTTATCCAAGTCGTCACGGTCAGTCACCAACACGATTCGCGGGTTGGCGATATCCGGATCCAGGGCAAGATTTCTCGTCAGCATTACCATGGTCAACGATTTGCCGGAGCCCTGAGTATGCCATATTATTCCGCCTTTGCGCCTGCCCTGGCCGTCCGGCTGCTTGACACGTTCCAGGGTGGACTTAATGACGAAAAATTGCTGATAACGGGCAATCTTTTTGATTCCGCCGTCAAAAACAGTAAATTTGAAGGCCAGCTCCAACAGGCGCTCCGGTCGGCATAAGCTGTAGAGCGCCTTGTCCTGCTCCGTAACCAGACGTTCGCCTTCAGCCTCCAGGGAATCGAAGAATGGGCGCGCAACAGCGAATTCGCCGCTAAAAAGCTGCCTTTTTCGCTTGTCTGAAAGGGCGGAATTGACCACTCCAACAACGTCCGCCTCTTTATCGCGCTGCTCTTTCCACACGCTCCAGAATTTAGCAGGTGTTCCGGCAGTGGCGTATTGCGCGGCATTTTTATTGATCCCCATTACCAGCTGCGTGTAGATAAATAACTTGGGGATGTATTCGTCGCTCTGATTACGGACGGACTGGGAGACGGCCTGTTCAATTTCGATATTGGGCGATTTACACTCAATTACGGCAAGTGGAATACCATTGACAAAGAGAACGATATCCGGCCGCACAGTTTCCGTGCTGCGGGAACGCTCCGCTCTGAACTCCGCAGTTGCGTGAAACTTGTTGTTCTCCCAGTTGCGCCAGTCGACGTACTTCAAATTAAAGCTTTTTGAATCACCTTCAATAGTCTGTTCCAGAGCCGTGCCCAAGGTGATCAGATCGTATATTGCCTCATTAGTCTTCAGCAGGCCGTCATATTTGACGTTCTTTAATTTCTGGATGGCCGATTGAATGTTCTCCTCGCTGAATAGATATTTGCGCCCTTTGTAGCTGATACGGTTGATCCGCTTGAGTTGGTCACGCAGAACGCCCTCCAGCAGCACATTGCCGTATCTGCCCTGGCGCTCTTTCAAAGCCTGTGCGGGGGTTAGATATTCAAACCCCAGATTCATCAAAAACTGAAGCGCCGGGATCTGGGAAAGGTATTTTTCATTATTTTGAAATCCGTTCACTTGCTCACCTCCGCAAATCAGGATCTTATATCCCGACAGCCTGTCCTCTAAATGCGGAATACGCCGCGAATACTACCGCTATCGATACTCAATATTACTAAACTAAAGTATCACCGCTCATGATTCGATACCTTCACCGGTTTTTACCCGCCACTGACCGGTCAACAGTTTCTGCATCAAGCCGCGTTTCTGCTTGCGGTAGGAGTCCGCCAGTTTTTTTAGAATATTGATTTCCTGCTGTGCAGTGTTTAAGACATCCGCTATTTTCTGCTGCTGTTCAAGGGGAGGGATAGAAAAAGGGATAGCTCCAAAGTCAGTAAAGCTGACAGTTTCTCGTACGCTGCCCTGGGCGCTTTTACGTATGCGTTCTTTGGCTTCATGGGAAGATAACCAGTGCAGGAAAAAGTCAGAGTTGACTATTTTTTCATTGAGTTTGAACACAACATACATCGGACTGAGCACTCCTCGCTCCCAACTGTCCAGACGGGCAATTGATCCGACATTGATTCGGGATGGGTTGTAGGCAAACTGTCCATTTAAAACCATTTTGTAATTACTCAAATCGCTACTGGCAACTCGACGCTCAAACTGTTCTTCAGGGAGTACAAATCCGCTGTGGTTGGTGACGCTAAGTACGAGGTTACATGATCCGTCACGATTACGCTTCGATATCTCTGATGTGAAATCTCGTATTTGGCCACGTTTATTAATATAACTGAAAATAAGATTATTTAACAACCAACTGTACCGCTTTTCCTTTACCTCAATAAGCCGCTCAGTCTTTACAATTGCAATATCAAAGCAAGATAATATCTCGGCAATTTCAATTTGTACTTCTTTTTCAAATAGAGGAATACTTAGAGATTTAACGTCTTCCTGATTAATACTTGCCTGCGCGACGGCTGGCTTTGCTACTATTCTGAAATAGTTTCGTGCTCTTGGAGTTTGTAGAAAGTGTGCCACATATTCAGGTATTACAGAAGATTCTGGCGGTATCCTAAGTCGCATCATGTTTGATTCATAAACGATTGGCTTACATACATTTCTAATCAAGCAACTTTTACCCAAATGGGTAAGACTATTAACTCTATTAATTAATATATCATTCTCTTTCAAAGAAAATCTTTCCACTTCACTATCATCTATATCAACTCTCAATAAATTCTTCGTATTTATCCGGCCTTCATTATCATAATCGTTGATTCTTATTATAAATATTCCCGTACCATACTTTTCTAATGGGGCATAAAGACCATTCTGAAAGCCATCTAAAATCAAATTACCGAGTTTTTGTAAATGGACTGTCATACTCTTATCCCCTTAATTATTTTAGTCATCTTGGCCCGCACACCAGCTAATTCATGTTCCAACTGTTCAATCTCTCGTTGCACGGCATCAATGTCAATTTCCTCTTCTTCCTCAAAAGTGTCAACATAGCGGGGAATATTGAGGTTGAAATCGTTCTCTTTTATTTCCTCAAAGGTAGCCACGTAAGCATACTTATCTACATTCTTACGGGCTCTATAGACATCCACGATCTTTTGGATATGTTCATCCGAGAGGGTGTTCTGGTTTTTACCCGGCAGGTAATCTTGGCTGGCGTCAATAAAAAGCACATCTTTACGGTTTTCATTTATCCCGCCTTTTTCCCGGCTGCGGTCAAAAATCAGAATAGCCACTGGTATACTGGTGGTCGGGAAAAGATTCCCCGGCAGTCCGACAACGGCGTCCAGCAGATTTTCTTCAATCATGCTCCGCCGGATACGGCCTTCGGCAGCCCCGCGGAAGAGAACGCCGTGCGGCACTACCACAGCCACGCGGCCTTCATTCTTCAGCGCCGCCTCCACCATGTGGCTGATGAAGGCCCAGTCTCCTTTGCTCTTGGGCGGCACCCCGCGCCAGAAACGATTGAAACGGTCGTTTTCTGCTTCGTCGGCGCCCCATTTGTCCAGCGAGAACGGCGGGTTGGCGATTACAATGTTAAATTTCATTAGTCGGTCATTTTCCACCAGCGCTGGGCTGGTAAGCGTATTGCACCATTCGATGCGGGCGCCGTCCGCCCCATGCAGGAACATGTTCATACGTGCTAGCGCCCAGGTGCTTCCGTTCACCTCCATGCCGAAGAGAGCAAAGTTCCGATCCTTCACTTCACGGGCCGCTTCAATCAAAAGGCCGCCGGAACCGCAGGCCGGGTCGCAAATGCGGTCTCCGGGTTTGGGACCGGCCAGCTTGGCCACCAACTCCGACACTTTATGTGGCGTATAGAACTCACCGGCTTTTTTACCGGAA
>MVQL01000071.1 GCA_002067205.1 Pelotomaculum sp. PtaB.Bin104
GAGTGATGCCGGTAGGTGTCGCTCTTTTTATTTAAAAGCAACATTACACCACTCTCCTTGGAAAACTAAGCGATATTATGAAAAGCTTTACATAATATCGCTTATCGAAAGTTTTACATTATCTAAAGTTGAGCACAATTACCCAGAAAAAAGCAGGAAAACAGCACGCTCAACTTTAGATAATCAAATTCACTGCAACGATTTCAGGAATTCAAGCATCTTCGATTTTTCGTTGTCATCATAATACTCTGTATCGCCTGTCAAATCAGACGATGCCTTGCCAATTGCATTCCGGACAACTTCGGGATTGTTTTTTGCATAGCGCTCGGTTGTCACTACAGATGCATGGCCAAGAAAATCCCGGATATAATAGATATTTGCACCGCCTTGAATCAAGTGGCTGGCTTTGCTACTCCGCAGCAAATGGGGAGAGATGGACACATGAAACATATCCGGATGCATCTGCTTCCCCATCCCCACATATTTTTTGAGGATGTAGGAAACACCCACGGTTGTCAGCTTTTCGCGGCTTCGGTTTTCAAACAAATATTGATCGGTTTTGCTGATTCGATTTTCTTTGATATACCCCTGTAACATATCAGATGTTTTCTGTGTGATAGGAACAACTCTCGTCTTGTTGCCTTTTCCAAACAGCTTTACGGTCGGAGTTTTCCCAAAGGAAACATCTCCGGCTTTAAGCTCAACCAATTCACCAGCGCGTGCTGCGGTATCGTAAAGAAGCAGTAAAAGTGTAAAATCCCTGCGGCCATGCTTAGTCTGGATATCAGGCATAGAGAATAGCACTTCCATTTCTTTCGCAGATAAATACTTAGGGGGGATAGTCGGGGTCTTCTTCTCCGGTATGGACAGGATATTACAGCATAGAGCGGTATAAACAACCGATTCTGACCGAATGTATTGAAATAGTGATTTGAGCGCAGATAAACGCTGGTTTCTGGTTGTAGCGCAATTGCTCCTGCTGTCTTCCAACCAGAGCAGGTAATCCTCCACAAGTTGCTTGTCTATTCTGTCCAATGTCAGTTTCTCATACGGAATGCCCTTCTCATTTTTGCAGAACTGATATAACAGCATCAGCGAACAACTGTAAGAGGAGATCGTACTGGGGCTCAATCCTCTTTGAAGTGGGAGATACTTCATAAAGTACGAATAGATATAGTCAGCAAAGTCAGATTTTGACTTCTTAGACATCAAACGTCACCTCTGGTACACAGGCATCCACAAAAGGTGCGCCGGCAGCTGTGATGTTTGTATAGTCAAATTCCGGAAGGTGAATATACCTCTCAGTATCTTTGATGTTCGTATGACCTGCGTATGCCGCTATGATCGGCATAGCAGTGTACAGGTCCAGCCCAAGCTCCCCGGTCATTCTCGCATATGAGCGAACAAAAAATGTGTGTCTCATATCATGTATTCTGGGAAAAGCTCTGTCGTCTGAAGCGGACACGCCAGCCTGCAAAAGAATCGCACGAAATCGTTCTCGCAACGTAGTCTCGTGTATAACGCCGCCAGAGGGCGACGGAAAAAAATACGCATTGTTGTCCGTGTTGAAGCTGAAACCTATTGCATCTGCATATCTTTGCATGTATGCGGTAAGGGATGCCGCCATCGGGACATATCTGCTGACCCGATTTTTGGACTTTTCAACAGTTAATACACCAGCGGTTAAATCTACATTGCAGAGTTTCAATTGACGCGCTTCGGATGAACGTAGGCCGCACCCGAAAAATACTCTGAGGATTGCTGGCATAACCATATGCATATAAGGGGAACGAAGAGAGTACTCCATTCTGTCCGCAGCATCTAAGATGTCGGTAATTTGTTCCCTACTGAATATATATGGCCTGAAATCATACATGTACTTCTGCGTAAAATGTCCCGGAAGGATATATGCTTCCATGTCCATCGAAACCATGTATTCAGCCAATTGCCTGAGAATGCGTATGCGGTTCAGCTGGGTTCCCTGCGCTTCGCCGTCTCTGCGCTGTGCTATGTTCAAAACCGTATCTTTCGATAAAACCGGAGTATCTTCCACAGCGTGGTTCATTCGTTGACAGATATATCTGAGACGGTATATATCCGAGCCTTCAAATTTTTGGCCAAGGCTGTGTTTGAATCTAAGGAAATCAAGGCAGACTTTTGTACATGTACCGGATGGAAATGCTATGCTTAAGTTGTTTTCAGACATTGGAGGGCACCTCCAATGCTGCCAGTCTAAGCTTTTCAATGTCTATGCGAACATATTGCATTGTGACATTGGCATATTTATGGCCAAGTGCTTCAGAAATAACCGTAATGGGAACATTGTCGCCCATTAGCCTTGTAGCGAGACTATGCCGCAACGTATGCATTCCATGATGTTTGCCATCCTTATTGACACCGGCCAAATCAAAATATTTATTGAGCTGCTTGTAGTAATGTCCGGCAGAGATATACGGAGAAAACGGAGCTAACGACCTTAAAAACACATGGTCAAACGCGGTACCTTTGGGACGCGCATTCATTAGATAATCGAGCAGCGCCCATTTTAACGCATTTGTTATGGAAATCTGCAAAAATTCTCCGGTCTTTTGCTGTATAATCTCAATTGTATCGCAATCCCATTTAAGGTCTCCGAGCTTAAGGTTGATAATGTCGGATATCCGCAATCCAGTATCAACAGCCAAAAGAATTACGGCGTAGTCCTTTTTACCTTCCGATGTCTTTCGGTCTATGACTGCGAGAATTCGCTTGATTTCATCAACGCTGTAGGTGGAAGGAAGGTGTTCGTATTTACCGTTGTTAACGACCTTCAAATTTACCGACAAGTCTTTTTCCAGTATCCCTGCGATTTCAGGGCATTTGAAGAAATCCTTAAGCGTTATGATGATACCGCTTTTCGTTGAGGTGCTTAAACCAGTCTTAGATTCAAGATATTTCAGGACGATTGTTTGGCTTAATTCAGAGATGTCGCTAATCTGTTCATCTTCAGCGAAATACAGAAAATTCCTGATGATCTGCTGCTTCAACAAAATACTCTTTTGCTTCAGCGTTTTCCCGCCAAGCCAGGCAGTAAAGCTGTCGTATGCAGCCGCAAAAGATTTGATTTTAAACTGTCTTACCAGTCCGTATGTTCGTTGCGTAATCCACAATTCTTTGGTGAATAAATCGTACAGGCAAAGTAGGATTCTGGCGTAATACTTCTCCCGATCCCCTGTTGGGTGAAAGATGTCTTCTATACCATACCGGAATCGTGCAAATTGAGTTATCAATTCGTCAGTGCATACTGTTATGCCTTCACTGTCGGCATACTTAAGAAGATGATGCCAAACTCCTCTGTAATTCTCAACAGTCCTTTCAGCATACCCCTTTTCTTTCATTAACTTTCTTGCTTTTTCTACCTGCTCCGGCAACTGTGCCGGGAAGACTTCGTACATAATGTTAACCTCCTTGAAATTTAGTTCAAAGGAGATTATACATTATGAAAAGTTGTTGGGCCTGTTTTGAACTATATAGCCTGTTTTGGAGTGAACTTTAGATAATGTAAAACTTTCGATAAGCGATATTATGAAAAGCTTTACATAATATCGCTTAGTTTTCCAAGGAGAGTGGTGTAATGTTGCTTTTAAATAAAAAGAGCGACACCTACCGGCATCACTC
>MVQL01000072.1 GCA_002067205.1 Pelotomaculum sp. PtaB.Bin104
TTCTATCCCTCTGTTTTTTGCTTCACTTATTAATCTTTCCATTACTTCATAAAAGATTGTTCTATGACTTTCATTTATTAAATCAAAAAATCTTTCTTCCTGAACAACAACATCAACCTCTAAAATAATATAACTCCCGTATCTCAAAGACCAATCTTTTGCATCTTCTTCTCTTTCAAAGAAATAAACGCCATTACCAAGCCAATGCCTCTCACCAATAGAAGGTAAAAAAATTCTTTCTCGGAGTATTTTTTTCCCATCTTCTAATCGCGTTCCATGATATAAACAGAAATTTAAATATATGTTAATAGCTTCCATTGTTTATTATTATTATAATTCCTCTTTTTTATACATATTCCCCTTAAAAAACCAGTATGTTATATTAAAAAGCATCTTTTTCTCACTGTTCATTCTAGAAAAATTATCCCATAGGACGATACCCTTGTCAATAAAAAAGGTACGCGTGTGTCAACTATGCCATACTGCCAGCAGGGTAGAACGTATACTCTAGTATACATATGAAATGGATGTCTTGGAAACGTCGGATTTGAAAATTATTCTTATAAAACACGAAAGCCGGGCAAGTGCCCGGCAGCTATCGTGAACCCCAAAACGGGGTGATTTTCTGTTTTGTCAAGGTATTACTTGTAGACGTCGCCCCTTGGTCCCATGAAACGACACTAATTATCATGCTGTCTTTTTCGATCCTGTAAATAATCCTGTAACCATCCGTAGTTATTCTGTAGTATTCTCTATATTCGCCTTTCAGCTTTTTAATGTTTCTACCGCTGAACGGATTATTTTCTATCTGGCTGATGCATTTATCTATATCACGAACAAGTTTTCTATCGCGAAGAGAAGAATAATATTTTTCTACCGTTTTAGAGAACCCAACTTTAAACACTGGAACGCTTCACGTCCCCCCACCAGACGTACTCTCCTTTTTCGTATTCCTTTTCCGAGGCTTGAATCATTTCAAGCTCTTGCAGAGACAGCGCTTCGTTGTCATACTCGTCCCCATCACTCATTATTCTTTTGGTGAAGTTAAAAATAATAGCAATTTTTTCTTCGGGGAACTCTTTAAGCATTTCAATTAGCTTGTTCCTAGTGGGGGTTGTTGACCCTCTCGCTCCGGTTTGGTGTTTGGTTATATTCATCCCACCTCCATTGTACCATGGAACAGGTGTTTCGGGAACGGGCTAGGTCGAAGTTTTCCCTAAAAATATAAAAACCCGGCATCAGCCGGACGTTTTCTCACTATCATTCCTTCGACATTGGGTGAGCCTGCTTAACCCAACGAAAAAACTCTTTCGGTGTTCCGATGGGAATTCCCCTGAATTCTTTTAATGCCAACATATGTGAACCATCTTCAGTAATAATATACTCCGCGTTACCGGCAATCGCTGCCCAGAGAAAATTGTCATCGTCCCTGTCTTTTGTTACACACGGCCAATCTTCAGGCATGTCGGACACTTTTCTGCCAACCGAAACCATATAGTCCAAAAATACTTTCGCTTCTTCTGCCCTAAAACCTGGCTTTTTCATATAGTAGCCAGCCAATCTATCAATTATTTCACTGGCTTCACGATAAGTAAAATTGCTCCAAATAAGTACCAGTAAGCCTTCGTATACGAACCTCGCGATGTTTGTATAACTGTAAATTGAAGGGATCAAGACATTCGTGTCAATTACCACTGGAACGATGGGCTTTTCTGACATCTTTCCTTGCCTTCCTGACCGCTTCTTCGATTTCTTGACGAGTCAATCCCGAGTCAGTTACCTTTTTCGCAAAATTCTCATGCAACATCCTCATCTGTTCTTTCAGTTCGATTATCTTTGTTCTTTTTGCTGTGGCCGGCAATTTAATCACCCCATTTCAATCCCTTTGATTCTAAATATATTATAACCTATAACACGCTATATTTCCAAAGAGTTTTTTGTAGAACATCTTGATTTAAGGATTTTCTGCCTGGGCCTGTTCGGACTGCTCCGCCGCCATTAGTTTGCCAATTAAGATCTGAAAAATAGGAGCCCTGCACATAAAACAGAAGCAGGCCCCATCAACGCGCCGAAAGGTACTGCGCCAGCAGGAACCCTCCCCATTAAAACCCCAACAACCGCAGATATCTGACCAGTGGCGTAAAATGTTTTCGTTATACCATATAAGCACATGACAACAGAAGCAATTAATGTACCATATAAAACCGGTTCAGCGCCAAGGAAAAGAGCCAGGGCGGTAGCCAGCTTTAAGTCTCCCCCACCCATACTAAAACTCATAAGCAAAAGATAAACCACGAAAACGGTCAGCGCGTTAAATAATTTGTCATACTGTCCATTGGTAAGGCATAGTATTAAACCGATGACGGCAAAAGGATAAGTGTACTGATTGGGTATTTTCATTGTTTTCGCGTCAGACCAAGCACAGATTCCCGCTAATATTGCAGCCAAAAATAGGTTTATATACATCATTTATTTTTTACCCCTTCACATAAGGTAATAATTTTATAAGCGCGTAAACCCCTGTTGAGCCAAGCAATACAGATGCAACAATCCTGGATTGTCGATCATCCAGGCCTGCCGATAATAGTCCGGCCTTCACCAAACGGTAAATAAGGTTTATCAGTGTGGCAGCAAGTAGCACTATTGCGACCCAGATTATATAAGGGCTATCCACGTTAGGCATTGGCATTTCCACCTTTCCGATCAAACTCAACCACTTGACCTGCTTCAATCCCCTCCGGCAATACCCCTCCCAACATTTCAACTACATAATAAGAGCCCTTAACAAAAGGGCTTATCCTGTAAGGTGCCATATTCCTGATAATCCGCAATATTACGCCGTTCTTGTTCAAGAAAACAACGTCTATAGGAAACCGCATGAACCAGGTATGTATCGAAAAGCAAGGGTAAATAGCCATTGCCGTACCAGCATAAAGAGTTTTGCGCCCCATCAGCCCCTTTGTTCGTCTCAAAAATGTATTAGCTAATTCAATGTTAAATGCTATACCGTTTATTTTTATTTGCATTATTGTAGTTAATCTAACTCCTTTCTTCAAAGAATGCCTCCCTTGCGAAAAGAGAGGCATTCTTTTGGGTTTTAGTTTAACGCATTATTAACTGCCGTAAATTTGTTCATCAGCTTAGTTCCCATCAAAGTCAACGCGGCAATAACAACAACGGCAACCAGGGCAATGATAAGGCCGTATTCAGCCATGCCCTGGCCTTTTTCGTTACGGTGCAGGATTGTGACTAATTCCCGTAAACCAGATGTTTTCTGGATAATTAGATTTCTAACTTTTTTAAACATTAGCCAACACCTCCTTCCACATAAATATAAAAGCCTTTTCCTTTTTGGAAAAAGACTTAAAAATTAACTATAGGTATATCTTTGGTTTTTCCTAGCCAAAGGCTTTAAGCACATTCCAGGCAACCGGAAAGCCCAGGAAAATAAACAGCGGTAACAGTATAAATATGATTATGGGAAAAAGCAGCCTGATTGTTAGTTCCCCCGCCGTCTTTTGTGCGTTATGTTTTTGCCGGTCAATTATTTTTTCTGCGTGATGCATGACGACCGGCTCAAGTGGAGAACCATATCTTATGGCCTGTTGTATTTTCCTCACTAGCCCAGTTAACTCCGGAATACCGCACCGGTTTGCCATTTTATTTAAGGCCACCGTTCTGCTGTCACCA
>MVQL01000073.1 GCA_002067205.1 Pelotomaculum sp. PtaB.Bin104
ACGTGTAGGTAACGAACTGACATTGGTGACATTGGCACCTAAATAATGTTAATTATGTTATTTAATAGTGACCAACGTCACCTATGTCAGTTCCTATACTAGGTGTTTTGGGAGAATTTTTTTCTTTGTAAGCGTTTAACCATTTCCCCATTCAAGTCACCGCCTTTAAAAAAATTTTTTCTCTCAAACGTGTAGGTAACGAACTGACATTGGTGACGTTGGCACCTAAATAATGTTAATTATGTTATTTAATAGTGACCAACGTCACCTATGTCAGTTCCTATACTAGGTGTTCAAAGGAAAAATTTTTGGGTTTATATAATATGCGATTTTAGGCTGACGGCCTGGCACATCCTCCACGCCTTCACGCAACCAGCCAGCTTCAACAAGTTCGTTGCACGCATCTCGAACGAGTTCTTTCTTGTCGAGTAGGTGCCAACCCTTGCGGTAAACGTCCCTGACAGTAAAACTATCTTTTAACGCACGTTTTTTAATTTTCTTCGCCAGTTCTGCCGCCGCCTTGGTCGAGATATCGCTTACAAGCCCATATATGCGCCGGGCATGGCTTTCCAGGTAGTCACACCAGGCCGCAGCCATACTTGCCGCTTCTTGCGATACTGGGCCGGTTGCTTGTCCGTCTGCAACACTTGTTAGGTGGAGTACCAATGCCAGGCTAGGCATCAGACTGCGGTACTTTGACAAATGTTCTATCATGAGGGGAGCTTCTTCAGTCTGTAACCGTGCCTGCAAGTCCGTCAGCCACTCGTTAAAAATTCCCTGCGCTTCAGGCGAAAAGTGAAAGAACGGTATCTTTTCACCTTCCGGCAGTTCTGCGCCATAATCAAGGAAGTTTACTTCGGATAACTTTTTAAATATGACATAAGCTCTGTTTTTTGCTTCAGTGTTAGGATACTCGTCGATCAGTTTCCAATCCGTGGGCTCGTCTGGGTAAACGATTAGCTGAAAACGCTGGACAAGGCCATCATTCTTCAGATCGTCGCTAGCTTGACAAAGGTATCCGATTAGTTTGGCTGGTTGAATCCCACCTAGAACACTGACACACAGATTGCCCGTGTCGATAGTCCCGCGCCCGATCCGGTCAGTTGTGTAGCTTCCGTAGCCGTTCCACGCCTCTAAATAGAAAGTCCTATCCGCTTGCCGGTCCTCTCTGTCCCAGGACACCAGCAACCCGACAAGCTCGTCGCGAAAAAGTAAGATACCGCGCGGGTTTTCGTTCAACAACTCGGCCATTTTCTCAATAGTCGCGTCGTTTGTCTTGTACCTGCGCCGGACAGGTGCTTCCGGTTCCTCTAATGCCGTAAAACGGGCTTTAACCTCATCCATCCTCGGAGGTGGAACACCATTCTTGGGTTTGCCCTTGGCTGCTGCTACCATCTCAGCTTTTAGAGCTTCTTTATTCGCTTTAAAGACTTCTACTTCAGCATTAAAGTAATTCATTTTGTTATCGTATTCTTCCTTAGCTTCAATCTCTAGCCGTGATAACGGTTTCATTATTTCTGATAATGCGGGGGTCTTTAACATGGAGGGTCGGGCCACAATACCACCCCAAAGGTTAGGGATAATAAGCCAATCGTCATATTGTTTTGGTCTTATACCGCAACTTGCGCCGATAACCGCACCGGCTACCACCAAGGCAGCGGTAGCGACAAAGTCAATAGGGCACTGCATGCGGTACGATATATCAGTCAACCAGCCCCGGAGCGGCTCCGGAATTATGGCGACTGGCAAATCCTCAACCGGCAAGAGTTCTTCCCTAATCTCTTCGGGATCAGGCCAATTCGCCGACACCCCCGTCGCCGTCACACCCAGCCATTTTTGCGCCAGTTTGACGACATCAGCACCAACCAATTCACCCAGGCGGGGCCAACCCGTAGTCGGTGAATCGCTTTTTCTGATAGTGCTTACAACTGTCTGCGCGCGCATGCGCGGCTCTTCGTCTTTTGCGGCTAAAGCTACATATCTTATAAATTCTTCCACTTGGGCAGCTTCCCACCCCCCGCGCAGGAGGCCGCCAGCCAGCGCCAGGGCCGCTTCTTGCCTGCTGCCTTTCGCGGGCCAATGTCGCGCAAGTAAAGCGGCTGCTGCAAGACGTCCAACGACAGGTAATAGATGTTCAAACGCTAGCTTGTTAGGGTCACCCTCCGCCTCCCAGGCGATCTTTTCCCCGGACGGATGGGTGCTACCCGGAAAGACAGTTTGCCCACCAGTAGAACGGATTTCCACAAGCATGCTTTTGTCTATATCCTGAAATTTCAGCGTTTGCGAGTTGTAACACATGTAAAGGTAATGGCTACGGCGCTTACCTGCTCTGCCAAAAACAGCATTAGTTTGAGGGAGCATGTAGCCAGCCAGGGCTACCGCCTCCGTACAGTCCAGATCAATATCGGTTAACCAGCCGGACGGCTCCCCCAATAGAACCCCCACATTTTCACCATTTGTGAAGCGGGCAGGCAGTTCTTCCTCTGTCAGGCGCAGGTTTTGCCAACCCCTGCCCCTCGGCGCCTTCCCCCCGGCAGGGAGGGGAATCACGCACCACCCGCGCCGTGTGTACGAAAGAGCCGCCTGCAAGGTGTTGCCTTGCAGCTCGTTTTGTGCTAATTTTTGGGTATTTGGTTTTTTATACTCAATTTGCACTCCACCAAATCGCTGTAATACGTCATCAGTGAAAGTATGGCTATCTCTTGGAATCTGGTCTTTTACTCCCTCTGGTGATAGAATAAGAGTGTCCATGATAAAATCTCCCATAAAACGCCCGGTAAACCTCTACCGGGCTTGATGTTACTGCTTTTTCCATTTTATTAACAGGTCTTCAATCGCACTTACCGGAATTACTACCCGCCTACCCCCTAGACGGATAGAGGGTATTTGTCCATTTTTTACCAACTTATACATAAAAGATTTGCTAATATTTAGCAGCTTGGCTGCATCCGGTACATTTTTTACTTTTGCCGCATTTTCCATATGTCCTCACCCCCTTTCAAGGCATAAAAAAACCCCGCCAATGGCAGGGTATGGTTATTAAGTTAATGGTTACTGATTTTTGAAAACTTCTAACGGGATAGCAAAACCCTCTCCATCAAACAAACTGCTCTCATTGACGTTCAGTGTAGCAGCTACCTTCCTACGTAGTGCCGGCCATGCCCTGGCTGTTCGCCGCTCCACTGGCGATAATGCTCGCTGATTGTAACCCATCCGCCTTGATAGTTCGGCACCGGTCAAGTTCTTTTCTTTCCGCAAAACCTCCAAAACTGTGACCATAAACAATCCTCCTTTTCGTGGAAATAAAAAATCCGCCTCACGGGCAGACAACTCCAGTTTCCTATTATATATAATTAATTGTAGTACAACATGTAACTACTGTCAATATTCTTTATAATGTTTTTATTTTTGCCCCAAGCTCAACTAACGATAATAACGCTTGCCGGGCCGGATGTCGCGTAAAAAACCGCATAACAACAAGTATAATAATCACCCCCCTTTGGTAGGCAAGTTGGTCATAAAATTTATACAAAATATGGACTTTTTATAGACTTTTTATGAACTTTTTTACGGACACATATATTACCAATTTCATTTACGGGGGTCATGGGAGGGATCATAAAGAATCGCGGGAATGGCAATTCAATTTTTAGTAACGCCCTCCCCCACGGAGGCTAGCCTGGAGCGGGTCGCCGGACCCAAACCCAGTAACAATTCAGTAACATCCATAGAT
>MVQL01000074.1 GCA_002067205.1 Pelotomaculum sp. PtaB.Bin104
CAGCCAAAAGCGGGAACAGGCTGTGCAAGCAGTGCTTAAACGGGTTGGTTGGCCGCGCCGGGGCTGGTTTTTAAAGCTATTGCGCTGGGCGCAAAATACCGGACAGATGCGTGAGGACAGTATTTTCGACATGGGCATGGGACATCCGCTGATGCGCCGTATGTTTGCCGAGCTCGGCCGTCGTTTTGTTGCCGGGAGAGCGATTGGAGACATAGAAGATATATATTGGCTCGAAAAGTCTGAAGTGGAAGAATTGGTCGATGCCCTCACATGCGATGTGCCGCTTCCTTATATGGCTGATCGTATCCCTGAGCGAAAAAAGCAATGGCAGGATTTTCTTAAAGCTGTTCCCCCGGTCATGCTACCTGAAAAAACCCGCTGGGCAAAACTGCTGCTTCATGGAGAGGAAGGCGAGAAAAAAGGCGGCACAATGGTTCTCAAAGGTGTTGGCACCAGCGGCGGTGTCGTAACTGCGCCGGCCTGTGTTTTATTTGGACCGGGAGATTTCGGCAAACTCAAACCTGGCGATGTACTGGTGTCCGTAACAACGACCCCGGCCTGGACTCCGTTGTTTGCGTCGGCTGCCGCAGTTGTTACCGATATCGGAGGACCTTTGAGCCACAGCAGCATTGTAGCTCGCGAGTACAATATCCCGGCAGTTATGGCCACCCGCTCAGCCACCCGCTCCGTCAAAACCGGACAAATGGTTACTGTAGACGGCAATAAAGGAACGGTAACAATAAATGAACACCCGTAACCCGATCCGGATTTTAAGCTTTAAGGTATTAGGTCCACTCAGTGCCGGATACCTCTATGAAATGAATATTGAATACCCTTATATCAGCGGAACAGGATTCTCAATTTTAGGTTTATTGGTTTGTATAACCACCCTTTTAAGATGAAAGCGGCCCTCAAATATTCCGATATATCCGCTTGACTGAGTTAATCCCGCCCATTTTGGGGAAATGGTGGACGCAAAGCAAATTGCCTTTAATCCTGCTGTACCTCTGTTTACGTTGGATTTCTGGAACGACGGCGAATATGCACAGGGCTGTATTGCGAGTGTAGGAGATATTTGCATATCAACGCGGGCGGCGACATAGAGCCTTACGCGTTTATACACTACGCAGACTCCAATATCTATAACAAGTCTCGTATGCTTCTTTCCGCAATGTCATCCGCCCAGCTCCAAACTTTATCCAGATATGTCAATGCGACATCCTCTGCCTCCAGCGATCCGACTTTGTGTCCGGCATCCGCCTCATTCTGCTGTTCCTTATAGTACTCCATTGCCGTCAGGTCGGTATCCGGCATCGCGAGATACAAATTATTGTTCTCATCATACATCCGTTCGACACACCATATGCCGCCTGCGCCCTGCCTAACCGGCTGAGAAAGAATGAGCTTAAACTTTGCCCCATTTGAAAGGGTAAACGCATATATGGCATGATTGCCGGGATAAGTATACTCAGGCTTATACACTGCCGCATTGTGGTCATACGCTGTCAAATGGTTGACTTCGATAAACGACGAGAGGATGGAATCTATGTGCTTGCAAAGCGCGCTGTACTCCTCATACACGCCTTTCGTCTCCGTATCTGCCTGCACATCTGTCGGCCTTTCGCAGGAATAATAGTAATTGTCGTCCTTGGCAAAGTGTTCTACGCCGCCGATCATATCCACCAACGGGAAATAGTCCTCGAACTCCGCAGGCGTATGGCGCACAATACGGAACATAAAGCCCGCCTCCGGGTACTTTTCCCGCGTCGCTGTTTGATAGACCTCAATAATTGTATTGTCATCAAGTCTATCTTGTTCCGTCAAAGCTACTTTTCCGTTATAGTCATCAGGCGGCAAAACAGTATAACCAAGATGTTCATAGGAATTTGAAATTGAATCAGTCCGAGGATTGGCTATCAGACAAACGGTCAATACAAGGCACACAACCACAGCCGCGGCAACAATCCAAAACGCAGGCTTCTTATAATTGAGCACATTCTTTATTCTGCTTTTCGTATCGCCTTCGCCAAAGGCCAGCGGTATTCCGGCGACGATTTTTCTGCCCGTGGCCAGGCTCAATAAAGACGCGGAGTATTCTTTGCGTATGTCCGTATCCATATGCTTCATCACGCTTTCGTCGCAGGACGTTTCCATATCCTTTACGCTCAGCATGAACGCGAGCCAAACCAGAGGATTAAACCAATGAACGATAAGTACAAGAAACGCAACAATTTTTACAATATGGTCAAGGCGACTGATATGCGTCTGTTCATGCAGAATGATATAGTCTTGCTCCCGTTCGGAAAGCGTGGACGGCAAATAGATTTTCGGGCGTATCACGCCCATCACGAAAGGGGATGTGATATAATCGGCAAGATAAATATTGTCGCGCCCTTTAACCGCGCCGACCAGCTTGGAACGCAGGCGGAGAAGGGATACCAGGCTGTAAATCAGCAATACGGCTATCCCCGCCAGCCAAATCATGCTGCCCGTAAAGGCCCATATCTGCATTGGGTTGACGCTTGCGCCCTGCATGGCCGTTTGTGTTGACAAAATCGGATTTGCCGCATGATCGACAAGGGCTATGCCGGTGTTGATTTGCGGAACCTCTGCATACATGATATCGCTTGGGATAGGATTTGGGTTTATAGCGAACAGACTGAACAGGCTCTCAAAAGAGAACGGACATGTCAGCCGGAACAGAACGACGCCCCACAATGCGTATGAAAATATTTTCGGAGCTTTTTTCAAAAGCAGCCTTGCAGCCAAAACAAAAAGAATGACATAGCTTGCCGTCAGGCTCATATTCAAGACCTGTAAAAATACCGCGTTCATTTCTTCACCTCCTATGCTGATTGATTAACCTTTGCAGCTCTTCAATCTCATTTTCACTCAATTTCTTGCGTGTCGCAAACGCTGCTAAGAAATGTGGGAGTGACCCGCCAAAAGTTTCTTTTACAAATTGCTCACTTTGCAATGCCTGAAACTCTTGCTTGGTTATGATAGAGGAAACCACACCGTTTTTATTTTGAAATATATTACGTTCGCACAACCGCCTAAGCATCGTATAGGTGGTCGATTTTTTCCAACTCAATTCTTTTTCACAAAGCTTCACCAGCTCGCCTGATGCAATAGGTTCGTTATCCCACATAAGTTCTGCAAACTTTGTTTCCATGGCTCCCAATTTATAATCTTCCAAAATGCTCGCTCCTTTGGTTTAATATCATTAGACCGCATGATTAGTTTAATATCATTAAACCAAGTTGTCAATAGTGTTCAAAGAAAAACCCTGACGAAGGCGTGCTTATGTAAAGCATGTGATACAAAAAGTAGAACATTATTTACATTTAGAGTAGTTTATTATACAATCTTAATTGTAAAGAACCAAAAGGAGGAAACTACTATGAAAAATAAGTTGGTTTGGTTTGTGGTATTCGCGGTAATGTTCCTGATTATAAGTGTGATACTTCAGTTCTTCAAGGATGGTATTGTCGATCCAGTTCGGCTTTTGGCAACAGCCGGTGGAATTGCGATAGCTTTTTTTATTAATATCGCACCCAAAAAACCAATTGTGCTATGGATTGGATTGGTTCTTACCGCACTTAGTATGCCCATTATTCTGGTAGGCGTGGTTTTAGCTATTCTTTCCACATTTTCTATTCATCCTCCCGGAGGGAGTATGCTTGGCATTTATGTCTTAGGAATTGTAATCATTTTCTATCTCGCCAAAAGGTTTGGAGTCAAGCATTTTTTTCCTGACCCGGTTGTGGACGAAAGAATTGTGCTGCATTATGCCTGGTCGGGCTCTTGGTCGTTTATATTCCTTAATTTCCTAATCATAGGGGCAATTATACAGCCCTGGATAGCCCTTGACCAATTAGGATTATGGATAGGTATTTTAAGCGCCGGACTGCTTTTTTGGTTTGCCA
>MVQL01000075.1 GCA_002067205.1 Pelotomaculum sp. PtaB.Bin104
TTGACCCTGATAATCTAAATTTAGCAGAATATCTCTTTCTTGCAAATCACCTGCCTCATTTTCATGGGTGGTTGTGCCCTGCGGACATGTGGGGTTAGGTTGAATAAATTCCGTCAGGGCAAAGACCCAGTATAGGAGCATGACTAACATCCACCTCATGGATAGGCACAACGAAGGAATTTAGGGCACAGACCCTGTGAGACATGGGAGGTTTGCCACCGTGGAGCAAGTGGATACCAGCGGCCGGAATAAGTCTAAAACACAATATACTTGTTTAGGTCACCCTTGCCCATC
Organism: Pelotomaculum sp. PtaB.Bin104; assembly: GCA_002067205.1. Lineage (GTDB taxonomy): Bacteria > Bacillota > Desulfotomaculia > Desulfotomaculales > Pelotomaculaceae > MVQL01. The sequence goes on from MVQL01000075.1 coordinate 295, forward strand.
CAGGTTTATGCATAAATAAGCATGTTATCCATGTGGCTTGTTCTGTTCAATGTGAAATTCTAAGAAAATCTAAGCAATCAAGAGTAAATGTTAGATTATAGAGGGAGGGTTAATACCTCGAATATTGCTTAAACGAAAGAGAGGGCAAATGAAACTTTACATATGTGGAAATGGATTTGACTTGCATCATGGCTATAAAACCGGATATAGAGATTATCGCAGCTTTTTATTGAAACATCATGAAGATGCATTTATGGCGTTCAATGATTTTCAATATTTATCCACTTCAGACAGATGGAGCGACCTTGAGGAATCATTAACGATTAATTATGAGGAATGTATTGAGGAAGCGGTTAACGAGTATTATCCTGACTTAAATGATGATAGTGATTCAAGGTGGAATGGGATCGATATGGATTTGGACGAGCAAACAAAATTTATATTCGATTTCACAGGGAAATACTTTTTGGAATGGTTAACGCAAATAGATTTCTCGAAACCTGTTAATATCATTTCAATAAACAAAAATGCTTTATTTGTCACTTTCAATTACACTACTACTTTGGAAAATTTATATGGAATTGCTCCTAGCAACATTCTTCATATTCATGGACATGTTGATTTGGTTGATAGTTCAATTGATAGCGGAACAGTAAGAGAGCAAATTTTTTATTCAATTTGGTTCTGTTGATAATGATATTGCGCTTATCGAAAAAGAAATGATTGAAAAGTACGGCGATGATGATTTCTATGCTGTGTCAATAGAACCGGGAGTCAATCATATTATCAATTTTTGTGAGGTTGCATCAAAAAATCTTAATCAGAATTATGTCCAATTAAAGTCTTTCATTGAAAGTACAGAGATTGACGAGGTTATTGTTATGGGACATTCTATAATGGGAGTTGATTTTCCTTATTATTTAGAAGTCATTGTTCCTGCTTTGATTGGCTGTCGGTGGAAATTCTACTGGCATAGCAATATGGATCAGGATGATATAAAAGCGTTTATTAACCAGTTCCCATTAAAGAATTATACTACGGTTAAGTGGTAAGGATCGATACAGAAAATACCGATAAATCATAAAAAGTGAGATTATTAAATGGATGAAACTTTTTATGATAATAGATACGAGGGGTATAGAGATATGTTTTTTCTGAACCAAAAGTAAGCGTCAAAAAGAAGACACCTTCAATATAGAACTAAAACATGAGAAAATAAGCCTGGACATTAAGAAAAGAAAGGATGTTCAGGAATGGATAGCAAACTTTGCAGCATATGGGAACAGCGACTGGCAGAATACGAGAGCAGCGGCAAAAGTATAGTAGCCTGGTGTAAAGAACGAGCAGTTAGAGAAAATCAGTTCTATTACTGGCGCAAGAAACTCCGCACCGGCCAGACAGAAAAAGTACAACCCGTGAAATGGCTGTCCTTAGAATTGCCGCTTTGTAAGCAGGCAATTCCTGCTGGAGACTCCATAAATATTTGTGTAAGACAGGCAATTGTTGAGATTCGCAAAGGATTTGACCACCATCTTTTACGCGAGATTGTGCAGGTTCTGCAGACAATATGATCAATGGATTAGCTGGCAGGCAAGTTTACTTAGCTTGCGGCAGCACAGATTTAAGGAAATCCATTGACGGACTAGCTGTATTGCTCAAAGAAGCCTTCGCGTTAGACCCGTTCAGCCAGAGCTTGTTTGTATTTTGCAATCGCAGAAAAGATAAGCTCAAAATTTTACAATGGGAACATAACGGATTTTGGCTTCACTACCGGCGCCTGGAACGAGGTAAGTTTAAGTGGCCGGCAGATCAGGGTGACGTAGTGAGAGTTGACTACCGGGAATTACGCTGGTTGCTGGACGGGTTATCCTTAAAACAACCGCAAGCACATAAGGCAGCTACTGAACGCATCATAATCTAATAATTTGACTTTATTTCAGTAAATTTAGCTAATTTTGAACAAATACCAGCTGTTTTATGTTATAATTAACTTATGGATACACAGGAAAATTCAGCCCGGATAATTGAACAGCTAAGTGATAAGATCCTGCAGCAGGAATATCAGATCGCTGAACTAAATGCCAAGCTGAGGTGGTATGAGGAGCAATTCCGCTTAAGCCGTCAGCAAAAGTATGGCGCTTCCAGCGAGAGAACCGACCATGAACAGCTCAACCTGTTTAACGAGGTTGAAGATACCGCCAACCCTCAAGTGGAAGAAGCGACCCTGGAAACTGTTACCTATCAACGGCAGAAAAAACAGGCCGGGCAGAGAGCTAAGCAAATTGAAGCACTGCCGGAGGAAGTGATTGAATACCGCCTGGAAGAACATGAAAAAGTATGTCCCTCTTGCCAGGGTGTTCTGCATGAAATGAGCACCCAAACCAGACAGGAATTCAAAATCATTCCGGCTCAGGTAAAGTTAGTCAAACATATCCAACACATCTACGCCTGCCGCCGGTGTGAGCGGGAAAACTTGACCACACCAATCATTAAAGCACAAATGCCCGCGCCGATCCTGCCGGGCAGCCTGGCCTCACCTTCCATGCTGGCTTACATAGCAGACCAGAAGTACACCAACAGCCTGCCGCTGTACCGTCAGGAACAGCAATTCTCCCGGTTGGGGATAGAATTGTCGCGCCAGACGATGGCCAACTGGCTGCTGGCTGCCGCCGATCCGTGGCTTAAACGAATTTACGACCGGATGCATGAACAGTTGGTGCAACGAGATATCCTGCACGCCGATGAGACTACCCTGCAGGTATTGAGGGAACCAGGGCGTTCTGCCGAGTCTAAGTCCTACATGTGGTTATACCGGACCGGAAGAGACGGCCCGCCGATTGTTCTCTACGATTACCAGACCACCAGGGCCAGCAAACATCCGATAAGTTTCCTTGCCGGCTTTAAGGGTTATCTGAAAACCGATGGTTACAATGGCTATGGACAATTAAAAGATGTAATCCTGATTGGTTGCTGGAGCCACGCAAGAAGGAAATTTGCGGAAGCACTTAAAGCCTTGCCGGCTGAGCAGAAAAACAAGCCGGTGGCAACCAGTGTGGGGCTGGATTACTGCAATCAACTGTTTGCCATTGAGCGCCAACTGAAAGATCAAAATATATCTGATCAGGATCGGTATGAAGAAAGGCTGAAATTAAGCATGCCGGTGCTGGATAATTTCTATGTTTGGCTGAAGAAGCAGCGGCAGCAGACCCTGCCTAAAAGTACTTTTGGACAGGCGATTACCTATTGCCTGAATCAATGGGACAACCTGAAAAACTTTCTGTTGGATGGCCGACTGGAGATAGACAATAATCGTGCGGAACGCTCGATCAAGCCCTTCGTGATCGGTCGTAAAAACTTCCTATTCTCAAACACTCCCAGGGGTGCCAGAGGCAGTGCGATTATTTACAGTATTATAGAGACGGCCAAGGAGAACAATCTCAAACCTTTCAACTATCTGACTTATCTGTTTGAGCAGTTGCCTAATGTGGACACGGGTAATGCTGCCGTCATTGATAGTTTGCTGCCCTGGTCGGATGCATTGCTGGCTGATTGCCGCATGCCCCAATATGCCTAATATGGAGAATACCCCAAATCTTGATTAATGTACAGGTGTGCCATACTTGACGCTTACTCTGAGAGTGTTTACAACCCGTTCCGTTTCACCGGGGAGCCTTACGATGCAAGCGGCTTGATTTACTTACGTGCA
>MVQL01000076.1 GCA_002067205.1 Pelotomaculum sp. PtaB.Bin104
TTGGCGGCAAATCCCTGCCGCCGATGCGGATGAACCTTAAGGTGCAGGCGAAATATATGCCTTTATTTTAACTGTATCGGAATTGTAATAGACTTTTGAAAACTCTTGTGGTAGGGTGGCTTGTAAGGAACTGTAAAAAATAGCCTCTCGGCATTGAAAGGTGGTAATTATTAGAATTTGGAGAAAAGAAACTGAAAATTTTGGAGTGTAAAGCTCAAGAGCCTGTTTTCATCAAGTCATTACTAAAAACGGACATGACAAATAAGCCTAACGGCGTTCTTAAAATATAAGCTTTAAGGTTAGGTTAAACAGCCTGCGAAAAGATAAGTTTTTTAAGAACCTTTAAATCTTCTTTCAGGTGGGCATACCAGGCGTCCATGTGTTGGCACATCATAATGCCGTAAATGCGTATGTACCACATCTTGGTAGAACGGTGCCGGCCGGATTCCAGCTTGTAATCAATCTTTTCCCGCTTATTGGAGCGTTCTGAAGTAGTACGGCGTTTGTAAGTAATCTTCCAATTTGGTGAATTCCGGGGTATTTCCGGAAATAAACGTGGATTATCCCTACTGTAGGTATGGAACGTTCTTCCGTATTTTGCGGTAGAACAAGGTTTTGGGCAAGAGTTGGCCGTCCGGTTCTTCATCATCGGACACCGCCATTTATGCCGTTTCTGAGAATGGTCGAAGCCGTAATGCTTCATCTCCTTTGAGGAGGGACAAATCGGGATGCCATTGGGAGAAATTTTAATATCACTGTCAAATTCCAGGTTTTTGGTAGAGCGCACATTAAGATCGATAAAAGGTTTAATATTCTGATGAAGTAAGAGGTCATAAATGGCACCGGCATCATGGGCGGCATCAAGAATAACCTTGTCCACCATGCCCAAGGTGAAACGTTGCGAAAACTCAACCGAACTGAGAACAAAGCTTATTGCATCGTGTCGGGAAGCAGGGTGTAGACGTGGATACAACGGCAAGTCATACGGACTGTTTGCGGCAGTCAGCATGTACAGGTGGTATCCGTAAAAGAAACGCTCCCGTGCGCTGTCCCAGCCGGTATCACAGTCGGGTTGGGAATAAATGCGGGGATGGTTGCACTTCGCAAGGCCTTGGGCATGACAATTACAAGTCGGTTTACTGCGAGGATAAGCAGCAGTAACAATGGGAGTTCCGTCTCCGGCCACGCTTAAAGCATTCGTATCCCCAAGTAAACCAAGTTTAGCCGAAACAGTCAGGATTTGGCTCTGGAAAAAATGAAACAAGCGGTCAAAAGGCAAGTCGGTTTTCTTGGCAGCATGACGAATGACCCAATCAACCAGACGTTTAACTTTACCCGGAGTAGTGGTAGGTGCTTTTTCCCCCTTTTTCTTTCCCTTTTTAGGCTTGCGCTTACGTTTCTGTTTGCTGGATTTAAGATTATTTCCGTCGGCTGCCCAAAGGCGTTTAAAGAAATCGTAAAAAGTACCGACACCTGGAATGTCGCCAGGTTCGAAACCACTAATAATAGCGTAATACGGAACACGAATCATTTCATTAACCCACTGGGTTATGCCTATTTCCGGCTTCGTCATAAGGAACAGGAGATAGGATCTAAGCATAGAAGCCGGATCCCGAGGTTGTGGACCTCTAGCGTCATAGTAATCCTGAAGAAGTGAAGTAATATAAGACAAATCGGTAATCCAGAGCTTAGCGACCAGATGCCAGTCCTGATTGGCGATGACGAAAGAACCACCGGAGTAATACAGGTTGAGACGTTCAATTAAGGAATCCTGGTAGGCGGCATGCGAAATAAAAATAGGTTTCAAAATAATCCCCCTGAACTCGTAGTAAGGAAAAAAATCCTTCCGTCGCGATTATGGGGACGATCCAAAAAAGTCAAGTGCTTTCGACAGGATTCGCAAAAATATTTTCGGGTGAATTTCCAGTTTGAAGTCCACAAAAAAGAAATCCCCCTACTGAAAAAATAGGAGGAAATCTATATAGATGGTTCAAGCCAAGCCTTGCGCCATCTGCCTCGGCGAATGCCGAGAGGCTATAAAATAGACAAGGAGGTAATCTCTTATGAAGAATATAACTGACAAGACAAAGAAATGGCTGACCATCGCCGGGCTTGGCATTGTGTGCGTGGTGCTGGTTATTGCAATATCCTCTCAATTTAAGACGCAAACGCCGGTGGATGACGACATAGCTCCGCCGACTGCAGTTACAGATAATAAGGTCAATCCAGGCATCGATACCGGTGATAAGGCAGAAGAAAAAGAAGTGGTCATCCAGGCCAACGAATCGGTTGCAGCGCCGACCGATGACACAGCGGCTAAGACCGATCAGCCGGTACAGAATCTTCAGCCGGAAGTGACCAAACCGGCAGCGCCGACAGAAAGCCAAAAGATCGACAAAACCCAAAAGCCCAACGGAGAAAAGGTTGACAATGTGAAAGCGGTAGACCATGACAGTGTAAAAAGACCAAATACCACGCAGTCCGGTGAGCCGCAGGGCGGTGAGAAAAAAGACGGCAAGGTTTATCTCCCCGGCTTCGGTTGGGTAACCGAAACAGGAGGCTCGGGTACAACGGTAGGTGAACAAGGGGATGAGCTTACTGGCAACAAGGTTGGGACGATGGATTAACCCATTAAATTAGAATAAAGCAATCGAAGAGGCACAGTAGAAATGCTGTGCTTTTTGCTGTTTAAGGAGGTCTTTATGAAACGAAACCTTAGTATTTTTCTTATGCTGGCTTTGCTGCTGACCTTCCTGTCTCCTCTCGCCGCCTATGCCGAGGGCGAAGGAAACATTGACCATGGAGGCGGCGGGATGGGCAACGGTACCAGCGGAAACTATTGGAACCCTGGCGACGAAGGTGTGCGGGTTACGGTTGTGAGAGTAAGAGATCGTGCGGTGGTCACCACACCCATTGATTTTACCAACAAAAATCCCGATAACATCCAGGCACACTTTGGAAAAGTCAGCAAAATATCTTATACAAAAGGTTTTTCTCTGACACCTAATCCACAAGCATACACCTATGTCAATCCTGCAAAAGCAATTCCGAGAATTATTAGCTCTGGCAGCGGCAATGCAAACATTGAAGTCATAAAAAGCTATTTTACAGACGAACTGGTTATCAGATACATTGCCGATGTTACCGGCTTCAATTACGACACCCTCATCAGCGGTGACTACAAAATACTGTTAGAGCCAGTTGCATATATGACCTTTCAAGGCGTAAGGATTGCTGTGACTGCAACAGAAGCTGCCCTTTATGACGAGCAGCTCGGCGGCGGTTTAAGAAGCAAAATGGCTTCTCTTTCACACCAAAATCTACCCCTTGCCATGTTTCTGGAAACGCCTGATCTTGGC
>MVQL01000077.1 GCA_002067205.1 Pelotomaculum sp. PtaB.Bin104
CCTAAAGAGCCATGGCAAAACAGCTTAGAAGATATCTTCTAGAAAAGGAAGAACCGCCCGATAGGGCGGCTTTTTTATTGCTTAAAAATCTTGTCGGATAAGAAAAGAAATGCGTTAAATAATCGATAATGGAAGGTATTTTCAGCGAGATATAGAATAATTTACTTAATATTTGCAGGGAGGGAATGCTTTTGAAAAAATACATCTTTGGCGTTATAATCGGAATATTTCTTACCGTGTCGGCGATGGCTTTCGGCGACCCCGCGCCAATTAAAATTATGCTTGACGGCAGGGAGATTGTTACCGAAACACCGCCGCAGATTATTAATGATAGAACATTTGTCCCGTTAAGGGTGATATCGGAGGCGATGGGCTTCGATGTTAAGTGGGATAGCGCGGCGAGAACAGTCATTTTAACATCGCCTGAAAAAATGGGTGCTTTTCGAGTTGTTTCATATGAAAAAATTGACACTGATTATGGCTACGCCATCTTAGGCGAAGTGAAAAATAACTCTAAAAGTACTTTCAGCAAAGCGAAAATAGAAGCCGAGGTAATTGACGCTGAAGGCAATATGGTAGAAAAGCTTGCATCCACATTGCCGCCCGGGATAACGCCTGGTGAAACAGCCTATTTCATGATAAGAGCTATTTCAGATAAAAGTAACCTTTACAAAGCAGTAAATTTTAGTTTTCAAACGTCAGAGGAATGTTCAGTCACTCCCACTGATGTGACTTTTCATAATTTGAGATTTGCCAAGGACCAGGGCATTTTGAATGATTTTATCTATGTGACGGGTGAAGTAGAGCGGACGGATAAGGATATCAGCAGAGAGTACAAACATCCGGTGGTTCAAGTTGCTTTATTTGACGCGGACGGCAAGATGGTTAATTACGGTGAGGAATACATGGAAAATTATAAGTTGAGCAGGTACGGTAGTTTTACGATTACGTTGGATAAAGGAGCAGATTACGCTGCTTCTAAACTAAAATGTTTTTCCGACTAGGTATCTATATAATGCAAGTAAACGCGGACATAAACATTTTGTTAATCGATAAAATACAATCCTTGACAGTGAAGAACGGCCAACATATACTTAATTTAATAAAACATTCAAAGGATTAATGATTAAAAGCGGTACAAGTTTAATGGTTGAACTATAAAAAAGGTTTATGCTAGTTAGTTAATTTAGGCCGCCGGGAAGGGTTAAAGGAGAGAAGTGTGCTTGAGAAATTTGCGCGGGATTGTTATGGTGGGCTTGTTGATGGCTTCAATAGTGTCTCTGGCAGCATGCGGCTCGCTGGGGTCTAACGCGGCAGACCGAGATACCGTTAGCGTTGATAAGGTTACGGCTCATGCCGGGAGGCTGGCTGGCGGAACGGTTGTTGGCGGCAAGCTGGACGCTCTTAACTCGGCGAACGTCGTGCCGAAGTCAGCCGGAAAAGTATCCAGCATTCCGGTGGATGTGGGCTCCGAGGTTAACGAGGGTGACCTCCTGGTAAGTCTTGACGCGGCCGACCTGGGGGCCCTGGTGGATTTATACGCGGCCCAGTTGGACAAGGCCAGGAATTCGGACCTGCCTACCCAGAAAAACCAGGCGGAACTGGCGCTGGCGAACGCCGAGTCCACTTTCAAAACAGCCGAAGCGGATTACCAGAGGAGCAAGCAGCTGCGGGACTCCGCGGTAATATCGGCGCAGCAGTTTGAACAGTCGGAAAAAACGTATGTTCAGGCCAAGGCGTCTTACGAATCCGCCCAGAACAGCCTGGACATCCTGAACAGCGCGACCATACCCGAGACCATCCGTCAGAGCGAGGCCCAGCTTAAAAAAGCGCAGGCGGATTTTGCCAACACCATTATCAAGGCCCCGATCAGCGGGGTGGTCACGGCCAGGAATATTAATCCCGGCGAAATGGCCAGCACGGCCCAGCCTGTAATTACACTGGTCAACCTTGATACGGTGGTTGTTTCCGTGAATGTTAATGAAGCTCAGATTAACAAGGTTAATGTGGGGCAGCAAATAAAAGTAAAAGTCAGCTCGGTGCAGGACGAGCCTTTCACCGGAGTTGTTACAAACGTGGCGTTTGCGGCGAATTCTACTTCAAAGGCCTACCCGGTAAAGATACAGATTCCCAATCCCCAGCATGTGCTCAAGCCGGGTATGTTCGCGGAAATTTTCCTGAACACCGGAGATGAAGACGGCATTATTATCCCGAGAGAGGCGCTGGCCACGGGTGAAGAAAAAAGTTTTGTCTGGGTCATAAATAACGGCATTGCCACAAGGTGTGAGGTGGTAGCTGGGCTGTCGGACGGTAAAAATGTCGTGATCAGGTCGGGCTTAAGAGAAGGTGAAGAAATAGTAATAACAAACATTGATTCCTTGAAAGAAGGTATAAAAGTCATCGCGCAGAATTAGGTTGCTGATTGTTAACACAGTGACAGTTGTATAACCGGGTGTGCATGTATGAACATAAAAAAGTTTTATGATGTCTACAGTGGTGACTTGACTTTGCCGCTTAATGAAACCCCGCTCCCCGTGAGCGGGGTTCAACTTTTTGAAAATAATAATTGACGTTGTAAATAGTTAAATATATTATGGATCTTGGTGGGTTGATAGGACAAAAAGACCAAAATTTTATCGTTTAACAGGGCCTGGAGGGATATTATGGGAAAAAGAATTCCGGTTATTGGGGCAAGTATACTGACGGGTGTGTTTATGTTGAGCCTGACTCTGTCCGGCTGCGGCAACTCTTTAACGACGCAAGCTTCAGGCGCTAAGAGCCCGGCCGTGCCCGTGGCGGTGGAAACGGCCAAGCGGGGCGACGTTGTTAAGGAACTGGTCGCCAGCGGGCAGCTGGTGGGGGAGCAGTCTGTTGTTGTATCACCTAAAATAACAGGCAAGGTGGCCTCTGTTCCGGTGGAAGTAGGGTCCGCTGTCAATGCAGGCGACGTTCTTTTTACCCTTGACGATTTTGATATAAGAGTGCAGGTGCAGCAATCTGAAGCGTCAGTGTCGGTAGCCCAGGCTAAGCAAAAGGTGGCCGAAGATAGCAGGGATAACGCTGCTAAACAGTACGATCGTTACAAGCAGCTTTTTGAACAGGGGGCTGTTTCCGCTGATACTTTCGATTCTTATGCGTTAAAGTTGCAGCAGGCCCAGTCTGAGGAACCTGAGGCGACCCTCGCCCAAAGTCAGGCTGCCCTGGCTTACCAGCGCAATCAACTGGCCAATACGGTCATTGTTTCACCTATTGCGGGAATAGTAGCCCTGCGCAACGTGGATGTGGGTGGCGTTGTTTCAAGCACTACGCAAGCCATTACTGTTGTCGACCTCAGCCGGGTGAAGGTGCAGGTTTCCGTCGGAGAACAGCAGATCGGCAAGATCAAGCAAGGACAGGAAGTGAAAGTGTTTGTTCCGGCGGTGCGGGCTGATTCGTTTACCGGTGTGGTCGCCAACCTGAGCCCGGCAGCTGATGCGAAAACAAAAGGTTATATGATCGAGGTTAAAATGGACAACCCCGGCCAGGCGCTAAAGCAAGGGATGTTCGCGGAGGTGCATATTGCCACGGACAGGAGCGAGGGAGCGCTGACTGTGCCTGTAAACGCCCTGGTGGCCAGGTCGGATGGTAGTGTTGTTTATACTGTACAAAATGGTGTGGCTAAAGAAGTACAGGTCAAGGCTGGCATCTCCGACGGCAGGGTTACTGAGATTACCGGCGGCTTACAGGAAGGCGACCAGGTCGTTGTACTGGGACAGCAAAGCCTGGTGGACGGGGCCAGGGTGCTGGTTGGCGGCGGGGAAGATAAAGCCAACAGCCAGCCGGGCGCCCAGGGCAAACAGCCCAATTAAGCGGAGGCGATATTTTGAAAATAGCTGATTTTTCAGTCGACCGGCCGGTGACTATTGTAATGATCATCCTTGGCATGCTGGTGCTGGGACTCTTTTCCCTGCACTTTCTATCCATTGACTTGCTGCCTGACATCACCAGCCCGACCATTTCTATATCCGCATCCTACCCCGGCGCCGGGCCGCAGGAAGTGGAGCAAGACGTAACTAAAGTTATCGAGGCCGGTGTGGGTACTGTCAGCAGTGTGCAGAAGATCGATTCGACAAGCCAGACCGGTTCCAGCCAGGTCCGCCTGCAATTTGCCTGGGGCACCAATATG
>MVQL01000078.1 GCA_002067205.1 Pelotomaculum sp. PtaB.Bin104
CATCCACCGCATTTTGCATGGTCGCCGGGATTACCTTCGTGCATTATTTGACTAGACAGGTTTATCTCCAAGTATTTTCAAATAAGAAAACGCCGGACACAGGGTTTTCCTTCGTGACCTCCTGGCCGGAAGAAAAACCGGCCCCCACAATTGTCCCAATATACACCGCTGCTATTATCAAGGTAGAGACTTCTTTGTGCTTAATTAAAATGTTACGGCTTAAAATCGTAAAACAGCTGGATGGAATGCTCTCCAGCCAGCTGTCCTTTGACTTAATCATGTTGCTTCTTATATCTACCTAACCCCTAAATGGGCCTTGCTCAATTTGAGTAGTGCCTTAGGCCCTGCCGCAGATTTAGGCTGTCCTGTCCCACCGCTTTGACGGAAAGCCGCTGCCTCAAAATGGCCCAATAAGTTCTGTAAAAACCCGGACCAAGTGCGGGTCGAATTGTATACCCGCCATCAGATTAATCTCCGCCAGGGCCTGTTCTCCGGATTTTTTTCCCCTGTACGGCCTTTTTGCCGTCATGGAACAATAAGCGTCTGCGATGGCAAAAATGCGGCATTCCAGGGGGATATCATCACCTTTTAGCCCGGCAGGATAACCCTGGCCGTTCCACCATTCATGGTGTTTCAATATGAAACTTGCGATATGTTTTAGTTCAGGCGCAATCTGAGCAATACGGTAGCCTATTTCACAGTGGCGCTTTACCTCGGCAATTTCGTCCGTTGTTAGCGGTCCCGGCTTAAAAAGAATAGCTTCAGGTATTCCTACATTTCCAATGTCATGGTAACGGGCAAGAAGCTGCAGTCCGGCTGCACAAGCAGCACTGGTTAGTTTCAGGGCTTTGGCCATGCTGGCAACCAACTCTTCAAGATTCCCGCCGCCGTTGTATTCCGCAGTAAAGTCCCGCTTTTCCATCGCCTTAAAAAGTGTCTGAATGATTAAATTTCTGGCGGTTTGCTTCCGGCTCAGCTTTTCCCTGTACATGTTATCGTCCGCTTCCTTGAAAAGGTTGCTGAGATTTTGGGAGGCCGGACAGCCGGAAGCGTAACCCACAGATATGCTTAAAGGCAGTTCGGGGGATATTTCATTGTGCTGTTCAACGGCCTCTTTAATCCTGTTGTATGCGGCTTGTGCCGCTTCTATTGAGCTTTCGGGGATTAAAATAGCGAATTCGTCTCCACCTACCCTGGCAACTACATCAGAACTGCGAAAAGCGCTTTTGATTATTCGCGCTGCGGCCACAAGCAACATATTTCCCTTACTGTGCCCCAACGTGTCATTAATCAGCTTCAGGCCGTCCAAATCGCATAATACAATACTGGCGATCAATGTGCTATCCTCCTGAATACGATCCATTTCCCGCTGGAAAAAAGAGCGGTTGTAAATACCCGTAAGGGAATCGCACAGGCTCAGAAACTCCAGTTTTCGCTCCATATGTTTACGGGAGGTTATATCGATAATAATGCCCCTTAACCCTGAGATCCTGTTTTTCCGATGAATAGGTGTACAGTGCATCATAACCGGAAATACGCCGCGGTCTTTCCTTATAGCGGCATACTCCACTCCGCCGGTTTCCAGACCGCTCATCACCCCGTTTACGTAGTTATTAATTCTTTCCTGATCCCCGGGAGCAACAGTATGAACTATG
>MVQL01000079.1 GCA_002067205.1 Pelotomaculum sp. PtaB.Bin104
CATTCATGAAGCGTGCAAGGACGAAGCCAGACATTGCATGGCCTTCTATGGCCTCTTAAAAAGGTATTTTCCAAAAGCTTAGGATGTTTATAAAATTAAACCGGGGCGTTAAATACGTCCCGGTTTAATTTTATAAACCGAAAATAGCATGTATACTACAGGTCACATTGAAGATGAAGATAGATGTTACCTTAGCTTCATTATTGTATGACGTATATTTTGTAATTTTTTATGGTAATAAGAAGGAATTAATTAATTTAAATAGAAATTATTATTTACTAAACAAAAACTTGGCATATATAACCTGTTCGATTACACGAGTTAATAAAAACTTAATCATAATAAATCTGAGTCCCCATTGCCTGTTGCCTATGGTTAAAGCTATGGCAGGGGGACCGATGGGTGTATCGGGAAACCGGTGCGCCTCCCATTGCGGAAAGGATTTAGCTTACTTGTAATGTCGTTGTGCCCTTACGCATGACGGCTTTTTTTGTTATTAGGAACATTTAGAGCTGGAACGGGGTGAGTCTTTTGGCGGTTATCAGCGTTATAATAGCCTGTGATACCAGTACCCAAGGCGAAGCAATTAAAAAGATGATTGATAAGGAGCCTGATGTGTTTATAGTGTTGGATGTGGTACTATTCGAAAAAATCTTGGAAGTGGTGGGGGATTATCAGCCGGAAATCATTATCTGCACCTCAAGGGAATGGGAAGAAAATATTGACGTGTTGAGTGAGATTAAAAATGTTTGCCCGCAGACCCTGGTGGTGATGGTAACTGAGAGAGAAGATACGGAAATAATCTTTGATACGTTAAAAGCGGGTGTTGATTCCTATCTCGGCTCAATAACACCGGGATACTTGCTGCGCAGCCTGGAAATGATTTGTCGCTGCGGAATTATGATTTTTCCCCGCATGATCAAAACCAGAATACAAAAAATAGTCGATCTTTCGGAAGACGCGTCAAAGGGGATACCCGAGGAACTGACCGGCAGGGAAAGGGAAATTTATAGTTTACTGCTGAAAAGATATTCTAATAAAGAGATATCGCAACAACTATTCATCAGTGAGTCGACTGTAAAAGTACACGTGAGGAATATCCTGCAAAAAATCGGCACAAAAAGCAGGGCTACCCTAATAGATAACTAGTCAATCATTAATCTTTATATGGGGTGGATTTCAAATGATTAACGTTTTGATAGCCAGCGATAATAAATCTTACGGAGAGGCTTTAATCAAGATGTTAAAAAAAGCGCCGGATGTCTATAAAGTACTTGATTTGGTAGACCTGGACAATGTATTGAATATCGCGGTTGATTTTCAGCCGGAGATGATGATATGCGCAGTTCAAAACAGGGAAATGCCTTATATACTGTTGAAGGAGATTAAGGACATCTGCCCGCAGACACGTTTAATCCTGATGTTTGAACAGGACGATGCGAACATCTCAATAAGTGCTATGAAAGCGGGTGTGGATGCCTGCCTCGGCCAGGTGACACCGGGGTACCTGGTCTGCCTGATGGAGCTAATCGCCCTGGGAAGTGTCCTGGTATTCCCCCGGGTAGTAAAGCCGAAATTAAAAAAGGTAGTGGATTACTCACAACAGTCAGGGCCGGATTTGCTGGATGATTTAACCGGCAGGGAAAAAGAAATATACAGGCTGCTACTGAAAAATTATTCCAACAGCGGTATTTCAGAAGCACTCGGCATCAGCGAATCCACAGTCAAAGTGCATGTGCGCAATATTCTTAAAAAAACGGGTGATAAAAGCAGAGGAGCTTTAGTTTTCTCCGGTTTTATCCAATAAACTGACCAGATTAGACATCCCCATCATAATGGGGTATTTTTTTTGCCTGATATAACTGAACTGCTTATTCAAGACCTTAAATGCCAGGCACTTGATATCTGATATGATTTCAGCTTGGCGATGGGTTATCTGTGGGCCAACAGGCTTAATTCATGCGTTGGCAAAGGATAGTTTTTAGGTGATTTTATCTAAATCCAGCTAATCCCCTGGTTAGGAGGATGAATCCGGGGATAGGCCTGGAAGGCGCTGTTAAACGACTTCAGCTTTAAACCCTCCAAAACCTTCTAAACTCTTCTTAACTCATCTAAACCCCTCTAAACTATATGCTTTAATATTTGAACGTTTGGGGAAAAGACTGGTAGACACTATAGCTGATAAAATATGCAGTGCAAGCTGATAAATTCATATTTATGGAAGTTGAATGCAGAATGTGGCGAAAATTAAGAAACGCCCGTGGCCACGGTATAATCTGTGTCGCCCTGGCTATAGCTCTGAACGTCATCGGGGTGGGTTACGCCGCCTGGCAAAACGGGCTGCAGTTCGAGGGAGTAGTGGCGACGGGGTACATCGACCCTCGCTTTAGTTCCTGCGAGGTGCTGGAAAATTGCTCGCCGGGTCGCGCCAAAGCTGTGTTGGAGGGGCAGGGTAAAAGACTGGCCCTCCACGTTCATGACGCATACCCGGGATATTACGCTCGCTTTCGTTTCCAGGTGACCAACCAGGGAACGGTGCCGGTCAGTTACACCGCCCGGATCAATAACGACACGCCGGAAGTGCATATAAAGGTTAGCGACGCCCAGGGCGTTATCGGAGGGGCGGGCGGCAGCCAGTACGGGGATCTCTGGCTTACAGTAGGGAACGTCGATGAAAACAGCAATTACAATTTCACGGTGGACCTGGTTTTTCAGCAGTGGGACGCCGTGATGAGGTAACTATCCGCAGCTGGTTGCTAAAACATTACAGGAGGTGAGCAAAAAAACTGTCTGAGCAAACTATTAGTATCTGAATATCTACTAAATTTTGAGGAGGAAGAAGAATGAAAAGTGTTAAAACGCTGAGTTTGGTTATGCTGCTGGCCCTAACCCTGATGGGCGCCGCCTATGCCGTGTGGGCCGAGGACATCACCATTAACGGCAATGTCCAGACCGGTTACCTGGATACCGTGTTTACGGCCGCGACTTCCAACGACCCGGGTGTAACCGTTGACCCCGGCAAAACATTAAACGTGGGCCGTACTGAAGTGCCCACCGTTATCGGCGCGGACGGGGTCAAGGATATCGGAGTGGACGTGACCAACGCCTATCCCGGCTACAACGCGACAGTCAATTATACCATAAAGAATAACGGCACCATCCCTGTCAAAGTGACTGAGGTTATCGACAAGTCGGGCAACGAGGCTGAGCTTAATCTGACTTCCACTTTGACGGCGAACACTGTCATCGCCGCGGGCGCCACCTATGACGCCAGTATAACCCATGCGGTTACCGATGCCGCCCAGCAGGAGCAGAGTTACCACTACAAAGTCACCATCACCGCCACCCAGGCCCAGTAAGTGATGTTACAGGTGTAACTAACTTGTAAGCCTGAAAAACAAACAAGTTTCTTTATCAGCAAATTAGCAAAGGAGGGATATTCAACATGTCGAACGTCAAAAAGAACTGGCTTTACAAGGTTTTCATGGTCGTTCTCAGCGCGCTGCTGCTCGCCGGGTCGTTTAGCCTGACGGCGCCCGCGCCGGCCCTGGCCGCGTCGACTCAAGTACAGATTGACGGAAACGGGGTGACGAACCCCACAACCTTCACCGTGGCCCAACTCCAGGCCATGGACGCGCAATACAAGCTTATTGAACAGCCGTACAGCACCATCAACACCTGGCCAACCAAGAAATTTTACCGGGGCACGGGGGTCAAGCTGCAGCACCTGCTGGATCTGGCGGGAATAACAGCGTCCGCCAAGCAGCTTAAATTCTACACAACCGACGGTTTTGCTGTAACCCTGACCCGCCAGGAGTTATTGCAGGACACGCGTTATTACTATCCGAATTTCAAGAACGTCGATCCCGGCGACAGCGACGGGTATAAGTTCAATGATGACTCCGACAACAACGCGGTCACTGTGGAGCCCATCCTCGCCTATTCCAGCGCCAGCGGAGGAGCAAATGGCACTTCGCCCCCCTCGGCGGGAAGCATGAACGGCGACAGCGCCCTGCTCCTGCTCTTCGGGCAGCGGGCGGTCAGCGAGCAAACTAATACTTTCTTTTTAAAGTATGTGAACAGAATCGAAGTGCTCACCACCCAGCCGGGTCAATGGGATAGCAACATTCAGGCCAGTCCGGCCAGCGGGCCGCCCCCGGCCAACGGGCAGGTAGCGTTGTCCATACCCGGCGCCCCGGA
>MVQL01000080.1 GCA_002067205.1 Pelotomaculum sp. PtaB.Bin104
TGGGGTCGGAACTGCAACGCAAAGCCGCCGCCATTCTTTCCATAGAAAAAGATGAAGATCCCAGTATTTCGGTCATCAAAGCCTTGAAAGTACGTGACGGAAGTCCGTTGGACGTTCCGTTAATTCAATTTGCCTGGAGCAAAGAACAGTCCATGCACACCTACATCGGCGAGAAAACAAAAGAAGAAAAGGAAAAGCGAAAGGAAAACGAGTTGATTGCCGTTGCCCGCAGCATTTTCAACCGACAACGGCATTACACCTATCTAGATTTATGCGAGCAAATTCAAACTGTTTTGGACGTAAGGGAACGAACGGCCAAGAGTTACATCAAGTTTATGCGCGATAAGGAAATAGTACTGAAAGATCCGTCCAACGTGAGTTACTTCATCATAGGTCACATATAAAATTCAACCATTATGAATATTGATAAAGAGAATTTTGAGGCGTGGATGGAGCGCTTTATCGACAGGTTCGACCAAATAGACGATAAGCTGGAGCGTGTGATGAAGCAGAAAAATTGGTTGGATGGAGAACAAATATTGGACAACCAGGACTTATGCCTGTTACTGAATGTGACAAAAAGAACGCTGCAACGATACCGGATGAAAGGTATACTTCCTTACTTCAATATCCATGGAAGGAATTACTACAGGGCATCGGACGTGCATAAATTGATACGGGAACGGCTTTAATCATCGGGCGGGCT
This sequence comes from Pelotomaculum sp. PtaB.Bin104, assembly GCA_002067205.1. GTDB lineage: Bacteria > Bacillota > Desulfotomaculia > Desulfotomaculales > Pelotomaculaceae > MVQL01. The sequence continues at coordinate 707 of MVQL01000080.1, forward strand.
TTAAACCCGCCTTTTTCCAAACCCTGCCTGCGACACTCTTTTCCGTTTTCGTCCCGTTCACTACAAAGAAAGTCTCGGCAGATAAAGCAAGCGTACATGCGGTGGCCGCACCCTTGCAAAAGCATTACGGCGTGTTTTAAAGACACGCTATTTTAATAGTATTTTGAAATTCAATAAGATAAGATTTTAAATTGCCTGTTACACTTAAATTTTCGACAAAGTTATTTCACTTCCCGGAACGGTAAAGGGGAACTCGCTTCTCGTGGCTCATTTCCTTCGGATGCGTTCAGTTTCATTGGTTGTTTGAAGCCGACGGAATCGGAATGAAACTGACATGCACCCCGTTGACCTGATCCGGGATAGCTCAATACCGGTACGCCAAAAATTTAAGTTTAACGGCGTGCCAGATGCCCAAATAAGTCCGTAAGGCAACGGCGATTTTCCATGAATTCTTCATTCGATATTTACGAAATGGTTACGAACCTGATTATTGAACGCCTTGAAAAAGGTGTTGTTCCGTGGCAGATGCCCTGGAAAGCTGAAACCGGTTTGCCTCAGAACATGGTTAACAAAAAGATTTACAGGGGATTTAATTTTTGGTTACTGCTTACTGTGGTCGATCAATATGGCTCTCCATTCTTTCTCACCTTTAACCAGGTTAAGGAGTTGGGCGGACACATCCTGAAAGGTGAAAAGGGATTTCCCGTCGTATTCTGGAAGATTCTGGAATCCGAAAAAAAAGACGGAAGTATCGACCATATCCCGTTTCTAAGGTATTACACAGTTTTTAACCTGAAACAAACCGGAGGGATTGATGAAAGCAAAATCCCTTCCACAGAAGCTTACGACCATGATTTTGACCCGATTGGTCAGGCCGAACGGTTAATTGAGTGCTGGACAGACATTCCTGAGATTAGGTTTAATCAGTCTCATGCATTCTATGCTCCGTCGGGAGACTATGTCGGGATGCCGAACCCGCGCACTTTTTTCAGGAATGAGCAATATTATTCAACCCTGTTTCACGAGTTGGTTCATTCGACCGGGCATATCAACCGTACCAGAAGACATGAGAAGCTTACCGATCACAGATTCGGATCACAGGATTACAGCCAGGAAGAGCTGATTGCCGAGATGGGCGCTGCCTTTCTGTGCCATATGACCGGTATCCAGAATGCAACAATTGAGAACAGCGCCGCATACATCAAAAGTTGGATTGGTAAATTCAAGGAAGACAAAAAAATGCTTTTAGCAGCTTCGTCAATGGCTCAGAAGGCTGTAGATTACATCTTGGAGCATCAGTCTTTCCCAAATCCGGTAACCGACGTTGAGTCGGTTGACCAAGAGGCGGAGGCAGTTTAGCCTTCGCCTCTTGGTCTTTTCATTTGGATACAAATATCGTTTGTTCAAATCTGTTTATAATGTTTCGGAATTTTTCAAATCCGCCTATGATACTCTTTTCCGTTCCCGTTCCGTCCACTTCAAAGACAATCTCGGCGAAAAAAACAAGCGTACATGCAGTGGCCGTACCCTTGCAAAGTATAACGGCGTGCTTCACAGGCACGTTTTTTTATTTGTACCGTTTAGGTTCACAAACTTCACAGGCTACCATCGCCCACAACACATACACAACAGTTTTCACAAAGTTAGCCAGGCGGCCTCAAACGTTAGTTGGCGCACAATTCTCCCAGCCCACACAAAAGACTACGGCATAAAGCCGCTACGCTATTTATTCCGTTTCCTTTTGCACTTATTGAGGCCTTATGGCTATTGCTGACCGGCAAAAATGTTGTGTAACCTTTTAAAAATGTAGCCATTATGACACGTACAAATCCAATTCAGCAATCATTTAATTTTCTGCAGATAGCCGAGGTTAAATTAGTTTATGTCACCAAAGTTAGACCGTCCGAGCGCCCGTCAATCAGGACTTCAAAAGAAGCTCAGCGCATTCTATTCCAATCCTGGGCTCCTGATAATATAAGGCCTGTCTTCATTTTTTAGGCAGCCTTTTATTTCTTCACTTCTTCTATAACTTGTACCTCGAATTTTGAAAAATTTTAGCGTATATCAATTAAACAACCTATTTTTGTGTACCAAATTGGTACTTTATTTAAATGCCTATGACTATGGTAATAATAACTACAAGAGAATTCAGGCAAAAGCAAAAGATGTACCTTGATCTCGTAGACAAAAATGTACAGGTAATAGTACATAGAGGGAAAGGCAAAGCTTATGCCTTAACTCCAATAACAGAAGCAGATCGCTATTTTTCAGATCCTGAAATAACAAAGCGTATTGCTATCTCTTTAGAACAGGCTGAACGCGGAGAGCTAACAACATTGCCTAAGGAGGATATAAAGAAACTCCTGGGGATATGACCAACACTCTAAAACTAACCCCAGTTGCTATTGAAGACATAGAGTACCATAAGAAATCCGGGAATAAGCCAATATTGCGGAAGCTTTCTGTTTTGTTAGAGGAAATAACAGAAAATCCGAGTACCGGAACCGGGAACCCCGAGGAAATGAAATATAACTTTGCCGGCTGCTGGTCCAGACGAATAATCAGGCAGCACAGACTTGTTAAGGGTCGACTAATTAACTCAAGTTGCTATTTATAAAATTGTTCTAGAGATCGCATAACCAAAAATGAATATCACCACTTTCAGC
>MVQL01000081.1 GCA_002067205.1 Pelotomaculum sp. PtaB.Bin104
GGAGGCGAGTATTTGGAAACCTGCTATGGTGACATAGTAAGGCGCCGACTACTTAGCCTACTATGATGTGGCCGTATCCCTGTCCGGCCTGCAGAGCTACATGCTGGCCAGCATCAGCCGGGTAGACAGCGCCGAGCTGATCAACGCCTAGTTAAGCAACTAACGGGCTAACCAGGCGGACGTCTCTTCCGGTTCGAGTAAACTGGAGAAACGGGTTCCGCCGGTTCAGGTAAAGAAGGGAAAATATTAAACAAAACTAAATTCAGAAAGGGGGCGAGGCAATTGGCAAAGGTGCTCCGCATGAGCTTTAAAAACGAAGGCGGCAACACGGTCAGCATCAGCCTGGACGCGCCGCGGGAGAACGTGACCGAGGCCGAGGTACAGACAGCCATGGACCTGGTGATCACCAAGAACATCTTCACCTCTTCCGGCGGCAACCTGGTGTCCAAGTCCGACGCGAAGATTATCGACACCACCGTGACCGACCTGTATACACCGGCGGTTTAGTAGGGTAAAGCTCACACAATAGCCTTGATCCGAGGGGGGGGGATTCCTCCCTCTTTTTAGATCCGGGGCCGCTAAACCAGGCCAAAAACCAGGGAGACCGCCCCGGTTCGGGATAACCATAACAAGATAAAATAATTGAAGGAGGCGAATTGAAAGGTGGAAGAAATCATCAAGCTGGCGGGTAATTACGGCTTCCCCATGGTGGTGGCGGGCTACTTGCTGATCCGGCTGGAGCCGGTGATCAAGGATTTGCAAAAGAGCATCAACTCGCTGACCATTGTGGTCGCCAGGCAAAGCGGCCTGGAGATGGAAGAAATCACAAAACTCGTTAACGGATAAAATGAAAGATTAACAACCGGCTCCAGGTACAGTCTAACCCGGAGCCGGTTGTCCAAAACTGTCAATAACTGTATCGGCGTGGCTGAATTTCGCCACGTGAATCACAACTATAGTCGGTATCTTTCGTCAACTTCTCATTGTCCTGTTAAAAATAACCTGAGCATAGTTCTCAACATCATTCGGTGTTAACATATTATACTTCTGCTTTACAGCCCTGAAATACTCACCAATATCCTCTTTAGTAATTATACGGTTAGAGTGGGCATCAGCCGGCAGGCTGCCGCGTGTTTTGAGCCAGGGAATTTCAGAGTGGGTAAATCGTTCCAGGATCTTTCCGCTGTAACAGCAGAAGTTCTGAATAACGCTGTCAATAACCGCTTTCTCAGCATCTGTAAAAACAGAGACGTCAAACTCACTGTTGCTTTCTATCGGATCAAAACGGTAACTCGCATAACGGTTGTAAATCTCCCGGTAAACCGGCCCATGCACCCACGCTTCGCAATCCTCAGAAAACAGGAAAACATTCATAAAAGCATAGTAGACGCCCTGAATATAATATAAGGCTTTCTGCAATGCCAGCGGTGTGATGTCTTCGCATTGGAACAACAGGTAGCCAATAACCTCATCCGCTTTAGATGCTGTAGTTTTTTGACCGCCAAGCAATTCGGCCGTCTGACGTTTGCTCTTTTCATATGCCGTCTGAGATCTGAGGTTTCTTTTGTTTTGTTCCAGCAATGAAAGGTAATAGGACGGCTCATCGTAAATTTTCTGAAGTATATCGGAATATTGCTTTGTCGGCAGATCCCCCTCGCAATAACGGGTAAACGTCATTTCTCCCCAGCCTAAAAGCAATGACAGCGGCCGTTTTCCGATGTTGTACTTTTGCGGCAACTCTAAGATTTTTTCAAGTGAAATAATGCCGTTTTTTTGACGGTAAGCATCATAAAGTGCCTTAAGATTGCCATCCTCAATTTCGGCCGCATAGACTTCAGCGCCACATTCGGCGCATACTGCTTTCTCTCCGGTATAACCATATTCTTCACCTTTCAATGAGCCTTTTAATGAAACGTTTTCACGATGATAGGCTACGTCTGTTCTGCATTCCTCACAAAATGTCATGTTCACTTAGCCCCCTCCTTTCAGTTTTCGGCCATTACCTGAAGCAGTAATCCACCGGCTTGTTACGCTTATGGAATGATATCACCACCACGCGCCATCCAGCACTGACGTCTATTAGGTTAAATTTAGTGTAAACGTCTACCATTTCCTCGATGCCTTCAAAATTGAATAACCTGACCTGCGCACAAAAAACATATAAGACCTCATATTCATATCCCGGCTTAGTATTCTGCAATGTATGGCAGAAATCATCAGGCGCAATTTGCAGAAGAATTTCTCTCTGCTTTTTGCTTGTTATGTTATACTCGTTAATAAAGTCTATATTTTCCTGTCTGTTCTCGTTTTTGGAAATATAAAAACGGCGATCTCTTACGCAATCCTGTATTGTCTGCAAAATTAGCACGATTTGCTCCCGGTTATAGTTCTGATTGTAATGCGAATTCATTGCACCACCTCTATGATACAATGATACTATATTATATGCCACTTGTAAATGTTTATGCACCAATTAGTGCAACTTATCATTAAAGGAGGAGTGCTCTTCTAAAAATTTACAGATAAAACCGCCTTTGTTTAAAGCATGGCCTGCCCATGGCGGTTTGAGGTCAAGCGAGCGCTGTGAGAGGCTGCTGTAAGCCGGTATCGATATCAACGAGTACTATTAAGTCATGAGGTGATAAAATGAAGATACATTTTTTTCAAAGATATCATAGTAAAGAAAACGTGGATACCGCCAATGCCATGCTCTTACTGTCAAGGCTGTACTCGTACTCGTCTGCCAAGTTTTTCACTTTTCTCGGCAAAATTTTTCCCGAAAACACTGCTGTTGAGCTGCTCTTTAACTTGCAGGAGAGGAGTAAAGCCAGCATCCCCGATGCGACGATTACACAGGCCAGCTTCAAGGTCGTTGTGGAAACCAAACTTAATGGTAATTTTTCGTTGGGTCAGTTGGGGCATCATCTGCAATTTTGGCAATGAGGCCGCTCTTTTCCCGGGTCCCGCCGCAGCAGGCAATGGCGATCCCAGTGGGCTCCAGTCCCAGGCCGGCCAGGCTGCCCTTCAGCAGCGCCATCGCCTCGCTGAAGCTG
>MVQL01000082.1 GCA_002067205.1 Pelotomaculum sp. PtaB.Bin104
TTTGACCCGGGTGGCGCCTGTTGACCGATAGCCAAACCAGTGCCTGCCGGGTTTAACACAAGTCCCAGTTTCTCAAGCAGACTGCCTGCTTCTTTAATTGTCAGTCCTTTTAAATCGGGTACGGTAATCTCATTGGATGCGTCAATTTCCTGTAATTCAAGAATGACTGTGGAGCCATTTAAAACATCAGCGCCACCCTTGGGAACCTGATTGCTTACAATACCGCCCTGACCTCTTGTCTGAGCTAAAAATCCAGCGTTCTTTAGTATCTTTTGAGCGTCCTCCACCGGATAATTTACTAAATTCGGGACTATAACCCTAGATTTAGGTTCTTGAAACATAAAAGGGTCTCTCGGCTTTTCTATATCAGTCCTTTCCGGAATTTTCAGGTAGTGCAGACTATCCAATGCTACCGCTTTAAAGGCCGGCGCAGCGACCTGACTGCCGAAATAATTTGGGCCGTTGGGTTCAGCAACCATCACCAGAGCGGCAATCTGCGGATCATCCGCCGGCGCAAAGCCCATAAACGACGCAACATACTTACCGTCAACATAACCCCCGGGTCCAACTACCTGGGCGGTACCGGTTTTGCCCGCCGCGCCATACCCGTCGACGAAGGCGCTTCTACCTGTTCCCTTCTGAACCACATTAGTAAGCAATCTCATTAAGGTCTGGGCGGTATCTTTCGAAATTACCTGGCGAACCGGTTCAGTCTTAAATTCCTTCAGCACTTTTCCGTTAGGATCGGTAATCGCCTTAACCAGCGTGGGTTTTAATAAAACCCCCCCGTTCGCCACCGCGGAAGCGGCACAAACCAGTTGGATTGGTGTGACAGCGATAGACTGGCCTATGGACATCGTGGCAATATTCAAGTCGGTAGCTTCACTCTTGGGAATTTGAATACCTACTTCCTCTCCTGGCAAGCTGATGCCTGTCTTTTGATCCAGACCGAATAAGTTGATGTATTTATAAAATTTTTCTTTTCCCAATCTCAGACCAACAGTAATAAAACCTGGGTTGCATGAATTCTGGCAAACTTCTTCAAAAGTCTGCAAACCGTGCCCCCCATCATACCAGCACTGGATTGTCCGGTCCGCGACTTTAATGAAGCCGGGGTCATTGAAAGTGTCGCTCGGTCTCACAGCGCCTTCCTCCAAGGCTGAGGCTGCTGTAATGATTTTAAAAGTCGAACCTGGCTCATAATTATACCAGATGGCTGGATTATGATCCCATACAGACTGGGGATAACTTTGCCAATCACCCGGATTAAATGACGGCCGGTTACCCATGGCAAGGATTTCCCCTGTTTTTGGATTCATTACGATCATAACAGCTAATTTCGGATGGTAGGACTCTGTGATCTTATCCAGTTCCCTTTCAACGAAAAACTGAATAGTCTGGTCAATTGTCAATACCAGGTTGTTGCCGGGCACTGATGGAATATACTTATGCACCGCTTCTGGAATGCTTCTTCCGACGGCATCTTTCTCAACAACGATACGGCCGGGAATTCCTCTTAGTTCGTTGTCATATACACTTTCAAATCCTGTCAAACCTTGGTTGTCATCTCCGACAAACCCTAGCAAATGAGCAGCCAAATTATCCTGGCGGTAAAAACGCCTATTTTCTTCCACTAATTCGACACCATCTATTTTGAGCGCCTTTAATTTTTGGGACGATTCGTAGTCAATTCGTCTCTTTAGCCAGACAAAGCCCACATTTTGAGTGAGCTTTTTATACACATCTTCCTTATCCATTCCAAGAGCACCGGCTATTTTATCTGCGGTTCCCCGTTTATCGACAATCTGGGGAGGAAATGCATATGCGGAATCCACGCTAATACTTGTCACCAGCTCATTGCCATTCCGGTCAAGTATCGCTCCCCGCTTGGCCTCCACCGGTACATCCCGGGTACGGATGTCCAGAGCTTCCGCCCTCAGCCTGTCCCCTTCAACAAGTTGAAGCCAGCCCAAACGCAAAACCAGAAACAAGAAAACAGCTACGGTTGTTAGAAATAGTAAGGTTATCCTCTTTCGAATCAATATATTTGTTGTTTGCATTTGCCCCCTCCCAAAACCGTAACCTTAAGTTTAACCAGTCTTATTTTCAAACCGGTTAACCAGTTCATCAAAGGTTTTAATCAAGCGGCTTTTTTCTTTTTCACCCCAGGAAACGACAATTGGTTGACTGTTCTGTTCTTTTGACTGAGCAGTCAACTCCCGTGAGGCCGGGTCGGCAACAGTGACTACTAAAAAATTATTAGCATCCGGTTTAACCATATTAAGCTTATGAATAGCCAGGTATTCAATATTATCCAGATTTACCAGTTGTTGGATTTCCTCGTCCAAACCGTGATTTTCCACGCGAAGAACAGCCAATTCTTTATTCAGGCGGTTTATTTGATAACCGAGGGTAAATAGCTGGGAACAATAATAAGTAATAAACACACCCACTAAAAAAATCGCAAAAATGAAGCCGGTAAGCGCGAGTTTATCACTTTTGAAAACCGCCCTGCGCCTGCGTGTTTTTCTCGATTGAAACGATTCGTCAAAAAAACCATAGCTGCCTGTCTTCTCCCGAGCTACAATCAATCTTATTCACGCCCCCTGAAGAATAGAACAACTGAACATATACCGAGGTAGATTATTCCATATAAATTCACAATTCAGAATTCAGTAGCCAGAATTCAGAATATTTCGGGACGATAAACAATTCTTTTATTCTGACTTCTGATTCCTGACTCCTAATTCAATACTTTTTCCGCTATCCTGAGTCTGGCGCTTCTGGACCTTGGATTGGACTCTAATTCATCAGGTCCTGGCACCATCGGTTTTATCGTAATAATATTTAGAACCTTTTTTTTGCCGCAAACGCATACCGGAAATTCTTTCGGACAAGAGCAAGGCGCGGCAAGTTCTCGAAATAAATCTTTAATTATACGGTCCTCTAAAGAGTGGAAAGAAATAACACAAATCCTTCCCCCGTTACCGAGAACCTGTACAGCAGAACGTACAGCTCCGGCTAAAACCTCAAGTTCACCGTTTACCGCCATCCGCAATGCCTGAAAGGTCCTTTTTGCCGGGTGCGGTCCGCTCCGCCTAGCGCGGGCTGGAATAGCCTTCTTGATTACTTCAACCAGCTGGCCGGTAGTTTCAATTGCCTGGTGGCTTCTTTCCATATGGATAAATTCAGCTATTCTGGATGCCCAGCGCTCCTCACCGTATTCTTTGATGATCCGGGCTAATTCTTTTACTGTCAATTTATTGACAATATCCCTGGCGGTTGTTTCTTGCTCAGGGTTCATCCGCATGTCCAAAGGGGCGTTGTTCATGTAGCTGAAACCCCTGGCCGGGTCGTCGAACTGCTGTGACGAAGCGCCAAGATCAAACAAAACCCCATCGACAGATTTAATATTTAATTGACTTAATTTAACTGCCAAATCTTTGAAGTTAGCCCGCACCAAATCTACCCTGCCCCGGTACGACGCTAATTTTTCCCTGGCATGTGCTATTGCCGCCGGGTCTTGATCAAACGCTATCAACCGGCCATGGGGACCGATCTGCTTTAATATCGCTTCACTATGCCCCGCGCCACCAAGTGTGCAGTCAACATAAACACCATTCCGTTTGATGTTAAGTCCTGTGACAGCCTCAACCAGCATCACCGGAACATGAACAAAATTCATGAAACTACTCCACTGTCCTTATATTAACATATTTTTCGAATTCAGGATATTTAATTGTTGAATTTTGTCGTTTTTACAACTCCAAGTCAATATCAATTATTTTTTCAGCGATATCTTCATAAGAAGAAGCCGCCTCCGTTTTATAATTCTCCCATTCAACAGCGGACCAGATTTCTACCCGGGTGGAAACACCAATTACGACAGCTTCTTTTTCCAGCTTTGAGTATTCGCGCAAGTTACCCGGGATTAATATTCTACCCTGTTTATCCACTTCACACTCTGTCGCTCCCGAGAAAAAAAACCGAACAAAGGCCCGGGCATCTCTCCTGGTAAAGGGGAGTGATTTCAGCTTTTGCTCTAAAACCTGCCATTCCTGACAGGGATAAGCGAAAAGGCATCCATCCAGACCTTTTGTCAAGACAAAAAGATCTCCCAGGCCTTCTCGGAGACGGGCCGGTATAAAAAGCCTTCCTTTGGCGTCAACAGTATGCTGGTATTCTCCCATAAACATGACAGG